>CAILMI010000027.1 GCA_903835255.1 uncultured Verrucomicrobia subdivision 3 bacterium
ACAGGCGTTCTGGTTCGATGTGCGGAACTTGTAGTTCCGACAACATCTGTGATTCGAATACCGCCCTGATGCCTTGTCGGGCGGTTTTTTGTTTGCAGATCTTCTGATGCGTTGAAAGCAAAACAACGCATGAACATAATACCGGCCATCCGGGTGGACTCGAGTAACCCGGATCATCATCTCTGGAACAATCACGGCACCTGGTGGTGCCATTTCACGCTGCACCTGCCGGACTTCACTAAACAGCGCATCCGGACCTCGCTGGACACAGCCTCGCCCAAGGAGGCACGCCAGCTGCGCGACGGCTTGCTGGCCTTATTCGGCACGAGAGTGGACGCAGGGAGGAACGTCGGGTGAATAAAACCCCAGGTGAAACGCTTGGAACCGCGGTGGCTGAGGACGGACCGCATAAATCCTTGCCCGTGCGCTCCAATATGACAAGACTCATCGCCAATGATTCCACGCCAAGCACACACCAACTCTTCAAAATATGAAAATACTTAAAAGCGATAAAACATTCGTCGACGCCCTCCGGAAATCCATTGAGGAGCGCAAATTGACCCGCATTGGAATCGCCGCCTGGCATAAGGGCTGCGACGTGGAATTTGACGGCAAATTCAAAGCCAAAGAGAAGGCTGGTTTTAAAGATCAGGTTGAGGAGTGGTATTACACTTTTGACGACGAAGAGAATTTCCTTTATCTGCGCGAGCTGGCCTTGTCCATTTCCAAGGGCAAAATCATCGCTGAAGTCACTTTTTGTCATAGCTGGGACGACTTGGGTGACTGGGACGGAGCCTCTTTCGCCGAAATGGTGGCAGGCACCATTCACGAGTTGGAAGGCAAGGAAATCAGCGGGGACGCCATCTTAATCAACTGTCAGGCTTCAGGGAACGTCGGAGGCTGTTCCATGGATGATTGGGACGTCAGTTTTGAGCCTGAAAAATTCACAATATCTGACGCAACCGAGAAAGCCTTGGAATCCAAAGCTGAGGAAATGCTCGGGGAGTGGATTGAAGATCAATTGCAACACAGCGAGGAGGAGAATTATCAGGGTTACAGCTGCAGCATCGATGACAATGAAGTTTCCTCGATAGAAGAGACTTGGGATGAAACTTACGAAATAACGGCATAAGGCAAATTGGGGCCAAGCATGAAGCTCGAATTCAATGAAATTGCGGGGAAGCCAGCTGGGGCCCTGGAAACCATCCTAGAGCGCTGTGGCCCAGCCATCCGGCGCTGCTTTCCGTTTCTCCTGAGGGATTCATTCCAGTCCGGGATCGCCGCGATGTTTTCGATCACCTCTGAAGGCGCTCTGGCCGGCTTTTTCTGGGATCAAAAACCTTTTGGCCGATTCAGGTTGTATGGCGATAGGGAGACCTGCCTGGTCGTTTTTCCCGGGTTGCGGGGGAAGGGAATCGGTGGGGGAACCCTGGACTTTTTGAATCGCCAGCCTGAGCAACGCTTTTTTGTGGTGAACCAAAAAAATCAATCGTGCCTCCGCCTCCTTGGCAGCCGGGCGGCTGTCATTGCGAATGAGCCGTCCTATGCGGTATTTAAAACCTGCGGGGATCGGAAAGGCATAACGCATCCGGTCGCTGCCATTCCAGGATGAAATTCATAAATTTTTTGCCGACGGTCATAACATGTGGTGGACGTGAACTGACGTCCCGTTTTTAACAATCAGAATAATACCCAGCCATGAGCCATGAAAACCTGACACAAATGGAAGACCAGCTGCATGCCATCGGGCGCAAGCTCGAGGAGGATGTGGCAGGTCTGGCGCGTCATCCCCAACAATCATCGATGCCGGAGTGGAGCGGGGCGGACACGGTGGTTACATCCGATTTCATGTATGAATCCGGCGGCTTCAAGACGGACCTCATTGTCCGTACCCGGCACGCCCGGATTTTGACCTGGCTCATCTTTGAAATCCGGGACGCCTTTTCAGATTTTTTGGATGCCACGAACAAGTACGATTTTTACGGCAGTCTTGGGGAGGCAGCCCTCAAGCATCTGGCCCGGCACCAGCCGGAGGCCGAGGATCATCGGCCCCTGTTGAGGGCTGTTTTCGCAAAGGCTTTTGAATATTTCGCCTATGTTCAGGAACATCATAATTTGCCGCCTGATTCGCTCATCGTCCTCCACTCCCAGGATGCGGAGGGGCGCCAATTCCGCGAGGGTTTTGATGCCGGCGACGCGGATGAGGAGGAATAAAAGTTCCCACTTAAACCCCTATGACCACCGTAATATCCCCCAAGTTTAGGGATGTTTTTTCATCTTCCCGCCTCGCCCCGCGCTCTTTTTTTGTCAAGGGAACGCGCCGGCTTTTCTGTGAATGTTATTATGGCGCGGAACGCTATCCCATTCATTGGCTGAAATTGATCCAGGCGTGCGAGCGCCTGGAATTACCCAGCACATGCGAGGAGTCGAGCTCGCCCATCAACGCGCATAGTATCACTCGCAGCTATCCGTTTCTGGACGGGGGGCTGATCAGCCGGGAAGGGAATTACTTTGTGGGATTGAAGGGCACGTGGGTCATCGGCATTCGCGCCCTGCGGTTTGTCTGCTACGAGCTGGAAATCCAGCAGCCGCGCCGGCTCAAGGGGGAAGAGTCCATCCGTTCCTACCGCGAATTGATCGCTGAAATCGACTGGCAGGTGAATGAGCAGCCTGACAAGCTGGCAGCCCTGCACCGGGAGCTGGACAGCTTCCGCTAGGCAGGCAGGAGGGCTAGAGCGGCGGGGACATGGATTTGGAATGAGATTAATTTGTAATGAAAACGCAGCCAGCGGGGACAAGTTATTATTTTGAAACCGCAAAAAATCGGACGGCGAGGTACTGTCCAAATTATTGCGGCAAGTGCCGCTGTGCTTTTTTCGATGACCTTATAAAGCCGCTGTTTACGCGCCGGGGTGTTTTGGATCTCAACATGGATTCAATGCAGCGCCAGCTGAGCCAGTCTCAAGAATGGCAAGGCCACCTTGCTGATGAGTTGAAAGAAATTCCAATTGCTGAATTTATCGAGGTTCCTGATTGGTTTTTGCATATTAGGCTGACGCTTCAGCTGATTCCGGACAGGGCAGATTCAGTATTAATGCACTGGTTTACGACTTTGGATGGGAATCGCCAAATCGCAGGCTTTTTAATGGAAAAAATATCAATCAGCGCGGATGTCAAAAAGGCGTGGCTTGAAAAAATGCCCGAACTGCAGAAGGTTTTAGATCAGGATGCCCAGGCTATCGCATCACCGAAGGGCGCATCGAAGGGCGCGTATGGCGGCGAGGAATGGGAAGCCATCGTATTGATCGACAATTTTATGTAATGTGAGGCGGCGTAGTATAAACAGGATGCACCCAAGAGGGCGGCTAAAGATTTGTGATCAACTATTAGGATTTTGTTGAATCTGATTGGGCTCCTCTGAATTAGGCTATAAAAGGTGGGATGGCTTTTGCATAGCGAAAGGAAAACCACCATAAAGAAGACACATCATACGACCTAGCAGCCCATCCGCATCCTACGGGAAGCGGAGACCAACAGACAAATCCACGAGGAGCTTTGCTGGTAGCACAACATTAGTTCGCAGACGTTTTACCGCTGGAAGAGCAAGTATGACGGAATTGGTTTAACTGAGGCCCAGCCAAAAAATAATAAAAATCCTTTAGGAGACAGAAACCCGGTTGGATTTTAAAATTCCTCCACATGAAACTAATTATCGCCCCCACTGTCTGCTCCTTTTGGTTTGAGGCGGTAGTTCTTTGGCGGGGGCGGGATGAGCTTTTCGCGGGAGGCGGTCATGATTAAAACACTTGAAGTCGATGATTTATTGGAGCCGCGTCCATTGGTCGCCCAAGCACTTTTAGTTTTAGAACATTTGTTTTTTAATAAGGATTCATCCCGGCAAGATGGGGGAGAATCCTGGCTGAAAATCAATTATCTCCACGATGAGAGCCCCCAGGATGTGCGCGGGGAATTGATGGCGCTGATTGATTCTCCCATGCGGTGGGCCTTTGCCAATCAGATGGTCACCTTCTGGCGCTTGATTGAAGACGGGCATAAAATCATTATTTTCTGCAAGGATCGCAGCCCGGTGTCTCAAATGCTTTTCATGATGACCCAGGGCGGCAGCCGGTTTACGGCCGATTTCGTGAATGGGAATTTAGATGAACCTGATTTTTTATTCCTGACGGTGACGGCGGGTGTCCTCGCAAAGTCGTCCGTCCGGTTTTGTGATGTCCGCTGCCCGGACATGTTCCTGCGGAGGCTATTTGAGACCCATGAATCTTTTGATTATGCGTTTTGCGATTGGGATTTGGGCGAGGAGGAAATCCGGGGTCTGACGCAATTGACCCAAAACTCCCGGATTTCCTTCATTTACCCGCAATTGGACCCTGAAGCGTCAGGGAATTGAATTGGCAACGTTCTCGGGTGGATTCTCTTTTCGGGTCGCCACATTCAGGTTCACAAACTCCTGAGCGAGTGAAAGGATTTTCTGCCGAAGCACATCAAGCTGCATTAAATCATCCACTTGCAGGTCGGTGGCATTGCCGGAGGCTTTGATTATCTGGATGTCAGCCTGGGTCAGGCACCTTCCCCGGTTCACGTGTTCCTTCAGACGGTGCCGGACTTCATCCAAAAGGCTGATTTTATTTTCTAATTCCTTTTCCAGCGCCCTGGCATTTTTAAAATGCATGTCCAAGGCCTGTGTTTTTAATCCCATTTGAAAAAATGCATCGTTCGCCAGCTTTAATCGATTTTTCACTCCTGTTTTTGATTGGAAAACCCAATCTAAAATCGCGCGGCAGAGCGCATCCAGCTCGGGCAATCGACACGCTTCCACAATGCTTTTGATTTTTTCTAGCAGCGTTGCTCGCCACATATTGAGGGGCAATGCCGTCGCCGGGGGAGGACTTCCGGATCGAGGGGACTGGTTATAGGATGCCGGTAATTTCGCGCTTGGGGCACGGAAGGCGCGAATAGATCTAAATCTTGGTGGTGACATCTGAATCATACGACAATCAAGATTAACGCTGGGCTGCATCAATAAATGGGTCGCCACGGAAACTTTTTCCTGTTCATCCCAAGCGATAAAAGCCGTCAGCGGGCAGATCAAATTGCTTTCAACCGACAATGCAATGGCGTCTTGTTCCCGATTTTCTGAAATGCATCTTTCGATGCTCTGTTTGCACCAATTTAAATAGGGAGACGCATTTGCGGCAGGCTGCTCCGCTGCCTGAATCTGCACGGGCTGATTCCTATCATCGCTGCCTGTCAGTATCAGCGGGTGTTTGCCCGTGGAACAGGCGCTGGCGTGGTAGACCTGACCGGAGTACAGGGGCGGCAAGCTGGCAAAAGCCGTTTCCCAGCCTACGGATAGGGTCAGCCCCTTCAGAACCGGGTGGCGTATGGTTAGCGCCATATCGGAGATGATCTTGGCCACGTCCTCATCCGGATTGAGGGAATTAAAGGTGCCGTTCTGCTGCCGCGCCAGGTCCCGGAGCAGCGCATCATTTAAATTGTTGTCGATGCCAAAGCAGTGAATCGGTAGGTCTGCGGCAGGTCTCAAAGCTTTTAGGATTTCTGTATCGTTTCCTACTTCCGCGTCCGTGATCAGAATCACGCTTTTGTATCGGTCTTTGGAGTGGGTTTCTGCGAGTTGAACCACATGTTTGAGGGCCGGCAGCATTTCTGTTCCCCCGTCAACGCTCATATCGACCAGTTTTTGGAACTTTTTATCTTTCAAGATTTTTTGAGGGGCCATCGGAGCTTCGGAGAAATCATAAGACTGCGAATCAAAAAGCGTGATCATCACCCGGTCTTGTTCGCCCAGATTTTTTACGCTGGCTTGCACTGCCTCCACGGCTTTTTCCCACTTAGTGCCGGCCATGCTTCCCGAGCGGTCCACGAGAAAATAGAAATCCATCGGCACGGCTTCTCCCACAGCCTTCGGGGCTCGGATTTCTATCAATGAATAAGTTTTCCCCTCCCTATCAGAGTGCCACGCCTGTGCCAGAAGGGTTTCTGGATTTTTCTCCTTCCAGCGCACCACGAAGTCCCGATCCGGCACGGCTGATTTCTGCGATAATTTTACCCGGAGGTCATCGGCGGTTGATTCACTTATTATGTCGTGGCTGGGAGAGGTGAGGCTCTTGGCGTCAATCAGGCATCCATCGAGTTTTCCCTGAATATGGATGAAGGCCGCGTCCGTATGCTCACCGTCGATGCGGACGGGGGAGATTCTGGAGGCATCCGGCACCTGATCGGTGTCGTCCGCCGTTCCTGTGCCGCGATTGGACCGGATTAGGGGATTGCCGGGGATATAGCGGATGCCGGGGCAGAAGGGAATCTCCACGGAAGTCATGTCCGCCAGGTGTCGAAGGGGCTGGAGATATTTCAAAGTGACCAAAATAAGGTCGTCCGGCTGCAGATTGCTCAAATTCAGCGTGAACAGGTTCGCGCGCTCCGATTCCACGAGCGCCACCCGGCGTCCTTCCGCTTTTTTCTCCTCGGCAAGCTTAACGGCTTCTTTACGTTCTTTGACGGTGGCCCGAATGATGCGCCCATTCATGTCCGCTTCGCACGAATACACCGAGGCATCCGACGGCAACGGAAAGAGATAAACACAATCCAATGGCTTGGAATTTTCCTGCCGGAACACCTGGGTCATTTGCACTTCCACCACGCCGGCGGCGACCGAGAAATCGCATTCCACCAGCTTGAGGGGAAGCGCGATGCGCTTTGTTCCGACTTGGGCAATCAGACCGAATTCATGATTTTCTTGTTCGAGGATGTTTGCGTTTTTCATAGGTTTTTTAGTGAACAGCGGTGGCGGTCTCTTCGTTGACGGCAGTCAAAAGGATTTCGATTTTTTTCAGGACAGCTTCAGGCAGGCGGCGGTTCTGTCGGTTGACGAGCAAAAAGCCCAAGGGCAGTGGGGTCACAGACCAGTTTTCTTGTTCGTAGACCGGGGCAAACGGGATGCTGCCGGCCAGCTCTTTCTGGCCCTTGCTGGCGGCGGCTTTCTCAAAGGCTTTCAAATCTTCCAAGCTTTGGCCGTAGAGCTCCTCCCGGATTTTGCGAAGGGGGATGCCCTGGGCCTGGTAAACCCGGATGGCGATCAGCTGCAGCCGATGCTTTTCAGTATAGGTCCGGGCATAATTGCCCAGGGGCGCATCCAGTAACCCCAGAGTGCGATAATAGCGGATGGTGCGCTCGGTGAGAGCCTCGGCGGCCTGGCCGTTGGCAGGGAGAATCCCATGTTTTTTGCACCAGGCCTGTACCGCTTCGGCCAGTTGAATAGCGTCGAATTCTTGCATAACGGAGACATTCTTGCATCTGACAGTGTTACTGTCAACAGTTTTGTAAAAAATATTTGGGCGTAATCGTTTTAGGTTTTTGAGGCATGCCCTTGTCGTCGTGCGGAGTAATTTTAAAGGTCTACAGGGAAGGTCCGCCGGAAAGTTTTCACCGGAATTAAAAGTCATGGGATCTTCAATTCGGAAATGCGGTCCCCGGCTGTCCTTCGATTCACTGGGATGCCGGCAGGGAACACGACGGTGATGGAGGGTCAGCCTAGTTCAAAGCTGGTGATGCCGTAAACCCAGTCCGTTTGGATTTTTGGAAACGGGCCGGTGTACATGCGCGCTGTGGCAAACACCTCGGTGAGCCCATGGCGTTGCACCAGGGCCAGCGCCTCCGGGTTGGATTCCGAAATATCGAGAACGAACGGATTGCCCAAGGGGATGCGATCCACCAGCCCCCGGAACAGGCTCTCAGCCGTCTGCGGGTCGCGGGCAAAGAGCGGACCTATTTTCCAGCCCCGGAAACAGGGGCGGATGACGCCATACCCGCGCAAGGGGCCCGATTCTCCGGGGGCGGTCACCACCAGAGCCGCGGCCCCCGCCTGCCCCAGCCACGCCTTCAGGAACGCGGGGCGCGCGGCCGGGAAACACGCGCGATCCAGTTCCTCAATCGCCGACAGCGGCAGTGAAGAGGCTTCCCGGCAGGGCAGGGGCGGGGTCCAGTCCGTCGCCTGTCTGATTCCCTCGTACCGGGCGTTGCGATGGGCGAACACGCGCCCGATCTGCTTGTACTTCTCCACGTTGGCCAGCACGCCGTCGCCGCCCTGGGTGCAGCCTTCCAGATGTTTGCGGGCAGCCTCGTGAAGGGCCAGGCCGTAACCCCGGCCGCGGAAGGATTCTTGGACGATATAGCAGCCGATGAATCCGAAGGTGTCGTCGTAACGGACCGCGCTGACGGTGGCAATCGGTCTGCCTTCCCATTCACCCACCAAAAACCCCTGGGGATCCGCCGCAAAAAAAGATTCCGCATCGTGCAGCCCGGGATTCCATCCCGCCTCCCGCATCCACGGAACGGTCACCGCCGCCAGTCCAGCCGCATCCTGATGCCGGATGCGGTAGCGGCCGGTGGCCAGATCGCGTGCGGCGTCGGACTTGGGATCCAGGCGTTTCATGTCTTGCCGTTGAGGGCTGCCGAGGAATCGGTGCGGTTCCTAGGCCGGCCTCAGCGCTTCGGGAATTGATTGGTGAAGACCACTTCCCGGTCGGGCAACCGTTCGCCCCGCGGCCAGATGGATTGGGTGGGTTTGCCGATGGCGACCATGAAGCTGACGACATGATCGGCGGGCAATTGGATGAGGCCCGCCACCGCCGCAGGATCGAATCCCACCATCGGACAGGAATCGTACCCCAGCCCGCGCGCGGCGAGCATGAGGGTCATGCCCGCCAGGCCGGTGGAGCGCATCGCCTCATCGCGGATCAGCTGGGGCTTGCCCTCGTAGAACGGGGTCAAGGCTGGCACCAGCGCGTCCTGAACTTCCTTGGGGGCGTGCGCCCAATAGCGGGGAGGGTTCTCGCAGTGGGCATTCAAATCCGCGCACAGGATCACCAGCAGGGATGCATCCGTGACCTGCGCCTGATCCCACGCCACGGCCCGGATCTGCCGGCGCAATTCCTTATCGCGCGCCAGCACGAACCGGTAGTTTTGCATGTTGAAGGAAGAGGGGGTCAGCTTGGCCAGTTCCATCAGGCGCGCGAGGTCCGCTTCCGGCATGACGTGATGAGGGTCATAGGATTTTATGGACCGGCGGGATTCGATGGCTTCAAGAATATTCATACTTCGAGGATAAGGGAGGCGGGAGTTCGCCTTCAATGCATTTTAATCCGGGACATCCGCTGTCTGTGCGTTGGTTGCGTAGACAAGCCCGGATTTTCATCACACCCCCCAAGCGGTTCGCCAATTTGGAAAAGGCCATCGCGGCGAACCAGGCCAACCGGATGTCGCTGGCAGCAGCGGAAATCGATTTCGCGTTGAAGCGGAAATCCATCTGCAGCGTGCTGCTGGAAGCGAACCTTCCCGAGCGCGTGACGCACAATGACACCAAGTTCAACAACGTGATGCTCTGCGACGCCACCGGCGAAGGCGTGCCGGTGCTGGCGTAGCGGTGGCGTTAGCTGCCGCCGCCAGCATGAGCGTCAGGCGTCCGCACAACGTGAACAATGGAAACCGTGAGCCTGAGCGCGTTCGTATTTATTGAGCACGCGAATGAAATGCAGCGCGAACTAATGTTCGGTCGAGCGCGGCGAGCTAAAATTGATGGGTTGCAAACGAATTGCCAGAACCGTTCAAGTCGGCGCCATGCCACCGCCGGAACAAAGCGGAACTTGACACTGTTTACATTGTAAACGATAGTCGGGCCATGCCAACCATTGTGCAATCGTGTCGGATCGAATCAACCGAGGCCGTCCTGCTGGCGCGACAGGCGAAGCGGCGGCATCTGGAAGTCTCCACCCTGAGCAGCCTGTATCTGAAAGAAAAAGCGCTGGAGGAGGAGTATCCGGGTATTGGCTTCCGGGATTCCGTTGGTGGTCGGGAAGCGTATGTGCTCGGCCATCGGGTGGCCGTGTGGGAAGTGGTCGACGTGTATCAAGCAGCGAAAACCATCGCCAAAACGGCGGATCACTTTCGCTGGCCGCCAGCCTTGGTGCGCTGTGCGCTGGCGTTTGCCAAGGCATTCGTTCAAGAAATCCGGCAACAACGTGCGGCCGAGGTTGCCGCGTGAAACCGCGCCTGCTGGCGGATGAGAACACGTCGCATCGGCTGGTGGCCGCGTGCCGGCAAATCTCCCCGGATTTTCCCATCATTCACATCGCCGACTGGCAGGAAGGCGCCTATATGTCGGTGAAAGACCCGGCCCTGCTGATGACCTTGCGGGAGGAAGAAATGATTCTCGTGGGCTTTGATCGGGCGAGCATACCGATGCACGCGGGCGAACTGACTCGCGAAGGTCTGGGCCATGCCGGGGTGATTCTCTTTTGCCGTTCGGTGCCGGCGATTCCCTACGGCAAGCAGGCCCGGCTCCTCGTGGATCTGTGGCGTGAGGCCAAAGATTGGGAGTGGGCCGACCGCATTGAATATCTTCCGCGCCCCTAAACAGACTGACGAATTTATGCGGCTTGCTGGCGCAAGCCAGCGGGCTTTTTTGTTTTCCGCGCCGGCAGGCACGAAAAGATGAGTCAAGTGTCAGTCAAGTTATTGGTCAACCGACCAGCGGCTCAAGCCGGTCGTTGGTGGCGAGGCCGCCGCAACCAGCCGGTGACGGATGCCTGCTGACGTGCGAACGAAGCGTTCAAGACGAGGAGCGTTAGCGACGAGGTTTCGACGCCGGACAGCGCGCTGAATCATCCGCCAACCTGAACCGTTCAACAGACCAGCAACCGTCCAAAACAACCTATCGCGTCCGCATCGCGCGCGCTGTAGCTCAAGGCCAGCCGACACAGGCCGTGGTAAACCCGTGATGGCTGTGCCACGCCAGCTGGTAGAACGCGCGGCGTTCGGAATTTTTCTCGTTGGCAATGATGGTCTCGTGTTCGGCCTGCATGATGGCGCGCTTTTCCTTATGCACCGCCTTCGGCCATTGGCGGCGGGGCACGACTGATTTCGGCAGCCAATTCATTTCGAGGGCGAAATTGTGCAGCCGGCGCAAATAGTGATTGGTGGAGACAGTGCCCGTGCGGAGAACTTTCAAGAAGTGTTCAGCGTTGGTTTCCAGCAGCGGCAGTTTGCCAATCAGTTCAAAGGCGGGGTCTTTCCAAGCGATGTCGTAACGGTGACGGGTGACGCCTTGCTTGGTCGCGGCCATTTCATCCATGACGAATTTCCAAGTGCGCATGGCGGCTGCGGCGTCGGTGGCGCTGAGATAGGCTAGCCCGATTTGACGATTCAAAATCGGCTGGCGCGCGGCTTCATTTTTGGCGTTGAGCAGTGCCTTGGCGTCGGCCTCGTCACGGGTGTACAGGCTTTCCAGCTTGCCGTTCTGGGTGTTCTGGGCATGGTAAATACCATTGCGGCGATACAGACTAAACAGTTGTTTCATAACATTACCTTTCTGTCGGCAATGCTATCGGGCAGGACCGCTTTTCGTTTTTGAGCTGGCTAAAGTTAGTGTTTAGTAGCTGCCAAGGCGGGTGAAGTCATCACGAAACACCGCGCTTTACTGGCATATTTACTGGCACCAACGGCCCGCCGCATCGTAAGTTTCTAATGCACAAGCATTAAGTCTTCGACGCAAAAGACGTGTCCGGCCTTTTTTCTTTTTACAGAGCCCCCCCCATTCCCCATTCCGTAGCCATTTTAAAGCCGGTGCCCCGTGGAAGGGGGCAGTGGTGCATCCGGAGGGATTTGAACCCCCAACCCTTTGATCCGAAGTCAAATGCTCTGCTAAAATTATTCCAGAGCAGGCGAGGTTTGGGATGTGTTCGAAGGGAGCGCGGCAAATAAGGCCGCCGGGTTGCGTTCGTCAAAAAATCGCGCTCTTTTCGGTTTGGCGTGGGGATGAAAACAACGAAACGCAATAGTAACGCTTGACGTTAATAACGCCATGCGTTATGTTTTGGAGCGGATGATAGAAAGTTTCGCATGTGCGGAGACGGAAAGAATTTTCCGGGGCCAGGTGTCCCGGGAATTTTCGCCGGACATTCAGCGCACCGCCCGACGGAAGCTGTTGCAATTACAGGCCGCCACGCAATTGCGGGACATGGCCGTGCCGCCGGGCAACCGACTGGAACCGTTGCAAGGTGGAAGAATGGGACAGCATAGCATTCGGATCAATGCTCAGTGGCGGATCTGTTTCCGCTGGAAATCGGGTGCGCATGAAGTTGAAATGGTGGACTACCATTAAAATATTATGAAAAGCAAACTGCTGGAAAACATCACGCCCGGAGAAATTTTGGCAGAGGATTTTCTAAAGCCGATGGGCCTGAGCCAATACCGGCTGGCGAAAGACATTGGCGTGCCGGCCCGCCGCATCAATGAAATTGTAAAGGGAGAACGGGCCATCACGGCGGACACCGCCTTGCGGCTGGGCCGCTTCTTCCAGATGTCGGCGCAGTTCTGGCTCAACCTGCAATCGCACTACGATCTTGAAATTATGGAGGGCCGGCTGGGGCGCCGCTTGGAACGGGAAGTTAAAGTGCTGGTTTCGGCCTGAGAATAAACCGCCGAGAGCGATTATTTTGCGCGGCTCGCTGATATTCGTCAGCGGGCCGTGTTGCTTATGGAGCGCCGCCAGGCGTGGTGAGGCGGTTCGGGCGCCCGCCATGCTATGTCCCCACCACTGGTGACATGCCAAACCCCGCGCATCGGGTATCTTGGTTTCGTTGTTCGCAGTGTGTTGAAGAAGGCCGGAGTAGTGTCCGGCCTTTTTTCTTTTTACAGAGGGACTTTATCCCCGTTTCCCAGATCATTCCGGTATCTGTCCGAACGAATGGATTTGATAGGGGGGTGCGAGGGGGGATGAAGGATGCAATGCCCGCTCTTTTGGTTCTTGTGTTGGAATCCCTGCCGTCATTGAAAGGGTGTTGAGCGTCTCAAGAGGTGCGACAGAAAGAAGCCTTCCCGTTCCGGAAGAACTCGCACGAAAAAGTTGTCTCCTTCTGGCGCTGGCGTACATGTAATAGGGAATGGATCAAGTGCCGACCGATGCGACTGATGCCGAATTGTTGGAAGGATTCGCCCGCCACGAATCCGAGCCGGCTTTTGCCGCCCTCGTGGACCGATACATCGCCCTCGTCTATTCCGTGGCGCGGCGCCATGCCAGCAATCCGGAGCACGCGCAGGACATCACGCAGGCGGTGTTCATCATCCTCGCGCGCAAGGCGGCGGCACTCGATCGCAAAACCGTGCTCGCGGGGTGGTTTTATCATACCGCGCGGCTGACGGCGCTGAACTGGCGGCGCGCCGAAGCCCGTCGCATCCGCCGCGAGCAGGAGGCCTACATGCAGTCCACCCTTGAAGAACCCGCTCCCGACCCGCTCTGGCATGAACTCGCTCCGCTGCTCGACGACGCGATGGCGCATCTCGGCGCGAGCGACCGCGACGCGCTCGTCCTGCGCTATTTTCAGAACCGCAGTCTTGCCGAAGTGGGCGTGGCATTGGGCATCGAAGAGCGCGCCGCGCAGAAGCGCGTGGGGCGGGCCTTGGAGAAGCTCCGGAAACGGTTCGCCCAACGCGGCGTGACGCTCACGGTCTCGGCCATCGCGGGTGCGGTCTCGGCCAACTCGGTGCCGGCGGCGCCGGTGGGATTGGCAAAGACGATTTCCGTGGTCGCCGCGACCAAGGGCGCGGCGGCAGGCGGTTCGACCCTGACCCTTGTGAAAGGAGCTTTAAAAATGATGGCGTGGGCAAAGGCAAAGACGGCGATGGCGGTAACGGCGGGCGTATTGCTCGCGGCAGGCACGGCAACCGTTACGGTCAAACAACTCATGCCGGTGCCAATCGATGACCGCTGGTTTTTGACGGAAACGGGAAATCTGGAAAAAATCCCGGACAATCTCACCGTTTTCCGCCCCTCGCATTGGGCGGACGGCTCGCATGGGTACCGAGTTGTGGAAGTGCCGAGCCGGATGGCTGCCTACAATATGCGATTAGATGGGTGTTTTGTTTGGGCTGAATACTTTTACGACACTTCAAGGATTGTGCTGCCCACCAATTTCCCCGAAGGGAGCTTTGATGTTTTGCTCACACGGCCGCATGGCCGTGATGGCCAGGGTCAGGAGAAAATCCGACAGGTGTTCCGGGATGAAATCAAAAAGCAGTTTGGTTACAGCGCGCGGCGGGAAACGCGAGAGGTTGAAGCCCTTGTATTGCGAGTCAAAAATGCGGACGCGCTTGCTCTGCGCCATCCTGCGGATACGGATGACTCGACTGCCATCCAAGCTAGCGTTGAGGGTTTGAATTCAAAAAACTTCCCGCTTCATTTCATGGCGCAGGCGCTAGAGCCGTTCTTGGGTGTTCCGGTGATCGACCAGACCGGGTTGACCAATCGCGTGGTCTTGAATTTGCAATGGAAGAAAAACGAAGGCGAAACACAAAAAGACACGGTGATGCGCGTGGTCAGCAGCGAGCTGGGCTTGGAATTTGTGCCAACCAACGCGCCCATTGAAATGCTCGTAGTCGAAAAAGTGAAGTAGATTCAATTTTGAATTCCTGTCTGTTTCAGCCGTCCGGTGGACGCATCTCTTTGATGCAAAATTTTGTAACTATCGGTCTTTGCCGGTGTGATCAATGGTGTGAATCCACAGAAGGCGTTGGTCCTGATGCGAATGGAGGGCCGGATGACGATACCGCCGAAACCATTCGTTGCTAAAAGATGAAGTCGTCCCGCGCGCAAATTTTAATGGTGCATCCGGAGGGATTTGAACCCCCAACCCTTTGATCCGAAGTCAAATGCTCTATCCAATTGAGCTACGGATGCCTGCCGTCAGCATGCAATGCGGTGCGGCCGGCGTCCAGTCCTCTGCGCTTTTGTCCGGCCGGCGGCTCTGGTTGGGGCGGGTGGAATCTGATAACCCCCCACAAAAGCTTGCACCGGAGGGTTCAGGCAGGTAGTTCTTCCGTTCCGATGAATCCTGAGCTTCCATTGACGGCTCCCGGCAAGGCCGCCGACAACCTGATTGTCACCTTGAGCACGATTCTGCATCCGCTGAATCTGGCCGGACTGTTTCCTGTGCCGTCCCCGCTCGAGGTGGAGCTGGGCTGTGGCGACGCCTCGTTCCTGGCCGAATACGCCCGGCAAAATCCGCGGGTCAATTTCATCGGCGTGGAGCGTCTGCTGGGGCGGCTCCAGAAAGTCCACCGCAAAGGCAGCCGGCTGGGTCTGAAAAATCTGCGCGGCGTCCGGATTGAGTCCTCCTATTTTCTGCGATACCTGCTGCCGCCCCACACCGCCTCGGCACTGCATATTTACTTTCCCGATCCGTGGCCGAAGAAGAAGCACCGCCGTCACCGCCTCATCAACGAGGGATTCCCGGGTCTCGCCGCCGCCGCGCTCGTGCCCGGGGGCGTGGTGTATCTGCGGACGGATGATGCGGATTATTTTGAGCAGATGACCGCGGTGTTTGCCGCCAGTCCGCAGTTCCAGCCGGATCCGACGCCCGAGGCGCTGGCGTCTGTGCTCACGGATTTCGAGCGGGACTTCAACGCGCAAGGGATCCCGACCTTGCGCGCGGCTTATCGATTGAGAAGTTAGTTGAAAGTTGCGGGGACGTTTCGGCTCGGATTGGGCCGCGGAATTCCGGCGGGCGGCGGGGCCCTGCGTCGTCAGACATCGATCACCGGGCCGCTTCCTCCATCGCCGTTGTTTTTGCCGGGCGGCGGCGGGCGGCGCTGAAACGAGACGCGGGATTTCGTGTTGCCGGTCAGCAGGTTGAGCGCGCTAGAGATGAGGCTGATGACCAGAGCGCCCAGCAGTGCGGCGCCAAAGCTGTCCACCTGAAAATAGGGGTGCATCAGCCAACTCACGAAGCAGAGCATCAGGGCGTTGATCACCAGCAGGAACAATCCCAAGGTCACGATCAACAGCGGCAGGGCCAGGACCACGAGGATGGGGCGGAGGAATGAATTGAGGATGCCTAGCATCAGCGCGGTGAGCACGGGCGCGAGCAGGCCGGGATCGCGGAAATGGATGCCGCGCACGACCTGCACTGCCACCAGCACTGCCAGCGTGTTGATGAGCCAGCTTTGCAGGAACCGCAGCAATTTTTGAAGTTGGGGTGACATGGGGTGGCGCTGAAAAACAGCGGGGGTCCACAATGCGCCAGTTTTTCCCTGAAAACAAGATTCAAACGAACGGCCAGAAGAACGGCCAAAAGAATGGCCATAGGGCCCCGTTTTCAACGCCTGATCTCATCGCAACGGATGTAATGCGCATCCCGTGAGGGTGTCAGAATCGTTCCGGCTCGTTCTCGAACGGTTGTCCTTTGACGCAGCAACGGTTTCGCTGGCGGCGGGCATTCCTGCCGCCCGGGCCCCGGGGCGCGTTGGAAGGGCGTGCGGTTTTTTCCACCGGGCGGGACGCGCCGGTTCCGCAACAGGTGCGGACGCCCGCCGTTGCATTTTCAGACAGGTTCTGAGCCTGAAATCGTTGGGGCGTCGGCAGTCGTCGCGGATTTTTTATTCGCAATCCGTACCGGTCTCAGTAGAGTTTGACTCATGAGCGTGGAGCAAATTGAAGCCAGCATCCGTGCGCGCCGGCGTGACAAATCCGCGCGCATGGATTGGCAACGGCGGCCGGGTACGGAGCCGCGCACCTACCCGCCGATGTGCCCAGGGTAAGTTGAGCTGCCATATTTTTTATACCGTGAAACACGATGAGGTTCGCGTGCTTGCTGTTCTGTATGCCCGCCGTGAAACAAAAAGCATTCTTGCCGGCCGGAGGCGGGATTTTTCTACCGCCCCCTTTTAACGGTGCAAACCCTGGTTGAAGATTTTCTGCAGTACCTGCGCCACGAGCGCGGGCAGTCCGAAAACACGGCCAAGACCTACGCCGCGCTGCTCGGCAAATTCATTGCCTGGGCGGAAACCCAGAAACTCACCGACTGGTTCAAGGTGGAGTTGAAACATCTCATGGCCTTCCTGCAGCAGGAGCGGGTCCGGCCCTTGGCGGATGAGCCAGAGGCCTCCCCCAAGCGATTGAGCGGCGAAAGCGTTTATTTGGAAATCGCCGCGCTCCGGGCGTTTTACCGGTTCGCCGAGACTGAGAAACTGCTCCCGGCGAACCCCGCTGAAAACCTGTCGCTTCCGCGCCGGTGGAAGCGCCTTCCTAAGGCATTGAGCGGGTCGGAGATCGCCAGGCTGCTTGCGCCGGAAACTCCTGAGACGCCGGAAGGATTGTGCGACCAGGCGGTTTTGGAGCTGGCCTACGCCTCTGGTCTGCGGCTGTCCGAGCTGAAAAATCTGCGGCTGGAGCAGCTGCATCTCGACGCCGGGTTTATCAACGTCATTGGCAAAGGCAACAAGGAGCGCGTGGTGCCTGTAGGGCGCAGCGCGGTGGAGGTGTTGAGGCGTTATCTTGCGGCCGGCCGGCCGAAGCTCGTCACGCCCCGGTCGCCGGCGGCGGTCTTTCTGACGCGGCGCGGCACGCCCTTTGCCGCAGTGACATTATGGCTCCACATCAAGCAGCGCGTCCGGCGCGCCGGCGTGGAGCGGAATATCACGCCGCACATGCTGCGGCATAGCTTTGCCACCCATTTGCTAGAGCACGGCGCGGACCTCCGCGTGATTCAAGAGCTGCTCGGCCACGTCAACATCAGTACGACGGAAGTCTACACGCATGTCAGCGGCAGCCGTCTGCGGGAAGTCCACCGGAAATTCCATCCGCGGCCCTAACGGGTCCTAACGGGTCCTGGCGGACAGGCACCCGAGGACCCCGGGGAGCGGTGCGACCCGAATGAGTCGGCTACAAGCCCCGCCGGCGGCCTGTTTTCTCCCTCTCTGCCATGAAATGGAGGAGAGAGTTGGGAAGAGGAGGTGCGGGTCCCGGTTAATCCCAAATTCCGAAATGGGGTAGATGACATGAGTTGTTGGCAGGTGAGCGTCGAAGCGCTACACCTGCCAACGTATGAACTCACAAAAACTAAATAACTCTGAAGTTCGCGCGGAGCAAGCCGCGAATAAAAAGCATGAAGCGATCAAGCTTGGACTGG
>CAILMI010000028.1 GCA_903835255.1 uncultured Verrucomicrobia subdivision 3 bacterium
CCAGTCCAAGCTTGATCGCTTCATGCTTTTTATTCGCGGCTTGCTCCGCGCGAACTTCAGAGTTATTTAGTTTTTGTGAGTTCATACGTTGGCAGGTGTAGCGCTTCGACGCTCACCTGCCAACAACTCATGTCATCTACCATTTTCCGCAAAAGCTCGCTTCAGTAAATTCGTGTTCATTCGTGAAATTCGCGTCAAAGGCTTTGTCTTCATAAGTAATTTCAGTTCCTTGCTAGATTGGCGGTTTAAATTTCCTCCTCCGTAATTCCTGTTAATTCATGAAATTCGTGTCTCAGTCGTTGTCTTCAAAAGTGGGTCCAGCGTCACGCTGGCTTGGTATTCATTCGGGGGGCCGGGTGCCGGTTCAACTGTAAATGCGGAAAGCAGCCTGGGATGGAACGAAATTGAAAATGACGGGACTTCTGAAATCGGAAACGGCGTTGACACGCTTGCGCCGAGTGGCTAGGCTGAATTGAAATTTCATACAAACCATGTTGATTCGCATCAGTCTCATTCTTGCTGTGGTCGCGGCCTTGGCCGTTGGAGCCATCAATTTTTTCGTGGTCAAAGAAAAAATCACCGCGCTGCGCGATGACCGGAACACCAACCGCGACGGCTGGCATGAGACCTCTGCTCAGCTGGCCAAGACCAATGCCGTGCTGGTCAAAACGCAATACACACTCAAGCAGACCGAGCAGAACCTGGCCGACACCCAGTCGGAGCGGGACAAGGCATTTAAAGACCGGGATATCGCCGTCAAGCGCGTCGGCGATCTGAATGAAAAGCTCGCCTTGATCACGAGGGAAAAAGAGGAGGCCCAGAATGAAGTGGCTTCCTATAAGGCCACTGGGTTCTCTGCGGAACAAGTGGCGAAACTCGGGCGCACCCTCAAGGACGCTCAGGACATGATCGAGGCCGGCAACCAGGAAAAGGCCGTCCTGCAAAAAGTCATCGCTCGCCTCGAGACCCGCCTGAAAAAATACGAAGGACCGGAAACGGACATCGTTTTGCGCGCTGACCTCAAGGGGAAGATTTTGGTGGTGGATCCGAAATGGGATTTTGTGGTGCTCAGCATCGGAGAAGACCAAGGCCTCAAACAGGACGGGGAACTGCTGGTGAGCCGCAATGGCAAGCTGGTGGCCAAAGTGATTGTTCGCACCCTAGAGAAAGACCGCAGCATCGCCAATCTTGTGCCCGGCTGGAAACTGTTTGAAGTGATCGAAGGGGATGAGGTCAGCCCCGCTCATCCGGCCTCTTAAAATGAATCTCTTTGTGAAATGGGTTTGTGCTCTTGTGCTGGCCGCTTTGGTTTCAGCGCTCGCGGGCTGCGCCACGGAAGATCCTCAAAACGCCTCGGTGCGCCCTTGGAATGCCCCGCAAGGCTGGGAGGGCGGGCTACCGGTGGACATGGGTCAGCATCGCTGATTTCCTTTATTGTTTTTTCCGTGCTTTCAAGCACTCGTTCGGTGTCACAATAAAGTTCACGCTCACATCGTGCCCCTCCGTAGGGAGGCTTTCCAGCAACTGTCCCTGATAACAGATGCCGCATTTCACGCCGCTGACCTCTCCCAGCAGCCGGTCATAGAATCCGCGGCCGCGTCCCAGACGGTTTCCGAACCGGTCAAAGGCCAGACCCGGCACCAGCACCAGGTCCAATTGGTTCAATGGCATTGCCGCACACTGCGCCGCTGGTTCACGCACGCCGAACTTTCCGGCGACTAGATCCGTCCCGATTTTTTGGATGACCCTGGCTCCATAGGCCTGGGTGGATGCATCGAAATAGGGCAGGGCGCAGACGGTGCCCAAGGCCAAGGAGCGTTCCAGCACCGGCCAGACATCCGGTTCATCCGGCAGGGGCGCAAAAAACAGAATGGCGCGCGCGCTGGGCAATTGCGCCTCCAGCCGCTCGCAAAGGCCGATGGATTCGACCGCCCGCACCGCCGGGGAGATGCGTTCCAATTGAGCGCGCATTTGAACGCGCAGGATATTTTTAATTTCTTCCATGTTCATTTTGATTCATCCCTCCGTAGCCGGGCAAATTCCGCGCGCCATTTTTCCACCCGCTCCTTGATTTTCTTCTCCACCCCCTGCTCGGTCGGTTCGTAGTAGCGCCGCTCGGCCCCGAGATAATCTTGGGCGACGAAATGGTCCCGCCCGTCGTGCGCATACTGGTAGCCGACCCCGTGCCCGAGTTGCGCGGCGGCCTGATAGCTCGCGTCCCGCAAGGGCGCCGGCACCGGCAGCGTCCGACCGGAACGGACGTCCTCCAGTGCGGCATCGATTGCACGATAGGCGCTGTTGCTCTTGTTGGCTGTGGCGAGGTAGATCGTCGCCTCTGCCAGGGGAATCCGCGCCTCCGGCCATCCGACAAACTCCGCCGCCGCCAGCGCGGCGTTGGCCAGCACCAGCGCCATCGGATCCGCCAGCCCCACATCTTCCGCCGCGCAAATCACGATGCGCCGGGCGATGAACCGCGGATCCTCTCCGGCATGGATCATCTTTGCCAGCCAGTACAGCGCGGCGTCTGGATCGCTCCCGCGCATGGATTTGATAAACGCAGAAATCGTGTCGTAATGGGCATCGCCGTCGCCATCGTAGACCACCGCCTTCTTCTGGATGCTCTGCTCGGCCACTTCCAGCGTCAGGTGGAGAACCCCGTCCGGGCCCGGTTCCGTGGTCAGGGCGGCGATCTCCAGCGAATTGAGCGCCTTGCGCGCATCCCCGTCGGAAAGGACGGCGAGGTGCCGCAAGGCGGCCTCCTCCGCCCGGATGCGGAGATGCCCCAGCCCGCGCTCCGAGTCGGCCAGGGCGCACTGCAGCAGGCGCATTAAATCCTCCGCGGTCAGCGGGCGCAGCTCGAAGATTTGAGAGCGCGACACCAGCGGCGAGTTGACGAAAAAGAATGGATTGTGCGTCGTCGCCCCGATCAGCTTGATGACGCCGCTTTCCACGTCCGGCAGCAGCACGTCCTGCTGCGCCTTGTTGAAGCGATGGATTTCGTCGATGAAGAGAATGGTGGCCCGCCCGGTGTTCTCCAAGCGGTTGGCCGCGGCGGACAGCACGCGGCGCATGTCGGCGACGTTGGATTCCACGCCGCTCAGGCGCTCGAATTGGCTGCGGGTCTGGCGGGCAATGATCTGGGCGAGCGAAGTTTTGCCGGTGCCGGGCGGGCCGTAAAAAATCACCGATTGGACGCGGTCGGCCTCGATGGCGCGGCGGAGCAGCTGACCCGGGGCCAGGATATGGGACTGTCCAGCATAGTCGTCGAGGCTGAGGGGGCGCATCCGCGCGGCGAGGGGCTGTCGATGTGGGATCGCTTCCGGGGACGGTCTGTCTTCCGGTGGGTCTACCGGTGCGGGGAACAGATCATCGCGTGCCATGGAAATAGGCTAGCAGTTGATGCGGCAGGCCCCAATAAAAAAGCCCGCACCGGAAATAATTCGGGCGCGGGCTGGGATTTCTTGGAAGAGGTTCCTGAGAGCCTCCCGTTTGAAATCGTTTGAAAGATCCCCCGCCATTGCCGTGTCTCACTAAACCTTAGAACATGTATTGCTACATGGGGAACTTGCCGTTTGGCTTTCGACTTCCAGTAAAGGCGTGTCGGCCACCGTCTGACTTGCTCCGGGATCGTTTTATTTACGGTTCAAGGATTGCTTCGAATCACGCACAGGGCAGGGAAATTAAATTGTCCAAAGATCAGCCGGACTCACTCGTGCCAGGTGATTAAGGATTCGCTCCGTTTACAAAAAATCTCAAGATATTTTTTAATGCAAACTAGCGATTTTTTAGTTGAATCTCGGCGCGCGGCTGCGGCTGTCGAAAGACTTGGGGATCTTCCGGTGAAGTTTTTTGAGCCATAATAATTGATGCGGTCCCGTCGGGGCGGATCCGGTTGCGGGGCTGCATCGGAATCAGTCGCTGCCCGCGGCTGTGACAATCCGGGCGAATGAGACGGCGCCGGCATCGGGGTGTCCCCGGCTTTTCTCAGCGTGCGGGCGGGCGCGTCCGATCCGGGGCAGGAGCCGGGCGGTTTCCGCTGCCGCCTCCGTGGCGCAGCGGGCGGCCTCACTCCAGGCTCCGGCCAGATTCCGACCTTCAACCACGGAACGGCGCAGTGCCTCGGCAAAAGGCGCCACCGCGTCAATCATTGTCTTGTCCCCGATCTGGGCCTTGCCCAGCCGCTGCATGGCGGTGAGCGCCGCGTCGACCGACCGACTGATCGCCATCGCATCCGTCGCAGGGGCTGCGGGAAGATTGGCGCCGGCGGCGGTGAGGGCGATGCCCCAGAGCGCCCCGGATGTCCCGCCGCCCTGTTCTGACCAGGCTTCCCCCGCCTCCAGCAGCAGTCGCTTGATGCCGCCTCCGGAAGCCGCCACCCGATCCGCCGCCGCCACGGCGCCGGCCACTCCCCGGGACATGCCGATTCCATGGTCGCCGTCGCCGGCCACTGCATCGAGTCGTCCGAGTTCCTGTTCTGATTCCGAAAGAGCCCTCTGCACAACGCGAAGTCGTTCCAGCACCAGAGCCGCAGCGGCAGTGTCCGTGTCGCCGTTGATTTGGGCGGTAGGTGAGGCCAGCTCTGGAGCCTCAGAGGAGGGGCGGGCGTGGGCTGTATCGGGCTCGGCTTGGACCGATCCTCGGCGGTAGGCAGGGCTATCCGCCGGCGCCTTCCATAAGGCCTCGAGCTCGTCATCGACCCAGAACAGCGTGAGGGAAACTCCGGCCATCTCAAGGCTGGTCACCAGTTCGCCGCATTCGGTGTCGGCGATGGTGATTCCAGAAGCGGCCAGCCGTTCGTGGACGGCCCCGAACAGGGTAAATAATTCCTCATATTTGAACCCGCCCAAGCCGTTGAGGATGACAACGGCGCGGCCGGAACGCGCATCCACCCCGGTCGGCATCTCGGCTAGCAATCGTCCGACCAGAAGGTCCGCGAGCCCTGGAGCGTCGGGCACCGGCACCTCACTGATGCCGGGTTCGCCATGGATGCCCAGACCCACCGCCATGCGCCCGGGCATCACGGTGAACAGCGGGGCAGGGGCTCCCGGCAAGGTGCACCCGCTGAAGGCCACGCCGAGCGAGCGGACGCGGTCATTGGCATGCCGGGCCACCCGTTCCACGTCGTCGAGCGTCCGCCCGGCCTCGGCGGCGGCTCCCGCAATCTTAAACACTGCCAGAAGTCCGGCGATGCCCCGTCGCTTTTGAATCTGATCGGGCGGCGCGCTGGCGATATCATCTGTCACCGCCAGCAGGCGGACGTCCGCCCCCTCGCCCCGCAGCCGTTCCGCTCCCAGCCCAAATTGCAGGACGTCCCCGGCGTAATTGCCGATCACGAGCATCATCCCGGCCTGGCGGTTGACGCTGTGGCAGACCCGGTGGACCTGGCCGGAGGAGGGCGAGGCGAAAATATTGCCGCAGACCGCCCCGGCAGCGAGACCGGGCCCGACCAGGCCGGCGAAGGAGGGATAATGGCCCGAGCCGCCGCCAATGACTAAAGTCACCTGGCCCGTGGGAATGACGGTGGATCGCACCACGCCGCCAGAGACCGGCCGAACGTACCGGGAATGGGCGGCCGCGAAACCGGCGATGGCCTGGGCGGCAAACGTTTTAGAATCGGTGATCAGATGTGCCATAAGATATCAGGGCCTCCCGGGGAATCCGTAAGGGGGAAAAGATGCAATATCGGGAAGCGCTTCAGTGAGGATGGCTCTTTTTTAAATGACCGTGCCTTGGGTAATCTGGGGTGCGCCGGCGCCGATGGCGGAGGCGTTTTTGCGGATCCATTCCCGGGCAATCTTCACGCTTTCCTCGATGCCGGCGGCTTCCTGGCAAATCGTGACACTCACCCCGCCGTCGTCCGTTCGGGCCAGCGTGTAACTGATCAGGCTGGGGATGGTTTTCAAAAGGCCCAGCAATTCCGTTTTATTCTGTTCCAGAAGATCGAACAATTCCGTGGCACCTTTTCCAGTATAGTTTCTGACAACGATTTTCATTTGCGCTTTTTAATTATTTAAATGATGACCCGCTCCGACATTCCGGCGCTGCTCATTGCCGCGGACACATTAAGTTTGGGCCTCTTATTTATTCCTGGGGGTCAGCCAGGGCAGCATGTCGGTATGGTGCCCGATCATTTTCCACTGGCCGCCCTCCTTGCGGAAAATATTGGTGGCGCGGATGGACACCTTTTGCACCTCGCCGTTGGCGTTGGTGTTTTCACCTTGCTCGATGTCGCACACCACAGCCATGTCCGTGCCCAGCATGATGTGGATATCTGCGGGCACCACCTTGCCGCCCAGTTTCTTGGATCCCTGGAATTCCCATTCCTTGAGGATCTGCGGCCAGCCCGATTGGAATTCGCCGCTGGGTCCCATGTACGTCACATCCGGCGCGTGAGACCAAAGATCCGTCATCGGTTTCACCTCGCCGGTAAACAGCTGGTTTAATGCCGCATAAAAATGGTTGACCGCTGCCAGCACGGCCGCCTCCTGGCTCTCCGCCGCGCGCGCGGGCTGAAGGAAAGCAGCGGCGGCAATACATAAGGCTAAAATTCGTACTGTTATTTTATTTTTGTGTTTCATGGGGAATGAGTTGGGTTTTATTTTTGATGGCTGCCTAATTTCTGCTCCCCGGCAGGAACCCTGTGCGAATTCCGTTGCCGCCTGACACCGGCATCCTAGGCAGGGTCTTGCGGGGGTGCAAGGAGGGAATCCGGCCGCGAGAGCGCCTCCCCGGCTCCGCCACAAAATGGGAGGATTTAGAACGGCGGCACGGGGTTCACTCAGTTTTACGGGGTGTGCCGCCACTCAATCCGCTCACCAGCCTCCACTGATGGAGCCGTCCTCTTGAACCCGAATTCCGAAATGGGATAAGGATGACGCGCCGCGCCGTCCCGGTCTATAGGCGACGAGTGGTGGCGCGTGAAACCGGGCGCGCTTTCTTCCGCCCGCTCCGCGCGGGCGGGGACAGCGCAGCGCGCTGTCATCTGCCATTTTCCGCAACGGCCCGCTTCGGGATTCGGGTTCATTTCAAACTTGATTCTAAAGTTGAGCGTGGCACAAAGCAGCGCGACTTCCTCTCTTCCATGAAATGGAGGAGAGGGCGGGGAGTTGCTTTTGGTCCGCAGGGCTGCCCAAGTGGGATGGCCCGGGAGCCTGGCCTGATTCGGCGTTCGGGTTGATATTTCAGTTTCAATTTTTATTCGACCCAACCTATCTTCATTGCTAGCTTTCCTTCATTATGTCATCCGATGAAATCCTGATGGAAGCGGAAGAGAAGATGATCAAGACCGAGCAGGTCGTGGTCAACGAATTCGCCGGAGTGCGCACGGGCAAGGCGTCCGCGTCGCTGATCGAAAATATTTTAGTCGAGGTGTACGGGTCGCAGATGCGCCTGCGCGAACTCGCCGGCATCACCACTCCCGAGCCGCGCATGCTGGTCGTGCAGCCCTGGGACATCACCGGCATTCAGTCCATTGAGAAGGCCATCCAGAAGGCCAACCTCGGTTTGTCCCCGGTCGTTCAGGGCAAAATCATCCGCGTGTCGTTCCCGGATTTGAGCACCGAGCGCCGGCAGGAGTTTGTTAAAATCACCAAGAAGATGGCGGAAGACAGCCGGGTGGCCGTGCGCCACGTCCGCCGCGATGCCATGGAGCTCTTGAAGAAAGCGGTTAAAGCCCACGAGACCAGCGAAGAGGATCAGGAAAAGACCGAGAAAGAAATCCAAAAGCTCACCGACCAGTACATCGGCAAGATCGACGCCCATCTGGCGCACAAGGAAAAAGAGATTTTAACGGTCTGAGGCGGCGGGGCGGGGCCGCCATAGGGCAGCGGGACGGAGCAGGAATCGATTTGACAGCCGAATTGACTTTCCCCCCCTGTTTTCCTAGCCTTCTCCCGCAAAGACACTCCCGCGTTGCCCCGGATTTGCGTCCGGGGATTTTTATTGCGGCAGGAGGCGCTGCAGTGGCGCCCTACGCGAAACAAATTTTAATCATATATGGCAAATACAATTCTCGTCGGAGCCCAGTGGGGCGATGAAGGCAAAGGTAAAATAATTGACGTGCTCACTGAGCAGGCGGACGTCGTCGTCCGCTATGCCGGCGGCAACAACGCCGGACACACGGTCATCGTCAAGGGCAAGAAAACCGTCCTTCACCTCATCCCTTCCGGCATCCTGCGCCCGCACACCCTGTGCGTCATCGGCAACGGCGTGGTCCTGGACCCGATCGGGCTGGTGCAGGAGATGGAAGGCCTGAAGAAAAACGGCATCAAGGTCACCCCCAAGAACTTTGTTTTGAGCGAGACGGCGCATGTGGTTTTTCCCTATCATCGCGAACTGGACGGCGCGCGGGAAGTGCTCAAGGGAAAGAACAAGATCGGCACCACCAAGCGGGGCATTGGTCCGGCCTACGGCGACAAGGCCGCGCGCGTAGGCCTGCGGGTGAGCGATTTGGTGGACCCTGCCAAGCTGGAGCCCAAGCTGTCCGCCCGGATGCGGGAGAACAACCTTTTGCTCCGGTCGCACGGAGTGAAGCCGCTCTCTTTCAAGCGGGTTTTCGCGGACTATTCCAAGGCGGGGCGCTACCTCAAGCCGTTCGTTCAAAACACGGTGGTCCTTCTGCATGACCGGATCCGCCAGGGCGCGGACATGTTGTTCGAAGGCGCCCAGGGCACTTTCCTCGACATCGATCACGGCACCTATCCCTTTGTCACCTCTTCCAACACCACGGCGGGCGGCGCGTGCACCGGCTCCGGTGTGGCGCCCACTCGCATGGACCGCGTCGTCGGCGTCATGAAGGCCTACACCACGCGGGTCGGCGAGGGTCCGCTGCCGACGGAAAACCAGGAGATTTCGGATCTGCTGCACGGCATGGGCCGGGAATTCGGCGCGACCACCGGGAGGGCCCGGCGCTGCGGCTGGTTTGATTCCGTGGCCACGCGCCATGCTACGATGGTCAACGGCATTGACGATCTTGCCATCACGAATCTCGACGGACTGGACACCGTGGAAACCATCAAGGTCTGCGTCGCCTACCGGCAGGGCGGGCGGCAGTATGATTACATGCCCAATGACGCGGAAATCCTGGCCCAATGCGTCCCGGTGTACGTCGAATTTGAGGGCTGGTGCACCCCGACCGATAAATGCAAGACCTTCCGGGAGCTGCCGGCCAAGGCCCGGGCGTATGCCAAAGCCATTGCCGAATTGACCAACGCGCGCCTGTTCATCGCCTCGGTGGGACCGGGTCGCGACCAGACGATTTTTGTCTAATTAGCCGCGGCGGTTACCGTCTGCCACCGCTCCTCTATGAGTTCGCCAGTCCAATTGAGTCCCGGAGCCGCCGCCAATCTCCCGCGCCATGTCGCGGTGATCATGGATGGCAACGGGCGCTGGGCCAAGTCGCGTCACCTGCCGCGCATCGAAGGACACCGGCGCGGCGCGGATTCGGCCCGCGAAATCATCCGCACGGCGGGCGAGCTCGGGATCAAGTACCTCACCCTCTACGCGTTTTCCGCCGAGAACTGGAATCGCCCCAAGGACGAGGTGGACGCGCTGATGAAATATCTCGTCCATTACCTTAAGACCGAGACGAAGGTTCTGAACAAAAACAACGTCCGGCTGGAAGTCATTGGGCAGATCCACCGGCTCCCCGAAAATGTTCAGGAGCATCTCGCCAAATCCATCGCCACTCTTTCCAAAAATAACGGTCTGACCCTCATCATGGCGTTGAGCTACGGGAGCCGCATCGAGATCGTGGAGGCGGTCCGTCAGATTGCTGGGAAAGTGAAGCTGGGCAAGCTGGATCCGGCCGATATCACCGAGGAAGTCGTTTCCCAGCATCTCTGGACGAGGAACATTCCTGATCCCGACCTGCTGATTCGGACCAGCGGGGAGATGCGCGTGAGTAATTTTCTCCTGTGGCAGATCAGCTACGCCGAACTGGTCATCACCCCCACGCTCTGGCCGGATTTCAAGAGACCCCAGTTTCTGGCCGCGCTGGAGGACTATGCGGGGCGGCACCGGCGTTTCGGAGGGGTGTGATCACCCCTCAGGAGTGAGCGGCAGAAATTGTTTCGTCGCCGGGTCGTAGGCAAACAGCTCGGCGGTGGCGATCTTGAAGAACCATCCGTGCAGACGCAGCGAGCCGTCCATCAGCCGTTCCTGAACACAGTGGTAGCTGTGAAGATTTTCCAGACCGAACAGCACGTTTTCCTCGGCAGCGGTGTCCACCCGCACGGATTCATCCCGGAGATGCACGTATTGCGAGCGGATGATTTCGCTCACGGGCGCGGCGAGCTTCAGCCACTCGCGCAGATGCGGCATGGACTGGCCGTTCGGCAGCCCCCCCAGGAGCGCCGTCATCGCCCCGCACTGCGAATGGCCGCACACCACGATGTCGCTGACACGTAAGGTCTCCACAGCGAACTCAATCGCCGCCGCGGTGGAGTTGGTGCTGCCCGTCACCCCGGCGGGCGGGATGATGTTGCCGATATTTTTGACGACGAACAGGTCGCCGGGCTTGCTCTGCGTGATCAGCTCCGCCAGCACCCGAGAATCCGAGCAGGTGATAAACAGCGTGTGCGGGTTCTGTCCATCCTGCGACAGCTTGCGGAAGAGGGTCCGGTAATTGCCGAACTGGTCGTTGTGGAAACGATGAACGCCTTCGATGAGCTGTTGCATGGGTTAAGGGGTTCCAGAATGTGTCGCGCGTCGCTGGGCGGCGTTTGCAGCAAACCGGGTTGAATCCTCAGGACAGATTTTTGTTCTTGGCGCGCGATTCCTCCATCAGCCTCACCTTGAATTGCACCAGGGCCGCGCGCACATCTTCGTCTCCGGTGGCGATGACCTGCGCTGCGAGAATTCCGGCATTGCGGGCGCCGTTGATGGCCACGGTGGCCACGGGAACGCCCGGGGGCATCTGCACCATGGACAACAGCGAGTCCAATCCGTCCGTGGACTTGCCTAGGATGGGGACGCCGATGACCGGCAGGGTGGTGAATGCCGCTGTGACACCCGCCAGATGGGCGGCACCGCCTGCGCCGCAGATAATGATCTTCAATCCGCGTCCGATGGCGCCGGAAACATAGGCCTCCAGCCCGTGCGGATCGCGGTGCGCGGAAATCACTTTTGCCTCGGAGGCGATGCCCAGTTCCTTCAGCGCCTCGGCTGCCGCCCGCATCACGGGCCAGTCCGAATCGCTCCCCATCAATATCCCAACCTGGATGTTATTTGAATTTGAATTCATGGACGGGAGTATACGCAAATGCCTGCCAAATGTCATCAGGTCAAAATGGAGGAGGTATCGATTAGAAATGGATAAGAAATAGATAAGATTGACGCGCCCTCCCGTCTGCCGGGTATTCTCATTCCAGTGGACACTGAACCCAAACCGTTGACAGCCCCACACGCTTCCGCCCCGCTCCCTGGTAACCCACTCATTCTTCCTGGCACGGAGGGTCCTAACGGGGGCAAGCCGCTCTCTGGGATTTCCGAAAACACGCGCCACCCCTCATTCGCCGAAGCGTTCCGTTTCTGGCTCAAACTGGGTTTGATCAGCTTCGGAGGTCCGGCGGGACAGATTGCCATCATGCACGCGGAACTGGTGGAGAAGAAAAAATGGATCAGCGAGGCGCGGTTTTTCCACGCATTGAACTACTGCATGCTGCTGCCCGGTCCAGAGGCGCAACAGCTGGCCACCTACGTCGGCTGGCTCCTGCACCGCACGTGGGGCGGCATCATGGCGGGCGCGCTGTTCGTGCTGCCATCCCTGTTCCTTCTTTGGGCGTTGAGCGTTGCCTACGTTACCTGTGGCGACATCGAGTGGGTTGCGGCGGTTTTTTACGGGCTGAAACCGGCCGTGCTCGCTATCGTTCTCGGAGCGGTCCTCCGTATCGGCGGCAAGGCGTTAAAAAATGAAATCCTGTGGACGATGGCGGGGATGTCGTTCGTGGCGATTTATTTTTTCACAGTTCCTTTCCCCGCCATCATCGCCGCGGCCGGCGTCACGGGGATCATCGGAGGCCGTTTCTGGCCGCAGAAATTTCTATTGTTCCAGGGACACGCGGCCAAGAAGGGCTCGGAAACGGTCCTGAGCGACGCCGGGGAAATCGCCGAACACACTCGGCCGACATGGGGGCGGGCCCTCCGCGTGACGGGCACCTGCCTTGCGTTGTGGTGGCTGCCGGTGGCGCTGGCCGGCGCCTGGTTTGGCACGAAATCCGTGTGGTTTCAGCAGGGCATTTTTTTTAGCAAAGCGGCGATGGTCACCTTCGGCGGGGCCTATGCGGTGCTGCCGTATGTGTCGCAGCAGGCCGTGGAGAATTTCCACTGGCTCACAGCAGGGCAGATGCTCGACGGACTGGCCTTCGCGGAAACCACGCCCGGCCCGCTGATCATGGTGCTGCAATTTGTCGGCTTCCTGGGCGCATGGCACCAGCCGGGCCCGCTGTCGCCGCTCACCTCCGCAACGCTCGGCGCTCTCCTCACCACCTGGACGACCTTCCTGCCGTGCTTTCTCTGGATTTTTCTCGGCGCCCCGCACATCGAACAATTGCGCGGGAATAAAAAGCTAACCGCCGCGCTGTCCACCGTCACCGCAGCCGTCGTCGGCGTGGTACTGAACCTCGGCGTGTGGTTCGGGCTGCACGTCCTGCTGCCGGAAACCGGCGGCGTGGATATTTATGCCGCCGCCGTCTGCGGGATCGCCTTCGCAGGCATGGTCCGCTGGAAGTGGGGCATCATCCCGGTGATCTTGTGTGCGGGAGGGCTGGGGCTGGTCCATCGCTGGGTTTTTTTATAATCGGAACGCCCGCCTCCAGCCCCGCCCGAAGCCGTAAGGATCCGGTACTACGAATAATTCTAAGAGACGGTTTCCGTCTTTAAATCGTTAAAACGTGATTCGCTGGCAGAATATCTCAGAGTTTCTTGCACTGCGGCGCAACACATCGCTGTTGCTGGTCGCGCTGGTTCTGGCGGGTACGGGCGAAAAACTGTGGCTCGGTTTCGCGCCGAAATATATCCAAACGCTCGGCGGCGGCATCTGGGTGATCGGGGTCTATGACGCGCTGCAGACGCTGCTCGGCGCGGTGTACGCCTATCCCGGCGGATGGTTAACGGATCGGTGGGGGCAACGCCGGTCGCTGCTGCTGTTCAGCCTGATATCTGTGGCCGGCTATTTTATGGTGCAGCTCTGGCACCATTGGATGGCCCTGCTGCTCGGCTCCTTTTTTTTCCTCGCCTGGAGCGCCCTGTCCTTGCCGGCAACCTTCTCCATCGTCGCCACATCGCTGCAACGCCATCGCCATACAATGGGAATGGGGGTGCAATCCCTGGTCCGCCGCGTCCCGATGCTGCTGGGCCCGCTCATCGGCGGCTGGCTGCTCACGCGCTACGGATGGACCGACGGCGTCCGTTACGCGCTCGCCCTGTGCATCGCGCTGAGCCTGCTGACGCTGGGATTCCAGTGGTTTTTGTTCGAGCCGGATAAGCCCGGACGGCGACAAGGCGGCAAGTCGCATTCTGAAGTTGCGGTAGCGCCCACGTTTTTCACCATCGTCAAAAACTTCACGCCTGCCCTGCGGGAGCTGCTCGTCAGCGATATCCTCATCCGCTTCTGTGAGCGCATTCCCTATGCCTTTGTGATCTTATGGGCCATGGATTCCGGCGGCGTTACCGCACAGCAATTCGGATATTTGGTCGCGTTGGAGATGGTCACGGCAATGGCCTGCTACCTCCCCGTCGCACATTTCGCAGACAAATACGGCCGGCGCCCGTTTGTGCTCGCCACCTTCGTTTTCTTTACCCTGTTTCCGCTCTCGCTGCTGTGGGCGCATGATTTCCGCTGGCTGGCGCTGGCGTTTGTGGTGCGCGGGCTGAAGGAGTTCGGCGAGCCGGCGCGCAAGGCCCTGATCCTTGGCGAGGCGCTCCCGGATCAGCGGGCGCGAACCTATGGCGCGTATTATCTCCTCCGCGATAGCACGGTCACGACCGGCTCTTTTCTGGGCGCCTGGCTGTGGAGCGTGAGCCCGCAGGCTAATTTCATCGGGGCCGCCGTTTGCGGCGCTCTGGGCACGCTCTGGTTCGGATGGTTTGTCTGCCGGAACCCCCGGGGCTAGATCTCCCGCGCCCCCACCTCCGGCCGTCACCTATTTGTCACTTCATTGTCACTCGGCTGCCCTTGTGCTGGAACCAGGATAGGTCAGTCTCAACCCATGACATCGAAGCGCATTTTGATCGCAGACGACGAGGCGGATTTTATCGGCCTCCTCCAATGGCAGCTTGCAGGGCAGGGGCACGAGTTCATGGTGGCTGGCGACGGGGTGAGCGCCCTCGAACAAGCGCGGCGGGGAAAGCCCGACCTGATTCTGCTGGATATCCTGATGCCCGACTTGGATGGCCTATCTGTCTGCGAGATGCTTCGGCGCCAGCCGGAAACAAAAACAATTCCCATCATTGTGATGAGCGCGCTTTGCGGGGATGTGACCCGGCGCACGGCGGCGATGCACGCGGAGGATTTCTTCGCCAAGCCGCTGGATCTGCCTCGCCTGAGGCAGCGTATCGGTGAACTGCTGGTCGCTGCCCCGTCGGCGAATTGACGGCGGGCGCTCCGCGACCCTGCCGCACCGCTGCCGCCGCTGCCTTTCGATATCGTCTTAGAAACGCCGTTTCCGGTTCCTGCATTGGCGATCGGTGTGTGGATTTCACCCCCGGGGGCTCAACCCAAATGCCGATCCTTGTTGCTATCTAAAATCAGGTTGCGTTAGGCTGGATTGCTCGACTCGTCCTGAATCTCCTTCGACAAGTTTGCCATCGTGTAAGCGGCTTAAAACCAAGCTTTCTTACCGACGACGTAAACACGATGAAACTCCTCGTCAGTTTTTGTTAAGTAGAGGATGCCCTCAATCAATCCAATGATCCCCATTGGAATTGCACCCCATCCGCACGTCAGAATAGAAACAAGCAGCATGATGATAGCTGGCGTGGGCATGCCGAGGATGAACTTGTGAATGCCCAATGCCCCCACAATTATTCCACAAATCCCAGCTGCAATCTTGTTGCCATCTTGCGAAGCCGCCGCTGAACTTCCCTTAGAATTTACAACTTCGCGAAAAACTCCGGTAGCAACCAAATCTCTCGGCTCGAAATCAACTCGCATTCCGCGTGCCGGCGGTTCCGACGCCCTCCACTCAGCACCGGTAAACTGGTAGCGCTGATTGTCGTCGCCACTAATGAAGCCATCATTTGTTTGAACGCTGAAGTCTAGGATTGAACCCTTCATATTATTTAGTTGTGTAATGGAGTCTGCTTTAAAAACTGCATCAAATCGCGGTTAGGCTTCGCTTCCCATCTGGCTTTATAATGTTGAATTTATGACGACGCTGCCAGCGTGTCGAGCCTCATTCCCTTGGCGCAGCCCCCCTTGGGGACTGGAAGGGGGGCGAGGCCACAGCGTGGCCGGCGCTCCGGGGGATGGGTGGGGGGCTTTGGGGTTAGACCTCCCCGACGTGTCATGGCTGGAGTAAAGGCGGACGTTGGCATGCCGGATGCCGGCAAGCTGGCGTGGTGCGTGCCGCACTGGCCCCCAGGGCGCCGGACGAGCGCGAGGTCCGGGTAGCACACACCATGACAGTGAAGCCGCCGGAGGTGGCACAACAGCATGTTATATTTCAATGAACCGGGCCGTCGGGCGCGGGCACTCGCGGGGAGACGGCGGGGTCCTCCAAATCGGAGGGTCCGCTTGCGGAAACCGGTTTTAGGGGCGGCTTTGAATATAACGTGGGTTGTGCCTCTTCCGGGTAGCAAGGCGAACCTCAGGCGCACAGGCGCAGCCGAGCACCGTAGGTGGAGCCGTTCCGGCATGCCAACGCCCGCCTGAACGCGTTGTCTTGGGTCGGGGAGGTCTGGACCGCGTTGCTTGGGATCAGCGGCAGCTTTTCTCTAACAGCTTCTTTAGCGGCCCGTTTGGCCTGAGCGAGGAGCAGCAACGCCATATCCGCGAGAATTTGACCGAGGAAGAACTGGTTATCTTCGACATCCTCACGCGCCCCGCACCGGAGTTGAGCGACGCTGAGCGCGCCGAGGTGAAGAAAGTTTCCCATGAGCTGCTGAACAAAATGAAGTTGCTGCTGGTGCTCAACTGGCGGCAGAAATCCACCGCCCGCTCGCAGCTCAAGCTGACCATCGAGAAAGTGCTGGACACATTGCCCCCCGCCTACGACCGACCGCTCTGCGCGCAGAAATGCTCCGCCCTCTTCGAGCACGTCTTTGAAAGCTATCCCGAGCAGGATGCCGGCGTTTACTCTCAAGCCGTATGAGTGGACTGACGATCGAAGCCTACCTTGAAGCGGTCGATGCGGACTGGGAGGCAAGCCGCAACGACTTCCCGCTGAACACGCATCCCCCGGAACAGTAGCCAATTCCATTTTTCGGCACTCCACAAACAGCACTCGTGGCCACCGTCGGGGTGAATCCTTCATCGAATGAATTTCCAACTGCACGCAAATGGAATTGCGTGGAGAATCTGCCGCGTCACTCCGGGGGTGTCGTTGCTGAGTTCCTCACCCCCGCTACTGGCTGTCATCGCGCGGCGCTGGGTTGTCACGCCGAACTTGGCTGCAAGATAGCGAGGGGGTCCATCACCCGAAAAAATGCGAATAATTAACTTGACTAACGTCAAAACATTAATATTGTCAATATCATCCCGTGTTAAAAAGCCAATAAACATTGATGATTATGATTATCGGTTAGCTGGGGTGGTGGTGGGAGTTGAGAAAAAGCCTGTGAAATGGGTATTTTCTCAAAAAGCGTGAGGCTCAAAATCTGTAAAACAGTGTAAAGGCTGGCATTTAGATGCAGACGTTTTTTCAAAATGGCGACGAGCATGTAAACTGCGATGGCGGTCCAGACTTGGGTGCGCACGGCGTTGGGCGACGCGCTGGCGCGTGCTGCCTGTTCGCCTGCCTCATTTTCGCCATGCTGTTGAGCCGAGAGGCGAGCGCGCAAACGATTTTACTTTCCGAGGGTTTCGAGGGGGCTTTCTCACCGTCATGGAGCATTGGCGACTCAAACCCAACCAACGGCTTGTTTTACTGGCGGGACGTGAACAACTCCGTGGGGAGCGTCAGTGCTCATACCGGTTCTTGGAAAGGCTATTGCGCTGGCTACTCTAACGGCGTCGCGGTAAGCACGGCGACCTATGTCACCTACATGAATGCTTACATGAGTCGGAGCATCAACTTCTCGGGCTACAGCGGCGCGAATCTTGGTTTCTGGTATAACATTCCGTCCATTGAGACCGGTTGGGATTTCTTGCGGGTTTATGTGGATGGAACATTGGCTTGGAGCACATCGCTGTCCACGGCAGATTGGACATATCTCACCCTGCCGTTGACGGCTTATGTCGGCGGCGCCCACACGCTGCGGTTTGAATTCGATTCAGATTCCATCTACACCTACGAAGGGGCGTATCTCGACGACATTGTGGTGTGCGCAGCCAACCAGCCTTTCATAACCTCGCTGGAATCGTTGCAAAACGCCAACTACACCGGCTACGTTCTCAATTCAGATGCGACTTACGGGCGCAGCAACCTGCTGGCTCAGGCGACTTTTAGTGTGGAGAATTTTACCGGGGCCGCCGCCAGTTATACGAACGTCCTCAGCTTCCGCCTGCTTAATGCCAGTTCTGGCGCGGCCCATCCGATTTATAATCCGGCCAACATAACCACCAATGCCGGCTACACCTATAACGTCACCAATGTCCTCGCGCTGGCATCGGGAACGAACCAGACCGTGACCGTCTCTGCCCCGCTTCGCCCGGCGGCGTGGATGAGCCAGTTTACGAATTACTACCTCGAATGCCGGTTGCTGACGAACGGTGTGCTGGCGCAGACGCTTACGACCGCGCCGACGAATTATTACCATTTCACCAACACCGTCGCCGGTGATCCGGCCTATAATGCGCTACTCAATCTGACCAACAGCTCATGGTCGCGCACCTATGCCGTCCAAACCATCCCTGGCCAGGACTCGTTTCAAGTGGGGGTTGGCTATGAAATCCGGCGGTGGGATGAAGTCGGGTTGGGATCGGGGGTCACAAATATTCCGGTCGTCTTCAATTATACTCTCCGCGACGCTGCGGGCCATTCCATCCCGCTCGTCCGCAGTTCGAGCGTTTTCAACGACGCAGTCACTAATTACTATTCAATTTTCTATTTCCTCCCCTACGTTCACACGGTCAATTATCCCGTGGTGGCGACTGTTTCCCACACGCTGAATGTCACGCCCGCCGCGCAACTGGATTCGGTTAACACAAATTATTACCTGACCGTCACGGTGTCCCACACTAATAATCCCGCCAGCGGGCAGGTGATTGCCGCCAACACGCGGGGCACCTCAACCAATGAACTGCTTCATTTCAGCGGCAACCTGCTTTTTGGCAGCGTCGTCACCATTCTGGATTCTTTGGGCGTGGTGCCGCCGGTTAATCCGCCGATCGGGGGAGTCATTCCCACCACGCTGAACACCGTCAGCGGTCATGTTGCGGGAATGCCGGGCTTTACTTTTGCTGGCGCGGGGCCGTTTGGCGTGAATCTCAAGACCAATGGCGATGCGGTGGTGACGGCGGGTTCGGTGGTTCTTTCCGCGCCGGTGCCGGATAATGACAGCCTCGCCCGGGTGAATTTCCGGCGCGGCCCCATCACGCTGTCTTCTTCGGGCGCATCCGCCGACTTGCGCGTGACTTTGCCCACCGGCCTTGGTTACCGCTATGACTTAAACAGTCTGGTGGTGCAGTCCGCCTTTACAGTCACGACTGTGCCGCTATCAGGAACACTCGAGCCGCTGGTGGATCAAACATTCATGCCTGGCATGATTTACGCCGTTGAGGAAAACAAACCAGTCTGGATGCAGACGGATCGCATCATCTGGCATGTGGCAGCCGGAACGTTCGACCTACCGCGTGTGGCCGGTTCGCCACCCATTTACGTCCGGGCCGAGGCTTACAACTATTTGCAGTCCGTGGCGGCTATCCTGGTTGATCCGGCGATGGCGGACAAACGTTCCAATGACAAATACTGGATGGCCGTGAACGACACTGGCAGTGATGCCTTTGTTCGTCCCGATTCAGGTTCCAATGCCTTGCTCTCTGTAAAATTCCTGTTCGGCCCTGGCCAGTTCCGTTCACATTTTCCCTATGACACGCTGGTGAAGTGGCTGGGCGGCGGTAGCATGGACGTGACAGATGATTTGCCCAATGCCGGGGTGGCCAGCAGTCTCGCAGTTCCGGCGAATGTTGCCGTGAGCTATACCCGCGACTGTCCGGACTGTGGTGGGGCTGGCGGCGGCAACGGTACTGCAACCATTGTTCCTGCTGGCGATTTCAGCTTTACCCGCGATGGCGGGTTGGTGGCCTATGGGCCGACCACGGCGGCGGTGAATTTGCGATGGGGCTACATTGGCTCGCCGACGTTCAACTACGCGCAACAGGCTCTGGCTTTCAGCGAGGCGGGTTTTCACATGCCGGGCGTGTTTTTGCGCGGCGATCAAAATTCACTCATCGAACCGCAACGGCCTACCACCATTCTTTACTCCGGCGTGATGGCCACGAATGTGACCCAAATTGAGCGGCCAATGAAGGCAGGTTACAAGCAGGGCCTGGCGGATTATGGCGGCTTGAATTTCCGCTGTTTCGTTGATGCCGCGCATGGCGGGCGCAGCACCATTGCGGGCAAGACCAATATTAACTGGCAACTGGACTACCGCTCGAAATACTACATCCGTCCCGGCGGCGTCAGTGGTATTCACGAGGCTGTTACCAACAGCTTCCCCGCCAGCTTGACGCTGTGGGGATACAGCTTCAATTTTGAAAACTACGAGCTTTCCTACCTTGACAGTCTGAACAAGGATTCCGTGACGGATGGTTCCATTACACTGCCGTCACCGGCGAATTTCACGCAGGACTTTGAGCACATGACTTTCTCCTGTCTGGGCGCGCCGGAAGATGCGGATCTGCCCCGCGCCAATCCTTTCAAGATGATGGAATATTGGACGGCGGATTTCAAAACGCTGTCCATTTCGTTCAATAGCCCGGACAGTTGCGATGTCACCGCCGGCTACCTCGTGCTGGGCATTGAAGGCTACGCGTCGCATGTGGACAAGCCGCTTTTTGGTTCCATCGGTTTCTTCAGCAGCGGCGATCAGATTCCGCCATCCTTTGGCCTGTCAGGAGTGACTTCGCGGCTGAAACTGCCCACCGTTATCACCTTGGATGGACCGAGCGATAGCACCTATTCGTTTTCGCCGGTGCAAGACGCTTATTATAACACCTGGAGCAATTCGCCGCCGTCGCCGACCGCTGGCTGGATCAATATTTTCGGCAAAATGGACGTGCCGTTCTTCGAGGACATGCAGTTGCAACTCCAGACGAGTTGCCGCACCAACGGCGTGGTGGCCAGCAACGCGGTCATCTATCTCTCCGGCGGCTGGCCCCGCGCCGGCACCACGAACGCGAACTACGGCTGGCTTGATTCATTTAATCGCACGCCGTTCGAGACTAATTTGTTTGATGCGAAAAACCTTGGCTGGCCGGGCACCGGTGGCGGACTGACCATTGCCAATTACCGCGATAACTCGGCGGGCGAGCAATATCATCCGCGCGCACAACGGCTCTGGCTGGGCATCATTGACTTTGATTATCCGCTGACGTGGAACAGTTCGCTCACCTCCTTCAAGTCCTGGCAGCAAATTCAGGACAAGCTGCTGATCGTGGACGTGCAGCACGAGATCAAATACATGGACGGCACGCGGGCGGAAATTGATTTCGGCGCGCAATACGACGGGCTGCCGCAGATCAGCATTGCCAATCTCGCGTTCAACGCCATCGACGAGACCACGGGCGTGGGAAAGGCATTGGTCGAGTCTGCCACGCAGCCGGTAAAGGACGTGTTGAGCGCCGGCCTCGACGAGATGGATAAATTAATCAACACCGAGATGAGCAAGCTGATGGACGGGGTGTTTGACCGGACGGTGGATCCCATCATTGACCAGTTCTATCTTCAAATTTCCAATGAATGGAGCGGCCTAACGGTTTCGCAGCGGTTGCAATTCGTGCAGAATGTCCAGACCAACACGCTCAATTTCTTCGTCGGCACCGGCCCGCTCAGTCCGTCGCTCACACCACTCACTTCGGCTTTGCAGGATTTGGGCAATGCGGCTTCATCGGCAAGTAATCTGTTAGGCCAGATTCGCGGCTATCTTCGCGACGCCACCAATGCCATCAACTCCGTGGTTGGCACAATCAACACGACCACGAACGGCGTCGCGATTGGGGGCGAAGTTACCGGCCTCATTTGCAAGGTGGGCGGTGAACGCCCCGTCGTGCCCCAGTTGATGGGGTCGCTCGTCCAGCAAATCGCGCCGCAGTTCATTGACGCGCTGATCGGTCCCACCGTCAGCAATCTGTTGCAGGAAGTGGAGCCGCAGCTCACCGAGATTTCCAGCGCGCTTACCCAGACGCGGGATGCCATCACGCAGGTAGATTCCCAACTCGCCGCCGCCGGGGAATTCACCGCCGAGATCAACAACGCGCTGGCTGCTGCCAATTCGCAGCTTTCCAATGTTTCGGCGCAGGTCTCCATTTCCGTGACGCAGTATTTCGCTGGCTTTGACTTCCACATTGACGATCCGTTCCAGAGCGTTAGCGCGGCGGATTTGAAGCAGATGATCCGGCAGAAAATCGAGGATGAATTTTTTGCCACCGAGGTTGCCGCGAAGATTCAGACCGCCGTACGCCAGCGGGTATATGACTTGAATGCGGCGATGACCACGCAGATTGACACTGTCTTCCAGCAGGTGAACGACATGTTGCGCAGCCTCATCAGCCAGTCGTTGGCCGAAGTGGATAACTCGATAAACAAATGTCTGGGTGACGTCAGCGATGTCATGGGCGCGGGCCAACTGAACGGTCACGCTTTGATCAACGGCGATTCGCTCAAGGAACTGCGCATTGACGGCCACTTCCAGTTCAAGGCACCCGACAACCTAGAGCTGAATGCTTTTCTGCAAATCAAGGAGCTGGATTCAGACGGCAGCGCGGGCTGCTCCAGCACGGCGGGGCCGTTCACGGAAGTCACCATCGGTGCGACCGAGGTGCCGATGGATTGGATCAGCCCGGATCTCACGGCCAACTTGCAGGCCAAGTTCACCTTCGACGGGACGACTCCGCTTCCGGTCAACTTGGCGGGGGAATTGGAACTCGTGGGCGACTTAAACTTCGAGGCCTTCACGCTGCACGATTTGGCGGCGGCGCTCGCGTTCGGGAAATACGAAAACTATCTTGCGCTCAAAGGCGGTGTGAAATTCAACGGCTACGATTTCTCCGGGGCGGTTTTCTTCGGCAAGACTTGCAGCCTCGATCCGCTCTTGCTGATTGATCCCGAAGTGACGGGCGTGCTCGGCAATCCGCCCTTCACCGGGGCGTATTGCTACGCGCAAGGCTGGCTGCCCGTGTCGGAAATGGTGCTGGGCGTTCCGGCCTCGTGCATGTTCACCATCTCGGCGGGTGTCGGGGCCGGCGCGTTCTATTTTGCCGAAGGCCCGACCTACGGCGGTAAAATGTTCTTGGGCGTCTCCGGTGAACTGCTCTGCATCGTGAGCATCACCGGCGACATCACGATGATCGGCGTCAAACAGGGCGATGACCTACGGTTCAACGGCCACGGCCATTTTTCAGCCGAAGTCGGCTCCTGCCCGTTCTGTTTCTCGGTGAGTAAAAGCGTGAACATTAAATACATCAACAAATCTTGGAAGTTCGACTAAAAGTCTGGCATGAAAAAGTTTTGTTCCATTTTTCAAGTTTTTGCCGTGGCGCTGCTGGTGGGTGGCTCTGGGTTCGGCCTGGTTTCAGCCCGTGCCCAGAGCGGGGTGGGGGATATCGTCTATACCGTGGGCACAACCGTGACTGACAGCCATAATCGCAATTGGGCTTACATTCTCTGGCAGGCGGTTGACCCCGCGCTGACCAGCAACCGGGTTTTCGCCGTCTATGCCAAGCCGGGCAGCGCCACCAACGCTGCTCCTTACACGCGGCTTTCGTTGGTCAGGGTGCAAACCGATGCCCGCGTCATCGAACCGCTGCTCCAGCGCGCGGAAAATCTTGGCGACAATTTGGTGAAGTTGCAGGAAGACCTGTCGCAGATGTTTGGCAGCTTCATTCCGTCCACCGCCATCAGCCGAGCGGATCAGCTTTCCGCCGTCATACGCGGTTCGCTTGGCAACTCGCAGAATTATGGCGACCTGATTTTGTTGGGTCGCAATCATGCCGGCATCAACCTCTGTCTCGGGTTCGCTGATGCGGAAATGATTGGGGCGGGCTTAACGACTTTTGAGATACGCGCAATTGACCCGTTGACCGAGCAGGATCAGGCCGTCATTGGCCGCGTCACGGTTGAAGCGGGCAATCCTACCGTCCTGCCCGAACCCGGCCCGCCCGTGCTGGTGCCGGAGACGAGTCCGATGGGGGATTTGAACCTGAAATTTCGCTGGGGCACGCCCGACAATCTGCGTCGTCTCTCGCTCATGCAATTCGGCTACGATCTCTACCGCGTTGCCAAGCCCTATGCCAATGGCAAAGGCTGGAACACGACGAGCCGTCCGCTGTTGACCACGCTTCAGGGGCTGGCCGTCACTAATCCCGCCGTGGTGCGGCGTGTGAACCGCGTGCCCATCACGCCGCCCACGCTGCTCAATACTCCTGATGCCGCCAACCTCGCTGCTGACCCGAAGACTTCATTCATCATGGACGATGACGGGCGCGGGCGTCCCGGTTACATCAATTACGGTTTCACCAACAGCAGCCAGTTTTACTACTACGTTGCTGCGCGTGATGTGCTTGGCCGCGCGGGCATTCTTTCCACCGGATTGCTCGCCACCGTTTGCGACCGGATGCCGCCGTTGCCGGTGAAAGGCGTCACGGTGGTGAACGATTACCAATACAACACGATGACGCACACGTCGTCCCAGGCTTTGAGAATCAATTGGAAGCAAAACTTGTTTACCAATGATGTGGTGGCAAACTATTGGATTTACCGCTGGACGAATGTGGCGCAGATGAACTCCCTGTCCGGCAACATCGGCAACAACCTGATTGGAATCGTCACTCATCACCCTGGCGTATCGACGAATACATTTTTGGACAGCGGGTCCGGTTCGCCTAGCGCGTTGAGCGCTTACGGTAAAACTTTCTGGTATACGGTTCGCGCGGCGGATATGGGTGCCTGTGGTCCCAATCTTTCCGGCAATAGCGGGCCAGCCTATGGTGTGCTGCGCCAGCGCGTGGGGCCGGCGGCGGGAACCGGCAACATTCAAATAAATTGTCTGCGGCCTTATGTGAATGTGCATGGCATCACTTACCAGTCGGGTATTTATGATCCCACGAACTTCGACCTTTATGTGCATTGCCAGCGCCTCGATCCGCGCATCGTGTGGGCGGAGTTCATCGGCATCGCCACCTACACGGTCGCCGCCACAACGGGGCCAAACGTGACGATAGTTACCAACGATCTGGGGCGGCTCTATTATCCAGGCGCACCGAGCGTCGGCACGACATGGACTCCGGCTCGCACGCTCAATGGCAAAATGGTGGAGTCCGTCAAATTTGATGTCGGGTGCCGGGCTGCGCTCGCCAATGGGAAAATTTCCAGTTACGCCATTGCCTCGCTGAATTCGTTTGGCTCCGGACAAAAGGCGGATGTTGCCTTTGACGCCACCGTCCAAAGTCTGCGCACCACCGCTAATGACCGGCAGAATCCCGAATGTGTGGAACATGATCCGGGCGGTGGTGGCGGCGGGGTTTCCGGCACAAACGATATCTGTGTTGAAATCACTCCTACAACCGGCAGCAAGGAATACCGCATCTACCGGCGTGTGGAGGCCGGCCCGCTCACGCTGCTGGCGTCCGGTCCCGTGACTAACGGTATGACAACCGTGAAGGAATGCGATGGTGCGATGCCCGCGAACGGCGGTTCGCTGTGCTACTACGTCCAGTTGCTTGACGAAAACGGCAATCCCAGCCCGATGGCCAATCTCGGTTGCGTGGATGTCGCCCCCAACGCGCCGTTGCCCGTGCCCATGCTCTCGAAAATTGTTTCTTCCGGTGACGAAAGCAGCCCCGGCATGAAGCTCATGTGGTTTTGTCCGCCCTATGGCGTGGAGCGGTTTGAGGTGCTCGTAGCCGCCCTGCCCAGCAAGCCGAATACGAACGGCACCCAGTTCTGTTCACAACTGTCTAGCACGGGCGCCCCGCCGGTGACGCTGGTTTACACCAACGGCGGCACGAACCTGAGCCTGCCGTTCTATTCGTTCGTCTCGCCGAAAGTCGGGCCCGGTTTTGGCAACAACGGCGCGGCTTTTCAGGTGATTCCTAATGTCGAGATTGGCCATACCTACTACATCACGGTTCGCGCGCTCGGCAAAAATGGCAATGCGGGCAACTACGAAAATTTTGAAGAGTTCCTCTGGTCGGCCACCAATGCGCCGTCGCCCCAGGTGCCGTGGCCCGCCCGCCCGCTGCCGTCGGCCACCAACGCCAATTTTGCGGCCTTGGTTTTCTTTGTTTCACCTGCGGTCACAAATCCGCCGCTTCTGCGAACGCCCGACTTCACCGGCAACGCGGTTTGGATCGGGGTAAAGGGATTCACGCGGGCGCAAATTTATAAGGACGAAAAAAACCGATCTGCCACCACCGTGAGCGAAGGCTTCGATCCCATGAGTGCACTGGGAACCAACGTGCTGGGTGAGTCCATCATGCCGTTCGCACTCTACCGTTATCAGGTGGCCAACGCTAATTTCCCGTCCGTGTCCGGGGATACGATCCAGGTTTCGCCGCTGATGGAAAATATCGCCTATGAGCTGGACGTGACGCCGGGCGTGAGCACCAACACCGTTCTTCACGATCCGTTCTTAACCACAACCACGACCACGGGCGGCGGTGTCACTTATCTCTGGCTATGGGCCAAGGACACGCAGCCCATCATTTCGGGGGCGCGCTACAAATACATTCTCGTCCGGTTCAAATCGAACCATGAGATTGACCTGCTTGTTCCCTCCAACGAGGTGGATGTGCCATGAGAAAATTATTTCAATCACTCCTAGTGCTGATCGTGTTTGGGGTTGGCGTGGCCAGCGCATTCGTTTCCGAAAACGCCTGGGAAATGCAGTCGGAGGGCGATTTCAACGGTGATGCCCGCCGCGACCTCATCATCGTGGATAAAGCCACGGGGAATTATCGCCTCGGCTACCGACAGGCAGCCGGAAATTTTGTCTGGGCATCCACCCGCGCCAGTGGCATTGCGCCGGCCACGGGATTGGGCATTGGCAAACTCAACTCACTTACGTTTGACTCGCTGGCCCTCACTGGCCCGACCGCCAACCGGGTGAATGTGTTTGACGCCAACAATACCGGCGCTGCCGGCTTGCCCGTGAGTTTCTATCCACCGTCACTCGGTCCAAACCTGGTTGTGGCGATAGACATTGGCGGCGCTGGCACCAACGCCTACGACGATTTCTATGTTGCCAGTGAGTTCAATGGCACGTCGGCGTTTCGCGAAACCTTGGTGCGCAATCCCGGCACCACGAACCGCACGACGCTGGTGGACAGCCTGATTAATTATCAGCGCGAACGGGGCAATCCGGTTTTGCTCCACACCAACCGCCCGCCGCGGCTGGGCGTGTTTGAGCGTAATGTGGGGGTGGGTTATGACATTTTCAGCTTCTATGATTTGGCCGGCGGCACAGCCGTGTATGTCACGGCCGTGGCTACCTCGCGTTCGCCGCAGCCTTACGAGTTTGTCAGCGGCCAGTTGATCGGCACCAATCCTTACACGCAGGTGCTGTTCTATCCGCCGACCGGCTACTATTTTTTTGAATATCAGGTCAGCGAGCCGTCATCTGGGGTTTACGCGCTGACTTACACCAATTCATTCGTGCTGACGAACTACATAGATCGGCTGTTTCTACTAAACGGTGCGGGAACCAACAAGCTGCTCATCCTCGATACGAACGGTGTGACCGCTGTTATTTATGATTTCAACGGTGTGACCGCGCCCGTGGCCGTCCAGTCGTTGACCGCTGCGGCGGGCGAACATTTCACCGGCGCTGGCGTGTTGGGCGATGGCGGTTTTGTGGCGTATTCGGCTCCCATCGGGCAGAACTTGTCATCGCGGTTCAACCACTGGCAATGGAATGGCTCGGCCTTCACCAATCGCGGCTCCGGCGATCTGCCGCGAATTTCCAGCTACAGCGGCTCCGGCAACGTCATGCAATTCCAGTTCGAGCCGTTCGTGACAAATAATCCCGTGCTGCTCCGCCTGAACAACGCCGGGGATTGGTCCGGTTCGCCTGCTTACTCGGCTTCGCCGGGCAATATCTCGGTGAAGACGGAGATGTTCTTTAGCAGCACGCAGGGACTGGTGAATCCAACGCCCGTGGTGCTGGGCAAGGCGCACCCGCTCGCCGCCTTTGGCCTCGCCAACCAATACAGCAACATGATTTCGCTGTTCAGCTTCACGCCGCCCGCCGGCGATAAAATCAGTGACGTGACCATTTCGCCTTCGCCGGGCCTTTATGCGACAGCGGTGCAATTGAAATTCACAGCGGCCAACACCAGCGACTCGATTTTCTTCCGCGCAGGGTCGGGGGCGTGGATCACTTGGAGCAACGGCTTGGTGTGTTATGTTTTTACGAATGCCACGATTCAGTATTACGGACGACCTTCCGGCGGCGGGGCAAATTCAGCCATCAAGTCGGCTGGCTACACCTTCACCCAAGGCCCGTCCACATTGGACTCCGATGACGACGGCGTGCCGGACTACGTTGAGATTGCCAGAGGACTTGATCCGAACGGCGGGCGCGACAGCGACGGCGATGGTTATTCCGATCTGGAAGAGTTGATTCACAACATGAATCCGCTTTCAACGAACAGTGTCCCGACCAATTGGCCGCACATGGATGACCGGGCTGTGTTCAACCTCAAGGTGAAGCCCTATCCGTGGGACGGCTTCTCGAATGTGGTTTCGCTCTGCGCCACCGGCATCACGCTGCGCGCTCACGATTTTCAAGGCAGCCTGTTGAGCGTTGGCACAGTGGTATCAAATTCCTGGCCGCTGGGGTGTTTGAGCAACATCACTGTTGTCACGGAAAATCGCCTCGTGGTTCAAGCGACGGATTTGCATTACGGCATCCTGACCAGCAATGCCGACAAGACCGTGGGGCGTGAAATGATCGGCCTAACGGCGGTGCCGCCGCTGACTGTGCCTGCTGTGACCAATGTTTACGGCGGCGGAACCCTCGCCGCCGAGGCGCAGCTTTGGATTAATTCCGCCTCAAATACCCTCAACAATCTGCCGCGCGCCACGCTGACCAACAACCTCACCGTGAACAGCACGTTGACCGCGCTGTTGTTCGAGTTAAAAACCGCGCAGTTGCTCGGCTCGCGCTCGAACCTCTGGTGGACGAACATGACAATCTTCCCGTTCCGCGTCAGCGACACAGGTCGCACCAATCCGCCGCAGTCGCTTCTGCTCTCGCTCGAACAGGCGACCAACAGTTTTCCCGCCTACAAACTCCAGACGGTCTTCGCCGGCATCAGCAACCAGGTGGAAAACTCGGTCAGTTCCAATATCACGAACCTCCGCGCCGTGACGCGCGACATTTACCGCATCAACAGCCTGCTCAACAATGCCAACCCGGCAACATTCGTTTCGCCCGTCGACGAAATCCGCTGGTTCCTGTGGCATGGCGGATTTGATTCCAACTACCTTGCCTGGTCCGCCACCAGCAACCAGTTCGCGTCCGCCACGACCGGCGCCATCGCCATTCTGGACAGCGTCGCCGCGCGCCCAATCACCAACGTCTCGCTCGTCGTGCGCCAGGACACGCTCGTCGGCTCCTGCCGCATTCTCGACATGGCGGGCGGCGGTGCGACGTTTGCCCTCCAGGATCCCACCGGCCTGCCGTTTGGCTTCCCGAACAACTTCCAGCTCCTGCCGGGTTCCGTGGTGCAGGTTGCCGGCTACACCGATGTCACGAACACCGCCTGCGCCTACCCCGCCATCGAAGTCACCTCTGTTCTGCTGAACACCGTCCTGCTCGCCACCGACGCCGACGGTAACGGCAACCTGCTCGTGGATTCATGGGAGAAGAAATTCTTCGGCTACGTTGGCGTCACCAGTCCGTTCCTCGATTCGGATGGCGACGGTTACAGCGACTTGCAGGAAATGCTCGACGGTTCCGATCCCCGCGATTTATACGGCATCCCGACCGCGCCGGTCGCCAACTTCCAGTGCCCTACGCTTTCGCTGTCCGCCAGCGGCGGGTTTGTGGAACTGCACTTCCTCTGGCCCACGGCCTACATCGGCAAATTTAACTTCGGCGTGCGCCACACCTCGGACCTGGGCGTGCCCTTCGTGAGCCTAGTGGCGACCGCTCCCACGCACGTCGCTGGCGACGAATTCAAGATGACATCCCCCGTTCCCGGCACCTCGACGCATTTCTATTTCCTGACCGTCACGATGCCGTAGCTCTAGCCATGCAGTCCGGACTAGATCATCCTTGCCTTCATGTCGAAGTCCCAGCCGGGCAGAAGACGGAGCGAAGTGCCAGCGCGCCGGTTTTTAGCAGTCGGCGTGACAGGTGCCACTGGCGCGACGACTGCCGGTGAGCGCACGAAGCGGGAGGGGTTTCAGGCCCGGGTGTGACGCGAATTGCACGAATTGACACGAATAGCGGCGGCGGGAGGGGTGAAATAATCAATATCAAGAACTGCCCCTAGAAGGTCAGGAAAATAGCGGCAATGACACGTTACTATTCACTGACCCGTTTATATTGAATCACTCCGAGGCGCAAAGCGCCGACACGTCAACCCTCACTCATTGTCTTTGTCCGGAGCGAAGTGGCAGAGCGCCGACTGCCGGCGAGCGCACGAAGCGGGACGGGGTTCAGACCCGGGTGTGACACGAATTACACGAATTAACGCGAATGACGGCGGGATCAAAGGGTTCTACTTACAATGCGGGCAATTCAGGGGATTCTTTCAGTTTATTTCATCTCCCCGGGCTGGGGGCCATTCTGACATTTATGATATTGACCCGGGACCGGGGAAGTGGGAATGTCAGGAAATTGTTGCCCGAATAAATACTTTTTTGAAGGCTTATTAGTACCTAAAAAAAATAAATTAAATTAATAAATGAAAAAACTCCAATTGACACAGCAACAAAAGTACGTTGGCTTCAAAAAAGCTTTTGAGACTTACCAGAATTATGTTGTATCAAAGAATTTTATCGGGGCGTATATTGTTGCATTCTCTTACCTCGAAGATCGAGTATCAGTGGCTTACGTTCTTCTTAAAGATATTCAAAAAGAAAGTAGACCTAAACAAAACGAATTCGTTTATCTGAATAAAAAGTTGTCATTTCTTTTACATCACAATCAATTGACTTCTACCGAATTTAAAGCTTTCAAAGAAATTGTGGATAGCCGCAATGAAAAATTGCATGAGGCGATGTGGAATCTCGAAACCTTTACTGAAAATGCTTGTAATTCAGTAATGAAGTTGGGACGCAAAGCAAATAAACTTGTAAGAAAAATCAAAAAACTAACTCATGCAAATGTTTAAAAAAACATACAAGCAATTTTCTATAGCGGCTTTTGTTTTGTGGAGTTTATTAGCCCACAACCTTAACGCTAACACTTTTACTGTAACCACTACAAACGTTGCAGGACCAGGTTCGCTGGCAGCGGCGATTCTTCAGGCTAATCAAACGCCGGGAAGTAATATTATAAACATAACTGTTACAAACCAAATAATTCAAACGATAATATTGCCGATTATAACTAACAGTGTGAGCATAATAGGGACGGCAAATACAGCCGCAATTATAAGCCGAGGGGGAACTCAACCAATATTTTCTTATGCTGCAGGGACGACAAATAGCATATTTAACCTTGTCATAAGAGACGGCTATCAAGCAAATGCAGGGCCAGCGGCGGGGGCTGCTATAAAAAACTCAGGGACACTCTTTGTAAATTTTTGCGTGTTAACTAACAATCAAGCTCCAAACGGGTTTGGAGGGGCAATTAATAATAGTGGGACGATGTTTATTTCTTCTTCGGTGATTGCTGGTAATAAAGCCGAATTTGGTGGCGGCATATACAACTCAGGAACACTCACTGTTTGCCAATCAACCTTTCAAGCAAATGGTTGCGTAGGTCAGAATGGAGGCGATGGCGGTAGCGCGTCCGTATCAACCGGAGGGGGGGGCGGAGGCGGAGGAGGACTTGGGGGAGCTTTATTTATTTTTTCCGGGAATGTTAGTATTACTAATTCAAGTTTCATTACTAATACAGTGCAAGGTGGAAAAGGTGGCAACGGCGGTTCGTATATAAATTATGGTTCTGGTAACATCGGCGGAGATGGCGGTGGCTATAATGCAGGTAATGGTGGAGGTGCAGCATTAGGTAATGGTAGTGCTGGGGGGGCAGGCGGCTTTGGGGGCGGCGGAGGTGGTGGTGGTGGCGGCTATAGCGGAAATTCAGGCTTGATCTGGCTCAACGGTTATGGGGGGAGTGCCGGAACAGGTGGGTTCGGTGGCGGTGGTGGTGGTGGCGGTGGTTGGGATCAAGACGGATTCTTCGGTGATGGCGGTTTCGGTGGTGGTGGCGGTGGCGGTTATGGTGGTGGAATATTTATTTTCAGTGGGACACTTTCTCTGATTAATAGCACTATTGCCTGTAATTCATGTTTTAAGGGTTCAGGCGGCATTCATCCCCAAGTTTTTGGTGGCTTCTCATTCATGGCCCAAGATGGCCAAGGTTTTGGTGGCGGCATCTATAACTACGGAGGAAGCGTAGTTCTTTTAAACACGATAGTAGCTGGCAACATTGCAACTACAAGTAGTCCCGATTTACTCGGTTCATTTAACAGCCTTGGCAATAATCTGATTGGTAATAATGAGGGGGCTTCTGGATTATCTCTTCTAGATTTTCACAACCATCCCATAAGCCGGTAGAAGCGGTTTAAACCAGTCCGTTTTCTTGAAAACTGGAGGTTGATCTGGAAAAGGGCGTTGGGAGTTTTCGGGTGTTTTACATATTGGTAGATTTGATTTTCATGGGGAGTTCA
>CAILMI010000029.1 GCA_903835255.1 uncultured Verrucomicrobia subdivision 3 bacterium
AAGAAAAAAGCCGTCATCTCCACCCACACCATCAATCTCCAGGAGCAGCTCACGGAAAAAGACCTGCCGATGCTGGCGGCCGTGCTGGGCGGGCTGCCGGAGCCGGTGACCTTCAGCTACGCCATGCTCAAGGGGCGCGCGAACTACCTCTGCACGCGCCGCCTCCAGAAGGCGATGCAGCAAAGCGGCAGCCTGTTCACCACCTCGGAAGCCGCGGAGCTGCAGCGCATCTATGAATGGTCCAAAACGACCCGGGATGGCAGCCTCTCGGATTTCTCACTGGAGCCGGACCCGAAAGTCTGGGCGCAGGTCTGCTCGGAACGGGGGCTGTGCTCCCCGAAAACCTGCGGCCATCAGTCCGATTTTGCGCGCGACCATGACGCCTGTTTTTTTCAGCGCGTGCGCAGCCGCATCCTGTCGGCCGATGTGGTGATTGTGAATCACACGCTGTTCTTCACGCTGCTCGGCGGGGTGGACGAGGACTTGGAGGGCGGGATCCTGTTCCGGAACGACTTCGTGATCTTTGATGAGGCGCACACGATGGAAGGGGTGGCCTCGCGGCACATCGGCCTGAGCGTGTCCAGCGGGCAGATGCGCTATTCGCTGAACCGGCTGTGGAATCCGCGCACGGAAAAAGGCCTTCTGGCAACCCTGCGCAAGGGCGCCGCAATCAAACTGGTCTCGGACATCCTGAGCGAGGCGGACCAGTTTTTCCAGAATGTCGAGGCCGCCTGCGAGGAGATCCAGGCGGCGGCCCCCCCGAAGTTTTCCGGCGGCGACGCCGCTTCCGCCCGGCGCCGGGCGTGGACGGAATTGCGCATCCGCCGGGCGGACCTGGTAGCCGACAACGTCACCCTGCCCCTCCAACGGCTGCGCGAAGCCGTCAGCGAGCTGATCAAGCTCAGCGAGGACAAGGACATCGGGCAGGAGCTAATCGAGTGCAACCGGCGGCTGGGGGAATTGAAGCTGGAGGTGGCGGAATTCCTGGACCAGTCGGCGGCGGACCATGTTTACTGGGTGGAACGCGGCGGCAAGACGCAGCGGAACCTTTCGCTGAATGCCGCGCCCGTGGACGTGGCCGATTATCTGCGACGCCGCCTGTTTGCGAGCGACACGAGCGTCATCATGACGAGCGCGACCCTGGCGACGAGCACCGGCGGGGGGCGGCAGAAGCCGGGCGCCGCGAATTCCAAGCCGCTCTCCTATTTTTCAAAGCGGGTGGGCTGCGAATCCGCCACCCTTCTCCAGGTGGGCACGCCGTTTGATTACGAGCGGCAGATGAAACTATTCGCTGTCAAAAAAATGCCTGACCCGCGCGACCCGGGTTATGCCGACGCCCTCATTCATTGGGTCGAGCATTTTGTGAGGCAGACCCACGGCAAGGCGTTTGTGCTCTTCACCAGCTACAAACTCATGCAGGAGGTGGCTGAGCGGATGCAGCCGTTCTTTGACGAATTGAGACTCAAGCTGTTCATCCAGGGCACCGGCATGCCGCGCTCCACCCTGCTGGAGAAATTTAAGGAGGACACCGACTCCGTGCTATTCGGCACGGACAGCTTCTGGCAGGGCGTGGACGTGCCGGGCGAGGCATTAAGCAACGTCATCATCACGCGCCTGCCCTTCGCCGTGCCGGACCACCCGCTGATCGAGGCGCGGCTGGAAGCCATCGAGGCGCGCGGCGGGAATTCCTTCAGCGAATTTTCACTGCCGGAGGCGATCCTGAAATTCCGCCAGGGCGTCGGGCGCTTGATCCGCACCAAAAGCGATACCGGGATTGTCGTGGTCCTGGACAACCGGATTTTAACCAAGCAATACGGTCAGGCGTTCCTCGATGCGCTGCCGCCCTGCCCCGTGGAAATTGTCTAGCGATGAACGGGCACGATTTTCTCAAGCTGGCGGGCGGGCTGATGGCCATGGGCTTCTATGCGCCGATGATTGCAGAGATTCTCCGGTCGCGCGGCGCCGGCCAAAGCTTCGCCACTTGGGGGCTGTGGGCGGTGCTGGACATTGTGCTGACCCTCACGCTCTGGCAGCAGCATGGCAATTATTTGCTCTCGCTCGGATTTGCCGTCGGCGGCCTGGCCCTGGCGGGGGTCCTGCTGATTCAGCGCCAGTGGTCCTGGAACTGGTTTGATTCCACCATCACCCTTCTGGTGCTGGCAAGCTTGGCGGTATGGGCCTTGAGCGGCACCCGAAACGCCACCCTGGCGGTGACGGCCGCCGTCTGTGCCGCGGGCGTTCCGGGATTCATCGCGATGCTGCGCAATCCGCAGCCATCGGCCGGAAAAATCTGGGCGGGGTTCACAGCAGCCAATCTCCTCTCTTTTTTCGGCGGCACGGCCATGACCTTGGAGGAGCGGCTGGTGCCGGCCGCCTTCACAGTTTTATGCGGCCTGATGATGGCCGCGTGCTGGCGGCCGGCAGGAAAGAAAACCAGCGCGACCCATTAGAGCGCTGACAGGATAGCCGAAGCGTTGGGCAGCAAAGTTTTTCGCGGCGGCATCTGCGCAGCAAGGGGCTGAAAGCTCTCTACGAAGCCAATTCATCCAAAAGAAGCTGTCGAAAAACCTCATAGACGGTATGGCGCTCCATGGCAAAAAGACATTTGACCACGCGCTAACCGTTTTCAAAATCCTGACGGAAAACAACCCGCTGGCTTTTGATCCTTAATCGTGAAGAGCCCGATAAATCATCCTCCAAATGGCAGATTGCCGGCGGATTTTCCCGCCCGTTCCAGGTGGAAAGTTTTTTTATTTCGCGCCCCATCACCCGCCTCAGCTCCGGCGACTGGCTGCGAACGTATTTCGCTATCTGAGCCGACCAAACCACTTTAGATTTCACTTGGCACCTCGGTATAAATCACCCTGCCAGCCCGATCCTGCTTAACCAGCTCCATCAAACCGGAGTTTTTTTGCAATTCCAAGGTTTCTAAAATTGAGGCCATCTTCTCCCGCGACACCATGAACGCCTCCACCCGGCCGTTTTTTGAAACAGGAACCACACCGTGCACCCGTGTTTGTTTCAGCAAATTAGAAAAGCCCGCCTGCCCCTGAGTCGCAGAAACTATATTTTTCATGTTCAAAATATATAATTCCCAGATACCCAAAGTCAAATTCCCCAGACCGCGGCGTCCGCCGGTTATCTTACCCTGGCGAATCATACTGGCGAATCACACTTGTTTCTAAAGGCGTTTTCCGCCATCAATTCCCCCGCCCATGACTGAAGCCCAATTCCTGCAACTCGCCCTGCGCCTGGCCCGGCGCGGCGCCGGCACCACCTCCCCCAATCCGATGGTGGGCGCGGTCCTGGTCCGGAATGGAAAAATTATCGGCCGCGGATGGCACCGACGCGCGGGCGGACCCCACGCCGAAGTCGAGGCGCTCCGCGACGCGGAACAAGGCGGCCACCCCACCCGGGGGGCCACCCTGTATGTCACGCTCGAGCCGTGCTGCACGCACGGCCGCACACCGCCCTGCACGAAGGCCATCCTCGCCGCAGGTCTCCGCCGGGTTGTCGTGGGCGCCACCGACCCAAACCCAAAACACGCGGGCAGGGCTTTTTCCATCTTAAAACGGGCGGGGATTGAAGTGACTCAGGCAGGATTATCCAACGCTTTCCCCGACCGGATTGCCAACGCCTGCACCGACCTGAATGAGGCCTTCAACCATTGGATCCTCCACCGCACCCCCTTCGTCACCGTCAAAGCCGCCCTGACACTGGATGGAAAGATCGCGACGGCGGACGGCCAGTCCCAGTGGATCACCGGTGAGAAATCCCGGGCACAGGGAATGAAGCTGCGCCGGAACAGCGATGCCATCCTAGTGGGCATTCAAACCATTCTGAAGGATGATCCGAGCCTGACCGTCCGCAGCCCAAAGGCGGTTGCGGGAAGCGGGAAGCCGTCCTTGCGGCTGCGACGGATCATCCTGGATTCTGGGGCGCGGACGCCGCTCGATTCCAAAATCGTGAGCGATGCGGCGGCTGGCGCGACGACGATTGTGGTGAGCCGGTCAGCGCCCCGAAAACGCGTGGCGGCTCTGGCCAAAAAAGTGAGGGTTTTAGTGGCGCCGGCCGCCCCATCCGCCGGCAGGAATCGGCGTCCCCCCCTTGATTTACGCTGGCTGCTGAAAAAACTCGGTTCAGAAAATGTCACGCGCCTGCTGGTGGAGGGCGGCGGCGAAGTGAACGCCTCCTTCCTGCTCGGCGGATTCGCCGAGCGCGTGGCGTTTTTCTACGCGCCTAAAATCCTGGGCGGGCAGGCATCGCGGCGGGGCGTCGCGGGCGACGGCGCAAAAAACCTGAGCGAGTGCGTCCCCCTGCGGAATATCCGGTGGCGGAGATTGGGAGAGGATTTGCTGCTGACAGCGCGGGTAGGCAATCCCAAACCCTGAAGCAGATCCCGACGCGCCGAGCCATCCCGCTGCGGGCGGCTTTGGAGATTCTTCACGGCATGAATCACGGCTCGACGCCATCCCGGCCCCCCGTTAAATTTTCACTATGTTCACAGGTATTGTTCAGGAAACAGGAACGGTCGAGAGCATCCAGCCAACGTCGAAATCCATCCGTCTCACAGTGCGGGCCGGGGCGGCCGCGCGCGGCCTCAAACGGGGCGACAGCGTGGCGGTGAACGGCTGCTGCCTGACGGTCGTGACGATTGCCGCGCGCGGAAAATCCAAACTGCTCCAGTTCGACGTGCTGCAAGAGTCGTGGCGGCTGACCAACCTGTCGTGTGTCCGACCGGGTTCGGGGGTGAACCTGGAGAGGCCGCTCCGCGCCAGCGGGGAGTTTGGCGGACATTTTGTGACCGGCCATGTGGACGGAATGGGGAAGATTGTGCGGTGGGAAAAATCAGGTGCGGACCATGTTTTAGAAATCGCCGCCCCCGCGAACGTCATGCGCTACGTCATCCGCAAAGGCTCCATTGCCATAGACGGCATCAGCCTGACGGTCGCGGGCGTGAAAAAAAAGACGTTCCGGGTCTGGATCATTCCCCACACCTTCACCGCCACCGCGCTCCGCGAACGGCAGGTGGGCGATGCGGTGAATCTGGAGGCGGACCTGCTGGGAAAATATGTGGAGCGATTTCTCGCCGGACGGCGCTGAAGCCCGCCCGCAGTGAGGATCCCACGACCCCGAAAAACTCGGCGTTACTCGACCACAAAGGGCGCAAACTCGGCGTGCAGATGCGGTGGGATCCGCACCTTGAAACGGGCGTTCCGGCCGGAATAGCGGCGGGTGACGACCTGTCCGACGGCATGAATGCGGGCAATGACGGCGGCTTTTTCCTGCGGCACGCGCAAATCCAGAAACTCGCGGATGGGGCGGAGCCGTGTGCCGAGCTCTGCCAGCAGCGGCCCCATGCCCTCGCCTGTCCGCGCCGAAATAGCCACGGAATGAGGGTAGGCCTCACGGAGTCGGTTCAGGCCGCCGGCGCCGGAGATCTGATCCATCTTATTGAAGACCATCAACACCGGCTTCTCCGCCGCGCCGATCTCCGCCAACACCGCGTCCACGGCCACAATCTGTTCCGCGGCCTGCGGATGGCTGACGTCCACCACATGCAATAGCAGATCCGCCTGCACCACCTCTTCCAGCGTGGCCTTGAACGCCTCCACCAGCCCGTGCGGGAGTTTTTTAATGAATCCCACCGTGTCTGTCAGCAACACGTTCTGATTGGTCGGCAGGCGCAGGCGCCGCGTGGTCGGGTCGAGGGTGGCGAACAACTTGTCCTCCGCCAAAACCCCCGAGCCGGTGAGCGCATTGAGCAGCGTGGATTTGCCGGCGTTGGTGTAGCCCACGATGGAGGCGAGCGGCCACTGGCTGCGCTGGCGGCCGGCGCGCTGCGTCTCCCGCTGGCGCCGGACCTTGTCCAGCTCGCTGGAAATCTTCTCAATGCGTTCTGAAATCTTCCGGCGATCGGCTTCGAGCTGCGATTCCCCTTCGCCGCCGATGGACCCGGTGGAACCGCGCTGCCGCGACAAGTGCGACCAGAAGCGGGTGAGCCGGGGCAGCAGGTATTGCAGCTGAGCGTGTTCGATCTGTAACTTGCCTTCGCGCGTGCGGGCGCGCTGTCCGAAGATTTCCAAGATCAGCGCGGTGCGGTCCATGATCTTGCAGCCGAAGATCTTCTCCAGATTGCGCGTCTGCGCGGGGGAAAGCTCATCGTCAAAAACCACGGCGTCCACCCCGTTTGCCTTGCAATGCTGGGCAAATTCCTCGGCCTTGCCGGGGCCCAGGTAGGTGGCGGCGACCGGGGCGGCCATCTTTTGAACGCCCTCACCCGCGATCTGCGCGCCGGCCGTCTCGGCCAGCTCCGCCAGCTCCGCCAGCGATTCGCGGATATCGGCGGCGGTGCGGGACTTGAGTTCCACGCCGATGAGAAAAACGCGCCGGAGGCGGGTGTCGCGGGTCTGGAGGAGTGATTTCACTGTTTCGTGACCGCCACGCTAGCAGAAAATTCGGCGAACGGAAGCGCGGACTGCACTCAAGGGGCGGGGCTCGAAATTAATCTATCAAAATTGACACCGCTTGAATAACGTCTTCCCATCTATGAAAAAAGTTCTGATCCTAGCCCTGTTTGGCCTTACCCTTGCCGGCGAGGCGCAACCCCTGCCGACAATTGAGTTGCGACCTGTTTTTCCGGCATTGAAAGCCGAGCGGCCGGTCTGGATGACCGAGCCTCCCGACGGCTCCCGACGGCAGTTTGTTATCTACCAATCCGGGAAAATCCTAGTAGTCCGCCCGGGTTCTAACGGTGCGGATGCGAAAGAATTCCTGAACATCGAAGACCGCCATCCGGATTTTGAAAACGAATGCGGCCTGCTGAGCCTGGCCTTTCATCCGGGATTTGCCACCAACCGGCTGTTCTACATCTATTACACCCAGAAAAATTCCCCGGATCAGAATTCCCGGCCGCTGAACTTCCCTTTTCGCAGCGTCATCAGCGAGTTCAAAACGGCTGCGGGCGACCCCGACCGGGCGGATCTTGCCACCGAGCGCCCCCTGCTCGAGGTGCCGCAGCCATATGGAAATCACAAGGGGGGGCAGGTCAGCTTCGGTCCGGACGGCTATCTCTACATCGGATTGGGCGATGGCGGCGGGGGCAATGATCCGTTCGGGAATGGCCAGAACACGGCCACCCTGCTCGGAAAAATCCTGCGCCTGGACGTGAACGCGCAGGCGACCGTGGGGCGCGGGAAAAACCAGCGCCAGCTGCCCTATAGCATTCCCAACGACAACCCGTTCATGAAGGAGGCGGACATGGGGGACCGCGGGGCGCGCCGGGAGATTTTCGCCTACGGCCTGCGCAACCCCTGGCGCTACAGCTGGGACGCCAAAAACGGCGACCTGTGGGCGGGGGATGTCGGCCAAAATTTATGGGAGGAGGTGGACCTCATCCGCTCCGGCGGCAACTACGGCTGGAACGTCCGAGAAGGCGCGCACCACTTCAAGCCCGGCCCGGAAGGCGCGCGCTACATCGAGCCCGTCATCGAATACCCCCACCGGACAAGCCACCAGCCCCAGGCCCTTTTTCCTGACCACGGCATCGGGGTGTCCATCACCGGCGGCTATGTTTACCGCGGGAAAAAATTTCCCGCCCTCGAAGGAATCTACCTCTACGCCGATTACGGCAGCGGCACCATCTGGGGATTTCGCTACGATCGCGAGGCGCACGCCGTGACCGCGCACGGCGCACTGCTGGAGCAGAAAAAAAACATCACCAGCTTCGCGGAAGATCGGGAGGGCGAAGTGTATGCCCTGACTCAGGACGGCGGGATTTATTCCATCGCCGTGCCGTGAGCCTTCAGGGTTTGAACCGCACCACATACCAGGGCTGCAACCCTTCGTTGACCTTCACCATGGCGTGGACGGTTCCGACCCATTCCGCGCCAGACCGATTGAGCCAGGCCTCGAAGGAGGTGCCCTGTTCGTGCAAATGATATCCCCCCACGACGACGTAGCGAACCTGCCGACAAATTTCCTCCGGGCTATCCGTGAGTAAAAAATGCTCCACCCGGCGTTCGCCAAACGGCCGCCACAGGGAGATGTCGGTGTCGTCGACCGTCCCAATGAAACCCACGGTTTTGAGATCCCGCGGCAGCAGGGCGCGCACCTCCGCGAGCGGGTCGTTGCGCTGGGAATACACGGTGTACACCTTCAGGGCGCGGGTAATGAGGCGCTGATCCGGATAGCGCTCGTGCAACCCGGATAAGATCGTCTTGGCGGGCCACAGGGGCCGGTCCGGCGACAGGATCAAAACCACGAACGCCAACAGAAGAACGCCGACGGACAGCCAGCGCCAACTGCGGCGACGGACGACATGGGATTGTCCGGGGGCCATGAGCAGCAGCGGCAGCAACAGTGGATAGTAGGGGGCGATCAGCCGTTGGGGCGTGACCATCCCGGATTTCATGCTGTAGGCGAGCAGGGCAATCCACGGAGCCACTAAGACAAGCCGGCAAAAAGCCGACGGAATGACTGGCCGCAAAGCGGGGAGGGTCGCACCACCACTGTGCCTGAAGCGGGCGGCAATGAGGGAAGCGATGAGCAACAGGCTCAAGCCAAAGCCAATGCCGGCCCAGTCCTCCGTTTGCAATTCACCGATGATTTCAAAGCCCTGTTCAAAGTTAGCCCGCAGGGGGGCGGCAATCAGATGGGGCAGAATGGCTAGCGCGTTTTGATTCCACCAGCCCGCCAACGGGCAGAGCGGCGGCACTAAATTATTAAAAGCGAGCAGCAGCGCATTGCCCCAAACTCCAACCCCGGGACTTTTCATCTCCATGCCCGGACGTTCGATCGACAAACCCGACCAGTCCCCGTTGCAATAATGCATGTTCAGGAGCGCCGTCGGCAGAAAGGAGACCCCGGCGGCGAGCAGCACGAGGACCACCGAGGCCACCGGCTTTCGACGAAGCAATGGCAGGACGGCAAAAATCAGAATGGCCCACGGCAGCAGCAATGGGAGGTTGCTCGCCTTGGCCCCCGTCAGCAAGGCGGCCGCCATGAGCGAATGCCAGACGTCTGCCGTCCGCCGCGAAGACCACGCGCGGGCGGCAAAATCAACGGCCGCCAGCGCATAGACCGCAGGGAAAGTGTCATTGGAAATACCCCCTGCCTGGAGCAGGAAATTATAACCCGTTGGCAGCAGCCACATCCACTGCCAGGCCGCGCGCGCCCGGACCCCTAACCGGGTAAAAACGCTGTAGACCAGCCCCGGCAGCAGCAGGAACGGGAGGAAGTTGACCAAAAACAGCGCTCGGTCGGATTTAGTGAACAGCAACAGCGGCGCCGTCAGCCACTCAATGCCGCACGCGCGGTCGTTCATCCGGTAATTGGCCGTGTGGATCCAGAGCCAGTGGTCGTGCGACAGCCATTGCAGCACGCGCGCCTCGCGGTAGTTGAGTCCGGTATAACTCGTGGGCGGATACAGCACGCCCCCCAATAAAATGAGGGCCGCCAGCGCCGCGAAGCACAGCGGCAGCGGACGACAAAACCGACGCCGGATTTTCGCCCAGCCCCCATTCTTGCCGCCCGGCATCCCGCTCCATTCCCTCCGCGCGACCCACATCAAAAGAATGAAGACGGCCAGGGCGATTCCGTAGCCGGCGCGGTTCAACTGACCCAGCGCGGACAGCGTCCAACCCGCCGCGCTGGCAAAGACGGAAACCCAGATCCAGAGACGGACGAGAGGAAGAAATGACATGCCGGGCGGCGCGGTTAGGGGATTAAATCTGGAAATCCACCGTCGCCTTTTTATCCGCCTTGTTCAGCACCCGCATGTCCAGCCCGTCATAAACCACCAGCGAGTTGGGGGCGACACTGTCCATGATGAACACGTTGCCGCCGATTGTGCTGCCCGCCCCAATGACCGTCTCGCCGCCCAGAATCGTCGCCCCGGGATAGATGGTCACCCGGTCCTCAATCGTCGGATGCCGCTTTCGCCCCCGCAATTGCTGGCCGCCGGCGGTGGACTTCGCGCCCAGGGTCACGCCGTGGTACATCTTCACGTGATGGCCGATGACCGCCGTCTCACCGACGACCGTGCCGGTGCCATGATCCACGAAAAAGTGCGACCCGATTTTTGCGCCCGGATGCAGGTCCATGCCCGTGCGCGCATGGGCCCACTCGCTCATGATGCGCGGGATGAGCGCCACTTTTTTCAAATAGAGCTGATGCGCCAGGCGCTGCACCGCGATGGCCTCCACGAAGGGATAGGAAACGATGATCTCCTCCCGGCTCGCTGCCGCCGGGTCCCCTTCAAACGCCGCCTCCACGTCGGTCTGCAATAGTTCCCGAATGGAGGGAAGCCCCCCCAGAAACTCCATGGTCAGCCGGTGCGCCTCGGCGGTGATGTCCTTCCGGGCCAGCCCGTCCGGCGGATTGTATTCGAGGCTCTTGCGAATTTCGTCCTCCAGTTTGCCGAGGACGACATCCAGCAGCGCCGCCGTTTCCACCTTGATCTCAGAAGAATGAATCAGCTGCTCATCGAAAAAACCGGGGAACAGCAACCGGAGCAGGTCGTGGGTGAGCGCGGTGACGACGCGCTTGGACGGCAGGTTTTTTCCGTCCAGATGATTGATGCCGCCGACGCGGGCATAGGAGGCGACGAGTTGATTTGTGAGTTGGGTGACGGTTTCCACCTGGGCGATTTACCACAAAACGGCAATGACACAAAGTCTAATTAAATCCGGCCACCGCAGAAGAGGGGCGGCGGCGCACCAGCCGTCGCCCCTAAAATTCGGGCTTCACTCCAGCACAGCTGGCTCCCGGCTGAGGGACTCCAAAACCGCCGCCGCCACCGGCTCGACGCGGAGACCGTCCATGCAGCGAAAATCGACGGGGCATTGGCGCAGAAAACAGGGCGCGCAGGGGGCATCGGAGGCGAGCAGGTGATGCCGCGGGTCGCCCGGGAGTCCGGGTCCGGTGAGCCCGGGCGAGGTGCTGCCGAACGGGACCACCACCGGCGTGCCCAGCGCCGCCGCCACGTGCATCGGGCCAGTGTCATTGGTCAACAGGACGCGGCAGGATTTGAGGAGCGCCATCAATTCTGGCAGCGAGGTTTTCCCGGCCAGATTGAAAACCGTTCCCGCCGGAAAGCGGAGGGCGGATTCGATTTCGCGGGTGAAGACGGCATCGTTCGCGCCGCCGAACAGCAGCCAGGTGCAGGGGATCTGGCGCTGGATCTCCCGGGCGACGGCAATAAAACGCTCGAGGGGCCAGCGCTTGGCGGGGCCGTATTCCGCCCCTGGATTCAGGCCTAAAACCGGACGGACGGACGGTTCCAGCCCGAATTTTTTCAAAACCGATTCCATTTCTCCGGAATCCACCGCCAGCCGGGGGGCAAGCGGTTCGGGAATGGCGCCCAGCGCAGCGACCAGGTGCAGATACTCATGAATCTGATGCGCGGCGGCGGGGAGTCCGGGCCGGGGCTGCGGAGCCTGGGAAATCAGCCCGGCAATTTCGGCCTCCGTGCGCTTCCGCATTTTCACCGCGCCGGCGCGGGGGGCGATGGATTGGGTGAGGAAAAAATTCCGCCACGGGCGCGCGGCGCCGATACGGCGCGGGATTCCCGCCAGCCACACCTCCAGCGCCGACCTCGGGGAATTGGGCAGGACGAGCGCGAGGTCGAAACGCCCCGCGCGCAATTTTTTACCGATGGCCCACAGCCCCTCCTGCGGGGCGAATGAAATCGTTTCGTTCACCGCGGGATGATACCGCCACAGCCCTCGCAGTTTTTCCGGCGTGAGCAGCACAATCCGGGCGGCGGGAAATTTCTCGCGCAGACGCAAGAGCGCCGGAGTGGTCATCACCGCATCCCCCAACCAGTTCGGGCCGCGAACCAGAATGCGACGCGGAGAGACAGGGGAGGCGGGCGGGCGGGCGCCCATTTGAGGTTCGCCCGATTCCGTCGCGATTTCCGCCCCAACCAATTTTTCCGGTTTCCAGCGCTTGTGCACCCAGAACCAGTTGGCCGGGTCGCGGAGGACGGCCGCTTCAAAGGCGCGGTTGACGTCCCCCATGATGTCCTCAACCGACCGGGCCACGCCGTTGACGCGCGTAGGGATTTCGTTGCCCACTTCAATCCGCCACTGGGCTAGGCCCGTGCGATAGCAGATGGAGGTGTGCAGGGGGCAATGGTAACGCAGCGCAAAAACCGCCGGCGCGGCGGACGTGGAGCAGTCATGGCCTAGGAAGGGAAGGCGCAGCCCGTTGCGGCCCGCGTGCTGGTCGGCCAGCAGCCCGAGCAGCAGGCCGGTGTCGCTCATGGCGGCCTTGAGAGCGGCCGCCTCGGTGCGCCTCTCAAAAAAGCGGCAGGCGGTGGTCTGCCGCAGGGAGACCATGAGCCGGTTCAGGGCCGGCTGTTTCAGAGCGCGATAGGTTGCGGCGCATTTGAAGATGGGGACGAACTGCCCAAACCGGGCGTACAGCTCGAAGTTCCCGAAATGACCGACGGCCACGATCCGGCTTTGCGGGCCGGCATCGGCCTCGTGCGGCAGAATGCTTTTTGCGAAGCTGAAGGTAAAGTGGGGGGCCATCTCCGCTGGACTCATCGCCGCCGTCTTGATGGCGCTGCAGTAATTCTCGCCAATGCGCCGAAAATTTTCCTGCGCCAGGGCCCGGATTTCCGCCGGCGACTTTTCGGCGCCGAAGCACCGCGCAAGATTATCCAAAGCCACCCGCCGGTGCCGCCCGTCCAGCCGGAAGGCCAGCGCGCCCAGCGCCCGGCCCAGGCGAGCGACCGCGATCAGCGGCAGCGCCTGCAGGCAGGCCACCCCGGCGCGCGCCACCCAATAAATCAGCGTATCCATGGTCAGCGGAAACAGATTTTGCGGACACAATCCTGAAAGTCGTCGGCCCCGGCCACGATCTTGATCTCCACGCGCATGAAAAAGATCGGCAGGTCGCGACGGTCGATCTTGGGGAAGCGGACGGCGTCCTTCTGCGTGGTCAGGATGATCTCGGCCTGTCGTTTTTTTCCGCGGTTGATGGTGTTGAGGATTTCCTGCTGGGTGAAGCGGTGATGGTCGGCGAAGCGCTTGGCATAGACCAGTTCCGCGCCGAGCTTCACCAGGCTGTGCTCGAAGCTCTCCGGCTGGGCGATGCCGCTGAGCGATCCGACTTTTTTGCCTTTTAGAAAATCCAGGCCCCGGCGTTCGCCGCTGAACACATCCTCGAAATACAGCGGGTGATGCACGCATTCGATCACGGCGGCCGTGGTGTTCAATTTCGCAATCCGCTCGCGGAGCGCTCCCGTGTTGCCGTCGCTCTTGGTGATGAAGATTGTGTGGGCGCGGGCGAGATGCGAGGGCGGCTCGCGCAGCGTGCCGCGCGGAAGCAGATGCTCATTGCCAAACGGCTGCTGCCGGTCAATCAGCACCACATCGTGCCGGCGCCCCCGCAAATGCCAGTACTGAAATCCATCGTCCAGCAGCAGCGTGTCGCAGCCGAATTTCTCAATCGCATAGCGGCCGCTCTTCACCCGGTCCTTGTCCACCAGCACGATCACATCCTTGAGATTGGAGGCCAGCATGTAAGGCTCATCCCCGGCCGTCTCCGAGTCGAGCAGCAGCGATTTCCCGTCGGAAACCACCCGCGGCGGGGTGTGGTCGCCGCGCAGGAGGAGCTTGTTGAGCAGTTTTTGGTGCAGGGGCGCGGGCTTGGAACGGTAGCCGCGCGACAGGATGGCGACGTTGCGACCGGCGTCGCGGAGTTCCCGGGCGAATTTTTCGACCACGGGGGTTTTGCCGGTGCCGCCCACGGTGAGGTTTCCTATGGCGATGACCTGGACGCCGAGGGTTTTGTCGCGGAGGATGCGGACGTTGTAGAGCCAGAGGCGCAATTTGACGGCGACCTGAAAGCACTTGGAGCCGCCAAACAAAATGGCGCGCGTCAGCTTGGCCTTATAATCGTGGCGCTCCTCAAAAACAACTTCGAGGAAGAAGGTTTCCAGGATTTCGGCCCAGGCACGGAATTTCTCACGCATTGTGCTTTAATGTGCCAAGGCCGCACCCGTGCGGCAAGGCTTCGTGGTGGAGAGGCAGCCCGTCCCCCAGGCGCCGGCGCGGCCGGTCAGAAGCCGAGCTTGGCGATCTCCCGCTGAAGCGCGGCTTGGAACTCCTGAACGTCGGCGGCCGACGGCTTATAGCCCGCCATCTTCGGCACGACGCCGAGCCGGCCGGTCTGATCCAGATACCAGTCCGCTTGCTGGCCGTCGCTGAAGGCGACCTTGCCGCTGATCATGGTGCCCGGCTTGGTCAGATGATCCACGGTCACAGCAACACCGCCGGCGGCCAGCGGATCCTCGCCCGGCGCGGGGACCGCTCCGGCAGCCGGAGCCTGAGCGGCCGGCGGCGCGACCACTTTGGGCGGCTCGGGATCCTTGGGCGTCAACTTCAAATCATCCACGAGGAAGCGGACTTCCATGTAGGTGAACTTTGCCCCGAATTCCGAGAGGAGCCGGTTTTGGATTTCCGATAATTTGGCGCCGGCGGCGATCCAGTCGGCAACGTGGTGGCGTTGGGCTTCGTCGAGATTCATTGCCTAGACCTTAGCCGTTTCGCGCTTGAGAATCCAATCGTAACCTTTCGCCTCAAGTTCGAGCGCAAGCTCTTTGCCGCCCGTCTTCACGATATAGCCGTCCACCAGAACGTGGACAAAATCGGGCACGATGAAGTTGAGCAGGCGCTGGTAATGCGTGATGACCAGCTGCGCATTGTCGGGGCGCTTCAGGGCGTTAACGCCCTGAGAAACGACCTTGAGGGCGTCAATGTCCAGGCCGGAATCGGTTTCGTCGAGGATGGCGAGCTTGGGCTCGAGCACGGCCATCTGGAAAATCTCCGCCCGCTTTTTTTCGCCGCCGGAGAACCCCTCGTTGACCGAGCGCTTGAGCAGGTCTTCCTTGAGCTCGAGCAGCTTCATCTTGTCCTTCACCAGCGCGAGGAAATCAATCGCGTCGAGCTCCGGCTCGCCGCGGTGCTTGCGGATCTCATTGTAGGCGGCCTTAAGGAAATAGGTGCTGTTCACCCCGGGAATCTCGACCGGATACTGGAAGGCGAGAAACAGACCCTCGCGGGCGCGCTCCTCGGGGTCGAGGTCCAGCAGGTCCTTGCCGTTATAAAGCACCTCGCCGCCGGTGATGTCATAGCCATCGCGTCCGGCGAGGACGGCGGCCAGCGTGCTCTTGCCGCTGCCGTTCGGGCCCATGACCGCGTGCACCTGGCCGGGATAGATGGTCAGGCTGACACCCTTGAGGATCTGTTTGCCCTCAACGCCTGCGCTGAGGTTCTTGATTTCGAGAATAGGTTGGTGGTTCATTTTCTATAGAATATTAGTGATGGATCGACGGTGTTTTCACTCGCTCCCAGGGCCTAGCCGACGCTCCCCTCCAGGCTCACGCCCAGGAGCTTCTGGGCTTCGACGGCGAATTCCATCGGCAGCTCCTTGAACACTTCCTTGCAGAAGCCGTTCACGATCATGTTGACGGCGTCCTGGGTGGCGATGCCGCGCGCGTTGCAGTAAAAAATCTGGTCCTCGCCGATCTTGGAGGTCGAGGCCTCATGCTCGACGGACGCCGACGTGTTCTTCACCTCAATGTAGGGGAAGGTGTGGGCGCCGCACTGGGAGCCGATCAGCATCGAGTCGCACTGCGAGAAGTTGCGCGCATTGGCGGCGCTCTTGTGGATTTTCACCAGGCCGCGATAGCTGTTCTGGCCATGCCCGGCCGAGATGCCCTTGGAGATGATGGTGCTGCGGGTGTTCTTGCCGATGTGGACCATCTTCGTGCCGGTGTCGGCCTGCTGGTAATTATTCGTCACCGCGACGGAATAAAACTCCCCCACTGAATGGTCGCCCAGCAGAATGCAGCTCGGATATTTCCAGGTGATGGCCGAGCCGGTCTCGACCTGGGTCCAGGTGATTTTCGAGTGGCGGCCCTTGCACAGGCCGCGCTTGGTCACGAAGTTATAGATGCCGCCCACGCCCTTCTCATCGCCGGGATACCAGTTCTGGACAGTGCTGTATTTGATCTCCCCGCGATCAAGCGCGACGAGCTCCACGACTGCGGCGTGCAGCTGATTTTCATCGCGCATCGGCGCGGTGCACCCTTCCAGATAGCTCACCTGGGCGCCCTCGTCGGCGATGATGAGCGTGCGCTCGAACTGGCCGGTGTTCGCGGCATTGATACGGAAATAGGTGGAAAGCTCCATCGGGCAGCGCACGCCCTTGGGGATGTAACAGAACGAGCCATCCGTGAAGACGGCCGAGTTCAGCGCCGCATAATAGTTGTCCGTGTAAGGCACCACCGAGCCGAGATATTTTTTAACGAGCTCGGGATGTTCATGGACCGCCTCGGTGAACGAGCAGAAAATGACGCCCTTTTCCGCCAGCTGCTTGCGAAAGGTGGTGCCGACGGAGACGGAATCAAAAATCGCATCCACCGCCACGCCGGCCAGACGCCCGCGTTCGCGCAAGGGGATGCCCAGCTTCTCATAGGTCTCCAGCAGCTTCGGATCCACCTCGTCGAGACTCTTCGGCGCGTCCTTCTTGGGCTTGGGCTGCGAAAAATAGCAGATCGCCTGGTAATCGATCTTTTCATGATGCGCCTTCTGCCAAGTCGGCTCGCTCAGGGTGATCCAGTGGCGATACGCCTTGAGCCGCCATTCGGTCAGCCATTCCGGCTCGCTCTTCTTGCGCGAGATCATGCGGATGGTCTCCTCGCTCAACCCGGGCGGCGCCGACTCGGTTTCCACATCGGTGTAGAAGCCGTATTTGTATTCCGTCTTGACCAAATCTTCGATCGTCTCAGTGGCGGTGCTCATAAAATTTATTTTTTTGTTTTTCCGGCGCAGGCGGCGCACAGGCCGTGAACCGCGATGTCAAAATGATCCACTTTGAAACCTTTCAGCCCGGTCTTCATGGGGGAATCTTTTTGCAGCGGCACGTCAAACACCTCCCCGCAGGCGTCGCAGAAATAATGGCAATGCTCCTCCATATTCGGGCAGTACCGCGTCGCGCCGCGCTCCAGCTGCACCGGGCGGACCAGACCGCAGGTGACCAGCGCATCCAGGCAGTTGTAAACGGTCGCGTGCGATATCTCCGGCATCGTCCGCTTCGTGCGGATGAAAATCTCCTCCGCCGTCGGATGGTCGCGCTTCTGCAGGACCACGGCGTAGACGTGCTGGCGCTGCGGGGTGAAACGGAAGCCGCCCGTGCTGAGCCGCTCGCTCAGCTCACCGCCTATTTTTTTTGCGCCCACATGCATCGCCGGGCTGAAAATAAACATCCCGAGCAGCCGGGTCAAGATTTAGAATAATTCTAAACTGGAGACCCTGAGCACCGCCCCCCCAGCTCTCCCTAACCCTCTTCCCGAACAAACGGAGAGAGGGGATTTACACCCGATAGCCGAAGTGGGTAGCGGCATCGCGCTGCGATGCCTCCGCGCCGCATCCGGCGCAAAAGAGACTTGTGCGGGCGTCCTTTCCGGCACCCTCCCTGACGCCTGCAGAACGCTACCAGTCTGGCGCAAACTCCTACTCTGGATTTTGGGTTGAACTAGAAACAGAGGGCCTCCCCCCCGGCCCGACGGGGCTTCACTTCTGAAAAACGCTGACGCGGGCGGGCGGGAAATTCAGCCAGACAATGCTGGAGGCGCGCAACTGGAAGCTGGAGGCGCCTCGGATCTGATTTTTGCCGAGGTGATAGCTGTACTGCACCCAGTGGCCGGCCGGCTCCAGCACCGCGCGGATTTTCCCGGTGAGCACCTCGGCTTCCTCCGGCGGGAAATTGAGCAGCGGCAGGCTGGAAATCACCGCGCCGACGGTTTCAATCGGCTCCCGACGGCCGCGAAGCAGGTCGTCAAGATTCCAGGCATCGCCGCTAACGATCTGGGCCTTCGGATATTTTTCGCGCAGGAGGCGGGCCATCTTCGGGTTTCTCTCGATAGCCACCAGCCGGTCCTCCCGCAGGCCGTGCTGGATGAGGGCCCGGGTAACAGCTCCCGTGCCTGGGCCAAGTTCCAGGACGAAGCTATCCGGGTTGGCAGGCAGCCAGCGCGCCATGGCGGCGGCGAGCTTGGGCGAACTGGGCGCCACCGAACCGGTGCGCTGCGGATTGGCCAGCCATTCCTGCAGAAACAGGGTGCTGTTGGTCAATGCCGCGATGAATTTTTTTGCCATGATGACGTCAAACTGCCCGACTCCATTGAATATCCTGAAACGCTACCGAAGACGGTCAGGGTCTGCAATGTTAGTTTGCGGCGGGAAAACCATTGCTGGGGTCCCGCCCGGTTGAAGAAGGATAAAAGGGAGGCATGCCCCAGACTCGGGGGGGACGCCCGGCGGGGACCCTCCTCCACCGGGCGCCATAAAAAATGGGGCCACTCAGCGCCGGGACATCAGGAGGCGCAGGACATACCAGAGCATGAGGGCGACGGAGGCGAACAGTTCCAGCGAGGCCGCCACGTAGCGGTCTTCAGGATAATGATGCAGCACGTTCGAGGTGTCGTAGAGGATGGCCGCTCCGGCCAGGCCCACCATCGCCACCGAGAAAAAGGTGCCGAGCTGGAAGCCGAAAATCGCCCCGCCCAAAACCGTCACCAGCGCCAGGATCCCGCCCCACATCAGAATGCCGCGCAGGAAAGAGAAATCCTTGCGGGTCATGAACACCACCAGCGTCAGCACCGTGAAGGCGATGAAAGTGATGATGGCCGCGCTGGCGATCGCCCCCGGCGCGTAATGGTCCGCGATATAAAGCAGCGGGACGAAGATAAGCGCCTGGCCGATGACATAGGCCAGCAGGGCGGCGTATTGCGAGGCTTTGGAAGTGGTCTTGTGCGCCACGCTCCGAGCGAACCAGGAGAGCACCATGAAGCCGCCCAGCACAAGCAGCCAGGAGCCGCCCAGCATGGCCTTGGCGATGGGCTCGGCCAGACCGGACTTGAACAGGCCAATCTCAATCAGGGTGAACGCGCAGATGGCGCCGAACAGGTGGTTGTAGGTCTGCGCGATAAAACGGCCGCGCGATTGGGTGTCCAGTTCGATGACCGGCACGTTCACGGAATAAGTGTCAGGAGCATTCATGATTTTAACAGTTTATTTCCGGGCGTCACTTTGATCCGCCCCGCGTTTGACCCGCCCAGCATACGGATCCATCCTCCAGTGTCAACCTGTCGGAACTCTCTTCAGAGCCAGCCTAGCCGGCCCCGACTCAGTGTATTTCAGTTCACGAACCCCTGTTCCTTGAGCCAGAACAGGCAGTCTCCGGCCCACGGATGCGGATGCGCGAAGGGCGGCTTGTCAGCCAGACCAATCCCGTGCCGACCTTTCTGGTAAATATGCAGGTCGAACGGCACATGATTTTTCTGGAGCGCCGCGGCGAACAGGAGGCTGTTCTCGACCGGAACGGTTTTGTCCTCGGCCGTGGACCAGACGAAGCACGGCGGAGTGGCGGCGGTCACCTGCAGCTCGCTGGAAAGCTGCTGAACGAGCTCCGGTGGCGGGTTTGTACCAAGCAGGTTCCGCTTGGATCCCGGATGCGCAAAGTCGCCCAAGGAAATCACCGGGTAACACAGGATACCCAAATCGGGCCGCGAACTCTGCCGCTCGACTGCGTCAGCGGCGGCGGGGTTGCCGGCGTCAAAGTGCGTCACCAGGGTCGAGGCCAGATGGCCGCCCGCCGACGATCCCATGATGCCCACGCGCTTCAGATCGATCCGGTAATCCCCCGCGTGGGCGCGCACCCAGCGGACGGCTCGCGCGGCGTCGTTGAGCATTGCCGGATGATGGTAGCCGTGGGATCCAAGCCGGTATTGGAGGACGAAGCCGGCGACCCCTTGCTGGTTGAGCCAGAGCGCGTAGTCGTTGCCCTCGTGGGCGGCGAGGTGGGCATAGCCGCCGCCGGGGCAGATCACCATCGCCGCGCCGGTGGCCTTCCCGGCGTCCGGCAGATAGACCGTGAGCGTGGGAATGTCGTTGGTGGAGGTGCCGAGCGCCGCGGGCGCACCTTCCGGCCAGAGCGGAATGGGAGTCAACATATTAGCGTGGGACAGCATCAGGGAGGCACACCAGCAGGCCAGGATCAGGCTTTTTTTCATGAGGGGCGGAGCGATTTTTAGAACCACCGCTTCTTTTTGAAATAGAGATAGGTCGCTATTGTGGATAGCACCATCACCCCGGCGGCGAGGGGATAGGCATGCGCATGGCTCAGCTCCGGCATGTCCTTGAAGTTCATCCCGTACCAGGTGCCGACCATCATCAGCGGCGTGGTGATGACGGTGATGAGGGTGAGCAGTTTGACGACCTCGCCGGTCTGGTTGGACGACATGTTCAGATAGACCTGGAGGATGCCGGTGAGCGAATCTGTGTAGCCCTGGGCGGTTTGGCCAATGCGCAGCAGGGCGTCGTACACGTTGCGGAAATAGGGGACCATTTTGGGCCGGATGAGCTTGAATTCGCCCTGGGCGAACCGGGAGAGGACCTCGCATTGCGGGCCGATGATCTGGCGCAGGTGCAGCACCTCTTTTTTAATCTGGAGGATTTTATTGAGGGTGTGCTTATCCGGCCGCTGCAGGGCCTGCTGCTCCAGTTCGCCGATTTCCATGGAGAGTTCGTCCAGCGCGGGCTTGTAGTTTTCCACCAGCAAATCCAGCAGCGAGTGCGCCACGCGATCCGGGGCGCGCGCGATGTGCGCGGTGCCCTTCAGGGTGCGCTCCTCGGTCAGCATCACGCTGCGCAGCGGCTTCTCGTGGTAGGTGACCAGAAAATTTTTGCCGAGGAAGAAATCCAGCTCGCTGGTGGCAAATAGCCCGTCCTGCCGGCTGTAATCCACCGCGTGGATAACCATGAACAGGTACGGCAGAAACAGGTCGTCTTCCTTGGGCGAATATTCCTCCACCTTGGGCGAGGAGCTGACCGTGACGCAGTCCTCGATGGACAGGGGATGAAAATGAAACACGCTCTCGAGGATGGTGTGGACCTCCTCGCGGGTCGGCGCCTCCAGATCGATCCAGAGGAACAGGTTCGTGTCCGCCAGCAGCGTCGGCATCAGGAACAAATCAATGTCCTTGGTATGCAGGCTGCCCTTGGTCGTAAATGCAAGCGAACGGATCATGCGTCAATTTTCATCAGGCTGAGCCCAGCATAGAGACCCGCGGCGGCCCGAGGCAAGTTTGTTTGCAGGCCCTATCCCAACACCCGAAGAGCCTCTGAATCAGAACAGGCCAACTGGCGTGCCCTGTCACCAAAAAAGAAGACGAGGGCTCACTGGGGCGCGACTCTCTCCATCCCGCTTGGATTGACGCGACCGGGTTTCGCTTCTAATTTCCCCGCGTGTTCCAACTTGTGTCCGATTACGCGCCGGCCGGCGACCAGCCGCAGGCGATTGAAAAACTGACCGCCGGCATCCTGGCCGGGGCCAAGGCCCAGACGCTGCGCGGCGTCACCGGCTCGGGCAAGACCTTCACCGTCGCGAATGTCATCCAGAACACCAGCAAGCCCACGCTGGTCATCTCCCATAACAAGACCCTCGCCGCCCAGCTCTACGCCGAGTTCAAGTCATTCTTCCCCCATAACGCCGTCGAATACTTCGTCAGCTACTTCGACTATTACCAGCCGGAAGCCTACATCCCGCGCACCGACACCTTCATCGAGAAGGATTCCAGCATCAACGAGGAGATCGAGCGCCTGCGGCTCTCCACCATGAGCTCGCTGTTCTCGAGGCGCGACGTGATCGTCATCGCCAGCGTCTCCTGCATCTACGGCATCGGCAGCCGTGAGGATTACGCCGCCATGGTGCTGCCGATCTGCGCCGGCAGCGGCACCTCCCGCGAGCAGCTGCTCTCCCGCCTGGTGGACCTGCAATATGCGCGCAACGACATTGCCTTCGAGCGCGGCCAGTTCCGGGTGCGGGGCGACACGGTGGAGATCTGCCCGGCCGGCCGGGAGGATGCCCTGCGGGTGGAGTTTTTCGGCGAGGACATCGAGCGCATCACCCGGTTCGAGCCGCTCACGGGCAAAAAAATCGAGTCGCTGGTCGCCGAAACCATTTTCCCCGCCAAACAGTTTGTCACCACCGGCGACAAGCTGAAAAACGCCATCCTGGGCATCCGCGAGGAGCTCCGCGAACGGATCGTTTTCTTCGAGCGCCACGGCAAACTGCTGGAGGCGCAGCGCATCAAGATGCGGACGGAATACGACTTGGAAATGATGGAGGAGATGGGGTTCTGCTCGGGCATCGAAAACTATTCGCGCCACATCGCCGCGCGCAGGCCCGGCTCCCAGCCCAACACGCTGTTCGACTTCTTCCCCCGGGATTTCCTCCTGGTGCTGGACGAATCGCACGTGACCGTCCCCCAGATTGGCGGGATGTACGAGGGCGACCGCTCGCGCAAGACGGTGCTGGTAGACCACGGCTTCCGCCTGCCCAGCGCGCTGGACAACCGGCCGATGAACTTCCTCGAATTCCAGTCCATGCAAAACCAGACCCTCTACGTGAGCGCCACGCCGGCCCCGCGCGAGATCGAATGGTCCCGGCAAAGTGCCGGAAATACCCCGGGAACAGCCCGCTCCCCCGGCGCATCCGCAGCCCTGCCCCCCTCCTCTCTTCCCGGCGTTGTGGAGCTGGTCGTGCGCCCGACCGGACTGATTGATCCCCGGGTGACTATCAAGCCGCTCAAGGGCCAGATAGATGACTTGATGGAGGAAGTCCGCCGACGCGGCGACCAGAAAGAGCGCACCCTGGTCACCACCCTGACCAAGCGCACGGCGGAAGAATTGACCGATTACCTGCGGGACATCGGCATCCGGGTCCAATACCTGCACAGCGACATCGACGCCATCGAGCGGGTGGAGATATTGCGCGCGCTGCGGAAGGGGGAGTTCGACGTGCTGGTGGGCATCAATCTGCTGCGCGAGGGGCTGGACCTGCCCGAGGTGTCGCTCGTGGCGATTCTGGACGCGGATAAAGAGGGTTTTCTGCGCAGCGAAACCAGCTTGATCCAGACCGCCGGCCGCGCCGCACGCCATTTGAACGGCGAGGTGATCCTCTACGCCGATGTCATGACGGACAGCATCAAAAAATTCCTGGCCGTGACGGAATACCGCCGGAACCGCCAGATCGCCTACAACACGGAGCACGGCATCACCCCGCGCAGCGTCGTCCGCGCGGTCGAGGAAAGCCTGGCGGTGTACCGGACGACGCGCGAGGAAGCGGATGCCGTGCTGCACGACGCCAAAATGGACCTGGACGTGACCGAGACCCTGCGGGAGCTGGAGGGCGAGATGGTCGTGGCTGCCGAGGCGTTGCAGTTTGAAAAGGCCGCCCTGCTCCGCGACCAGATCCAGGAGCTCAAGCGTCTGGCCGATGGCGGGAAACCGGGGGACAAGCCGGTGAGTTACAAAAAATCAAAACGGGCGAGGCGATAATGATGACGACTTTGGCCTCACGAATGACTCTCAATTCTTACGGACATCTTCCATCGTTTTATGGTAAAGCCGTTGACCCGTCCTGAGATCAATGCGGCCGAAAAAATCAACCGGAACCCTGCAGCCCGAATGAACCGCCACGGCGCCAAGAGGCAAGATCTGAGCCGGATCCATTCGGTTGAGTTGCAACGCCGGCCGGATCCAACAAGACAACTATAGCAGTTCAACTTAACTTTGGAACATCGGCAGGTAGGGCGGGCAGTCCCCTGCCCGCCGCGATTGCCAACCCACGCGTCCTAGTTTACCACGCCGGCGCGCACGGAGTGGTACGCCCTACCACCACGACGCCACCAGCGTGACGCTGGACCCCATTATCAAGACAAAGACTGAGACACGAATTACACGAATTAACGCGAATGAGGGAAATGTGCCAAAAAAATGCTTTGACCTGTTTACGCGGGTAGGGCGGGCAGTCCCCTGCCCGCCGCGATTGCCAACCCACGCGTCCTAGTTTACCACGCCGGCGCGCACGGAGTGACGCGCCCTACCTGTTCCAAAGTTGACATGAACTGCCATATCCATGTGTGAACCCCTTGAAGAACTCCCTCCGACGGCATTGCAGTAGGATTTCCTCACGGTGGGGTGATCATTTGGCGATCCCATTGGAGAAGGCATAAAAATAGCGCCGAGCCCCTAACCCCGCGCGCGAGCAAGCCCATGCTTCGTTCGGCGGGTGAAAGGGGTTCATTTCAATCTCGATTCTGAATTTAAGATGGGGATACAACGGCGAGGCGTCGCAACCTCACTCCCTCTCTTCCATGAAATGGAGGAGAGGGCGGGGAGAGGAGGCACTTTATCCGTTCGAAGGGCCGCGAGAGGCTAGACCACTTTGGAAGTCGGGTTTAATCACGACATGAATCGGGCTCAGGTCTTGCCCCTTGGCGGTTCCTTCGGACGACATGCTTCCGGCTGAGAGCCTGTCTGAAAAAGGCAGCGGCGGGCAGGGGACTGCCCGCCCTACCCGCCGATGGGCCAAGGTTCAGCTGAACTGCCATGGAAGGGCCTCCCTTGGAATTTTAAGCCCGAATCCCGAAGCGGGCCGTTCCGGAAAATGGTAGATGACAGCGCGCTGCGCCGTCCCCGCCCGCGCGGAGCGGCTGGAACAAATTGTGCCCGGTTCCACCCGCCACCCCACTCGTTTCGTCGCCTGGCGCTGCGCTCGGCGACCTGGACGGCGCAGCGCGCCTTCCCTACCCCCACTTCGAAATTCGGGTTGAGCAATCTCCTTAAAGGTGGCCAAGAGATTTCCGGAAGAGATTCGGTGCAGCTTCTTCGAAGGCGGGATGCCGGAACGGACGCCCGCACACGTGCCTTCCGCGCCGGATACGGCGCGGGGGCATCGCTGTGCGATGCCCACTTCGGCGTTCCAGGTTAGTGGGAAAAGGCGCCGCGGGCGCCGGCGGCAGGGGAATTGATTGCCGCTTTGGCCTCCGCCAAATGGCCCTTGCCGATGGTGACGCCATTGTAGGCGCGGGCCGCCAGTTCCGGCGAGGCGGGATACGGCTTCGGTTTTGCTCCGAAATTGTATTTAATATTTTTCCAGTTGTCGCCGCTTTGGTAATTCGTGCCCAGGGCGCCGCTCGGATCGTAGCCGCAATGCACCATGCAGTGTTCGCACCGCGGATCCCGCGCCACGCCGTTCACCACACCGTATTTTTCCCACTGCACTTTCGAGAGCATTTCCTGATAGCCGGCGTAATGGCCGTCGGTCATCAAATAACAGGGCGCCTTCCAGCCCTTGACGTTATAGGTCGGAATGGCCCATGCCGTGCAGGTCAGCTCCCGCTTGCCCGCCAGGAACTCCTGGTACACCGGCGTGCCGAAAATGGTGAAGGCCTTGCCCCACTGCTCGATTTTGGCGAACTTTTGCCGGGTCATTTCGCGGGTGAGAAAGAACTGCTTGGGATCCTTGCCCAGGCGCGACACCATGTCCTTCTTGGCCGCATCGTAATCGTATCCGGGCGAAATCGTGTGCCCATCCACCTCGAGCGAGCTCAGATACTTGAACATGTCCTCGATTTCCTGCACGTCGGTCTCCCTGTAAACCGTCGTGTTGGTGGCCACTTGGTAGCCGAGGATCTTCGCCATCTTGATGGCCTCAACACATTCCTTGAACACGCCCTCGCGTTCGACGATCAGATCGTGCGTGAATTCCAATCCGTCCACATGGACATTCCAATACATCCACTTGGACGGGCGAATGACGGATTTGACCTGAGCGGCCGGGTCGGATTTGCGGATGGTTTCCGCCTCTTTTTCCGTGATCAATTTCGCGGCCAGGAGCTGTTCCAGCTTCGGCTCGACCTCGGGCGCATAGACCGCCGCCAGATAATCGCGCATTTTCTTCCGCATGAACATCCCGTTGGTGCAGATGTAGAGGACGCGGCCCTGATCCAGCAGGCCGTTGATGAGCTCCTCAATCTTGGGATAAATGAGCGGTTCGCCGCCGCAGACGGAGACCATCGGCGCGTCGCATTCGATCGCCGCCTGGAGGCACTGCTCCAGCGGCACCATGTCCTTGAGCGACGTGGAATACTCGCGGATCCGGCCGCAGCCGGTGCAGGTCAGATTGCAGGTGTGGAGCGGTTCAAGCTGAAGGACCATCGCGAACTTGGGCGTCTTGCGGAGCTTGTGCTTGATGATGTGACTGGCGATTTTCTTCGTCAGCGCAAATGGGAAACGCATAAATTATTTAATTAAAGCTATCTGGGTGGAGATGTCCGGGAATGCGCCCGGCGCATTGGTGACGCCCGGGTCGGCCTTCATAAAGTGCCCCGCCCCCGGCAAAAAAAAGTCCAAGGGAGAAACGCTCTGGGTCGAATTGATGCCGCTGCAACCGGCAGCGAACAATCCGAACGCTGCCAGCATTGCCAGCCGGAGCGAATTCCAGTTTAATCTCACTAGTCGATTATAAAAGAGCCCGACCTGATGGCAACAGTTAATTCAAAAGCGCGCGCAACCCGTTGGAAAATCGGGGCTGTCTTGATGGTGCTGCTGGCGGCGACGCTTCTTGCCGGGGAAACGCAGCGGAGGATTTATACGGCGCGCGCCGATGCGGAATTCCAACGCGCCCAGGCCCGATTCCGGGCGGCGCCGGACAATCCCACCAACGCCTGGCAGTTCGCCCGCGCCGCCTTTGAGTGCGCCGAGTTTGCCGATAGCGACACCCGGCGCGCCGGGCTCGCCGCTCAGGGCATGGCCGCCTGTCGGCAGAGTCTTGCCCGCGAGCCCCACTCCGCGGCCGCGCATTATTATCTGGCCATGAATCTCGGCCAGCAGGCCCGCACGGAATTCCTCGGGGCGCTCAAGCTGGTGCGCGAAATGGAGAGGGAATTCAAGGCGGCGGGCGAGCTGGACCCGCACTTTGACCAGGCCGGCCCGGAACGGAATCTCAGCCTGATCTACCGCGACGCGCCGGGCTGGCCGGCCAGCATCGGCAGCCGGCCCAAAGCACGGGCCTCCTCCGAACAGGCTGTGAGCCTCGCCCCGGATTACCCCGGCAACTCCCTGAACCTGATCGAATGCTATTTGATTTGGGATGAGGGCGCCGCCGCCCAACGCGAACTTCAGCGTCTGGACGCACTCTGGCCGGCGGCCCAGACCACTCTGGCCGGCGCCCGCTGGGAATCTTTCTGGGACGATTGGTCCACCCGCCGCCAAACTGTCCGCAGGAAAATCAGCCTGCTCTTTCCGCCTCGGTCCCCTTAAGGCCAGCCCCAACTCCCCGACATGCGCGGCTAGATTTCCACCCCTGATTCCATCAGCGGCCTCTTCCAAACCCGCACTGCAACCCCAGCACCCGAAACGACTCCACAAATAGGGCAAGTCGGGCATGGCGCAGACGCTCCCAACGGAGTCTAAAAGCGCTATTGACGATGTGACGAACAGGGAATCGCCGTGTGAAAGCCTTCATCGCGCAACAGTAACGGCACGAGACGACGATGACACTGCAGTGGATTCGCGCCGAGTTTGAATCGTTCGCGCAGGCCGCGAAGGACATCATCCCCAACTGGTTTACCAATCCGGCAATGCGCCACGCCTTCGCGGATCGCGCTCGTCCGGTTTTTGAGGTGAACACCCAGGTCATCGAAGCCCGGCTCGACCGCGACGAAATTTGGCCCGCCTGTTAATGGGCGCGGACATACCGCGTCGTGTCTGGTCATGTAGTCGCCGCCAGGAACACGCATTGACGCTGCCCGCTTTTCCCAGCAAACTCATCCTTCCAATTTGCTTATGGGAAATCTCGCGAACATACATTTAGCCGTCGGCGAATCCGCCGAGCGGGCGAAACTTACAGAAACGATTATCGGCGCGGAAACGAACTGGGGCATTTGAACTACACACCATGAAAACCGTTCGCGACGCCTGCAAACTTCAGCCCAATGCGCTGGCCATCAAACTCAGTGACCAGATCGAGCAGCTCGACGAACTGATCCAAGCCGAAGGCGACGGCACGGCCTTTTTTGAGAAGACGTTCATCACGGCCGGCATGCAGGAACTCATCAGCGAGGGCGTCGCCCGTCTCGCATCCGTTTCTTCGACGTCCACCTTTCATCTTAAGCAAGCAATGGGCGGCGGCAAAACCCATTTGCTCGTCGGCTTCGGCCTGCTCGCCAAAAATCCTGCCCTCCGTAAAAAATACTGCGGTGGTGATGCGAACGCGCAGATGTTCAACAGCGCCAAAGTCGCTGCGTTCAACGGACGCAATAGCCCAGCCACATTTTTTTGGGGCGAAATCGCCCAGCAACTCGGCAAGGCCGACGTGTTTCAGGAGTATTGGTCATCCGGCCCCAAAGCCCCGGACGAAAAAGCCTGGCTCAAATTATTTGAGGGCAAGGACCCAATCCTCATATTGCTGGATGAAATCCCGCCCTACTTTGAAGACCTCGCCACGCGCCCCATCGGCGCGGGCACCGTGGCGGACATCGCCACGCGGGCCTTCGCCAATCTCCTGACTGCCGCCGGCAAGAAGGCCAATGTCTGCGTCGTGGTCTCCGACTTGTTTGCCGCCTACCAGACCGGCGGCGCCTTGATTACCAAGGCCCTCGACAACGCCCGTCAGGAACTGGGTCGCGCCGAGCGCCCCATCACCCCCGTTGACCTCGCCGCCAACGAAATTTACGACATCCTTCGCAAGCGCCTGTTCACCGAGCTTCCCGACAAAAACGCGATTGATGACATCGCCGATGCCTACGGTAAAAAATTGGAGGAAGCCTCCAAATCCAAAGTCGCGAATCGCGGCGCAGAGGCCATCGCCGACGAAATCGTCGCGACCTATCCGTTCCACCCCCGGCTAAAAAACGTCATCGCCCTATTCAAGGAAAACGAAAATTTCAAACAAACGCGCGGACTCATCGAACTCGTTTCGCGCTTGTTGCGCTCCGTTTGGGATCGCAAGACCAACGACGTTTTTCTCATCGGCCCGCAGCACTTCGATTTGTCCATTGCCGAGGTGCGCGACAAACTCACGGAAATTTCCGGGATGCGCGACGTCATCGCCAAGGACCTCTGGGATTCCCAGCAGTCCGCGCACGCCCAGATCATTGACCTCAGCACCGGCAAGGAATCCGCCACGCAGATCGGCTCGCTTCTGCTCACCGCCAGCTTGTCCACGGCCGTCAACGCCGTGAAAGGTCTCACCACCGCCGAGATGGTCGAATGCCTCGTGTCGCCCTTACGTGAACCGTCCGAATTTCTTGAGGCGTTTCAGCAGCTCGAAGAATCCGCCTGGTATATTCACCACACGCCGGAGGGCCGTTACTATTTTGACCGGCAGGAAAACCTCACCAAGTTGCTCCAAAGCCTGGCGCACGACGCGCCGGAAAATCAGGTGGACGATCTCATCCGCCATCGCTTGCGCGACATGTTCAAGCCCACGCGCAAATCCGCTTACGAGGAAGTCCTGCCGCTGCCGAAACTGGATGACATCGCCGACAAAGTGCGCCGCAGCCGCGTCCTGCTCATCGTCAGCCCGGACTCGAAAGTGCCGCCGGAGGAAGTTCAGAAATTTTTCGACGGCCTCAGCCAGAAAAATAACCTGTGCGTGTTGACCGGCGACAAAACCGCCATGGGCAGTGTCGAAAAAGCGGCGCGGCAGGTTTACGCCGTGAACAAAGCCGACGGCCGCATCCCCAAGGAACACCCGCAGCGCGATGATTTGGAAAAGAAGCAGCAGAGCTACGAACAGGATTTTAATTCCACCGTCCTGAATCTGTTCGACAAGGTGTTGTTCCCCATCCAGCGCGCCGGCAAGCCGCCGCAGCTCGCCCCCAAGAACCTCGACATGGCTCGCGATACCAAGCTGCCGTTTGACGGTGAAGCGCAGGTGGAAAAAACCCTCACGTCCAATCCGCTCAAATTGTATCTCGATGTCGAAAAGGAGTTCGATCCTATCCGCGACAAAGCCCAGGATTTGCTCTGGCCGGAGAATCAGGATGAAGCCCGCTGGTCCGACGTGGCCGACCGCTACACCGAACAGGCTGGCATGAATTGGCTCCCGCCCAAGGGCCTCGATACACTCAAATCCATTGCCTGCAATCGCGGCCTCTGGGAAGATCTCGGCAACGGCTACGTCACCAAGAAGCCGAAAAAGAAGAAAACTTCAGTTCAGGTGATAGCGGAATCCGATCCCAATGATGCGGGTGAAGTCCGCTTGCGGGTGAACGCCCAGAACGCCGGCCCGGCTCCGCGCATCCATTTTGCCGAGGATGCCCCGGTCACCGAGAAAAGTTCGCTGCTCAAGGACCAGTTCCATACCACCAAGGCGCTCCGGGTGAATTTCCTTGTCGTGGATCCGTCCGGCCAGAACCAAACCGGCGACGTCGTCACTTGGTCAAACAAGCTCGTCCTTCGCAACAACCTCACTGAAAAAGGCGGTAAGCGCAGTGTTGAGCTGCTCGTCGCGCCCACCGGCAAAATCCGCTACACCCTCGGCGGTGAGGAACCCCGTGAAGGCGCGCTTTACGACAAGCCGGTCGAGATTGGTAACGGCGAGGTGATTCTCCGCGCTTTTGCCGAGGCTTCCGGTCTGGAGGATAAAAAAGAGTTCCGTTATCCCGCCTTGGGCAAAAAAGGCGTGCATGTGGATGACGTCAAACCCGCCCGTCTGGTTTCCCGCACTGGTCGCAAACTCGACTCGCGCACCAGGACTTTTGATGGCCTCAAGCAAGCCGCTGAAAAATCCGCCACCTTCGAGGGCGTCATGGTCAATGTCGGTCAGGGCAGCCAGATGGTTGGCTTAACCGTTGGTGATATTCCGGTGTCGGCCCCGTTCATCCAGGGCTTGCTCGAAAAAGTCCTCTCGCTGGAAAAATTCGAGCCGACCACGCCCGTCACCATGACCTTCCGCAAGGCGCACTTCAATTCCGGCCATGACTTGAAGGATTTTGCTGAAAAACTCGGCATGGAGCTGCATACCGGCGACGTGGAACAATGAGCGAAAAACTTCAATTCGTGGATTTTGGTGCGCCCGACAAATTCGGCGCGCACCTGTTTCGCATCGAAATTCCGGCTGTGCGCACCGAGGGCGTTCGCATTGTGGAAGATTATGGGTATCGCGGCCAGGAAGGCGGCATCCCCAAGGATGAAGAACGCGCCGTCCTGAGCCGTCCGGCTTGGGCGGGCATCGCGGACATCGCCCGGCGCGAGTTCAACGACCGCCTGAAAGCCGCCAAAGTCACCACCGGCCGGTGGCACAGCGGCACCAATCTCGTGGATCGGCTGCTCGGCAAAGAACTCTGTGTGCTCGCTTGGGCCGCAGAGACCGCGACCGACAACCAGCTTCCCGTGATTTGCAGCAAGTGGGCCGCGCTCCGCCCCGAGGAACGCTGGTGGCTCTTTACCATGACCGTCGCCGAAGCCGGCCTGCCGGAAGACACCCAGCGCGGCTGGCGACGTGCCTTGTTTTTTGCGTTGTCGGACGGTGAGAAACCGCCGGAAGGCCGCAAACGCCGCCGCCCGGTCGAAAGCGACTTGTTCAGTCTTGCCCTGTTCAAAGCTGCACCATGAGTCATTCCATCAAACCTTTTGCCCTCAAGGAAGCCCCGGCACTCATTGAGCGGCTTCTGCCCGTCCAGAAACTTTCCGCCGAGGTGTTCAAGGAGCGAAAAGCGGGCGCTGGACAAACCCTTGTGCCTCTGGGTGCATATTGGAAAGGACGCAAGCCGCTCATCCTGAATAAAGCCTGCATTCTTGGTTGCCTCCTGCCGGCCACGGATAAACCCAAACGCGATCTTGAAATTTTCGAGAAGCTGATGGCCATGGATGACGAATCGTTCGTCGCCCGTTGGCCGCGTCGCGCCAAGCCCCGTGAAATTTTGGCAACCCTGAGCATTGCGCGGATTGCCGATTATTTTAAATCGGACCCGCCCATGTTGCTCCCGCCATCGGCACCGGTGGATTGGTCCAAGCCGGAATTGGAAGACGTGAAAGTTCAATGGTGCGACGAGTTCCTCGAGCGTCATGAATGGGAGAAGCTATACCCGAACGCCGACCCGTTAGATTTTAGCCCGCAGCCTTCAGCCTTGCTTTCTCGACGCCAGCTTGAAGTCCAGATGCTACCAAGAGACAACTACCGTAAACGAGTTGAGACAGCTAGTCGCCCTGAAGAAGTCATAGACACGGTTCACGTCCATATCTGGGAAGCCGTTAATGCTCACCTGGGCACAAATGCTCATTCGTTCCCGGAATTGATCGAGCAACTTGGCATGATGCGTTTTGGCCATCGCCCACAGGTGGCTGATACGTTCAGCGGTTCAGGTCAAATCCCATTCGAGGCCGCACGTCTTGGCTGTGATGTATATGCCTCCGATCTGAATCCTGTGGCGTGCATGTTGACTTGGGCATCGTTCCGAATAGTTGGAAGCACTATTGATCAGCGCGCAGAGCAAGAGAACCAACAAGAAAAACTCATCAAAAAAGTTTTAGGGGAAATTGATAAGCTAGGGGTTGAAACGGACGGGCAAGGCTGGCGGGCTAAGGCATATCTTTATTGTGTTGAAGCTCGCTGCCCGCAGTCAGGCTGGATGGTGCCATTGATACCCTCGTGTGTTCTTAGTTACGGCAAAAAGGCGATAGCTAATTTGATTCCGATTCCGTCAGAAAAACGCTACGACATCCAAGTTCATTCGGGCGCCTCGGAGGATGAAATTCAGAGTGCATTGAAAGGCACAGTTCGTTCCGACGGACGCGGCAAGGACCCATATCTAATTCACAGCGTCAATGGCGTCGAGTATCGAACAAAAATCTCCACGCTTCGAGGCGATTACCGCAATTCTGATGGTAAAAACGGAAATAAGCTGCGTCTTTGGGAAAAATCTGAATTCAAGCCACAGCAAGATGACATTTTCCAAGAGCGACTATATGCCGTTCACTGGATGCGTCAGAAAATCGGTGGGAAAAAGTTTGATTATGAGTTCCGCACTGTTTCCGCCGAGGATGTGGAACGTGAGAAGGTAGTTGAAGGTTTTATATTTGAACACCTTAGAGATTGGCAGGATAAAGGTTGGCTGCCAGACATGCGTATTGAGCCAGGAGAAAAGACAGACGAATTGATACGCACGCGAGGATGGACGTATTGGCATCATCTTTTCCCTGCCCGACATTTGATGCTTCTAGGGCTGATGCGAAAATACGGGGCTGACGCTAATTCGCTTACAATGTTTTCCCGAATTTTGAATTACGCCGGAAAACTGTGTATTTGGTCAACATCAAAGCCTGGATCAAGCAAGGCGGGTGAAGGTGGTAGAACTGGTGGCGGTAGCGACAACCCAGTAAATGTTTTCTACAACCAAGCACTGAACACACTTTTTAACTACGGATGTCGCGGAGCATTTCCTCTTTTGGAAATGTTCAATCTTGAGTTTGTTCCTTCGCCTTGCGCTGGGACGATGAAGGTAGCTTGCCACCAAGCATCTGAATTACCCACTTCCCCAGATATTTGTCTCACGGATCCTCCCTACGGAGACGCTGTTAAATACGAGGAAATTCTTGAGTTTTTTATTGCATGGCTTAGGAAAAATCCGCCGCCAGAGTTCGCAGATTGGGTTTGGGACAGCCGCCGTTCGTTAGCTATCAAGGGAGAAGATGAAGACTTTCGACGCGGAATGGTGGCTGCCTACCAGCGCATGACCTCGTGTATGCCAGACAATGGCATTCAAGTAATCATGTTCACTCACCAGTCGGAAAGCATTTGGGCGGATATGGCGAATATCGTTTGGGCTTCCGGCCTCCAAGTCACCGCTGCGTGGTATGTTGTCACAGAAACGGAAAGCGCCCTGCGTGATGGTAGCAATGTGAAAGGCACTGTGTTGCTCGTTTTGCGAAAGCGAACCGGCGCTCTCAAGACCACTCGCGACGAACTTGCGTGGGAAATTCAAGAAGAAGTCGAAAAGCAAATCCGAGACCTCACTGGTCTAAATCAGGAAGCCAAGGGCCTTTACCGGGATGAAAACGTATTTGAGGACGCCGACATCCAGATGGCCGGTTACGCTGCTGCCCTGCGTGTGCTAACCCGTTACGCCATTATTGATGGTCGAGATATGTCCACGGAAGCTATACGTCCCCGCGTGAAAGGTGAGACGACATTCGTGGACGGCCTCATCGCCTTCGCCGTTGACACCGCCAATCAATGCCTCGTCCCGCAGGGAATCCCGGAGCGACATTGGAAGGAATATACCGGTGCAGAACGGTTTTACCTTAAGATGCTTGACCTTGAAGCTAGGGGGCTCAAGAAGCTCGACAACTACCAGAATTTTGCAAAGGCATTCAAAGTCCGCGAGTTTCACCCACTTATGGGCAGTCAGGAAGCAAACGAATCCAGACTCAAGACCGCTGTTGAGTTAGGCAAAAACGAAATGAGCGAAGGCTCGGAACTTCATTTATCCGTCCTTCGGGCCGTCCTCTACGCCATCATGGAACTCACGGGCAATATGGATAGCAATGATGTCCTCGCCCACCTCATCCTGAACGTGCCGGATTATTATTCCAACCAGACCCAGCGCGAGCGCGTCGTCGAACTCGCCGATTACCTCGCCAAGAAACTGGAAATTCTTCGCCCGGACGAAGCCAGCGCCGCCCGCGTTCTGCGCGAGTTGGTAAAAAATCAGCGGCTTGGGTGAGCAAACAGATTGAAACATCATGCACCGCAACCCATTCCACCAAAAAGCTTTGGAATCGAATGCGAAGGGATGCAAAAAGGTGTTGATTTCCGCCGTGAACCAACCGATAATTCCAGCACGTCTGAGTGAGATGCTATGCGCCTCATGCAGGGCCTTAGGGACCTGCCTTAGACGTTTTTTTATTCCCCGGGAGTCTTCTTATGTATTTTTGCTACCTTGATGAATCAGGCACGCCCCAATTAGGAGCGCAAACGTCACACTTCATTTTGTTGGGCATGGCGATTCCCGCCGCCGCCTGGCATCAAAAGGATCGGCGCGTGAATGTCATAAAGGCGCGCTATGGTCTGAAAGATGCGGAAATTCACACCGGCTACATTGCGCGCCGGTTTCCCGAGCAGGAACACATCGCTAATTTTGAAAAGATGAATCCGACTCAGCGTCGGGCCGCAATGGCTCAGGAACGCAAAAATTCGCTGATCAAAGCCGCAGCCTTAAAAACGGGCGACCGCCTGAAATCGCTCAAGAAACAATATGCGAAATCCGCCGACTACATCCACCTCACCCACGCAGAGCGAACCAAATTATTACAGGAATTAGCGGACGAAATTGGTTCATGGAACGATGCCCGCTTGTTTGCCGAGGCGGTGGATAAAGTAACGATGCCACCAGGCGTCGATATTTTTGAAAAGGCTTTCGAACAGGTCGTCACCCGGTTTCACACTTTTCTGACCAAACGCGAAGGCGAGCGGGTGAAGCGGGGCGGCTCCTCTACGGGCATTTCTGTGGATAATCAGGGGCTTCTGATTCAAGACAACAATCAGACGGTCGCAAAAAACATCACGGCGTTGATGCGTAAGTTCCATCATCAGGGAACGCTCTGGGCCAAAGTGGACCGCATCATCGAGACGCCGCTGTTTGTGGATAGCAGTCTGACCAGCATGGTTCAGATGGCGGATCTTTGTGCCTATGCCACACGCCGGTTTTTCGAAAATGGCGAGACAGATTTATTCGACCGCATTATTGGACGGTTCGACCAGGCCGGTGGCAGAATCGTGGGTATCCGGCACTATGTGGGCGGAAAAAACTGCGCATGTAAAGTCTGTGCCGCCCATCGAGGACAAAAGAAAACGAAATGACACAGCCCGGCGCCATCAACCGTTTTTCCTCCCGTCGCCAGCGGCTGGATCACGCGTTCCTGTCGAAGAAGCTCGCGGGCGCAAAATCCTACCGCCGCATTGCCGGTTATTTCCGCAGTTCGATTTTTGAACTCGTCGGCGAGGAAGTCGCCGGCATTGCCAAAGTCCAGATTGTCTGCAACAGCGAGCTAGACGCCGCCGACGTCGCCATTTCCCAGCACGTCCGCGAAACCGCGTTGAAAGAGCGGTGGAATGAAGCCCCCGCCGAGGTCGAAGCGCTATTGCACAAAGACCGGTATCGCCAGCTTTACAATTTGCTCATAAGCGGTTGCGTGGAGATTCGCGTCGTGCCCAAGGATCGTGTCTTCATTCACGGTAAGGCCGGGGTTATCGAAGCCGCCGATGGCAGCAAGACCTGTTTTCTCGGCTCCATCAACGAAACCAAGAGCGCCTTCGCTCATAACTACGAAATTCTTTGGGAAGACCAATCGCCGGAGGGTGTCGCGTGGGTCGAGGAGGAGTTTGACGCGCTCTGGAAGGATTCGTATCCGTTGCCGGACGCCATCATCGAGGAAATCAAGCGCGTCGCCGACCGCGTCGAAATCCGCTTTGATGAGGTCAAACCCGCCGAATTGCCCGGTGCGGCGCTGGCCGAGACGCCCATCTATCGCGGCGGCGAACAGCTCCAGCCGTGGCAGCGGGCGTTCGTAACCATGTTCCTCAAGCACCGCGAAACCTACGGCAAGGCTCGTCTGCTGCTGGCCGATGAAGTCGGCGTCGGCAAAACGCTGTCGCTGGCGGCCAGCGCCATGATTTCGGCGCTACTCGACGACGGCGCGGTTCTCATCCTTTGCCCTTCCACCCTCACGTTGCAATGGCAGGTGGAGTTAAAAGACCGTCTGGGCATCCCCAGCGCGGTCTGGTTGTCCGGCCAAAAAGTCTGGGTTGATCCCTACGGTCACACCATAAAAACCCGTGGCCCGGAAGACATCACGCATTGCCCGTTCCAGGTGGCCATCGTCTCCACTGGTTTGATTGTGCATGAGTCTCCCGAAGCCCAGCTTTTGCTCGGCCGCAAGTTTGGCACGGTAGTTTTGGACGAAGCTCACAAGGCTCGCCGCAGCGGCGGCTTGGGCCAGAAAAAGGATGAACCCAACAACCTGCTCGATTTCATGCTGCGCATCGGGACGCGCACGAAAAATCTCCTGCTGGGCACCGCCACGCCGATTCAGACCGAGGTCAGCGAGCTTTGGGATTTGATGCGGATTTTAAATTCTGGCGCGGATTTCGTCTTGGGCCGCGAAGCCATGAGCATGTGGGTGAATTTGCAACGCGCCTTGCCCGTGGTAAAGGGCACCGAAATCCCGCTCGACGAGCGCGACGCCTGGGAATGGTTGCGTAATCCACTCCCGCCGGGTGACGAGGAACCGCTGGTTGCCAACTTGCGCCTCCAGCTCGGCATCCCTGAAAACGCATTCTTCACCGACAAAGGATTCGGCTCGCTTGAATTTTTCGCCCAACAATCCGTCCTCCAGACGTTGGAGCCCGCCTTCTATCAGCAGCACAATCCCATTATTCGACACACCGTCCTGCGCCGTCGCGAGACTTTGGAAGAGGCTGGTTTACTCGAACGGATCGAAGTGAATGTCCATCCCGAACCCAATGCCCCCACGACGGCTTACCTTGGAGTGCATTTTGACGGCCTCGGTTTGTTGACGAACCACCCGTTCGACTTGGCATATCAGGCCGCCGAGAATTTCACCGCCGCCTTGCAGCAGCGGACCAAGGCCGCAGGGTTCATGAAATCCATGCTGCTCCAGCGCATCTGTTCCAGCTTTGCCTCCGGTCGCAGCACCGCCAAAAAGATGTTAGGAAGGGAATTGCTGGATGACGATGAACAGGCCGAATTGTTACTTGATCAGCTCAGTTCACTAACTCCGACGGAGGCCGGCCATCTTCGGACCATCGTCGAGGAATTGTCCCGGCCCGAGGCGCACGACCCGAAACTCGCCGCCGTTCGCTACTTCCTGACCGAACACCGGACCGAGGGTAAAACCTGGTTGGAACACGGTTGCATCATCTTCAGCCAGTATTACGACACGGCATTCTGGATCGCGTCGGAACTCGCCAAGACCCTGCCGGGTGAGCCGGTGGCCGTGTATGCCGGCACCGGCAAGAGCGGCATGTTTCGCGGCGAGGATTTCGCTTCCATCGAGCGCGAGGAAATCAAAAAGGCGGTCAAGAAACGCAGCGTGCGGCTCGTGGTCGCCACCGATGCCGCGTGCGAAGGCTTGAACCTGCAAACGCTCGGCACGCTCATCAACGTGGATTTGCCGTGGAATCCGTCACGGCTCGAACAGCGGCTCGGCCGCATCAAACGCTTCGGTCAGGCGCGGCGTTCCGTGGACATGCTGAATCTTGTTTATCACGACACGCAGGATGAAAAGGTGTATTCGGTCATCTCCCGCCGCCTGAAAGACAAGTTCGATATCTTCGGCGGCGTGCCCGACACGATTGAAGATGAGTGGATAGACAATATCGAGAAGCTGGAGGAAAAAATGGATGAATACATCCATTTGCGAACGAAAGCTCGCGACGTGTTTGAACTCCGCTACAAGGAAACCATTGATCCCGATGCCAACCGCTGGGACCTCTGCTCCCGCGTCTTGGCCCGCAAAGACGTCGTCGAAAAATTGTCCGAATCCTGGTGAACCGGTTCAAGTCATGGCAAATAAGGCCATGCCCCTTTAGCTCCATAGTCTTCCATCAATTCCACCATGGAGACACACGGCATTTCGTGAATTTTGAAAGCCGCATACGTTGGGTAAAGCGTAATCAAGGCCGGCAGGTTTTTTAACTCGGTTTCGACATTGCCAAGAATTTTTCCGAGTAATTTACGGTTGTTGGCTAGCCAATCTATTTTTCTGCGAAGCTGCGCCATAAACGAATTTTTACCAATTGTAAACTGCGAGATTTCATTCCGAAACTGACGCGATTCAAAACCAACCTCAACCATCTTGGATTCCACCACGACAAGCGCGGCGTCGTTTTTTGAGTATCCCAAAAAGTCGAGTTACCCCACTTCAGGCGGAATATTAATCGTCGCACCATTGCCAATGATACGCCCCTTTCTGGAATGGGCTAAAAGGGGAATAGTAACGTGTCATTTCCGTCAGTTCTTGATATTGATTATTCCTCCCCTCCCGCCTGCAAAACCATCCCCCATTCGCGTTAATTCGTGAAATTCGTGTCAAAGTCTGTGTCTTCATAAGTGGGTCCAGCGTCACGCTGGCGCTGGTGGCGTGAGCAGCTCCAGCAACCGCGCCTGATCCGACGCCCATGTCTTCCGCGTACTCGCCTCCACCATTCCCCCGCCCCAGCGCATCCCGCTTCTCCCAGCGGTTCCGGCAGCATCGCCATGCCTGCTTCGGACGAGCGGCGGGACTAAACAGCGGCGGGGTCAGGCGTCGGACGGAAGCTTCTCCACAGCCTTGCCGGCAGCAGTCCCAGCGCGATGAGGGCCAGCTGGCTCACCACAAATAGCACCAGCCATTGGAAGGCCGCATCGGTAAAGCCGTAGCTGTGCAACCCGATGCCCAGCATGTTCACCCCGAACCACGACCAGCTGGTGACGATGTTGCCGCCGATAGCGCAGAGGACTAGGCCGCGCTCGCGGATGAAGCCGCCCCAGCGCAGATGGAGGATGAGGGCATTCCACAGCACGATGATGAGCGCGCCGTTTTCCTTGGGGTCCCAGCCCCAGAACCGGCCCCAGGACTGGTCGGCCCAGATGCCGCCCAGCACCGTGCCGACGAAGCTGAACAGGGTGGCGAAGCAGACGATGCCGTAGATCATCCGCGCGAGTGATTTGCCCGTGTCGGCGTCCAGCGTTTTGGTGAACACGCCGCGCAGGATGTAGACCAGCGCCAAAAAGCCTGCCACAAACGTGCTCGCGTAGCCCACGGTCACCGCCACCACATGCGTGGCCAGCCAGAAATTGGTGTCCAGCACCGCCCGCATCATTTCCATCGTGTCCCCCTCCAGCGCAAGGTGGTGGGCGATGATAAGCGTGAGGAAGCCGATGCCCGCCGAGGCAACGCATCCGATGCCGTTCTTATAAAACTTTTCCAAGATCATACCCAGCAGCACCGCGCCCCAGCCGATGAAGATGGCGGAGGAATACAGATTGGTCACGGGCGGCCGGCCTTCCAGCACCATCCGGAAAATCAGGCCGGCCGTGTGGATGACAAACGCCAGGCCGATCAGGCCCACCGCCGAGCGTCGCAGGGTTTCCGACAGGTTAAACCAGGAAAAAACCGCCAGCAATCCGGCGAGGATGTAGAGGACCATCGCATGGTAAAACGGCTCCATCCGGTTGAAGAACACTTCCCAGCGCGCTTTATTCATCGCCCTGGCCTGAGCCGGAACAAGCGAGGCCGTGTACTCTTGAAGTGCCGCATTGAATTCAGAGGGATGGTTCGCCGCCAGTGCGCCGGCCATTGTGGCGTAGTCGCGGAGCGATCTGTCGATTTCCCCATCGCGCGGCGCGGCCAGCAGCACGTCGCCCACGCGCCGCCATTCCGCCGAGCCCGCCGGGGGCAGGATCAAGGGCGACTCCAAACGGCTCATGAACTGGAACGACTCGACGTAGCCGGCGAAGCGGCGGAACACCGCCGGATCAAAGGGCTGGCCCGCCTGCTGCGCTTTTACTGCGGCGATTCCCTCGGGAATGAAGGCTTCATAGGCTGCCAGTCCGGCGGGCCAATCCGGCGCGTCGGCGGGCTGCACGGTATTTTTCAACCGCACGTAGAGGGTCAGGCGGCGATGGAGCTTGGCGACGGCGTTCTCGTAGGCAGTGCGCCGGGCGGACTCCACCGTTTGAACGCGCTCGTTTTCACGGTCGAACGCCTCCAGCGCCGGCTGGATCTGGTTCCAGGAAAAATGTTTTCCATCCGACTGCTTCGCTAGGTCCTTCTCGGGCAGCTTCAGCAGCGAGATCAAATCTGGGTTATCCACGCGGAAGGCTGGCCAAGCATCGGCCACGGAGGGATGCATCATCACGTTGGCCAGCCACTCGGTGGCGGAAAGGATGCGCGGCTTTTCGCTCCAGCCTTTCCAGGGCTCCGTGTTCAGCGTCTGTTTTTCCCGGATTTGCAGCAGGGAATTTCGCGCGAGCGAATCCATGGGCACAATGCGGCCGCCGGCGGTGAGGGGCAGCCGGGCGAATTGAGTGAAGCCAAAATCCTTATCCAGCGGCGGCCGCAGCTCACCGAAAATCCACAGCGCCATCACGCACACGACTCCGGCGGGAATCCACTTTTTCATTGGTTTGATTGGGTCAATCCGAGGCCCCATCCACTACACCCCGACTCCCGGGAGGCCTTTACGTCCTCGAGCGGCGGGGATGTCAGTTGCAGGCGGGGGTTTTTCATGCGGGTTTCCGTTTGGTGACAAAACCGACAAGGTGATACAGGAACTGGATAGCCAGGCCCAGGCCGACCATCGCACACCCGATGTAAGGCGTCAGCCAGCCCGGATTGCGGACCACCTGCAGCACCGAGGTGGGCGTGCGCGCGCCCGCCATCGCGGAGGCCCCGGCGTCCATCTGATATTGGTAATAAGTGTAGCCGCCATAGCGCAGCGGATGGTTCATGGAGATTTCCACCTCGCGCCGCTCGCCCGCCTGAGGATTGTTCAGCAGCACGCGGCTGCGAAAGTCCTTGGGGATATCCGTGCCCGGATAAACCGTATGGGTCGCCTGGAGCAGCGTGATCGAAAACGGGTTGTACACCCGCGCCGGCCGCAAGGTGAGGATGAATGATTTGCCCCCAGCCACAATGGTCTGCGGCGCGATCAGCAGGCCGGCGATTTTTTGCGCCAGTTCCGCGCCCATCGGCGCATAGTTATTCCGGACCGCCTCCACCAGCGACGCCTCGCCGGCCCAGCCGCTGGCCACCCAGGTACCGAGCGATCCGGCGTCCGCGACCAATTCCAACACCACCGTCGGAACGTTGAGCTGGTCCATCTTCCGGACGTCCTCCACCTTTTTGAAATTGAAGTTCCGACCGAGGCCGTTCGTGGTGAGCGGGGCGCCATTCTGCAGCATCGGCGCGCGGAAGGTGAGGTCCGAGTTTTTCCAGGCCGACTTTACGCGGAGGGTGAACGGCAGGCTATCGCTCTTCAGTTCGCCGCCCTCCTTCAGCATTTTTTCCGGGATGGCGGTGACTTGATTGCCGGAAAGAAAGATGAGCTCGTAGGAGGTGGCGCTGTCGGCAAAATCCCGCGTCTCGCCCTCGGCCAGGTGCATCTGGAGTTCGCGGGAGAGCAGGTCGGTGGACAGCTGGCCGACGAGCAGCACGATGATGCCGGCGTGCGCCAGCTGGATGCCGATTTTTTTGGGCGTGAGTTGAAACCGGCAGATGTGGGCGCAGACGAGGTTGACCAGCAGCAGCGTGCCGAGCAGATAGCCGCCGGGGAGCAGCAGCGGGATCTTATGGCCAAAAAAACTCGCCCCCACCACCAGCCATCGCTTGAAGTAATGGGCCTGCGCGCCGTACAGGCCCTCATCCGCCTGGGCGATGGTGCCAATGAACACGAGGACGATGGCGAACGCCAGCAGCACGACCATGAGCCGCAGCGATGAAAACAACTCGACGATTTTTTTAATGGGCATCGGGGTAGGTGGCGGATTGGACAAACCGGATCAGCGCCTCTTTTTGCTGCGCCACCAGCTCCGCGTCGCCCATGAGTTTGTAGAACCAGGTCTGGGCGCCCAGCGGCAACACCAGGCCGACCAGTCGCGCCGGCTTGCCGGTGCGGCCATCCGTGCCGGCAAACTCGATCACCGTCGCCTTGCCGCCGGAGGCGTCCACCGTGGGGAGATTCAACAGATCGCTCTCCGCCAAGGGCGGCTTGCCGAGCTGCGTCCGCCAGCGATTGACGTTCGGCAGCAGGCCGCCGCCGTCGCCGGCGAGCTGGCTGATATTGACCGCGGCCTGCGCGCCCGCGGTGCCATGAATAACATATTTTGCCACCAGAAACTGTGCCAGCGGGCCCTCCTGCCAGCTGGCGGGAACCGTCCACGTAGGCTTGTCTCCGGCGGAGGACGTCATGGGCACAGAACCGGAATTCATTCCGCGGATGGGCGGATGGGAGGGCGGCAGCGTGCCCCTGTCGATTGGGGCGGAGGATGCAATGGGCGCCTCAAAGACGATGGATTTCAAAAAAGCGGTGAACGCCGTTTTTTGTTGCGCCACCCAGGCCGCCGGGCCGGTCATTTTAAAGAACCAGGCGGTGTCGTTGCGGTGCAAGATGACAGCGATTATCCGCTGCGGCCCGGCGATGCCCGGCATGGATCCAACGAGGTCGTACAGATCGGCGGGCTGTTCGCCGACGGCGACTTTTTCCGCAAGTCCGGCCAGATCCGCCTCCGTCAGGGGATCCAGGCCCACCTGGCCGCGCCAGCGGTTCACATTGGCGGGATCACTGCCGGCCGCGCCGCCCAAGGGAATCACGCTGATATCGGCCTGCTGGCCCCCCTGCGAAACCCCAAAACTGGCCACGCGCATCTGGCTCGGGGCCTTCGTCTCCCAGCCCGCCGGGAGCGTGTATTTCAAGGACGGCAAGCCGCTGTTGTCCGGCACCGGCATTCCGTCCGGCAGGGTGGTGGGCATCAGGCCGCCCGCAACGGGCATGGGCGCAACCGTATTGAAGTCGTTGGTTGCGTCCACCTGGTACACTTTGATTCCATCGCGCCCGCAACCCGCGACGGCGACCAGCAGCAGGGTTCCCGCGACGGCCGTCCCCAGTTTCAGAGGTTTGAATGACTTCATTTTGTGCCTGTTAGATAACCGACAAAGCAACCAGCGGCAAAACTTTCTTTGGCTTTTAATGGTCCGATTTTAGGAACCGGTCACTGGCGGCCCCTCGCCCTCGAGGGCCTGCGCGGGATTGTGGCCTGCCTCATTCGGCGGGTGAAAGGGGATTATTTCAAACTCGATTCTGAAGTTGAAATGGGGATGCAACGGCAAGGCGTCTCTGCCTGCACTCCCTCTCTTCCATGAAAATGGAGGAGAGGGCGGGGAGAGGAGGCCAGTTCGAAGGGCCGCGAGTGCCGGGCCCACTTCGGAAGTCGGGTCAATCCAGGGTCTGCCGGTAGCGCTTGATGCCGAGGGCCAGCATGCCGATGACGAACAGCGCAATCGGCCACACATCGGGCGCGCATTCGGCCAGGCCGTTTCCCTTGAGTAAGATGCCGCGCACGATCCGCAGGAAATGTGTGAGAGGCAGGGCTTCACCCAGGGCCTGCGCCCATCCGGGCATGCCGCGGAAAGGAAACATGTAGCCGGAGAGCAGCAGCGAGGGCAGAAAGAAAAAGAACGCCATCTGCACCGCCTGCAGCTGATTCTTGGCGATGGTGGAGAAAGTGATGCCCACCGCCAGATTGGCCAGGATGAACAAAAGAGCCAGCGCCAGCAGCAGGGGAATGCTGCCCACCATCGGCACAGAGAACACCAGCCAGGAGGCCAGCAACACCAGCGTCACCTGAGCATAGCCGATTGTGAGATAGGGGATGATTTTTCCGAGCAGCACCTCTCCCGGATGCGCCGGCGTGGAGAGCAGGTTTTCCATCGTGCCGCGCTCGCGTTCGCGCGTGATGGCCAGGCCGGTGATCATCACCATCGTCATCGTCAACATCACCCCCATGAGACCAGGCACGATGTTGTACTGGCTGATGTTTTCGGGATTGTAATGGGGGTGAATCACCAGATTGAACGGGGGTGGACTGCCGCGCAATCGCTGCAGCGGGCCGGTCAGATCCGGGTCCAGCACGGAGGAGGTCAGGGCGCTGATGGCCGCCGTGGCAAAACCAACCGCCGCCGGATCCGTCGCGTCCGCCTCCAGCAGCAGATCCGGCCTTTCGCCCCGCAGCAGTTGGCGGGAGAAGTCCACCGGCACGGTCACGGCGAACTGCACATCGCCCTCCGCAAGCAGCTCGCGGATTTCCCCCGCGCTGCGGGCCATGCGGACGATATCGAAATAGCTGCTGTTGCGGAGCGCCCAGACAAACGTGCGCGCAAAGGGGCTGTTGTCCGCGGCGTAAACCGCCGTGGGCAGATGTTTGGGATTTGAATTGATGGCAAAGCCAAACAGGATGATCTGAATCATCGGAATGCCCACCATCATCCCGAACGTGAACCGGTCGCGCCGCATCTGGATAAACTCCTTGACGACGATTGCCCAGAACCGATGGAGATTGAAACTCACTGGTAATTGTCCTTCGCGGTTTCCATCAGGCTGATGAAGGCATCCTCCAGTCCGGATTCAACTTTCGTCCATTCCAGCGCGGGGGTCATGAAGGGCGTGAGGCTGGCGCGCATTTTACCGGCGTCCCGGCCGCTAATATGCAGCGTCCGCCCAAAAGCGACCACCTGCTCCACACCCGGCCGGCCGCGGAGGGCGTCCGCCAGAGCCGACAGATTCCCGCCGGAGACCTCCCAGGTCGTCAGCCCGGCGGCCTGCACGACTTGGGCCACCGTGCCATGCGCGAGGAGATTGCCGTAGGCGATGTAGCCGAGCCGGTGGCAACGCGAGGCCTCGTCCATGTAGTGGGTGGTGATAAGAAACGTCAGGCCGCCCGCTGCAAGCCGATGGATCTCGTCCCAGAAATCCCGGCGCGCTTTCGGGTCCACCCCCGCCGTGGGTTCATCGAGCAGGAGCAGCTGGGGCTCATGGATCAGGCACGCCGCGAGGGCGAGGCGTTGTTTCCATCCACCCGACAGGGTTCCCGCCAATTGTTTGCGGCGTTCGGCCAACCCGAGCCGCTCCAGGCTCTGCTGCACGGCAGCCTTCCGCCCGCGGATCTGGTACAGGCGCGCGATGAAATCCAGGTTCTCCTCGAGGGTCAGGTCCTCATAAAAGCTGAAGCGCTGCGTCATATAACCGACACGCTTCTTGATTTCGGAAGATTTGCGCCGGAAATCCAGGCCCAAGCAATGGCCTTCGCCGCCGTCCGGCGTCAGCAGGCCGCAGAGCATCCGCAGAAAGGTGGTTTTGCCGCTGCCGTTCGGGCCGAGAAACCCGTAGATCTCCCCGTGCCGCACCTGCATGGCGATATTGTTCACGACCGTGCGCCCGCCGAATTTTTTGGTGACGCCGCGCACGTCGATTGCGAGCCCAGCCCCTGCCCCGCCTCCCAGCCCATCGGCAGAGACGCAGGAGCGCGGTGGCGCGCTGGGGGGGATGGCGTTCATTTCAAAACCTCATTTCCATTCCACCTCCGCCGGCTGGCCGGGGCGCAACTCCTCCGCGTCCGCCGGGGCCAGAACCGCTTCGATCATGAAAACCAGGTTGGCGCGCGTCTCCCGGCTGAAAATCACCGGCGGCGTGTATTCGGCCCGGGTCGAAATATAATTGATGGTGGCGCTGAAGGGGCGCGGCGCGCCGTCGCAGTGGACGGAAACAGTTCTGCCAATGCCCACCTGCGAGAGCTGTCCCTGGGGCACGAAGAAACGGACTTTGACGCTGCCTGGCGGCAGCAGAACCACCACTGGGTTCCCCGCCCCCACCCATTCGCCCTGCCGATACAGGGTGTCGTGCACCCGGGCGCTGCAGGGAGCGAACTGCTGCTTCTGGTCAAACGCCCACCGGGCCCGGTCGCGCGCGGCCTGCTGCGCGGCGACGGCGGCCTGCGCGGCGGCGACGGCATCCTCCCGCGCACCCAGCTGTGCCGTTGCCAGATCGGCTTCCAACTCAAGCACACGCGCCTGAGTCGCATCGCGCATCGCGCGGGCCATGTCCAGTTCCTCCCGGGACACCACGTCGGTGGCGTCAAGCTTTTCCCGCCGCGCAAGCTGCGTGGCAGCCAGCTTCAAATCCGCACGCACCCGGTCCCGCTGCGCCGCCAGCGACGCGATCTCCGTTGGCCGCTTACCCTTGGCAAGGTCGTCAAGTTGGGCCTGCGCCTGCGCCAGGTTTTTTTCCGCTTGGACAAGGGCGGCGGCTTCAGATTGCCGCTCCAATTCAAAGAGCGGCTGGCCGGGGCGGACGGAATCCCCGCGGGCGACGGCGAGCTTTGTGAGGGCTCCCCCGAGCGGCGCTGCCACGTACACATATTCGCCCTCGAGATAGCCCTGGACCTGGCCGCGGGGATGCGGGGAGCAGCCAGCGAGCAGCGCTCCCGCGAGAACGGGAAGCAGGATGTGCGGTAAAATCCTCATATGAAGCACGCCCTGATGATAGCAGGCCGATGCGTCTTGACGAGTCAAACGAAGAGTCGACTTTCAACTTACCGAATGGTAGGATGCGGCACCTGAAATGAAATCTTGGACATTTTTATCGCTGGTCCTCGGCCTCACGGTGGCGGTGGGGGCGGAAACCCCGGCGCCCTTTTGGCTCTCGCGGCCGCTGTCGCTGGCGGAGTCGCTCAACATTGCCCTCGCTCAAAACCCCACCATCCTCAAGGCCCGGAGCGACCTGGAAGCCTCCAGCGGCGTGGTGGTGCAAACGCGCGCGGTGGCGCTGCCGCAGCTGCAGGCCGCCGGCCAGTACAAGGACACCGACCGGAGCTCGATTGAGAATTTTCCAGGCATTGCGAGCATGCCCGACCAGAACTGGAATGCGGGTCTGCGCCTGGTCCAATCCGTATATCAGGGGGGCAAGCTGCTGGCCTCCCTCCGCGCCGCCACAGTCACCCAGCAGCAGGCGCTGGCGCAATATCAGACGATCCTGGCAGACACGCTGCTGGTGGTGCGGCTGGCGTATTACAAGATCCTCCTGACCGAGCAGCAGATCACCGTGAACCAGGCCTCGGTGGGGCTGTTGCAAAAGGAGCTGGACGACCAGCAAATCCGGTTCGACGCCGGCATGGTGCCGCACTTCAACGTGCTCCGCGCCAAGGTGGCCCTGGCCAATGCGCGCCCCCCGCTCATCAACGCGCAGAACAATTACCGGATCGCCAAGAACACCCTGGCGAACCTTCTGGGATACGATCTGCCGCGGGATATCTGGGACAATATTCCACTGAACCTCACGGACCCGCTCGACGCCGCGCCGTTTGCAATTAATCTGCCCGACGCCTTGCTGCGGGCGCTCGAGAAGCGTCCGGAACTGGTCGTGTTGCGCAAGACCGAGGAACTTCAAGGACTCAATATCATTGATGCGGCTTCCGGCTACAAACCGAACGTCCAGCTATTCGCCGGATACAACTGGATGAACCGGCAATTTGCCAATCCGCCCACGGGAGAGGGCCCCGCCCTCAACGATTACCTGGATGGCTGGAACGCCGGAGCGCAGGTGAGCTGGAACATTTTTGACGGGCTGCTCACGCACGGCAAAGTCGTCCAAGCACGGGCGCTCCATCAGAAATCAAAAACCGCCTTGGAAGAGAAAGCCCGCCAGATTGAGCTGGAGGTCCGCACAGCCTATTCCGACTTCATCGGTGCACAGGAGGTTTTGGAATCGCAAAAGACCGTCCAGGACGAGGCGGAAGAATCGCTGCGCGAAGCCCATGCCCGCGCCAGTGCCGGGACCGCCACACAACTGGACGTGCTGGATGCCGAGACCGCGCTCACCACCGCCCGCAGCACCCAGGTGCAGGCGCTGCACGACTACGATGCCGCGCGCGCGCGCTTTGAGCGCGCCATTGGCAACGACGCCGCCCCGCTATCCCCCACCAAGCCGTAATCGGTGGATAGACCGATTTGAAAACACGAGCTTCCCGCGCGATTTTCCTTAAGCCTTTTTAAAACCGCCCCCCGTTTAAAAAACTTCCCATTGACTTAAAAACGACTGGAAGTATCGTTTTTCATCATGTGGGTTTCCAAGAAGACGGATTATGCCTTGCGGGCCTTGTTCACGCTGGTGGACCAATTTGGCGGCGCACCGATTCCCATCCGCGAACTGGCCCGGCGCAACGATGTCCCCAAGCGCTTCCTTGAGCAGATTCTGCTCGATTGCAAGGCCCGGGGCTGGGTCAGCAGCACGGCGGGCATCCGGGGCGGCTACGTGCTGGCCAAAAGCCCGGCCAAAATCACGATGGGCGAGGTGGTCCGCCATTTTGACGGTATTTTGGCCCCAATTGATTGCGTTTCCGTCGCGGGCTACAAACGCTGCTCCCAGGAATCGGTCTGCCGTTTCCGACGCGTTTTCCTCGACGTCAGAAACTACGTCGCCGGCGTGATGGACCGCTCCACGCTGGCCGAGGTGGCAAAAATCTCGCCGGTCACCCGGCAGGAAGTTTCCGGGGTCTTCGCCGGCGGCGAAGGCATCTAAAATAATTCAAAAAAAAGTTGACGCCTCCAAAATTTCCAGCATAATAACGACAAGTCGAGTCGCTATTAAGGTGCAGCGCGGTTAAAGATAACAAATTCAATTCAGAGAACCTGTCTTGAAAAACTAACGGTCAAAACGATCTTTTTATTTAGGTTTAATAACGACATATTAAGTCGTTAATTAATCAATGATGATGAGTGCGGAACCAATTCAAATTGTGGGCGAGGGGAAGGGGCAGCCGAGCTGGCTGGAGCTGGTCCAGCGGCAGGTGGGATCGCTCCGCTACGGCGTGGTGCAGATTGTGGTGCACGACTCGCAGGTAACGCAGATTGAAAAAACGGAGCGGGTGCGACTCAACCCAGCAGGTCCAACGAAAGACGGAACGATGAAAACACTTTTTATATTATTACTGGCAACATCGCTGGCGGCTACTGCCAGCGCCAAGGAAATCAAATTGCTCAACGTCTCCTACGATGCAACGCGCGAGCTTTACACCGACTACAACGCCGCGTTCTCCAAGTACTGGCTGGCGAAAACCGGCGACACCGTCACCGTTTCCCAATCGCATGGCGGCTCCGGCAAGCAGGCCCAAGCGGTCGCCAATGGCCTCGAGGCCGACGTCGTCACCCTGGCATTAGCGTATGATGTGGATGCCATCGCCCGGCAGGCGAAGTTTCTGCCGCTGGACTGGCAAAATCGTCTGCCGCATAACAGCACCCCCTACACTTCGACCATTGTGTTCCTTGTCCGCAAAGGAAATCCCAAAGGCATCCGGGATTGGGACGACGTGGCCCGAAGCGGCGTGAGCGTGGTGACGCCCAACCCCAAGACCTCCGGGGGCGCCCGCTGGACTTATCTTGCCGCCTGGGCGTATGCGCTGGAGGCCAGCCAGCACGATGAGGCCAAGGCCAAGGCGTTCGTCGCGCGGCTCTACAAAAATGTGCCGGTGCTGGATTCGGGCGCGCGGGGGTCCACGATTACATTTGTCCAACGCGGCATCGGCGATGTGCTGTTGGCGTGGGAAAATGAGGCGCACCTGGCGCTCAAGGAATTCGGCACGAACCAATTTGAGATCGTCACACCCTCCTTGAGCATTCTGGCCGAACCGCCCGTGGCCGTGGTGGATAAAAACGCGCGCCGGCATGGCACGACGGATGCCGCGAAGGCCTACCTGGATTACCTGTATTCGGACGAAGGTCAGGAGATTGCGGGCAAGAATTTTTATCGCCCGCGGTCGCAGGCCGCCGCCGCCAAATACGGCAAAAATTTTGCGCCGCTGAAACTCGTCACCCTGGATGCAGAGTTCGGGGGCTGGGCGCTAGCGCAGAGAACACATTTTGCGGGCGGAGGAACCTTTGATCAGATTTACCATCCCCAGTAAAAAGCGATCGGACAAGCCGGTCCAAAAAAAACAAAAAGAAAAACAAAAAAAGAGGCGCTGACCGGTCCACCGGAAGTTCCAAGCTAAAAAAACCATTGGAACTATGAAAACAATAAAACAAATCGTACGGACACCCAATAGAGCCGGACAGATTCGATCCGCTGGAAAATCCGCATTTACCCTGATTGAGCTGCTGGTGGTGATTGCCATTATCGCCATTCTGGCAGCCATGCTGCTGCCGGCGCTGTCCAAGGCCAAGGACTCGGCCAAGCGCGCGGGCTGTGTTTCCAACACGCGGCAGATCGGGGTCGCCTTTAGAATGTTTGTCGACGACAACAACAGCCGTTTTCCCAAGGCGGTGACCGAGCGCGAAGCGACCGACTCTGCGCGATGGGGCGCCATTGCAGACACTCCCGACGCGCGCGCGGCCTTTTCGATCCGCGGACAATTGCAGCCTTATATCGCGAGCACTAACTTCATCGCGACCGGGGCGAATTCAGATCCCGGCGCGAACGCGTTCCGTTGCCGCTCATCGCTGGACTGGCCGGCGCCGGGACCAGGCCAGTGGTTTACGACAGATTATGGATTTAATTTAAGCGAAGCCAATTATACGCCTGGCTTCGGGCAGTCCACATGGTACCAAGCAAATCCGAGCTATGGCTTCAATGAAAGCCAAACGGACGGCGCGATACAAAAGCCCTCCAATTTTATCATCCTCGCCGATGCCGGACGGGGAGATAATACGCCGTCGCGCGGCGGGCTGTATCCGATTCAGGTCATATCCCCTGGCACGACGACTCAGGCTCAAATGCTCGAACGGCACAACAAGCGGGCCAACATTGGTTATGCGGACGGGCACACCGAGCAAAGTACTTTCACGAATTCGTGGTCGCTCGGAGAGTGGCAGCGATACTAAACGGTAAAAAACTGTGCTCCCTAATGAAAAACATTCTACTTCAGGTCGCGCTGTTGCCAGCGCCGGAGGGCGGCGGCTCCTGCCTGCCGCCCCCGGCCAATTTTCACGCACTGGAAGAGTGCTCCTCCTGCCATGAAATGTTTTCCATCCATCAAGTGATGTTAGATGAAGAAGGAAATATCCTTTGCGCCGCCTGCACTAAAAATAAATAAAAAATGACAATCACCGCACGAACCAACGCCGTTGCTAATCCACCGCTAAAACAGCGCCGATCTATTGCCGGCCTGCTAGCGCCACTGGATAAAATTGCGGCGACCTCGGTCAATCTGGTGGCGAGCCCTGGTGCCACATTTGATTCAAACGGCGAGCGCTATGAACTGCCGCGCTATCTATTCGTCGGACCGCGCGGCGGTGACGCGCCCATCCGTGTGGGGGTTTTTGCGGGCATTCACGGCGATGAGCCTGAAGGGGTTTATGCCATGGCTCAATTGATTGGGCTGCTGGAGGCGCGCCCCGAACTGGCGACAGGCTACTGCCTTTCCTTTTATCCGGTCTGTAATCCGACCGGCTTTGAGGATGGCACGCGCCATTCGCGCAGCGGCCGGGATTTGAATCGCGAGTTTTGGCGCAATTCTGCCGAGCCCGAAGTGCATTTGCTGCAAGCGGAACTCGCCTCAAACCAGTTCCAGGGCATTATCTCGCTGCACACCGACGACACGAGTGATGGTTTTTACGGCTACGCCCGCGGCGCGACGCTGACAAAAAACCTTATCGAGCCGGCGCTCACGGCCGCGGAACAGTTTTTACCGAGGAACGAGCTTCCGGTCATTGACGGCTTCAAGGCCCGCCGCGGCGTTATCCGCGATAGCTTTGAGGGAATCCTGGCCGCGCCGCCAAAATCCCGCCCGCGTCCATTCGAGATCATTCTGGAAACGCCTGCCACACCGCCGAACTATTTGAAAGAACTGGCTTTAGTGGCAGCACTCCAGTCCATTTTATCGGAATACAGGCAGTTCATCGCCTACGCTCCGAACCTTTAAACCATGACGCCCAAATCCAGCACGGCAAAAAAAAATCGGGTGTTACCGGGCTTCAAGTTGACGCTGGGGTTCACCCTTTTTTATCTCGGCCTCATCGTCCTCCTCCCCTTGGCAGCGGTCTTCGGGAAGACCTTTGAGCTGACCTGGCCGGAATTCTGGCACACGATCACCATGCCGCAGGCGATGGCGTCTTATCGGCTGACCTTCGGAGCGTCTTTTTGCGCCGCGCTTGTGAACACATTCTTCGGGCTGATCGTCGCCTGGGTGCTGGTGCGCTATAATTTTTTCGGCAAAAAAATCGTCGATGCGCTGGTGGACCTTCCCTTTGCGCTGCCGACAGCCGTCGCCGGCATCACGCTGGCAATGCTGTACTCGCACAACGGCTGGATCGGTCAGCTGCTGGAACCGCTGGGCATCCAAGTGGCCAATACGCGGCTCGGTGTTTTCGTGGCGCTCACGTTCATCGGCCTGCCCTTCATTGTGCGGACGGTGCAGCCAATTCTCGAGGATCTCGACCCGGAGCTGGAGGAGGCGGCCGCCAGCCTCGGGGCCAACCGCTGGCAGATTTTCTGGCGGGTGATTCTCCCGATGCTCACTCCGGCGCTGCTGACGGGTTTCGCTCTGGCGTTTGCCCGCGCCCTTGGCGAATACGGCTCAGTCATTTTTATCGCCGGCAATATCCCAATGAAAACCGTCATCACGCCGCTGCTCATCATGGGCGAGCTGGATATGTTTGATTATGCGAAAGCCACGGCGCTGGCGGTCGTGATGCTCGTTGCCTCCTTTGCGCTGCTGCTGACCATCAATATCCTGCAATGGTGGACGAATCGTTATAATACCAACAATCTCGCATGACTCCGGCCGCCACACCCTTCCAACTGCCGCAGCGCCTTCCGCAGCGACACGCGACAACCGAATCCCCTTTCGTGCGCCGGGGCCTGATTGGTATCGCCCTGGTTTTTTTGGGCCTGTTCCTGGTCGTCCCGCTCGTGTCCGTGTTCGTTCAGGCTTTCTCAAAAGGCATCGCCTTTTATATCCATACCCTAGGCGACCCAAACGCTTGGAGCGCCATCAAACTCACCCTGCTGGCGGCCGGCATCTCCGTGCCTCTGAACTGCGTCTTCGGCGTGGCGGCGGCGTGGGTAATCGCGAAGTTCGATTTTCGGGGCAAAAATGTTTTGCTCACGCTGATTGACCTGCCGTTCTCTGTTTCCCCTGTCATTTCGGGCATGATTTACGTTCTGGTCTTTGGCGCGCAAGGCTGGCTCGGACACTATCGCGATGCCGAGCACGCCTGGTTTCCATGGCTTCAGAGCTGGATCAATGACCACAACATCAAAATCATCTTTGCCGTACCGGGCATCGTGCTGGCGACGATTTTTGTCACATTCCCGTTCGTCGCGCGCGAGCTGATTCCACTCATGCAGGCGCAGGGGCGCAGCGAGGAGGAAGCCGCTCGGGTTTTGGGGGCCAGCGGTTGGCAGACCTTCTGGCGGGTCACGGTGCCGAACATCAAATGGGGGCTTCTCTATGGCGTGATTCTGTGCAATGCCCGCGCGATGGGGGAGTTCGGCGCAGTGTCCGTCGTGAGCGGGAAAATCAGGGGCGAAACCAACACCCTTCCTCTGCACATCGAAGCCCTGTACGATGATTATAATTTTGCCGGGGCATTCGCCATGGCGTCCTTGCTGGCGTTTCTCGCTCTTGTCACGCTGGGATTGAAGACGTGGGTGGAACACAAAAACGCCGCATCGAATGATAAGGGAGAAAAATTATGAGCGTCGAAGTCATCAATGTTACAAAAAAATTCGGCCACTTCACCGCGCTCGACAGCGTAAGCCTCAAGGTCGAGTCGGGGGAACTGGTCGCTCTGCTGGGCCCGTCCGGCTCCGGCAAGACGACGCTGCTTCGCACCATCGCCGGCTTGGAATTTCCCGATCCCGGCGCGGCGCGGGTTTTATTTTATGGCGAGGATGTAACCCAGACTCCGGCGAGCGAGCGCAAGGCGGGCTTCGCCTTCCAGCATTATGCCCTGTTTCGGCACATGACCGTGTTTGAGAACATCGCATTTGGCCTCCGGGTCCGCCCTAAAACAACCCGCCCGCCGGAGGAGGAAATCCGGGCCCGCGTTCAAAAACTGCTCAAGCTCATCCAACTGGAGCCCATGGCCGGACGGTATCCCTCGCAACTCTCCGGGGGGCAGCGCCAGCGCGTCGCGCTGGCACGCGCACTGGCGGTCGAGCCCAAAGTTTTATTACTCGACGAACCGTTCGGCGCGCTGGACGCAAAGGTGCGGAAGGAACTGCGGCGCTGGCTCCGCCAATTGCATGACGAAATCCATGTCACCACCCTGTTTGTCACGCACGATCAGGAGGAGGCGCTGGAGGTTTCCGACCGGGTGGCGATTTTGCGCGCCGGGCGCATCGAGCAAATCGGTACGCCCGAAGAGATTTACGACAGGCCTGCCTCGCCGTTTGTCTATGACTTTCTCGGCAACGTGAATCTGTTCAGCGGCCGCGTCCGGGACGGCTCGATGCTGATTGGAGGGACGGAATTTGCCCTGTCTGAAAAAACCAATGAGGCGAAGTCTGCGGCCGTTGCCTTTGTCCGGCCCCATGACATCCGCGTCACGCGCGCGTCCACAGGACCGGCGCTGCCGGCCTTAGTCATCCGGTCTAATGCGGCCGGCCCGGTAGCCACTCTCGAATTAAAGAGGCTGGATGGCGGCGACGATTTTGTGGTGCAGCTGAGCCGGGAGCAGTTTCAGGAATTACGCCCGAAGCCAGGCGAGCAAGTTTTTGTGGAGCTGAAGAATGTTAAAGTGTTCGCCGACGATTATTCCATCTGAATAGGCCTATGGACATGGGTGGGATTTCACCCTTCGGACAGGCTTCTTCCCGCCGGGAATAAAGCAGAATCTCAAGATAGGACTCAAGACGGGTGGAAGGCGCGTCGGGCATCCAACTTGACTCTTCGTTTTCCTATCTGCAACGCACTTGATCCGTTCCTGGCAACTTTGGGACAGGTAGGGCGCGTCACTCCGTGCGCGCCGTCCCGGGGCCTAAGGTGACGCGGGTTGGCAGCCGCGGCGGGCAGAGGACTGCCCGCCCTACCCGCCGGTGTCCCAAGGTTAAGATTCACTACCCTTGCGCGAGTTCTTCTTTCGCCGTTTCTTTGATGCGCGGCGCAAACCAATATTTTCTGCTCAAATTGATTTCCGTGGTACCGTCCATTCTGAGGCCCTCGACGGCGGTCGTCGGAAATCAAATTTGAAAATAAATACTTTATGGCTGATCGCGCTGCTGGCGGCCCCACTGGCCGGCGCAGCCGTGGCTGCTGGCCCCGCTGGCCCCGGTCAAAATACCGACCTTGAGGCACTGAAAGAGCAGCTCCGGGAACTCAGCCAAAAAGTCCAGACATTGGAAAACCAGCGAGCGGAGGATCGACAGAGGGCCGACGACGCAGCCCATGCGCAAACGGACGCCTTGGAACAGCAGGTTCGGAACCTGGAGCTTGAGCGCGGGCTGGAACGGGAGGCGTCCTTAGCGCGGGCCAAAAACCAGCCACAGCTGTCGCTCGGCTCCACCGGACTGATGGCCCGTTCCGCGGACTCGAATTTTGTCTTCAGCCTCAAGGGGCTGCTGCAGGTGGATAGCCGCACGTTTTTTAACGGGAACGAAAGCCGGGGCAGCGATGGATTTCTCCTGCGCCGGGCGCGCCCGATTTTTCAAGGCACGCTCTATCGCGATTTTGATTTTGTGTTCGCCCCTGAGTTTGGGGGCTCCTCGGTTCAGATTTTCGACGCCTATGCCAATTATCGCTACGCGCCTTGGGCGCAGTTGCGGGCGGGCAAATTCAAAACCCCGGTAGGCTTGGAGTACTTACAATCGGCGCTGAATAATGCGTTCAACGAGCGTTCGCTGGCCACCGATTTGATGCCGCTCCGGGATGTGGGCCTGCAGTTCTGGGGCGACATCGATGGCGGCGTACTGAGCTACGCGGCAGGCGTGTTCAACGGCGTGGGGGACTACAGGAATTCCAGCAACACCAACAACGACAATGCCGGTGAATTCGCGGGCCGATTGTTCTCGCGTCCGTTCAAGAATTCGGATGTCGCCGCACTGCAATTTCTTGGGGTGGGCGTAGCGGGCAGCTCGGGCCATGTTTCTTCGACCGCAAACGGCCTGCCCTCTACTACGGGCGGCAGCCTGCCCGGCTACACCACAGACGGCCAGCAGCAATGGTTCGCCTACAATCCAGCGTCCGGCGGGGTCGTGGCCGACGGCCTGCACTGGCGGCTTTCGCCGCAGGGCTATTATTATTATGGGCCGTTAAGCTTGCTGGGGGAATATGCCCTGTCGGATCAGCGGGTTCGCAACGGGTCGGCGGAGGCGGACCTGCGCCACTCGGCCTGGGAAATCACCGGCGGCTGGGTTTTAACCGGGGAAAGCGCCGCCTTCAACGGGATCACGCCGCAGCATCCGTTCGATCCGCGCATGGGACAATGGGGGTCGTGGCAAGTGGTGGTGCGCTACGCGGAACTCGATATAGATCACCGGGCGTTTCCGGTGTTTGCCGATCCGGACACCTCCGCATCGCGAGCCCAAGCCTGGTCAGGAGGATTGAACTGGTATCTGAATAATAATATTCGCGTCAATGCCAGCTATTCCCATACCGTCTTCACCGGCGGCGGGGGTGCCGGCACCAGCGCGCCGGCCAGCACCACGCGCCAGCCGGAAAACGTCTTCTTCACCCGCCTGCAGCTGGCTTTTTAATTCAGCCACACCTTTCAGATATCTGTGCGGGAATCTTTGGAGGCTCAAATCAGCGGGGGGCGGCAGGGAGCGGGGATTGCATCTGCGGCATCTGCTGGAAGGCGACCTGTCGGAGATAAAGTCGCTCCGCAATTTCTTTGAGTTTTCCCGTCCGCGCCAACTGCACCTGCAGCAGATTTTCCCGGGCGGCGGCCAGCGCCGCCAAGGATCCTTCATTTTGCGCTTGGACCACTTGCCGCTGAGCGGCATTGACCTCAGCCTCCCCGGCGGCGCCCACTTCGCCGCATTCCTTGAGGAATTCGCTATGAAAAATCGCATCCGCCTCCGCCATCGAAACGGTCGTCCCATCCGGGAGGAGCCGGTGCAGAGAAGCGATGATTTCAACGCCGGGCCGGGCAACTTCCGGAGCAGAGCGGGCTGAGCCGGCGGCGGTCGCCACGCTGAAAATAGCGCGGGCGAGGTCGCATTCCAATGCCGCTTCCCATTCCGGTTGGAGGCGTGCAATCGTTTCCCGATGGGAACCGCTGGTGACCGCGATGCCCAGAAAACAGGCCTCCCCCTTGTCCAGGTTGAAGGGTCGGAGCCCGTCGGCGGCAGCGGTAGCGGGGCTGGTGCTGGACGGCGTGTCGCATAGGGAAAGTTGAATCTTGCCACCGCCGGCCGCCTGCACGGATTGGAGCAGTTGCACCACGCGCCCGGCAAATGCCTGAAGCGTTGGGTCGGGGGAATCCAGCCGGCAATGATAGCGCAGGGTCACCGAAGCCGGCAATTGGCCCAAGAGGCTCCGCGTGGAGGCGCTCAGCCTCTCCGGTTCCGAGCTGGAGCGATGAAACCAAAGACCCGCCAGTATCCCGCCCAGCAGAAACGAAACACCCGCGAGCAGGAGCATGTGAACCCGGGCGGTTGGCGAGCGGCTGGGAGGGGCGAGTGTAGGGGATGTCATAGCGTCCTCTTTATCCGATAGCGATCATCGGTGACGAACGCCGCTCATCTTCCACACGCCACCGCGCCAGTCAATTGAGAAATGAAGTGGTGACGCAAAACCGGGGGCGCGCACCAATTCCAGACTGACAAAGGACAATTAAGGGTGAGTTGGCTCCGGAAGGCGGCGCCTATAGTGGGCCCATGGAAGCCCACATTGGCGCGGATCGCGAACGCCAGAGGGGGTATGACGAAAGGCCAAGGAAGTGGATGAAGCAGCATTAATTCCCTAGATGTTATTCATGGATTTAAACTGTTCTGCCCCCAAAAAAACTGCCGCGGCTCTGGCGGCAATCGGGCTCGGTATTTTTGGCGGGCTGGAAGCGGCGTCCTCGCCGGTGCCGCACTTAACAGTCCTCCAGCCCGGCGGGTGGCCGGGCCTGCCGGTGATGACGGGCATTCTCTCTGGGACCAACGGTGTGCATCTCACCTGGTCGGGACCCTCCGGCTATTATCAGGTCTACCAAAAAAGCAATAGTCTGAAAGCCCCTTGGGCGACTTGGGGATTGGGCACCAATCTGGGCTGCACGGCGACGGTTCCCCAGCTTTATAGCAACGCGTTTTTTCGTGTTTCGGGGCCGGCCCCGCATTACCTCGGATCCCAGTCCTGTACCGAGTGTCACGGCCCCATTCAAACCACGGTGCTGCAGACGGCTCATGCAACAGCCTTTACGGCGGCCGGCTTTGTGGCGGCCGGCGGCCCGACCAACGCGGCATGCCTGCCCTGCCACACGGTGGGATACGGGGTGCCGACCGGATTTTCCAACCTAGCCAAGACTCCACTGCTGGCCAATGTGCAGTGTGAAAACTGTCACGGACCGGCGGCGAACCATGCCGCCAGCGAGAACGACCCGACCGTGCGGCCGCGCGTGGACATCGCTGCCACCGTCTGCGGCGGCTGCCACAGTGTCAGATCCGCGGCCTGCAGCAATCCACCGACCTACGAGGAATGGTCCTCCAGCGGGCACGCCGCGGTCGTGCCGGAGGTGCTGCAAACCATGGGCGCCAGCACCAACAGCCTCCGGACCTGCGGCGTCTGTCATTCCGGATCCGCCCGCCTGGCAATGATCCGGGGACTGGATCCCGCCGCCACGCTGACCACGGATTTCAATGTGCCCATCACCTGCGCCGTCTGCCACAGCCCCCATCAGACCAACGCGGCTCCAGACCAGTTGCGCAACCCGATTTTCTCTACGAACGCGTTTCACCTGACCTCCGCGGATGTGGCCACCGTGTCGGCGTTCACAAATCAGTACCGGACCAATGCTGCCATCAATCTGTGCGGCCAATGTCACAACGACCGAGGAGCGAGCTGGCAAGACACGGCCCGAGCCCCGCATCATTCAGGTCAGTATAATTTTCTGCTGGGCTCGGTGGGCGAGCTGCTGAGCGGACCGTCCACCTTTCATCCGGGGTCGCACGCAGGATTGCCGGCGTCGGCGATCTACTCCCTGTCCGGCACGTTTCGTCTGACAAATCAGTGTGCGGACTGCCACATGCAGAGCGACAGCCGCCAGGGGGACAGCCACACCTTTGCGGTGGGTGCGGACACGGTTTGTTTCGAGTGCCATATCACGCCGCCGGAATTGCTCGAACAATTTTACCTGACCCCCTCCATTTCCAACCACGTCACCACCCTGCTGACATCGTTGAACCGCTGGGCCGAAGCCGCTGCTAGGACGAATGCGCTTCTGGCCGGGCCCCAGGTGGTGGCTTGGGAATACACGGTTCCCGGCGGGTTAACGTGGCAGACCAACGGAGCGGGCCAGGTCATTAATTGGTCGCTGGACCAGCCGGTGACATTCCAGGGTTTGAGTTCCGCGCTCCAGACCAATGTGCCGCCCCAAGTCAAACGAGCCCGGTTCAACCTGTACCTCGTCTTGAACGATGGCAGCTGGGGGGTGCACAACCCCACGCTGGCACTGGACTTATTGACGGCGGCAGAAATCTGGATGGTGCAGGTGTTGCAATGACCCCAAAAAACAAATTCGAATAGCCTGATGAATTTTTCAAAACTCATCCCACTCGGCCGCCCTCTCCAGTCCCGATACGGCTGGCTCGGAATCGCCAGCGCGGGAGCCCTTGTGCTGGTGGCCCTCTCCTGCAGCTCTATCTCCCGGCAGGCCGTGATGCTCCCCGAGGTGCCCGGGGCAAAATACATCGGCGCCGCGGAATGCGAACAGTGTCACGAAGAAATCACAAAGAGCTTCCCCACCGCGGATCATGCGCGCCTCGTGGCGATGGGGCTCAACGCACTGGGCGCCGGCTGCGAGTCGTGCCACGGCCCCTGCAGCCTGCACTCGGATTCCGGCGGCGCCATCAAGCCCCCCTACAGCTTCGCCGCCGGACGCCCTTCGCCCATTGGGATGGATGGACCGATGCCCGGGGCGGCCCCGGCGCGGGCGAAGGAAACGGTTTGCTACACCTGCCATCTGGATGTCCGAGGCCAGTTTGAACTCCCCAGTCATCATCCCGTGCCCGAGGGCCGGATGACCTGTATCCAGTGTCATCCGCCGCACCGGGGCCTGGCCCATGCGGGCGGCAGCACGCAACTGCTCTCGCAGGAGGAAAACTGCCTGCAATGCCATCCCGCCCAGCGCGGGCCTTATGTGTTTGAACACGAGGCGGTGCGCGAGGGGTGCACCACCTGCCACACCGCTCACGGCAGCATCAATGCCCGCTTGCTCACGGTGCGCGATTCCAACCTGTGCCTGAAATGCCATTTCCAGCAGCCCAAGGGGGGCGCCATCCTGATCGGGGGCTCCGACCACACCACCCGCCTGCAGCAGGGCTCGTGCTGGACGGCCGGCTGTCATGAAGCGGTTCATGGCTCGCGCGTCAACTCCTCACTCCGATTCTAATCCCCCCGAAACCCGATGAAAATTCAACCGCAAAAACAGCGCACGCCGGCTGCAAGGCGGGTGGGGTGTTCTTGCGGCATCCTGATTGCGGCCTGGATACTGGTCAGCGAAGCCGCGGCCCAAGCCGGCACCACGAACGGTCCGGCGGCAAAACTGCTGACCCCGCTGGAAACGTTCGAGGGGGGACAGGCGACCTATGATAATTGGGTGGAGATTTATACCGGCGGCCTGATGACCCAGGGCAGCACCGCCCAGGCTCAGTCGCTGTACCAATGGCACAGCGGCCCTTTCGGCGGCATCCGCGACCTTCATTGGCAGCAGGCCGTCGCCAAAAAAACCACGCTGACGCTGGACGGCCACGCCCTGTTTGATCAGAACGACTATCAGGTGACGTTGGGCTTGCAGCGGGAGGAACTGGGTTATCTCCGGTTCAAGGCGGGCAACTTCCGCACCTGGTACAATGGCGCCGGCGGCTATTACCCCCCCACCCGCCTCCAGTACCAGCTGGCGAATGACGCTCTGGCCCTCGATCGGGGCGAATTTTCCGTCGAGGCGGGCCTGACCCTGAAAGATCTGCCCCAGGCTGTTTTCAACTACACCCACAGCTACCGGGATGGTGAAAAAAGCTCCACCCTCTGGGGGCCGGTGCACCCCGATTCCACCACCGCGGTGAAGGGGCTGTTTCCATCCCTTTACAGCATCAATGAGCAGGTGGACCGCTTCGCCCTGGATCTGACCCACCACATCGCCACCACGGATTTTGGCGCCGGCGTGCGCTATGAAACCGCAAGCCTGGCGGACACGCGCCAGGAAACTTTTTATCACGGGGAACCCATCGAGCGTGACGTAACGGATCGGCAGGGAACCTCGTATGACCTCCTCAACCTGCACGCCTTCAGCGAGACCTGGCTCAAAAAAAACCTCTTCCTCTCCACCGGCTACTCCTATGCCAATCTCAATGATTCCTATTCCGGCAGCCGCGTTTACGGCGATGACTTTGACGTGGCCTACCGGCCGGACACTCTGAACGGCTTAGGCTACACCAGCCTTCGCGGCGGGGCCCACCAGCAGGAGCACGTGGTGAATGTCAACCTGATGTCCACCCCAATCCCCAATCTGACCCTCGTGCCTTCACTCCGGGTCCTGCAGAACGACTGGGACGCCAATTCCAGCGGTATCGGAACGCTGGGCGATCATTCCGGGCCGTTCACCAGCGCCAGCGACGGGGGGGCTTTGGACGTGCGGGAACGGCTGGACCTGCGCTACACCGGGGTGACCAACTGGGTCTATTATTGCGGTGCGGAATGGACCGAGGGCGATGGCAACCTGGATGAAAGCGGGGGGCTGAGCCAAGTGAATGGTTTGGGGCCGCCGCCCGTGCAGCGGCACACGGAGGACACGCGTTTTTTTCAGAAATATTTCCTCGGCACACGTTGGTATCCCTATCGACGCACCAGCATTGATCTCGGAGGCTATTACAAAAACAACCAGTACAACTACAACCATCCGCTCGATAGCACCGATAACGGGGCGGCCAGTCCCAATCGCTATCCGGCCTACCTGATCCGGCAAGGCTTCGAAACTTACGATGCCAACCTGCGCCTGACCTTGCGGCCGGCCCGCGATCTCCTGCTGGTCACCCGCTGCGAATATCAGTGGTCAGCCATCGACACCACGCCCGATTCCCTTTCCGGGTTGAGTGAGTCCACCTCGGCCAAAATCACCAGCCAGATCCTCGGCCAAAATGCGAGCTGGACGCCCTGGACGCGCCTTTGCCTTCAAGCGGGCGGCAATTATGTTTTGAGCGAGACCCGGACCCCCGCCTCCGATGCCACCCGGGCCGTGTCTGCCGCGCAGAACAATTATTGGACGGTGACGTTGAATGCGTCGGTGGTCCTCGATGATAAAACAGATCTCAATCTGGCCTATCTCTATTATCAGGCGAATGACGCAGGCCAATACACCACGGACGGCTTGCCGCTGGGCGCCGGGGCGGAGGAGCACACCGTCACGGCCTCCCTGACCCGGAGAATCAACCCGCATCTGCGGATCAGCCTCAAGTGCGCCTATTCCCACTATCACGACTGGGCTTCGGGGGGGAATAACAACGCCACCGCCGAGATGGTCTACACCAGCCTGCAATACCGGTTTTAAAACCGTCCGCAACGGATCCCGCCGAAATATAGCCGTTCTTGGCAACTGTGGGACAGGTGGGGCGCGTCACTCCGTGCGCGCCGTCCCGGGGCATAAGGTGACGTAGGTTGGCAACCGCGGCTGGCAGAGGACTGCCCGCCCTACCCGCGGACTTTTTTGCGCAGGCGGATCGCTTTATTATTTGCCCGGCTTCAGTAGCAACAGCAGACCGGATACATTCGGATGGATGAAGGATGCCTGGATCCGGATTGATCGACCCAAGGACCGGCTGCCTCCCTCGCGGAATCGCTGTCAGGTAGGGCGCGTCACTCCGTGCGCGCCGTCCCGGGGCCTAAGGTGACGCGTGAATTACCAACCGCGGCGGGCAAAGGACTGCCCGCCCTACCCGCCGATGGGCCAAGGTTAAAGTTGAACTGGCATAGAAAGCCGGCAAGGTGGCGATGAGGGTTCAGCGCACCTTGCCGGCTTAAGACGAAGGCTGATGAAGCAATTGACGGCTCCACTATTGCCTTCACCCGGGACGAAGAACAATGAGGCGAACCGCCTGATGAATACCCGCCTTTGGCTTATGCCCCCTAGGAGCCATTCCAGCGGCACCCATTGGATTGGAAAAATTTACCTCAATCCGATCCGGCATCGTTTCGTACAGGGCTCAGTTGAAATCCGTCTGGGCACTTTCAGCGGCGAGCTGGCGCCGGGTCATCTCAATCTTCAATCTCAGCAGCTCTCGGTTTTCCTGGCTGCGCTCGGCCAGCTCTTTTTCAAGATTCAAAATCCGCTCTTCGTAGGAGCGCAGCCGGTCCTGCATCGGCGCCTTTAATTCATCCAGCCGGCGGATCAGGGCGCCTATTTCGGCGGCGGCAGCTTGCTGCGCCTGGAGCAGTTCATGGCGCTGCGCGGCCAGCCCCTGCACCACGGCTTCCTTTAAAATGCGGGCCACCTGCGGGGTCAGGGTCGCCGGGGAAAAATCCTGCGACGCGGGTGAGGTGGATTCCAGCCGCACAGGAAGGAGCGACCCGACGCGCCGCCGTCGGAGAGACCGAATGCCGAACACCGCGAATGCCGCGAGCGCCAGCAGAGCGCTTCCCGCGAGAGCGAGCGCCAGCCCTGGGGCGGACGCTGCCGGAGCCGACTCGCCTTGTGTGGAAAACCGTTCGCGCCGGAGCAGTTCCTCCCGGAGCTGTTCCCGTTGCCCGGCCAGTTGAGCCTGGATGTCACGCAACATCCACGCTTCATTTAAGGGGGCAGCGGCGGTTTCCGTGTCCATCCTCGCCGGCGCCACAGAAGTGCTGCTCTGATTCCCAGCGCTGTCCCCGGGACGGGAGCTAATCGGAACACCGGCCTGAAGAATCGAAATCCAAAAGAAGAGGCCCAGGCCAACGAGGCGGAGAGGAAGCTCCCCGCTCACCATAAAAACGATTCTTCCTGCGCCAGCCGCTGGTCCCCCGACCAGAGACTGGCGCGCCACGCCACCACCGACCCGAAACGCCTGAGGTCCTCTCCACCCAGGGTCAGGGACGTCCAGTGCCGGAAGAAATGGGGCAGGACCGCCTGCTCCAGCGTGGTCTGGCGCGGCAAGCCGTCCGGCCCAACGCCCCGCAACTCGAGGCGCACTTTCAGCCCGTCCCGGTCTGCGTGCGATGTGCTCCATAAAACATCGAAGCGCACGGCGGAAATTTCGTTGGTGTGCAGGCGCAGAAAAGCCTGGTAGGCGTCCCGGTCAAACAAACTTGGGGAGAGAGCGGCCCGGCCTTTGAGGTCCAGCACCAGCGGCAAGACCTTGACGACCCGACCCGTCGCCGTGTCGGCTGCAGACGCTGAAAATGAACCGATCAGGAACAAAACCATCAGGAGCCGATGCATGGGAGGAACGATAACTTTCACCGAAATAAACTCAACACTGATTTCATCCACCCTTCGGCCTCCATCCACAGCGGCACCCTTACAATCCGTCCGGTGGAGAGGGCCGAACCAGCTCAGGTTGCCGGGGGCAGGACGTGGGCAGCGGCAGGGAAACCCGGACGACACCAGGCTGGCCCGTTTGCGGCGGGATGATTTCCAGCCGGCCCCGATGGGTTTCGATGATTTTGCGGCTGACGGTCAGGCCCAGGCCCAGGCCTACCACCCGCGTGGTGAAAAAAGCAGCAGACCCCTTTCTGGCGGTCTCATCAGTAAAGCCGGACCCATTATCCTGAACTTCAATTTGAAGATCCTGTCCACCGTCCGGCGCCGTCCCGGTGTGCAGGTGGACATCCACCGTCGGTGCCTTCGGGTTCGCCTGCAGGGCGTTGAGCAGGATTTCAGACAGCGCATGTTTCAGCGCGGCGCGGTCACCCGAGAGAGTGAGGGCCGGAACGGTTTTTTCGCAGCGCAGCGTTGGCGTCTCAGCGGGCTGATGTTTGCGCGCCTCCTGGTAGGCATCCTCGATCAATTGCCCGACGGGGAAGGTCTGCAGTTCCAGGTGGCCTTCGCGGGCCAGAAACCGCATTTGATTGTTCAACCGCAGGATGCGCTGGATGCTTTCGCCCAAAGCCTGATCGAGCGACTGGCGAAATCCCGGATCATTGATGCGTTCGTTCAGCAACTGGTGATGGGTTGAGAGGGGGACGATGGCGTTGCCAATTTCATTGACCAGCCGATTGGACATGGACTTGAGCAGACGCAGGTGCTCGGCCTCGACCTCCAGCTGTTGCAGGTGCTCGGATTGGGTCAGGTCCTCCGCAGTGAGCAGCGCGGAAAAAGGGGCGGTGGCGTGGCCGCGCTGGAACGGGACGATGTTGACGCTGTAAACCGTGCCCGGGGAGGATTCCGGTTCATAACGGAACGGCCCCAGCGCCGCGCCGGATTTCAGCACCTGATAGATCTTTGTCCCCAGCGCCGACGGCAGGTCGCTGAACTCCAGCATGCCGGCGGCTTCCCTGTTTAGGCCGAAATGCCGGCGGGCGGATTGGTTCGCATGCAGCACCTTCAAATCATGTCCGACCACCAGGCAGGCGCTGCCCAGCTCGCGCAACACGTCGGTCATCATTTCGCTGTTTTCCGCGATCTGCTGATGCAGCCAGATATTGCGGAGCGCCAGGCCAACCTGTTCGAGCAGATGAAAAACCAGCTCCAGCTCGGCGTTGACGAGCGATTCGCCGGTGATGCGGCCATCAAAAAACGCGAGCCCCACCAGCCCGTGGCGATCGGCAATCGGCACGGCCACCTGCGCGCCGAGCATTCCGAATTCCTTTTGCACTTTGGCATCGCTCCGCGCCTCGTCACTGTCTCGGCGGACGATCCGCCCTAGACGAACGATCTGACCCCCGATGCCGGAATCCAGAGAGAGCTCGATGTGTTCGAGCAGGCCCGGGGAAAGTCCGATGGCCGCGGCAGCGTACAGACGCTGACCATCGGCGGATGGAGCCACCTGACCTGCCGGAGCGCAGGGACGGTTCAGGAAAATGGCAGCGCGATTGACCCCCAACATTTCGCGGAGAAATGAGAGGAACTGGCTCACCAAGGCCTCCGCGTTCAGTGAATACGTCAGGATAGAGGAAAAATCGCGCAGCACCCCGAGGGTTTGTCCGGCGTTGACGGGAGACGGGGTCGCCACTTCAGGCGGACGGGATAGCGGGACGGGCGGAAGGGGTGCGGATACAGCGCTTGAAATCGGAGTTGATTCCAAGCGTTCCAAAATGATGTTCAAAAGCCGTCCGCGGACAGGCGGAGTCAGCACCTGAGTGACGCCATGCAGAAAAGCCTCTTCCTCCCAGGCCGAGTCGCTCGCGGCGGCATAGACTAGGATAGGGGAACGGGAATCCAATCGCCGCAGCCGATCGACCATCCAGAGGATTTCCATATCCAACCGGTCCGCATCCAGCAGGCACGCCGCGGCCAGCCCGTGAACCAGCAGCGGCTCCGCTTCGTCCACCGTCAGCCGGTGGACGACACGGTATCGCATCGCATCCAGACCCGTGCGAATTGCTTCGGCAAAGTCAGGATGGCTGGACAAAACCAGGATGGTTTTCATCGCGCGTCAGTGAATCATCAGCGGTGTCTGGGCCACCGCCCTATGCTTTGGATGATTCCATTCCCAGGCGGGCGGGTCAATGGAATCTTGGCGGCGCCAACAGCTCTTTTGAGCATTGAAAATCCCCTTGCGCGACGAGCCTCATTGCGCTGATGCTGTGCCTCTCCATTATCATGAATTTTGTGATTATCACCGGTGCCGCCGGATTGATTGGTTCGGAAAGCGTCAAGCGCTTTGCCCGGGAAGGTTTCAAGGTCATCGGCATCGACAACAATCTCCGGCAATGGTTTTTTGGCCAGGAAGCTTCCACGCTGGGCAATCGCCAAAAACTTATCCAATCCGTCCCCCAATACGAACATCATGATTTCGACATCCGCGACCGCGCTGCGGTCGAAAAACTTTTCCAGCAGTTGGGCAAGGACATCGCCCTGGTGATTCACACCGCCGCCCAGCCCTCGCACGACTGGGCCGCCCGCGACCCCCACGCCGACTTCAGCGTGAATGCCGTCGGCACGCTGAATCTGCTTGAGGCGACCCGTCTGTTCTGTCCCCAGGCCGCCTTTATTTTCACGTCCACGAACAAGGTCTACGGCGACACGCCGAACCGACTGCCGCTGGTCGAGCTGCAAAAGCGCTGGGAAATCCAGCCCGGCCACGAATACGAGCCCGGCATTTCGGAGACGATGAGCATTGACATGACAAAGCATTCGCTCTTTGGCGCCAGCAAGGTTGCGGCGGATGTGCTGGTACAGGAATACGGCAACTATTTCGGCCTGAAGACCGCGTGTTTTCGCGGCGGCTGCTTCACTGGGCCGGCGCACGCGGGCACGGAATTACACGGATTTCTCACTTACCTCATGCGCTGCACGGTTACCGGCCATCCCTACCGCGTCTTTGGCTACAAAGGGAAACAGGTGCGGGACAATATCCACAGCCATGACCTGGTTGAAATGTTCTGGCAATTTTTCAAAAAACCGCGATCGGGCGAAGTCTACAATGCCGGCGGCGGACGCCACTCGAACTGCTCCATGCTGGAGGCGATCGACGCATGCGAGCGCATCAGCGGAAAGAAATTAAATTGGTCTTACGTCGAGGACAACCGCATCGGCGATCACATCTGGTGGATCAGCGACGTGCGCAAGTTCCAAAGCCATTATCCTGATTGGAAATTCCGCTACGGCCTTGACGAAATCCTCACGGAAATCCATGCCGCCTGCATCGCCTGACATGAGTTCCCCCGACAGCATCCTAATCACCGGCGGCGCGGGCTTTGTCGGCAGCAGTCTAGCGCTGCACCTTAAAAGCCGATTCCCCCGCGCACGGGTCGTCTGCCTTGACAACCTGTACCGCCGGGGATCGGAACTCAATCTGCCCCGCCTGCAGGCAGCGGGGGTTCAATTTGTGAAAGGCGACATTCGCCACGCGGCGGAATTTCCTGCCGGCCCGTTCGAATTTCTCATCGAATGTTCCGCCGAGCCGTCCGTCCTCGCGGGCTATGGCGAATCTCCGGATTACCTGATGGAGACGAATTTAATGGGTACCTACCGCTGCCTGGAACAGGCGCGCCAGTGGCAGTGCAAGACCCTCTTTCTTTCCACCAGCCGCGTCTATCCGATTTCTGTCCTGGAACAGCATCCGTGGACAGAGCAGCCCACGCGCTTTGCGTGGGAGACTATTCCCGGCGCGGCCATCTCCGAACAGGGGGTCAGCGAAGCCTGCGCCATGACTGCCGCGCGCTCGCTCTACGGCTGGACGAAATTTGCCAGCGAAAGTCTGATCGAGGAATACCGCAGCGGCTTCGGCCTGCGCGCCATCACAAATCGCTGCAGCGTCATCGCCGGCCCGTGGCAGATGGGCAAGGTGGATCAGGGCGTCGTGGCTCTCTGGGTTTTCCGGCACTTTTTCGGCAAACCGCTCAAATACATCGGCTATGGCGGCACCGGCAAGCAGGTCCGCGACCTGCTGCACGTTGCCGACCTTTGCGACCTCGTGGAGGAGCAGATTGCTTATTTTGATACGTGGGAAGGATGGCTCGGCAATGTCGGCGGGGGACGCGAGATTTCCGCCTCATTACAGGAGTTGACCGGTATCTGCCAAAGAGTGGTTGGCCGCACCGTGCCCATCGCCGCCGAGATGGAAAACCGGCAGGCCGACCTGCGCCTCTTTCTCGCCGACAGTTCCAAACTGTTTTCACGGACTCTCTGGCGGCCGAAGCGGAACGTGGAGAAAATCGTGGCGGATGTTTTCGAATGGGTACGGGCCAACGAATCGGAGCTTCGCCCCCTCGTATGAATCAAAACTCGCGCACCGCTAGCCTGCTGCAAAGCGGCGTCATCCTCTCCCTGGCCAGCTTTGTGGCTGGGCTGGGCAACTTCGTTTTCCAGGCGATTATCGGCCATCAGCTCAAGGCAAGCGGCGAATACGGATTGGTCAATACCACGCTCGGCTATGTGGGTCTGCTGAGCCTTCCGCTGGCCATCGCCACCACGGCCATCACCCATTATATCGCCCGTTTTAATTACCACGGGGATGATGCCCGACTGCAGGGCCTCCTCGCCGGCTGCCGGACATTTCTTTTCCGCCTCACCCTGGCCGGATCGTTGCTCGCCTTGGTGCTGGCAAAACCCCTGAGCGACTTTCTCCACTACCGTCCGGGGCTGACCTTTGCAGCGCTGGTCTGCGTGCTGGCCGGCCTGTGGGGCGGACTGGCCACGGCCTTGTGCCAGGGCCTTTCCTGGTTCAAACGGCTGGCGCTGATCGGACTGTTGGGCGTGGGCCTCCGTCTGGCGTTTGGGGGCCTGGTGGCGGTTCAATTTCCCGCTGCCGAATGGGCCGTGCTCGCCTCCGCCGTGGCGGCGCTGGCGAATTTAATTCTGCTGTATTGGCGCAAAGATCTAGTGCGCCCCGCTGAACCGGCCTCACCCTGGGACCGGGAATTCGTCGAGTTCCTCATCGTGTCCGCAGCATTTGTGGGTGGCGGCTACTGTTTCACTCAGGGCGATCTCCTCGTGGCGCAGCGTTTTTTTTCCGGACCGGACCTCGACGCCTACACGAGCGCGGGTATTTTTGCCCGCGCCCTGCCCATGACCGTCGGGCCGCTGCTGGTCGTCTTGTTCACCCACCGCTCCACGGCGCACACCGGCGGGGCCTTGCGCGAACAATTGAAGCTGATCGGCCTATATGCCGCTGGTTTGATTTGTGGATTGATCGGCTTGCTGCTGATGAAAACGTTCTGCCTGAAAATACTTGGGCGGAACACGCCGGAAGCCGCGGCCATGATCGGCCCGCTGGCCACGACCATGGTTGCTGTGGGGTTGCTGCAGGCGCTGGGCATGTGGGCTCTGGCCAGCCGCTGGGTGAAAATTTCCCTGCTCTACGGCGCCTTAGGCCTAGCCTACTGGCTCACCCTGTTTGCGTTTGGAAAATCACCAAATGAGCTATTGTTCGTGATGCCGCCGGCGGCCGGAACGGCGTTTGTTGTTTTATTTGTGATGTGGCTGGGGGCGATGCGCGTCAACAAACCGCAGCCGCATGATAAAGTCGTTTTGAATTAACCGATGCGTCCCCGTATAATTACTTCATGCCATTGAGTAATGACACTCTTTCCCTGCCGCGCGTCAGCGTTATTATGCCGACGCTTAACGCCGAGGCACTGCTGGACAACGTCCTCTCTTCCATCGCGCGCCAGACCTATCCGCAGGATAAAATTGAAATTATTCTAGCCGACGCCCACTCCACCGATCGAACCCGTAAAATTGGCGCTAAATATGGCGCGCTTGTGCTGGATGACAACGGCAAGAATATGGAGGAAGGCAAACGCCTCGCCCTGCGCCAAGCGACCGGAGAAATCATCATCTTCCTCGACGCCGACAATGAGGTGACACACGAAGATTATTTTTTTCTCGCTGTCGAGGCGCTTTCAAAAAATCCGCAGGCACTCGGCTTAGAAGCGTATTACCTGCCGTCTCCGAGGATGAGTTCGTTCTGCGCCTACCTCACCGCGCTGCTGCATATCAGCGATCCGATCTGCTGGCTGATGAGTTCCAATCCGCGGCGGGTCGCGTGCGATGGCGACATAGAACGTTGGATTTTGCCGGACGGAACCCATTCCTATCCGCTCGGAGCGAACGGTTTTTTTTACCGCCGCGCCGATCTGCAATCGGCGCAAGCAAACGAAAAATTCCAAGACACACACGTCGCGCTGTTCCTGATGAAGAACGGCAAACGCGAATGGCTGCGGCTGCGCGGGCGCGGCGTGCATCATTACTATATCCAGACGCTCTGGAAATTTGTTCAAAAACGCCGCCGCGCCACAGCGCATTTTCTGCGCGTGCAGGAAGAGATGCCCGTCAACTGGATGAAAGAGAAGCCGCTGGTTCCATTATGGCTGGCGGCGTTCTATTGCGTCACGTTTTTCGGCCCGCTGTGGCATACAGTGCGCGGCGTCATCCGCGACGGCGATGCGCGCTGGCTCTGGCACCTGATCGCCAGCCCCGCGAGCGTGCTGGGCAATGCGTGGGGCGTCATTACCTACAAGCGGCGCGGCAAACACAAACAGCTCATCGCGGAACTTCAGGTAAAACAAAAACTTAAAAAATAATATGGTGTTACAATGGCTGAAAAATTACGCAGCAAAACAACGCGTGCTGGGCATTGAACGCTGCAACGACCTCGTCGGCTCGGCGACGGCAGCGCTCAAACCGCATAGTCTCCTCGATGTCGGCTGCGGCGACGGAAGTTTTATGGCGAAATATTTCGTCCCCCCCGACTGCCATGGCATCGAAGGCGCACCATTGGAAATGGAACGGGCGCGGCAACGCGGCATCAAGGTTGTGAGCTGCGATTTGAACGGGCGCTGGCCGTTTCAAGATAACCAGTTCGACGCCGTATTAAGTTCGCAGGTCATCGAGCATGTCCACAACACCCGGATGTTCGCCGAGGAAATTTTTCGCGTGCTAAAACCTGGCGGCACAGCGGTGGTGGCCTCGGAAAATCTCTGCAGCCTCCTGAACTGGCTAGCATTAACAATGGGCTACACCCCATTTTCGCTGATGCAAGTCTGCGGACGTTACCTGGGAAATCCGTTCGGCCTGCACTACGGCAAACCACACGAAGAATCTTTGCCCATTGAACATCCGGCTTTTTCCGGCGTGTGCGGACACATCCGCGTGCTGACCGTGCTCCAGGCGCGCGAGTTGTTTGAGTGGGCTGGGTTTGAAGTTTTGGAAGCACGCTCGGTCAGCATCCTGCCGCTGCCGGACAGCTTGAGCAAAGTTTTGGAAAGCGTCGTCACCCAACGCGGGCACTACCTCTTCATCCAGTTGCGAAAGCCGAAAAAATAATTCACGGAACGCTGCCGTTCAAATCTTGCGCAGCAATTTCGCCGGCGCGCCGGCGATGACCGAACCCGCATCAAACGATTTTGTCACCACCGAACTCGCGCCGACAACGCAGTTCTCGCCGAGCTTCACGCCGGGCATGATGACCACGTTGCAGCCGATAAAACATTTAGTTCCGATGCTGATGGGTCCAGACTCGGTCAATCCGCTTGTCACCGGCGCGACCCCTGGGCCAGTGACGTGCGAATGATCCATGAGGGTCACACGGTAAGAAATCAAGCAGTCGACGCCAATCTCGATGCAGCCGTTTGAGGTGATCACGAAGTCGTTGCCCACCGAAGTGCCGGAACCAATTTTAATTTTTGCCGTGCGATTGTTCAGCGGCAGATAAAACCAGCCGCGTTTGCCAAGGCAGACCCGGTCGCCGATTTGAATGCTGCCGACATTTCCCAATGGCCATTCAATACCGCCGCCGACGCGCAGGCCGCAGCCCGGGCGCAGGCCGAGCAGGCGCGGCAACAGCAGGCGAAAGAAACTGACGAATCCGCTCCATAAACCCAGAATGCTGCGAAGAAAATGAACCATTATTTTTTATCCGGCTTGGTGAAAAATGGCGGCGCCTGGGATGAAATGGAAATTTCAATCGCGTTCCACATCGCCTTCGCACGGGCGTTCCAGTCCCATTCGAGGCCGGCGGCGAGCGCCTCCTGGCTCGTCGCGGCATAAAGCGGTTCGTCGGTGAGCAGGCGGTAGATGCAATCGGCCAGCCCCGCAAAATCTCCGGGGGGAGCCTTAAGCCAGCCCCGCGGATAATAAACGCGCAGCGGCGGCAAATCGAACGAAACACCGGGCAGACCGCAGGCCAGCGCCTCCGCCGAAGCCATGCCGCCCACCTCGAACACAGCGGGATACACCACGACGCGAGCGGACTTGATGATTTTGTATTTTTCCACGCCGTCTTGAAAGCCAAAGAACTCCACATTCTTTGCGATGCCAAGTTTCTCGGCCTTGGCTTTGCATTGCGCGTCGAGCGGGCCGGAGCCGATCATGGCGAGGCGGGCATCCGGCTTCTTCTGCGTCAAAATTTTCCAGACATCCATCAACTCAAGCGGACCTTTTTGGGGGTGTAAGCGGCTGATGAAAACGGCGTCAAACGTTTTTTCCTCTGGCTCCGGTACACTTTGGGGAATCGTCAAATCCACGCCGCCCATCACGGCATAAGTAGATTCTGGCGAGCGGCCGTCCGCAATCATCGTATCGCGATCCTGCGGCACAGTGGTCAAAATCATTTCCGCCTCGCGCAAGGTGCGCTGGTAAATCCGCTGCTGAAAAGGACGGTAAGCCGTAAACATCAAACCCGGCCCCGGCTGGCCGGAGAACCATTTGGGCGCGAAAAAGTAAAGCCCCACCACGAGCGGCGCATTGGGATAACGCTTTTTCAAACGCAGGGCAGGAATACAGCTCGGGTGAAACTCCGACGTGGCCATGATAAGATGTTTTTCATCCGGCGAAAATTTGATTTCATCTACCCCGCGTTTGCCCTTGAGCATCTGCATGAACCACCAAAAGAGGCGGCCATATTTCTTGAGGTGGTCGGCGGGCCACGTGACATGATTGATGCCTTTTAATTCAAACCAGTCGCACAGCTGCTTAGCGCCCTCATTGCCATAGACCGTGACTTTGTGATCCTGGCTCCAGCGGCGGATGCACTCGACCATGATGCGGTCGCCACCGCTCAAGGAAATGGGCGGCGGCACGATGGTATTGGCGATCCAGTGGATGTGCATTTACGGTGCATAATCTAGCGAGAGAAAAGCACCAGTGTCCATCGGCAATTGAGGAAGGGTGGCCTCAGTTTGCAAATGCCTGCCAATGACTGGTGCAAGGAACCGCAAGATAATCCGCCCAGAACGGACACCAGACAGGGAGCTGTATTCATATTCCAGATCAGGGGCAACCGAAACCCGAAGCCGGCCGTCGCCATTCACTCTACAGCACGACTCAGCCTCAACTGCTCAGTTCAACTTCGAATAGACGCGAATTCACACGGATGAAGACGGGGGGTTTCAGGCCCTTGAGCAGTAAAGCCAACGCTCACCAAACAGCAGCTGGGAATCTTGCTTGCCGACGTTGTTTCTATTCCACTGATTCGTGTCCATTGGTGTTCATTCGCGGTTCTCTTCTGCACCGTTCCGATTCAGACCGGCGCTCAGGCGCTTGAGCCGATTAAGGCTTGGTTTTTACGCATAAGATAGCGGCGGCATTTGAAGGATCCCAGCGCGTCCAAAACAACTGACACAAAAGGCTAATGGTGCCCCAAAAAAAATTCGGACGCCTCTTCAGCACATGGAGCTCGCCCCGGAGTTTTTTCGGGCCAAGAAGCCCCGTCACGTGATATCCGAACTGCCTCATCTCCGCTGCTTCCCACCCGGAAAGATGTTCCTGTAAACTGTTATTTTCATAACTGCGCTGCGGCAAAAATCCAGAGGGCGTGAAGAAAACCACCTTGCGACCCGCGATGCTTTCCATACTGCGCATCATCTTTAAGCCATCCTCCTTGGTTAAATGCTCAATCAAGTCCAGCGCAACAATCGCATCAAACTGCCCCGGCTTAAAATATTTTTCAAGCTCGCGAGCATCCCCCAGCACCAACTCATGGTGGAGTTTTTGCTGACGAGCCGCCTCCAGATACGGAGCAAAGCCATCAATCCCAGTAGAATGCTTCACGCCCAGCCACTGCATATTGGGGGATTTGCCGCAACCCACCTCCAGAATCCGATCGGAACCCAGCAGCACTTTTCTAAGAGCCAGCTTAGTGAGTATTTGGCCAGGATCCAATCCTTGCTTCAACAACAGTAATATGAGGCCGAATCGGCTGCGCATAAAAATGATAATGTATGATTATGATTGTCAATGTGAGTTCCTCTATTCGATCCAGGCAGCCTGCCACGTAAGCTGCGACACGAACCAATGCCAGATGATGACCCGAAGCGCCGGTTTAAGCGGCGCGATACACACGGATTGACGATTGAAACAGTGCCAGAGCCGACCGGTTTAAGCAAGCGGCCGGTTCGCAGAATGGAGGTGGATTTATGATTGCTACCATCCGCTTTTTGCCAGCACCGCTAGCAAAGCTGACAGTGTGATACTCCAGCGGATGCCCTTTGCTTTGCATCATCAAACGAGAGAACAGCCCCAGCAGCTATCGGCAATGGATGGACGGAGTGAGATGGGCTGGCTAAACTTTGGCCGTCATGAAACACATTCTCGTAACCGGCGGCAGCGGTTTACTGGCGCAGCAATTTAAGACAATTACCGCGCGAGACTTTAATTTTTTCTTTCCCAGCCGCGCGGAGTTTGACCTGACGAATTCCAGCTTGATGGCGCAGCGGCTAGAGGAACTCAAGCCGCATATCGTCATCAACACCGCCGCCTATAACCTTGTGGATCGATGCGAAATCGAGCGTGAACTTTCATGGTCGGTCAACGCCACCGCGCCGCAGACGCTCGCCGAATTATGCGCCGAAAGAAACATCTCGCTGGTCCATTACGGAACAGATTACGTTTTCGATGGCGCAAAACAGTCGCTCTATACCGAATGGGATACGGCAAATCCATTGAACCATTACGCCGCCGGTAAATTCGCAGGCGAACAGGCGGTGCTGCGGGCATCGCCGCAGCATCTGGTGTTGCGCCCAAGTTGGGTGTTTGACTGGCATCCGACACAGACAAAAACTTATATACACACCGTATTGAAGGCCGCCCGCGAGGGCCGCACCTTGAAATCCACCACCGATCAATGTTCGGTGCCGACGTTTGCCACGGACTTGGCGCAGTGGACTTTGGAGCTCATCCGGCAGAAAGCCGGCGGGCTATTTCACGCTGTGAATGATGACGGCATCAGCCGGTTTGATTGGACCAAAATTATTTTGGAAGAGGCAGTCACAGCTGGATTGCTGGCTCACGCCCCGCCGGTGGAGCCGGTTTTAAGCTCGTTCTTCAATTCCGCCATGCGGCGGCCGAATTATACGGTGCTCAGCAATGCCAAGTTGGCGAAGGTTCTCGGCCATAATCTTGGCTCCTGGAAAGGTGGATTAAGAAAAATGCTCGCCCAGATGAAGTAATATCGGTTAATTTTCCAGAACATGTCCACCGTCTGGCAACAAGTTGAAGTGCGCGGCATCTGCAAGATTCCCGGTCTGCCGGGGGTGCGCGTGGAAGCCCTGCCAGTCTTTAATGACGGACGCGGCAGCCTGCATGAACTGTATCGCAGCGATGAAATCCCCAAGGAATTCAACCCGGCCATGGCCTGCTGTTCGTGGTCCATGGCAGGCGTGACCCGCGGCCCGCATCAGCATGTTGGGCAGGACGATTACTTCACTTTTGCCGGCCCTTCTGATTTTTGCGTTTACCTTTGGGATGATCGATCGGGCTCCGCCAAAGCAGCCAAGGGCTGGTTCATCAACACCGGCGCCAGCGCGCCTTCGAGAATTTATGTTCCGCGCGGTGTTGTTCACGCCTATCGCAATACCGGCAAGGTTCCCGGCGTGGTCGTGACGGTGACCAGCCTGCTTTTCAAAGGCGAAAACCGGCGCGATCCGGTGGATGAAATCCGCCACGAACTCAATCCCCATTCACCCTATAAACCTCCGCAATCATGATCCAAGAACGCACGCATTGCCGCACCTGCGGTTCCGCCAACCTTAAGCTCATCCTCGACCTCGGCAAGACCGCGTTGGTAAACGACTTCCTCACGCCAGAAGAAGTCCCGGGTTATAAAATCTCCTTGCCGCTGCGCGTGGTGCTTTGCCCGAACTGCTCGCTCGTGCAGCTAGCCGATACGGTGGATCCTAAAATTCTTTACTCGCACTACGCCTACGTCACCTCCACGTCCAAGACAATGGACACCCATCTGAACAAGATGATGACGCACCTTCTTTCCACTGCCCGCCTTGGATCAGGATCGAAAGTGTTGGAGATTGCCTCCAACACAGGCGTCTTCTTGAAAAAATTCAAGGAACAAGGCTGCGAGGTTCTGGGCATCGAACCCGCCGGCAACATTGCGGATGTCGCTCTCGCCACGGCCATCCCGACGCGGAAAGAATTTTTTAATTCAGCCACGGCGCAAAAATTAAGAGCTGAATGGGGTGCCGCAGACCTAATTCTCGGCCGCCATGTGTTCGCGCATATTGATGATTTACGAGATCTGGTCGCGGGTCTGGAAGCGATTTCGCATCAAGACACATTGATTGCTTTCGAAGTGCCTTACGTCGTGGACTTCTTTGAACACACGGAATACGACACGGTTTATCACGAACATCTTTCCTACATCTCCGCCCGTTCGATCGAAGCGTTGGTCAAAGATTCCGCGCTCATGCTGGCCCGCGTGGATCATTATCCGATTCATGGCGGCTCAATCCTATTTCATTTGCGGCACCGTTCTTCAAATGCCAAGCCGCACGCCAGCGTGGCACAAGCCTTGGAAAAAGAAAAACAGATGAAACTGGCTGAACCCGCAACATGGGATGCCTTCGCACAGCGCGTGAACCACATCCGCACTGAACTGCCCGCACTGCTCCGCAAACTAAAAGCCCAGGGCAAACGCATCATCGGCTACGGTGCGTCCGCCAAGGGCAACACGCTCTTGAATACCTGCGGAATTACGACGCAGGAACTGGATTACATTATAGACAACACCCCTTTCAAGCAAAACAAGATCGCACCAGGCTCGTGGATTCCGGTGCGCCCGCCAGAAATGTTGTTGAAAGATCAACCGGACTACGCGCTGCTGCTTGCCTGGAATTTTGCGCCCGAAATCATCAAGCGTGAGATAGAATTCCAGAAGCGCGGCGGACGTTTTATCGTGCCTATTCCGGAACCGAAGATTGTCGAGCCGTCCTTTTAAAGCAAAGTCATGCCTGCCGAAATCAGTCTGGTCATTCTCAACTACAATGGCGCCCAGTGGCTGGACCGTTGCCTGGAATCTGTCTGTCGTCAAACGGCGGTTAGCCGACTGGAAGTCATCATCACCGATAACGGTTCGAAAGACGATTCGCGCGCTATCTGTGAACGCTACGCCCCGCGCCTGCCGGCGTTACGCTTCATTAATAACGGGAAAAACCTCTGGTATTGCGAGGCCAATAATATCGGCGCGGCGGACGCGCGATCGCCGCTGGTTTTTATCTTAAATAATGATCTGTGGCTGGAGCCAGATTGCGTGGCGTCGCTCTTACAGGCAGCTGCGGAAAATCCGGACACCCAACTTTTTTCGGCACGGGTGCTGAATTACGACGACGACACGTTTCAGGGCTTCGGTGCGCTCGGCTTGGACTGGTTTGGCGTTTGCGCCGGAACACCAGACCACACCGTGCCTCGGGAGTTATTTTCAGGCTTTGGTTGCGCCTTCGTGGTCCGCAAAGATTACTTTTTCAAAGTCGGCGGATATCCGCCTGAATTGCTTATTTATGGTGACGAACTGGATTTGGGCTGGCGGGTATGGGCATCCGGCGGACATATCTTAAGCACTCCCTCAGCAAAAGTTCATCACCGAGGCGCAGCCGTAGCCAATCCAGCCGGCGGCTCGAAACAGGTGGAATTGCGAACCAATGAAATGAAACGCTTTCTGTCCGTCCGGAACGGCGTTTTGTTGATCCTTAAAAATGCCCAACACGTTCTGCTGCTGATGCTGATCCCGCATTTAGGCATGCTCTTGTGTGAAGCGTTGTTTTTTTTAGCGACAACGGGAAACTGGAAATTTGTCCGCAATTCCTATGGCAAAGGGATCTGGGACGCTTTCCGCATGCTGCCGCACGTGCGGCAGTGGCGGCGAAAAATCAGAAGCTTCCGCTGCCGGAATGATTTCTGGATGCTGCGCTTCCTCCATCTGATGCCAGCCCGCTTAGGCGAGCTTAAACTGATATTGCAACTGGGCGTCCCCAAGGTGGACCAAAAATAATCCGGCCACGGTCGACTACTTCACCAACTTGCTCCAAGCGAGGGGCATGTTTTTGAAAACTTCGATGCCTTCAAACGGCTGACCCTGCCGCGCGCCCACTTTCTTTGCCCACACAGCCATCCGGTTCACTCCTTCTTCGAGTGAAATATTTTTGATGAGGTCGCCAAAATATTGCTGCACCTTCTCATGCGCGGAATAGGCATGGACGACTTCGTTGCGCGCTTCAAGTTTGTTGATTTGCGGAGCTACCCCCATCGCCTGCGCTACCACCGTCGCCAATTCTGCAACGGAATAAGGCTTATCTGCCCCGACATTGAAAACCTGATTATAGGCGGCGGGGCGGTGGATGCTGGCCGCGATGACCGGGGCTACGTCATCAATATAGCTGAACGCCCGCGTCTGCGTGCCATCGCCAAAAATCGTCATGGGCTGACCCTGCATGATTTGATTCATGAAAATTCCAATCACGTTCCGATAACGATCGCCCAGATTTTGATTTTCGCCGTAAACATTGTGCGGACGAAAGATGACGTGATTCAGACCGAACATCTCGTGCGCTTCTTTGAGGTCCAGTTCCACTGCGTATTTGGCAATACCATAGGGATCCTCCGGCTGCGGCACCGCCGCCTCCGTCATGGGCAGTTGATTGCGACCATAAACCGCTATGGAAGAAGTGAAGACGAAGCATTTTACAGAGCCGGTGTTAACGGCGGCGTTGATCAGATTAATACTGCCAAGGAGATTGTTCGTGTAGTTGAAGCGTTTGATAAAATGGCTCAAACCTTCCGCAGCATATGCCGCCAGATGAAACACATATTCAAATTTGTGTTTGGCAAAGAGCTGGTTGACGAGCGCCTCGTCGTTAATTGAGCCACGGATAAAATTTACGCCCGCCGGAAGGTGATCCTCAAAACCACCGCTCAAGTCATCCAAACCAAAAACCGTCTGCCCGGGTTTCACCAACTGCGCCGCGACATGGGAACCAATAAAACCAGCAGCACCGGTCACTAATATGTTTGAATTCATCGAGTCACAATAACAAGTCGCGCCCAAATATGTCTAGTTTTGAAAGCGCTTCGCCAGTTTACGTCGGTCAAGTTGACTTGGGCAGACCGCTAATCTATGCTCCACGCCATTGTTTTTTCACCCGCGGCTTTGAACTAATTTATGATTTTCGAAATCGAAATCACTAGGCGAACGTTACACCGCGAAGGCGTGGGGCCCTTATTTAAAAAAATGGTATTAACGTCTGCCAAATCTTTTCTAGCGTCGCCTTTTTCTTTCGGCGTTTGCCCCAAAACGCCACCCCTGAACAACTGATACATTTTGTGCTGAACGATTCCAAAAGTTACCTGCAGATGTGCCAAGTGCGCTCGAAAATCATCGGCCTAGCCAGCCTTTTTGGGCAGCGCCAACCCAAGACCGTCGCGGAGATTGGAACAGCGCCCGGAGGCACTTTTTTTTTGCGGTGCCGGCTCGCAAACCCCGCGTCCACGAGCATCAGCCTTGACTTCCCCGGCGGCATTCACGGCGATGGCTATCCCTATTTGAAATCTTGGGTCTACCAATATTCCCCCCCTGGTCGGCCAGAATCTACACCTATTGCGGCGCGATTCGCATAAACCCGAAATGCCAGCCCGCCTAAAAACTATTTTTCCTGCCGCCGGTCAGAATGATTTTCTCTTCATCGACGGCAACCATACCTTTGAAGGCGTGAAGGCAGATTTTGAAATGTATTCCGGCCTAGTTCGTCCTGGGGGCTTAATCGTGTTTGACGACATCTGCCTGCATCTAGCCTCGCTCAATTGCCATGTGGACCATTTCTGGCAGGAGATGAAAAATGAAGGCCGCACCCGTGAGTTTATCCCTGAGGCCAAGCAAGGCAGTTGCGGCATCGGGGCCATCGAAGTTAAGAAGGCAATCATACATGAAAATTGAAAATCAAAAAAAAACCGAACACAGTTGGCGCTCCGTGCTCATTTTGGTCGCTATTCTGGCGATCGTCTTCTGGCGTAGCTTTAGCTCTGAATTCGTCCACTTTTCCAATGACGGCCCGCTGGGTCAGCAAAATGTGGATTGGATGAAACTGCCCGGAGCCATGTCGGGTATGTGGGTTGATTTAAATGATGTTGGCTTCGCGGGCGGCACTTTTACACTCGGCATCACGGCGCTCATCAAATTCGTATTAGGGCCGGTTGGCTATGCCAAATTTTATCCCGCCATCGCACTTTTCATCCTCGGCCTCGGAGCGTGGACTTTCTTCCGGGCACTGAAATTATCTCCGCTGGCGGCGCTGCTGGGCGCTTTGGCCGGAGCTTTAAGCTCGGCGTTTTTGGGCAACGCTTGCTGGGGAGTGGCTTCGGGCGAAATCGCCCTGGGCTTCAATTTCTTTGCCCTTGCGCTGGTGCTGGCCAACACCGATAAAACACCGCGCATCACAGGATGGATACGTTTGATACTCGCCGGCTTCTGCGTGGGCATCAATGTCATCGAAGCGGCAGACATCGGCGCCTTGTTCAGCATGATCGTCGCGGCATTTGTTTTCTACAAATCACTGGCGGAAACCGAGGGCAGCCTCGTGCAAAAAGTTTCGCGCGGCGTTGGGCGCGTGGCCGTGGTGGCAATTTTTGCCGCCTTTCTCGCGACGCAAACCGTCGTCGCGTTGATCACGACCCAGATTCAAGGTGTGGCGGGTGCCGGGCAGGATTCACAATCCAAACTCGAGCGCTGGGACTGGGCCACGCAATGGAGCCTGCCGAAAATGGAGACGCTTGGTCTCGCGGTGCCCGGGGTTTTTGGTTACAAAATGGATACCCCCAAAGACATGATGCCAGGACTGAAGCCGGCGTATGACGGTGGCGTTTATTGGGGCGGCATGGGACGGAGCCCGGAAATTGACCGCTGGCTGGATGCGGGTTCGCAAGGCCCGATGCCCCAGGGCTTCATGCGTTTCACCGGCGGCGGCAATTATTGCGGCATTCTGGTTTGCTTGCTGGCGGCGTGGGCTATTGCGCAATCGTTACGGAGAAAAGATTCCGCCTTCGACGACGTCCAGAAAAAACTGATTTGGTTCTGGGCCGTGGTGATGGGCGCTTCCCTCCTGCTGGCTTGGGGACGATTTGCGCCCATGTTTTACGGAGCGCTGTATCAGCTGCCTTATTTTTCCACCATCCGCAACCCGGCTAAATTTATCTTCTTCTTCTGCTGGGCCATCGTCATTCTATTCGCGTTTGGCGTGCATGCCTTGAGCAAACTCCACCTCAATCCCCACGCTCCCCAACCGTCTGGCGCCACTGGGCCATATAAAAAGGGCAATATGCAGGTCAGTCGCTTTGACCGGAATTGGAAATACGTTTGCTTCGGACTTTTGGCTGTCAGCGTCTTGGGCTGGTTCATTTTGTCAGGTGAAAAGAATGCCTTCGTGGGCTACCTCCAGAAAATGGGTTACCCGGATGAAACCTTTGCCAAAGAAATTGCCGCCTTCTGTCTGAACCAAGTCGTATGGTTCATCGTGTTGCTGGCCGCCGCGATCGCACTCTTGACGCTCGTGATGGCTGGACGCTTTTCGGGTCCCCGCGCCCGGCTTGGTTCCATGCTGCTTGGCGCCTTCCTGATTTTTGATTTGGGCCGGGCAGCCCTGCCTTACGTCACTCATTGGGACTATAAACAAAAATACGAAGTCGGATCGCTCAACCCGATCGTGGAAAAACTACGCGAAAAACCTTATGAGCAACGCGTGGCCGGCCTGCCTTTCCGCGCTCCCGAGGGCATGGAGTTGCTCGATCAGCTTTACCGCATCGAATGGATGCAGCACCATTTTCCCTACTACAACATCCAGTGCCTCGACATCATTCAGATGCCGCGTATGCCGGAAGATTTGAAGATGTATCTGGAGGCGCTTTCACCGCGCGGCACCGTCGAATCGGCTCCTTTAATAACCCGTCGCTGGGAACTTTCTAACACGCGCTACATGCTGGGAGCTGCCGGCTATCTGGAGGTGATGAATCAGCAATTAGATCCCATTCAGGGGCGATTCCGGATCGCCCAGCGCTTTGAGGTCGTCCCCAAACCCGGCGTGACCCAGCCCCAACGGCTGGAAGAACTCACCGCCGTGCCGAGTGACAATGGCCGCTACGCGCTGTTTGAATTCACAGGCGCCCTGCCCCGCGCCAAACTGTATTCCAACTGGCAGGTCAACACGAATGACCAAGCCAACCTCAAAACCTTGGCTGATTTGAGTTTTGATCCAGCCAAAACCGTCCTCATCTCGACCCCGCAAAAAAATCTGGCGGCGGTTTCGACCCATGAAAATTCCGGCACCGTGGAATTCAAAAGCTATTCCCCCAAGCACCTCGCCTTCGCTGTTAATGCCACCGCGCCGTCTGTGCTGCTATTGAACGATAAATACGATCCCCATTGGCGCGTGACCATTGACGGCCAACGAGCCGACCTGTTGCGCTGCAATTTCCTGATGCGCGGCGTGCAGGTTCCCGCGGGTGCACACACGGTGGAATTCTATTTTAGCCTGCCCAACAAACCGCTCTACGTCACGCTGTCGGCCATGGGCCTGGGAATCGCCCTGTGCGGCTTCCTGTTTTTAGCCAGCCGGCGGAATCCGAAACGCACGGCTAAGTGAGTTCTCATAATAAACGCAGCTTTTCAGGGGGTTGTTTGGATGGCGGGGCAGCGGGATATAAGCCATTCCATTACCGGCGCGTGAGCGGATCCTGAACCTTTATGACCGAGGCAAAATCACTGACGAAATCGCCACCCGCCTCGGCTATTGAGTTGGAACTGTACGGCGGGCAAAAGGTTAGACCTCACTTTTGACCCATCCCCCCATTCGCGTTAATTCGCCAAACTCGTGTCAACGCCTGGGCCTTCATCCATGGCTCCAGGGCGACGCCGGCGCCGGCGTGCCCATCATGGGCTGCGGCATCGCCACATTCAGCGCCTCCCGACCCGGCCGGAAATAATAGTTCTACTTAATGTCTTTTTTCTGAGGCCCCCCTCACCCGCTGCACCGCATCGCAAATCCCATGACTAGGATGGGCTCGGAGGAAGAGGAAACATTTTTCTGGCTTCCGGCCTCCGGCTTCTGAATTCTGTCGGCATGATTCGTCCCTGGCAGAAAATCAGCTCCAAACTGATCGGTGATTTCCGGATTTTTACGCTGCGCTCCGACCTGAAGATCTCCCCGCGCACCGGCCGTGAGCACGACTTCTTCGTCCTCGACAGCGTTCATTGGGTCAACGTCATCGCCGTCACGCCCGACCAGCAGCTGGTCATGGTCGAGCAATACCGTCACGGCTCCAACACGGTTGAGCTGGAAATCCCGGGCGGCATGATGGATCCGGGCGAGACGGATCCGGTAGCGACGGCCGTGCGCGAATTGCGGGAGGAGACGGGCTACGAGGGCGAAAACGCGCGGCTGCTGGGGCGCATCCACTCCAATCCCGCGATCCTGACCAACCTCACCTACACTGTGCTGATCGAAAACTGCCAGCTCCGCCACGGCGTGGAATTCGATCAGGGCGAGGATCTGGCCACCCGCCTGGTGCCGGCGGGGGACATCCCCCAACTCATCGCCGACGGGAAAATCGGCCACTCCCTGGTGGTCGTCGCGCTCTATCACTACGAGCTATGGCGGCGGGGGATAAAAACAGCCTGACCCCGGAGTCGATTTTTCATGCCGATTTTTTACGAATGCCAGCGCTGTACAGCCTGCTGCCGCTGGCCGGGGCAAGTCCGTTTGACGGATGAGGAAATCGCCCGGCTGGCCGCCTTCAAGGGCCTGAGCGAGCACGACTTCATCCAGAGGTTCACCCGATTGACGTGGGACCGGGGCGGACTGGCGTTGGGGGAACAGCCGGATGGCGCCTGTATTTTCCTGGAGGGGGAGAATTGTGCCGTGCAGGCCGTGAAGCCCCGCCAGTGCCGCGAGTTTCCCAACCTGTGGAATTTTCCCGGCTTCGAGAAAACCTGCCGCGCCCTCCCGCAGACTGTCAGCGAGGAGGAATTCGCCCGGCGCCTGGAGCAAATCAAACGCACCGGGTCAGCCAGAGCGAATAATCCGTGACGTTGCGGGCTTGCTGCCCGGGCTCTGGGGCCGGCAGGGATGCCTCAGCTTAGGCTTACCGGATCGATGTCCACGACGAGAGAGACGTCTTCCGGCAGTTTCAGCGACTGCAGGATCTGGCCCAGTTCGCGGCTCAAGGCGCTCATCGCCCGCGTCCGCAGCATGATCTGGTAGCGGTAAAAATTCTCGGCGCGCAGCAGCGGGGCCGGCGCGGGGCCGGCGATGATCAGATCTCTGAACACGCCCGGCGCCCGGCCTTCGGCTGCATTTTTCTCCGCCGCCGGGGAGGAGGGAGCCGCGGGCTCGAGGAGTTTCTTTTCCAGCACACCCTTCAAATGGTCGGCGGAGAATTTCACTTTTTCCTCACTGCGGCTTTTGAGCGTGAGCAGGGCCACCCGGCTGGCGGGCGGGTATTTCAACTGCTCCCGGAACTCGATCTCCTGATCGTAAAAGCCCACAAAATCATGGCGCCGCGCGAATTGGATGGCCGGATGAAACGGGGTGAACGCCTGCACAAACACTTCGCCCTCCACCTCGCCCCGACCGGCGCGCCCGGCGACCTGGGTGAGCAGCTGGAAGGTCCGCTCGCCCGCGCGGAAGTCCGGCTGATGGAGCGCGGAGTCCGCGTAAATGATCCCCACCAGCGTGACGTTCGGAAAATGGAGCCCCTTGGCGATCATCTGCGTGCCGACCAGAATATCAATCTTCCCGGCGCGAAAATCCCCCAGCACCCGGCGGTAATCGTCCTTCCGCTTCATGGTGTCGGCGTCCATCCGGTGGACGCGCGCCCGGGGAAACAGTTTTGCCAGCACCTCCTCCACTTTTTGCGTGCCGGTGCCGGCGAAGCGGATGGCCGGGTTTTTGCATTTCGGTTCCGGACAGACGGCGGGGACCTTCTCATTGTGCCCGCAGATGTGACAGGCCAGCCGCTGGTCGATGCGATGGTAGGTGAGCGACACGCTGCAGTTGGGGCAGTTCGCCACGTAGCCGCATTGCGGGCATTGCAGAGAGGTCGAGTAGCCGCGCCGGTTCAGGAACAGGATAGTCTGCTCGGCGCGCTCCAGCCGCTGGGTGATGGCCTCCTTCAGCTGGGGGGAGAACAGGGGCGGGCCCTTTTCCTTGTAGGCCGCCTGTCGCATGTCCACGACGCGGACATACGGCATTTTCTGGTCATCCACGCGCTCCGGCAACTCCAGCAGCGTGAACTTGCCGCGCTTGCAATTGTAATAGCTCTCCAGGGACGGCGTGGCCGAGCCGAGCACGACCACGGCGTTCTCCATCTGGCCGCGCATGATGGCCACGTCGCGCGCGTGGTAGCGGGGGGCCTCCTCCTGCTTGTAGGTCTGCTCATGCTCCTCGTCCACGATGATGAGGCCGAGCGGCTCGACGGGGGCGAAGATGGCCGAGCGCGCGCCGATGACGATGCGGGCGCGGCCCTGGCGGATCTTGTGCCATTCATCGTGCCGCTCGCCCGCGCTCAGGTGCGAATGGAGCACGGCGACGAGGGTCTGCCCTTGGCCCGAACTGAACCGCGCCTTGAACCGCTCCACCGTCTGGGGAGTGAGCGCGATTTCCGGCACGAGCACGATGGCGCCCCTGCCCTGTTCCAAGGCGTGCGCAATGGCCTGGAGATAAATTTCCGTCTTGCCGGAGCCAGTAACGCCATGCAGCAGAAAGGTGGTGTTTTTGGGCGGGTTCAGGCTCCCGTCCAGTGCCACGTCACCTTCCGGTGAGGGTGCCCCCGGGCCTCCGTTTCCGGGCGGGATAGCGGAGGCGCCCGGGGGAATGCGGGCGCTGCCCATGGCCGCCTTGATTTTTTCAAGCGCGGCGGCTTGGGCGGGGTTCACCACCAGCGGCTGGGTCGCCAGGATAGTTTCCAAGGCATACGGATCGCGCTCGGAAACCTCCGGGCTGATGGCAACCAGCCCGCGATCCTCCAGCTTGCGGACGGTGGCGGCAGTGGATTGGGTGAGCTCCAGCAATTCCGCCAGCGGCAGTGCGCGCCGCGCCTCAATGACTGTCCAGACGTCGCGCTGGCGCTTAGACAATTCCGGTAGCGCGCCCGGGGGCGGCAGCGCGCGGACCCACAAGCGCTCGCGCCAGCCGGCGTCTTCTTTCCGGACGGCCTCGGGCAAAACCGATTTCAGCGCGGTCTCCGGCGCGCAGCAATAGTATTCGCCCATCCAGCGCGCGAGCTTCAAAACCTTGGGCGTGACAAGCGTCTGCGCGCCGATGACCTTGAGGATGGGTTTGAGGCCGGCGCGGCCGGATTCCTCGGCGACGGCGGTGACGACGCCAAGGATTTTCCGGGCCCCGAACGGCACCTGCACGCGGCTGCCCACGTCGATCTGCCCCGCGAGATCCGCCGGGATTGAGTAGTCAAATTCCTTTCGCAGGGCGATTTCAAGGCTGACGCGGGCGATCATGTTCAGTCGGGCGTGATGCGGCGCAGGCTCGCCTCCAGCTGCAGGCGCAGCACCTCGCGCTCGGCAGCGGTCGCTTCGCGCGGGACGAAAATCGGCTTCTCGTAGATCATTTCGCAACGGGAGAACGGCAGAGGAATTTGGAAACGGTCCCAGCTTTTCACCCGGATTCTCCAGCCCAGATGATACGAGACCGGCACGATGGGCAGCCCGGTGAGCTGGGCCAGCGACATGACGCCCTCCTGCACGACATAGAGCGGCCCGCGCGGTCCGTCCGGCGTGATCGCCAGGTCGTAGCCGCGCTCCGCCCAAGTGGTCAGCTCCAGCAGCGCCTGCGGTCCGCGCCGGCTCGAGGAGCCCCGCACCGGCTGGACGTGGAAGCGTTCCAGGATGCCAGTGAGAAAGCCGCCGTCCCGGCTGGCGCTGACCATCGCCGCCAGCCCCGTCGAATGCCGGTGTTTTTTGACATAGTTAAAATAGGCCGGCATGCACAGCGCGAGCCGGTTGTGCCAGACGCAATAAATCGCCGACCCGGGCGCCGGCTCTTGGATGTATCCCGACCGGTCGGTCCATCGGTAGCGCAGCGTGGCCGATACCGTCCGGATCAAAGCGAAGACCAGCCATGCCGCGGCCTGCAGAAACCACTTATTGCGATGCGCCACCACCACCCCGCCGTTTTTTCGGGGCGGGAGCGCGGGAGCGGGTGTCGGTTTTTGAAGATCGGCAGGTGCCATGACAGGATCAAATATGAATCATCCAACTTCCGCGCAAACACTTCTGGGGAGGCGGCCTGTCGGAGGTGCTTCCATTTCAGTTTTTTTTCAGGCACGCCCGCACCAGTTGCTCGACCGTGGCAGTCGCACCCAGCATCGCCTGGGCGGCTCGTACGGAATCATGCGCCTCGCTCTGTTTGAAGCCCAGCGCCATGAGCGCCAGCACGGCATCGTTCATCTTCTGGTCATCGGGCGACAGCCCATGCTTGGCGCTGGAGGCTTCCCAGGCGCCGACCGCGCCGACCTTGTCGCGCAGTTCAACCACGATGCGCTCCGCTGTTTTTTTACCGACCCCGGTGATCTGGGAAAGCGTTTTCACGTCGCCGCTGGCGACCGCGCCGCGAAACGCAGCCACGGAAATGCCGCTCAGGATATTCAGGGCTGTTTTGGGGCCGATGCCGCTGACGCTGTGGATGAGCAGGCGGAACAGATCCCGCTCCGCCGCGCTGGCAAAGCCGTACAGCAAATGCGCGTCCTCGCGCACGATGAGCTGGGTCAGGAGTTTCACCTCGTGGCCCAGTTGCGGCAGCTTATCAAACGAGGACAGCGGGATGAGCGCCTCATAACCGACTCCGTTCACATCCACGACAACCAGCGTGGGCAGGGCTTCAATGAGTTTACCGTGGAGAAAGGTGATCATGAAATTTTAGGGATAAAACTGCATGCCACATCGCTTCTCGGGCACGGGGGGCGGATCAGGTTTTTGGGGCGTGAGATTTTCATGGCGGATCAGATTTTTTTGAGCGGCGTCAGTCCGGGGCGCAGGTTTTCCTGCGCATGCGCCAGGGCGAGGGCCAGGGCATCGGCTGCGTCGGGCGCGGGCGGCTGGGGCAGGTTTAAGAGGCGCTGGACCATTTTGGCGACGGCGATTTTCTGGGCCGCGCCGTACCCGACGATGGCCAGCTTTACCCGGCGCGGGGCGATCTCGTAAATATCCACGCCGGCCTCGGCGATGGCTGCCATGGCCGCGCCGCGGGCTTCCCCCATGATCAGGGCGGTCTTGAGGTTCTGCGCAAAGAAAAGCCCCTCGATCGCGCACACCTCGGGCCGGTGGTCGCTTAACACCTCCCGGAGTGTCTGCAGGATTTTGGCAAGGCAGCGCGAATGCGGCCAGGTGGCCGGACAGGAAATCGTGCCCTGCGCCAGGGTTTCTGGAAAGGGTTTGGCAAGTCGGATGACTCCATAGCCGGTGCCGCGGAGCGAGGGGTCGACCCCGAGGATCACCTGCGGGGCCAGGGCGATCCGGCGGGCCGGGGCCGGATCCGGGGAGAGGGCGCGGGAAGGCCGGCCGCTCAGGCGCCCTTTCATCTGCTCGAATTGTTGCAGGGAAATTCCCACGGGGAAACTTTGCCAGCGGGGCCGCGGTTTCAAAAGCAAAAACGCAAAAACACAATGAAACCCGAACTCCGAAATGGGGTAAGGATGGCGCGCTGCGCCATCCCGGGCGCCGAGTGCCGCGTTAGACGACTAAAGTGGAGTCGCAAGGCGAGAGTTTATCCCCGTTCGTTCCGCCCTGTCGGGCGGGGGCATCGCAGCGCGATGCCCTCTACCGGCTCTGCTGGGTGGGAACTCATGTTGAAGCCTTTACCGCATAAAAATTTCCCACCGCGCCACCACGCGCCGCGCTTTAATGATCTTGGCCATCCCAACGCCCCCGGTAGAGGACCGCCGCGCTGCGGCGTCCCCGGCGCCGAGCGCAGCGTCAGGCGCCGGAAAACAAGTCGCAAGGGAGCGTCTTATTTCCCGTTCGTTCCGCCCTGGCGGGCGGGGGCATCGCAGCGCGATGCCCCTATCATTTTCGAAAAGGCTCGCTTCGGAATTCGGATTCAAGCCGCCAATCTTACTTGCCCTGCCTTTAGCAAGCTGCGGGGGATCTGCTGGAGTGGGCGGGGGATATTTGATTTATTTCCAAAAGCCTTGGCGCAGGGCAAAAGTGCTTTTAGATTTAAATCCCGGTAGCGGTCCCCGCACCGAATCCCGCCGGGCTACTGGGATCGGCCGAAAATGAAAAATATATTAACCCGAATGCCGCAGTGGATAAGGTCATCGCGCTGCGATGCCCCCGCGCCGCATCCCGCGCGAAAGGGACTTGTGCGGGCGTCCGTTCCGGCGCCCTTCCTGACGCCCGCTGAACGCAGGCGAGGTCATCGCAGCGCGCTGACCTTACCACCCGGGCGCAAACTCCTCTTTCGGAGTTCTGGATTCATCCTGGCGGCACTGATTCTTGCCGGAACGCTGGCGGCGGCATCGGGCACCTCCACCCCGAACGACGCCGCCCAGCATGCCTTCAGTATCGGCACCCATAGTTTCCTGCTGGATGGCCAGCCCTTTCAGATCCGTTGCGGTGAAATCCATGCGCCGCGGGTGCCGCCCGAATACTGGCGGCACCGACTGCAAATGGCCAAGGCCATGGGTTTGAACACCGTGTGCGCGTATTTATTCTGGAACCTCCACGAGCCGCGGTCGGGCGCTTACAACTGGAGCGGGGCGGCAGACGCCGCCGCGTTTTGCCGCATCGCGCAGGAGGAAGGGCTGTGGGTGATTTTGCGGCCTGGACCGTATGCCTGCGCTGAATGGGAAATGGGCGGCACGCCCTGGTGGATGCTCAAGGAGGACGGGGTGAAGCTGCGCAGCACGGATCCGCGCTATCTCGGCCCGGCCACGCGGTATCTCAAGGAGGTTGGCCGCGTACTCGGCCCCTGTCAGATCACGCGCGGCGGCAATATCATCCTGGTGCAGGTGGAGAATGAATATGGCTTCTTCGGCAGCGACCCCGCCTATGGGGAAGCGCTGCGGCAGGCGCTGGTGGACGCAGGCATGGAGGTGCCGCTCTTTCAATGCAATCCGCCGGATCAGATGCGGAAGGGCATGCTGACCCCTCTTTTTCAGGCGGGCAATTTTGGCAGCGATGTGGAAAAAAACTTCGCCAAGGTCCGCCAAATCCAAAAAACCGGCCCCCTGTTCTGTAGCGAATTTTATCCCGGCTGGTTTGATACCTGGGGCCAGCCGCATCATTTAGGCAAGCCGGAGAATTATCTGCCCAACCTCAAGCGGATGCTCGATATGGGCGCGTCCTTCAGCATCTATATGGCGCACGGCGGCACCACCTTCGGATTGTGGTCCGGCTGCGACCGCCCGTTCAAGCCCGATACCTCCAGCTACGATTACGATGCGCCCATCAGCGAGGCGGGCTGGATCACCCCGAAATATCTGGCCACCCGCGAACTGTTTTCCAAGTACCTGCTTCCGGGTGAAACCATGCCGGAACCGCCGGCGGCTAACCCGGTCATTTCACTGCCGGCGACGGCCGCTGCGGAAATTGCGCCCGTGTTCGACAATTTGCCCCAGGCCATCGCCGATGAGTTCCCGCGCACCATGGAAAAATATGACCAGGGGTACGGCTGCATCGTGTATCGCACGCAGATCCCCGCCGGCGATGCAGCGATCCTGGAAGCGGCCGCCATCCATGACTTCGGCTACGTTTTTTTGGAGGGCAAGCGGGTTGGCACCCTGGATCGTCGCAGCAGCCTGACGTCCATCCGCTTGCCAGCGCGTCAAAAAAATACGCGACTCGACATTCTGGTGGAGCCGGCGGGGCGCATCAATTTCGGGCCGGAAATGTCGGATTCCAAAGGGCTCCTGGCGCCGGTGACGCTGGGCGGATTGGTTTTGAAAGGGTGGCAAATCTTCACTCTGCCGCTGGATGAAAAAGAGATGGGCGGATTGAAGTTTGCTGCCGGCAGCACGAAGGCGCCTGCATTTTGGCGCGCAGAAGTGGACGTCGCCACGCCCGGCGATACCTTCCTGGATCTCCGTAACTGGGGCAAGGGCGTGGTCTGGGCCAACGGGCATTGCCTCGGACGCTTTTGGAATATCGGCCCATCCCAGACCGCCTATCTGCCGGGGTGCTGGCTGAGGGCAGGCAGGAATGAAATCATCATTTTAGACTATGTCGGTCCGCAGAGGGCCGAAATCAGCGGTCTTATAAAGCCAATACTGGACGATCTCCATCCCGAAAAAGATTTCCGCCAGTCGCTCCGTCCGCTGGTCCGCTTGGACCTTGCCGCACTGGCGCCGGTCCATCAGGGCTCCTTTGCGCCGGGCAGTGACACCCAGAAGATTGCCTTTGACCGGCCCGCCACGGGAAAATGGTTCTGCTTGGAAACGCTGAGCGCGCAGGATGGAAAACCCTTTGCCGCCGTCGCTGAACTGGACTTGCTCGATGCCCAGGGCAACGCATTGAGCCACAATGGATGGACGATTCTGTCCGTGGATAGCCAAGAGCGCCTCGGGGAGGACGGTGCGGCTGAAAATGCGATTGACGGTCAGACGGCAAATGAGTGGCACACGGAATGGAAGAGCACGCAGCCGGGTCATCCGCATCAGCTGGTTTTAAATCTGGGCACATCACAGACGATTTATGGCGTCCGCTACGTCCCCCGCCAAGGCAATGAACGCGGCCGCATCCGAGATTATCGGGTTTTTATGGGTGAATCTCTGCCGCCCGAACGGGCTAAGGTCCAGCCGACCCCTGTCCAAACGGTCCATTGACAACCGCGCTCCTCGAGAGGACAGTCAGCTCGTGATGGAAAAAAAAGGGAGGGAAGACAGCACGGACAGCTTCTCAGAGGAGGTTTCACTAGGCCGGGAAATCCATGTTTTCGTTTTAGATGACGAACCGCTGGGATTTTATGAGTCCTTGAAGGATGTTTATACGGGGCTGGTCCAATTCCGGAAACTGAGGAATGGCGATGCGGCCCAGGTGGAGCTGTCCCAAATCCATCCCGACCTGCTCATTGCGGATCTGGAGTATCCCGGGCTGGATGGGGGGGGACTGCTGAAATTTCTGGCTCACAAAAAAGCCCGGTACCCCCTCCTGTTGTTATCGGGAAAGGGCACGCTCACACTCTTTGAAGGGTTTTGGCGAAAGGAATGTCCCCAATTGAAGGCGACCCTGGTGAGCAAGCCGCTTCAAGCCGAGGTGTTTTACCAGCATCTGGCCAGCACCCTCGCCGACCTCTCCCTTCGAGCGGGGCCGGACGCACCCCCCCGCGCATCCCGGAATCCGCTCAGGCGATCCGCCTGAAACGAACCCGGGCGAATGGAGGATTCCGCTCGCCCTGTTCCGGCTTCGGCCCCTGAGGCGCATTCCCATGGCCGGGCGTCCCCTATAGCTCCCATTTCCCACCCCAGCGCTGCCGTTTTTCCAAGATAAATTCGACCTGCATCGGGCCCCTCACGCGCCCTAAAGCGACCGAAACGTCGATAGTTTTTTCATTTACCAAGATACAAAAAGAATGGCTAGGCCCTTAAAAGCGCAGCGAAAGCGGAGAAAAAGGCTGATAATAAAGATCCGCGCCTGCAAAAGCTAAAAATACTGAAAGATTGGGAATAACGGCGCGTATTGTAAATAGAATCACTGTTTCAGGCTAACCCACCCGCCAACTCGGGCACGGATTAGTCGGATCCTAATTCAATGTCAAAAATGCCGCATAAAATGATAAAACAGAGTGAAATCCAAAGCGGAAAAAAATGCCAGCTCCCGCATCGAGAGCCCCCTCTAGGGGCCAGGGAGGAGAATGACTTGTCCTTTTTCGGAAAAGCATCCGGTTTTTTGCGGATTTTCAGGGCGACCGCGCTACAGCTTTCCCTCAGGGACGGGACGACAAGCTCGGCTTGGGTATTCCCGGCGGCATGGACGGCATCTTTCAGCATCCCCTTCGCATCCGGAGACGCTTCCAAGCCCATCGACAAGCGCTTGCGCTTTATTAATTTTTTAATCACTCCAAAAAATGCCCCCAACCATTAAAAAACAAACCATTGACATATGACTAGTCATAATTATCATCTTAAAAAAACAGACCCTATGGCACGAAAAGCTTTTATTTTAGACCTGTCAAATCACGGCCCGCTTTCGCGCATGATTGGCGACCTCGAGCGCGACCTGCGGCTTTCGCCGTCCAAGCTGGTGGCGGAATGCCTGAGAATGGGGCTGGAGAAGAAAACAAATTCACCCCGCAGAAAGAGCGCCGGAAAGTAAAAGGATCAACCCGCAACCCCAGTCCCACCAGGCTGATTTAAAAATGTGACAATTAAGATTGACATAATTTATCACATATAACATAATTTTGTATCCTTAACGGATACAAAACAAAAAACAAAAAAACGTAAATACACATGAAAATGAATAAAGTTATTGTAAATATGGCATTGGCGGCTGGGCTTCTGGCCTTTGCTCCCATTCAAACTCAGGCCGGACTGGTCATTGATAACAGCCTGGTAAGTCCCTTTAAGGTGAAGCTTGTTGGCTCTTATGTGAATGATAAAAATAAAATCGTTAAAGTCAGCATATCGAATAAAGATATTTTGAGCGACCTGGGCGCTCCGAAAAACTCACAGCTGGCTTATTGGGAAAGCGACATAGTCGTAATTAACAATAAGGCTATTTGGGATGATGGATTTGCTTTTATTTCATTCGATTCCTACACATATAACCAGATTGACGGTAAAAATGGCTCCTCTAAATATGCTGAAAACGGATTGGTGAATGTAGCGTATGAAGGAACTGATTTCAGTTTTGACGTTAATGGAGTTTATAATTACCACTATTATGAATCTGTCACCAAAAACGGGGATTTTAACGTAGCTGAAGATTTTAAATCTTCAAGCTTGACTGGTTCTGGTTATGATAACGCCAGTGATTTGACATTACCTGTAACCGGTTCTTGGGCAGGTGGCGGCAGCGGTAATATTAGTGCAAACTGATTTGCTTTGGGGTTCCAGCCGGTTCAGGGTGGCGCAGGCCATTTTGAACCGGCTTTTTTATTCTTATTTCCGTTTTTACAATTAATGGCATGAGACTTAATACAACCATCGGACTGATACTGACGGGATTGGCGGGTCTTTTTGGAATCCTCTTTTTGAAGCATCTTTCCACACCCGTTTCACAAACACTCCCCCTATCCTTATCAGCTTCACCGTCTGGAGTTCCCCAGCAAGAAACTAAACCCCTCACTGTCAAACTTCGCGATGCCCATCAGGCAGCCGTCGCGCCACAGGCCTCACCGCCTCTGATTGTCACCGCAGCGCCTCCCGCGATTGTGGATGCGGCCGCGCTGGCAGAGGAGCAGCGCGCCTCCATCCAGGCGCGCATCGCCCATCTCAATGAATTGGAAGCCAAGGACGATTCCGCCTCCTTGCAGGCCATTCTTTCGGAACTGACCAACCCGGAAATTGAAATCCGCGCCGCGGCGATTGAATCCACTATCCAGTTCCAAAGCCGCGACGCCATCCCCGTGCTGGCCGATCTGGCGGCCCACACTTCGAACCCCCAAGAGAAGCAGGCGCTGTTGGATGCCGCTGAATTTCTCAAGCTGCCCACCATGACGGAAATCCGGGTGCAAAAATCCAAAGCTGGAAACCTTCAGTAAAAATACTGAATCCGGCCGTTATAAAAACAAGGGAAACCGGCGAGAAGCCTCCATTACCATTTCCGCCGCCCGTCAGATCTGTTTCATCTAATTACCGACGGGTTCTTGCTGATTTTTCAAACCGTAACCGGGTTTTTTGAAATTTTCGAAGTATATAGGCTGTGTGACCCAACTGCGGCGGCACGGCTCCATGAAAAAGCCCAAGCTCATAGGGAGCTTGGGCTTACTGGAGGAACCAGTTTTTCTCAATTATTCTTTGATGAATGTGTATTTCTTTTCTAGGTAATCTTTGGTCTCGATGGATTTGATTCCTTTGATCACCCCTTTGAATCCATCCACTTTGCAAGTCGTGGTTGAAAACAGGATATAATCTGTTTTATCCATGACATACGAGGGGCAGAGAATCAAATCCGCTCCGTTATTTTCACACGCTTTGTATGAAGCCGCCGCCTTGGCCCGAGCATACGTTTGGTCACCCAAAATAGAAGCCAGGAAACCCTGCTGTTGCTGATTCACGCTCGATGTAAACTGAACCCCATCTGCATATTTGGTGTCCCCTAATGTAATCAATCCGCCTAGGATTTTGGTGATCGTTACGGTGCCCGTTATTTTATCCCCTTTTTCCACATCGGGCGTCGCCACGATGGTCGTCGTTACCGCCGATGCCGGGCCGGACAATTTGCTGGCGTTGGTGGTGGAGCATCCGGTTGCGAAAAGCGCACCCGCGATAATGGATGTATATACAGCGATTTTTTTCATTTTGTTTTTGGTAGTTAGAAGGAACGCCCATTAATATGACATGGGTGATTTAAGTGTCAAATAATTATAGAACCTTTTATGGCTATTATTAATGGCGAAAAAACACGGCCTCATTTTGGAGAACTAAAATCGGATCCGGCCGCGCCTGTCCGCGCTTATGCCCGCGGCGTTATTTCAGGGTGAGGGACGAAGATCAAAAGGGCGGGCTTTAGAGCAGTTCTGGCAACTTTGGGACAGGCGGGGAGCGTCATTCCGTGCGCGCCGGCGCGGCAAACCAGCAGGCGTCGATTAGTAACGGCGGCGGGCAGGGAACCGCCACTGCCCGCCCATGTGCCAATGATAAGTTGAACCCGAACTCTGAAATAAGAGTTTGCGCCAGGGTGGTAGGGACCGCCGCGCTGCAGCGTCCCCGTCGCCGAGCGCAGCGTCAGGCGACGGAAAGTAATCCGGCAAGGCGGGGCGTCTTGCTCCGTTCGTTCCGCCCTGCCGGGCGGAGACATCGCAGCGCGATGCCTCTACCTGCTTTGGAGTTCGGGTTTACAGTCTGATCTTCAGGGAGGCGGTTTCAGTGAACGGGAATCACAATCCGTTCTTGCCGGCCTGCTTTGGTTAAAATGTGCTGGCTGCCTTTAACTGGAACTCCAAAAAAAGAGTTCGCGCCAGCATGGTAGGATCAGCGCTGCGCTGACCTCGCCCGCGTCAACGGGCGTCAGGGAGGGTACTGGAACGGACGCCCACAAAAGCACTTCCGCGCCTGATACGGCGCGGGGGGGCATCGCAGCGCGTTACCCTACCCTACTTGGGCGTTTGGGTTTAACTGATGGGCCAACGCCTTTCATTCAATAGCTCAGGGCCTTGAGCTGGTCGCAGATTTGAATACCTGCCAATACCCTCGGCTCTAGCTCCAGCGAAATACCCGGGACCGCTCCGGCGCCTGAAACGAATCAGGGCGAACGGAGGAATCCGTTCGCCCTGTTGCGCTTTGATCAAATTTAGCTCAGCACATCGGCTCAGTAGCGGTAATGTTCCGGCTTGTACGGGCCTTCGACCGGCACATGCAAATAGTCGGCCTGGGACTTGGTGAGACGGGTCAGCACCACGCCGATTTTTTCCAGATGCAGGCGCGCGACCTCTTCGTCGAGCTTCTTGGACAGGCGGTAGACCGACTTCTCGTACTTGCCCCGGTTGGCCCAGAGATCAATGGCGGCGAGGGTCTGGTTTGTGAACGAGTTGCTCATCACAAAACTTGGGTGGCCGGTGGCGCAGCCGAGGTTGACCAGCCGGCCTTCCGCCAGCAGATAGATGCTCTTGTTGCCGGGCAGATGATACCGGTCGTATTGCGGCTTGATGTTCTCGATGCGGACGCCCTTCTGTTTCTTGAGCGCATCCACCTGAATCTCGTTGTCGAAATGCCCGATGTTGCAGACGATCGCCTGGTCCTTCATCGCCAGCATGTGGGCCACGGTGATGATGTCGCAATTGCCGGTGGTGGTGACATAGATGTCGGCGACCCCGAGGGTGCTTTCAAGGGTATTGACTTCAAAGCCCTCCATCGCCGCCTGTAGGGCATTGATGGGATCAATCTCGGTGACCACCACGCGGGAACCATAAGCGCGGAGCGAATGGGCGCTGCCTTTGCCGACATCCCCGTACCCGCACACGACCGCCACCTTGCCGGCCAGCATGACGTCGGTGGCGCGCTTGATGCCGTCCGCGAGCGATTCGCGGCAGCCGTACAGGTTATCGAATTTGGATTTGGTGACCGAGTCGTTCACGTTGATAGCCGGGACGAGCAGCGTGCCCGCCTCCTTCATCTGATACAGGCGGTGCACGCCGGTGGTCGTCTCTTCGGCGATGCCCTTCCACTCTTTGACAATGCGGGTCCAGAGGCCGGGCTTCTCCGTCGCTAGCCGGCGCAGCAGCGCCTTGATCACGGAAACTTCATGGCTGTCGCCCTTGGCAGAGCTGTAGGCCCAGCGGGAACCCTTCTCGAGTTCGTAGCCCTTGTGGATGAGCAGCGTCACATCGCCGCCGTCGTCCACCACCAGCTCCGGGCCCTTGTCGCCGGGGAACAGGATCGCCTTGAGCGTGAGATCCCAATATTCCTCGAGCGTCTCGCCTTTCCAGGCGAATACGGGGGTGCCGGTGGCGGCGATCGCCGACGCGGCGTGGTCCTGGGTGGAGAAGATGTTGCACGAAGCCCAGCGGACGTTGGCGCCGAGGGCGACCAGCGTCTCGATGAGCACTGCGGTCTGAATGGTCATGTGCAGCGAGCCGGTGATGCGCACGCCCTTGAGCGGTTTGGACTTCGCATATTTCCGGCGCACGGACATCAGGCCGGGCATTTCATGTTCGGCGACGGCGATTTCCTTGCGGCCCCAGTCGGCCAGCGACATATCCCGGACGATGTAGTCCTTGCCCGCCGGGGTCTGCGAGGCGTATTGGGCGAAGGTGGCGCTGATTTCGTTAAGGCAGGAGGCTGCGGATTTATTTTTTGATTTCATATTAGTTTTAAGTTTCAAGCGGGAGATTTCACTCGGATGGCGCGAATCAATCCTTGGAGCATGGACCCAATTTCTTTGCACTCGCCGGTGAAGCGGGTGGCGTCATCGTGTTTCAGAATTTCCATTTTGTCGGCTATGTAACACTGCGTCCTCAGTTCCGCCGCCGAGCCCTTGGCGATGCGAAGAAAGCGGATGTAATCTAACTTGCTGTCGCGCTCGGAGCCTTCCGCGATATTGGAAGGAATCGAAAGCGCCGACCGCTGCATTTGGTCCCGTATGTAATACTCGCGCGACTTGGCAAGCGTCCGGCTCACTTCCACCGCGAGACGGCAGCCGCGCTTCCACACTTCCAAATCTTCGAACGAGTGATACATCGTATAAGTTTCAAGGGACAAGCTGGAAGTTTCAAGAGCGGCCCTATGCTACCTGCCTTGAAACTTCCAACTTGAAACTCATTATTTCAGCGCGCGCTTCAGCGCGGCCACCTTGTCGGTCGCCTCCCAGGTGAGATCCTTGTCGGCCTTGCCGAAGTGGCCGTAGTTGGTGGTCTTGCCGTAAATCGGCCGGCGCAGGTTGAGCTGGTCGATGATGTCCGAGGGCTGGAAGCTGAACACGCGGTTGACGGCGCGCACAATGCGGTCGTTGGAAACGCGGTTGGTGCCAAAGGTTTCAACATGGACGCTGACGGGGTTGGGATGACCGATGGCGTAGGCGAACTGGAGTTCGCAGCGGGTCGCCAGACCGGCGGCCACGATGTTCTTCGCCACCCAGCGCGCCATATAGGCCGCGCTGCGATCCACCTTGGTCGGGTCCTTGCCGGAGAAGGCGCCGCCGCCGTGACGGCCCATGCCGCCGTAGGTGTCCACGATGATTTTGCGGCCGGTCAGGCCGGTGTCGCCCTGCGGTCCGCCCACGACAAAGCGGCCGGTGGGGTTGATGAGGAACTCGGTCTTGGAGTTTAGCAGCTTCGCCGGAAGGACTTTCTTGATGACCTTCTCGATGCAAAATTTTTCGATCTCGCGGTGCTCGACCTCCGCGCTGTGCTGGGTGGAGATGACCACGTTGGAGATGGCCACTGGCAGGTCGTTCTCATAGACGACCGAGACCTGCGACTTCGCATCGGGGCGCAGCCACGGCGCGCCGCCCGCTTTGCGGATGCGCGTGAGTTCCCGGCCGAGCCGGTGCGCAAACATGATCGGCGCCGGCATGAGCTCGCGGGTTTCATTGCACGCGTAGCCGAACATCAGCCCCTGGTCGCCCGCGCCCTGCTTGGCGGTCTTCTTGCCCTTGGCCTTCTTGGCGTCCACGCCCTGGGCAATGTCCGGGGACTGCTGGGTGACGATGACATTCACGAACACCTTGTCCGCGTGAAACACGTCGTCGTCGTTGACATAGCCGATCTCGCGGATGGCTTTGCGGGCGATGGCCACGAAGTCGAGCTTGGCCTTGGTGGTGATCTCGCCGCCCACGATGGCGACATTGGACTTCACATAGGTCTCGCAGGCGACGCGGCTGAACCGGTCCTGCGCCAGGCAGGCGTCCAGCACGGCATCGGAGATGGTGTCCGCCACCTTGTCCGGATGGCCCTCGCCGACGGATTCGGAAGAGAAGATATAACGATTGTTCATGGATAATTCAGAGTTTATTGCCAACAACATATTGACGTATCTGGATAGGATGATATATCTATTTTGAAGCGCGTCAAATGGAATTTTGGAAAAATGGGGCGCAACGAAATAATCATGACCTCCACCTTGAAATCTCTCCGGGCCCTGTCCGACCCCACGCGGCTGCGCATCGTCGCGCTGCTGGAGAAGGACGAGCTCTCCGTCAATGAGCTGCAGGAAGTGACGCGGCTGGGCCAGTCGCGGATTTCCACGCATCTGGGGCTGCTCGCCGATTGCGCGCTCGTCAAGTCGCGGCGGGAGGGCAAGCGCACCTTCTACCGGCTCAATCCCCAGGCCGATTCCGTCGCCAGCGAATTCATCCAGCTGGCCATCCGCGGCGCGAAGGAGCTGGCCGAGCACGGCGGGGATCAGATTAATCTCAAGCGCGTGCTGGCCCGGCGCAAAGAGCAGGCGCAGTTATTTTTCAACCAGGTCGCCGGCCGCTTCGACCGGGTGTACGGCCCCGGCCGCTCCTGGCAGGCGTTCGGGCATCTGCTGCTGCGAATGCTCCCGGCGCTCACGGTCGCGGACCTGGGCGCGGGGGAGGGCCTGCTGAGCGAGCTGCTGGCGCGCCGGTGCAAAAAGGTCATCGCCGTGGATAACTCGGAAAAGATCGTGGCGTTCGGCGCGGCCAAGGCGAAGAAGAACGGGCTGAAGAACCTGGAGTTCCGTCAGGGCGACCTGCAGAACCCGCCTATTGAGGCGGGCAGCGTGGACCTGGTCATTTTGAGCCAGGCCTTGCATCACGCGGAAAATCCGGCGGCGGCGATGGCGAGCGCAGCGAAGCTGCTCAAGCCCGGCGGCCAGATTTTGATCCTCGACCTACTCCAGCATCATTTCGAGGAAGCGCGCAAACTCTACGGAGACCGCTGGCTGGGGTTTGCGGAAAGCGATTTGCACCGCTGGCTGGAGGCCGCCGGGCTGAAGAGGATTGAAATCAGCATGGTGGCCGCCGAGGAGCAGCCGCCGCATTTCCAGACCCTGCTGGCGAGCGGGGAAAAGTGATTTCCGCATCCGGCCCGCAACGGTGAAGGCGAACTCTTAGTTCAACGCAGCAAATCCGTGAAGTATTCCCGGGTCAACCCAGCCTCGCGAATCAAAGCCATCAAAGTTCCCTTGGCGAGTTCACGATGATTGGGCACGGTAAAACGGCGCGGGAGGGATGTCGCAAGATGATGTGGCGGCCGGTCTGATGATCCAACTCGTAGCCCAGTTGCCGGAAGGCCTTGACGGCGTCCGCTCCGGAACAGAATGGCAAACGGCTCACGCCGATACCTCGACCACTTCTTCATTGACGGGCAGCGGCACCGCCTCGCCGTGCTTTTCTAGGCTGAAGATGTAGCCGGCGATGGCGTCCTTGATGTTGTCCAAGGCTTCATTCCGGGTTTTTCCTTGCGAAACGCAGCCGGGCAGCGTGGGGCATTCCGCCACAAAAACGCCGTCCTCATCCGCCTCAACATGGACACGAAATTTCATGCCGATAAGATACAAGCTTTCCGCGCTTCGGCAAGAACCGCCGCCGCATTTCCAGACCCTGCTGGCGAGCGGCTTGATCTCCGTCCCCTAGCGCCAGGAAGGCCGGGAATAGCCCCCGTTGTCGGCCCATAAACCTGCTCCCGACTTGTCACCCGGCAGAAAATTTCGGATTTCGTGAGCGGACGAGAGATGCGCTTTTCTGCCGAACGCCACTACGTCACGATCAAGTTCACCATCTTCTTCGGCACGATGATGACTTTCTTGATGGTCTTGCCGGCGAGAAACGGCTGCGCCTTCTCGGCCGCCTTCGCTGCCGCCTCAATCGTCGCATGGTCCGCATCCACGGCCACCTTGATGACGTCGCGCAGCTTACCGTTCACCTGCACTGGCAGCTCGATCTCGCTCTCGACAAGCCGCGCGGGATCCCACTGGGGCCACGGCGAGTAAGGCAGCGACGGGGCAGTCTGTCCGAACGTGGAATGCAGCCGCGCCCAGAGCTCTTCAGCGACGTGCGGCGCGAAGGGCGCGAGCAGTTGCAAAAAAGTTTTCATCACCGACAACGGCTTGGCCTGCCAGGTCATCGCCTCATTCACAAAAACCATCATCCCGGAGATGGCCGTGTTGAAGCGCATGCCGTCCAGGTCCTCGGTGACTTTCTTGATGCAGGCGTGCAGCGTCTTGAGCTGGGCGGGCGTGGCATCCCGCTCGGCGATGCCGCCATCGAGCAAAATCAAGTCGAGCAGATCCTTGCCTTCCTTGGCGTTCTCCGCGGTCAACGTCTGCGCCTGCTCAAACGCCGTTTCCGATTTTTCATCCACGAACAGGCGCCAGACGCGCCCGAGGAAGCGGTACACGCCCTCCACGCCCTGGGTGTTCCACGGCTTGGTGTCCTGGAGAGGCCCCATGAACATCTCATAAAGCCGGAAGGCATCCGCGCCGTATTCCACCAGCACGTCGTCCGGGTTGACCACGTTGCCGCGCGACTTGGACATCTTCTGGCCGTCGGAGCCGAGGATCAGGCCCTGGTTGACGAGCTTATAAAAGGGTTCGGGCGTCGCGACGTGGCCGAGATCAAACAGGACCTTGTGCCAGAAGCGCGCGTAGAGCAGGTGCAGCACGGCATGCTCCGTGCCGCCGACGTAAAGGTCCACGCCCGCCGCCTTGCCATTGGATGCCATCCAGTAACTTTCCGCATCCTTGCCGACGAATGCGTTTGCATTCTTCGCGTCGAGATAGCGGAGGTAATACCAGCAGCTGCCCGCCCACTGCGGCATGGTGTTGGTTTCGCGCACGGATCCGTCCGGCAGGTTGACCCAGTCTTGCGCGCGCGCCAGCGGCGGCTCCCCGCCCGGGGCGGGCTTGTAATCATCCAGAGCGGGCGGCAGCAGCGGCAGCGCGCCATCCGGCAGCGCCTCGTGATACAAATTCCCGGCGGCATCTTTTTTCCAAACGATGGGGAACGGCTCGCCCCAGTAACGCTGCCGGCTGAAGAGCCAGTCGCGCAACTTGAAGTTAACAGTCTTTTTACCGAGACCTTTCTCCTCGAGCCACGCGGTGATTGCTTTCTTAGCATCGGGCGTGGACAGGCCATTGAGAAAGCCGGAGTGGACAGCCGTGCCGTCGCCGGTGAACCCCTGCCAGTCCGTCTTGGCATCCCCCGGCTGGAGGACCTGGAGGACCGGCAGATTAAATTTCTGGGCGAACTCGAAGTCGCGTGCGTCATGCGCGGGCACGGCCATGATGGCGCCGGTGCCATAGCTGGCGAGGACGTAGTCGGCGATCCAGATGGGGATCCGCTCGCCGTTGACCGGGTTCAGGGCATAGGCGCCGGTGAACACCCCGGATTTTTCCTTCGCCAGCTCGGTGCGTTCGAGATCGCTTTTGCGCGCGGTGTGTTCGCGGTAGTTCTCCACGGCAGCCCCCTGCTCCTCGGTGACGATCTGATCCACGAGCCGATGCTCCGGCGCCAGCACCATGTAGGTCGCCCCAAACAACGTGTCGGGGCGCGTGGTGAAAACGCGGATGATCTCAGACGACCCTGCCACCTCAAAATCCACCTCGGCGCCTTCGGAGCGGCCGATCCAATTGCGCTGCATCTCCTTGAGCGAATCGCTCCAGTCGATCGTGTCGAGGTCGGCCAGCAGCCTTTCGGCGTAGGCGGTGATGCGGAGCATCCATTGGCGCATCGGCTTGCGGATGACCGGGAAGCCGCCGACCTCGCTCTTGCCGTCGATGACCTCCTCGTTGGCCAGCACCGTGCCGAGCTCGGGGCACCAGTTCACCGGCGCTTCGGAAACGTACGCCAGGCGCTTGGAATCACGATAAGCCCTCCGCTGCTCCTCCGTTTTGCAATCGGCGGGATAGGGAAGGGTTTCCACGGACTCGGCCTTATTCGTCTCCGGATTCAACCAGGAATGGTAAAGACGGAGAAAAATCCACTGCGTCCATTTGAAATAATCGACGTCGGTGGTGGCCAGTTCGCGGGACCAGTCGTAGCTGAAGCCGAGGCTTTTGATCTGGCGCGTGAAGTTGGCGATGTTCGCCTCGGTGGTCACGCGCGGATGCTGGCCGGTCTTGACGGCGTATTGCTCGGCGGGCAGGCCGAACGAATCCCACCCCATGGGATGCAGCACATTGTAGCCGGCGGCGCGGCGGTAGCGGGCGAGGATGTCCGTGGCGGTGTAGCCTTCGGGATGCCCGACATGCAGCCCCGCGCCGCTCGGGTAGGGAAACATGTCGAGGATATAAAACTTCTCGGGCAAGAGATTGCGGGCGGCCACCTTTCCGGAAAGCCCATGGCGGAGGCCAAAGGGATGACCCTCGGGCACGGTGTCCCCCGGACTGAAGGCGCGGAAAGCCTGCTGCTGCTCCCAGGTCTGCTGCCACTTGGGCTCGATCAACTGAAACGGATATTGTCTGCGACTGCTTGCCATAAGGCGGGCATTATGGGCGGAACCGGCGCGCCGGAGCAATGCGGAATGAACCGCCCGCTTCACGAGATGCATCATGACACGGCCCTTTTCCTCCCTCGCCTCCCCCAAGAAGGAGAGGGCTGGGTAGAGGAGGCCCCCCTGTTTTCAGCTCAAATTCCCGTTTAAGCGGGAAAAGGGAGCTGGGGGGTAGCGTCACGATGCGCGCGGCCCTGGGGGCTGATTTTTCCAGACCAGCCGCAGACCCTCGAGCGTCAGGTCCGGAAGAACGGCGGAGATTTCCGGCAGGCGCGCCGCGATCAGCCGGGCATAGCCGCCCGTGGCGATGACCGGGAGTTTTCGGACGCGCAATTCGCGTTTCAGCGCGCCGATTAATTCCCGGACCAGACCCCGATAGCCTTGCACCGCGCCGATGAGCATCGCCTGCTCCGTGCTTTTGCCGATGGCTGAAGAGATTTCCCGGATCCGGATTCGGGGCAGCAAGGCGGTTTTTTCATGGAGATAATCCGTCATCGCCGCCAGCCCCGGCGCGATGATGCCGCCCACGTAATCGCCGCGGGCATTCACCACGTCAAAGGTGACCGCCGTCCCGAAATCTACCACCACCACCGGCGCCCCGAAGTGCTGGCGCGCGGCCACGGCATTGGCCAGGCGGTCCGGTCCGATCGAGGCCGGCCTGGGATAATCCACCCCGACCCCGCGCAGAGTTTTCGGCGTGAGCTCCAGCGCCTGGAGCCCCCAGCGACGGCTGACCGCCTGGCGCACCCTCCGCGTGGCGCGCGGAACCACGCTGCATAAAACAGCGCCGTCCAGCTTCGCTGCCCCGGCGAATTTCGCCACCAGCGCCGGCGCCTTCCCGCTGAACCAGGCGGGCGTGGGGATGTCCGCCCGCTTCAGCACGCGCCGCCCATTGGCCAGGCCGAGGTGCGTGTGGGTGTTGCCGATGTCGAAGAGTAATATCATGGTTTCAGTGGCAGCGGGCAGCCGCCGGGATGACTGTTTATTTTTCCAGCGTCACATCGCCCCCGATAATCCGTTCCAGCCGTCCGTGCTCCGTGCGCACCAGCAGCGACCCGTCGTCGTCCAGCGATTCCGCACGGCCGCGGACCGTGCGATCGCCCATGAGCACCGTCACATTCTTGCCGATGGTGACACAATGGGCCTCCCATTCGTCGGCGACCGCCGGGAACCGGCCCGCATTGAGCCGCGCGTAATCCTCATCCAGGGCCCGCAAAATCGCCACGGCCAGCTCCGCCCGGCAAACCATCTGCCCCCCCTCCTGCTTCAGGGAGGTCGCCGTCTGGCGCAGTTCGGCCGGCAGCTCGGCGGCGTCCAGATTCACATCCACGCCGATCCCCAGCAGGATGTGACGAATCCGGTCCACCTCCGCGCTGAGCTCGGTCAGGATGCCGGCGACTTTTTTGCCGCCGATCAGGATGTCGTTGGGCCATTTGATATCCGGCTTCAGCCCGGTGACCGCCTGGATGGCGCGGCGCAAGGCGGTGGCCGAAACAATGGTCAACTGCGTCGCCTCCGGGGGGCGCAGCTGAGGCCGCAGCAGGACGGAAAACCAGAGGCCCTTGCGCGCGGGCGAAATCCATCGGCGTCCGAGGCGCCCCCGGCCCTTGGACTGCGACTCAGCGAACACCACGGCCCCTTCCCTCACGCCATCGCGCGCAAGTTTTTCAACCACGTCATTGGTGGACGCCGTCTGTTCAAACACCTGAATATCGCGCCCCACCACCCGGGTCCGGCCGAGGCGGGCGACCAAATCGTCCGCGTGCAGCACATCGGGGGAACGCACCAGGCGGTAGCCGGAATGGGGGCCGGCCTGAATGTCGTAATCGAGCCGGCGCAATTCCTCAATGCGCGACCAGATCGCTGCGCGGCTGATGCCCAACACCTCGGCCAGCTGCGCTCCGGGAACGCCGGCAGGATGGGCGCGCAGGGCGGAGAGGATTTTAGCATCCGGGGTCATCGGCGGAAGAGAGTCTACATTTCGAAATCCAAGCCGATGTCCACGGCGCGGGCGGAATGGGTGAGGGCGCCGACGGAGATGAAATCCACGCCGCTGTCGGCGATAGCCCGGACCGTGTCCAGGCGCACGCCGCCGCTGGCCTCGGTCTGCGCGCGGCCTTTGGCGATCTTGACCGCCTGCCGCAATTGCGCCGGTGTCATATTATCCAGGAGAAGAATATCCGCGCCGGCCTCGACCGCTTGGGCCGCCTGCTCGAGCGTGTCGGCCTCGACCTCGACCTTGAGCCGGGGATAGCGTTTCCGGGCGCGCTGGATTGCCGCTGCCACGGCGTTGGGCTTTTCGGCCTGCAGCGCGGCGAGATGATTGTCCTTGATCAGCACCAGATCGAAGAGGCCGAAGCGGTGGTTTTTCCCGCCGCCGCAGGCGACGGCATATTTCTCAAACCGCCGCCAGCCGGGCGTGGTTTTGCGCGTGTCCAAGATCTGCGCGCGGGTGCCCTTGAGGGCGGCCACGAACTGCGCGGTGAGCGTGGCGATTCCAGAAAGGCGCTGCACATAATTCAGCGCCACCCGCTCGGCCGTCAGAATGGCGCGGGCGGGACCGGTCAGGCGCAGCAGGCGGTCGCCCCGGCCGACATGGGTGCCGTCGTGGACCAGGTATTCCACACGGACCGACGAGGACAGCTGAAGAAAGGCGGCCTTGGCGAATTCGAGGCCGGCGACGACCAGAGGCTCGCGCGCGCGCAGGACGGCCCGGAAGGCCAGCGTCTTCGGCACCGTGGCCAGCGTGGTCACGTCGCCGCGGCCGATGTCCTCGGCCAGCGCGCTTTTAACGGCGGTGCGAATTTCTGAAGGGCTCAATTCCACTTCCCCCAAAATGGAGGGGAAGCGGGGAAGTTGTAAATCTTCGTTTTTATTTTCGCGCCGACCTGTTTAGACTCCGGCCCATGAAAAAAGGCGTCTTGCTGGTCAACCTGGGCTCTCCGGACTCCCCCGCCGTGGGCGATGTGCGGCGGTACTTGAATGAATTCCTTATGGACGGACGGGTGATTGACCTCGTCTGGCCTCTCCGCCGACTGATCGTGGGGCTGATTCTAATCCGTCGCCCTCACGAATCCGGCGAGGCGTATGAAAAAATCTGGACCAAGGACGGGTCGCCGCTCGTCGTCAGCAGCCGCAAGGTGCAGAAGCTCTTGCAATCCCAGGTCTCACTGCCGGTGGAACTGGCGATGCGCTATCAAAACCCCTCCATTGAATCCGCGGTCAAAAAGCTGGCGGCGCAGGGCGTGACCGAGACACTCCTCATCCCGCTCTTTCCGCACTACGCGATGTCCAGCTACGAATCCGCAGTGGTGCGCGTGGAGGAAGTCGCCCGGAAACGGGCGCCGCAGATACGGATCACCGTGCAGCCGCCCTATTATGTCCATCCGGACTACATCGCGGCCCTCGTGGCCAGCGCGAAGGATTATCTCAAGGACTACGACCATCTGCTCTTCAGTTACCACGGCATTCCTGAACGACACCTGCGCAAGTCCGACACGACCGGCTGCCATTGCCTGAAGGTTGAAAATTGCTGCGAGGTGGCCAGCGCCGCGCACGCCACCTGTTACCGCGCGCAATGCTTCGCCACCACCGCTGCGTTTGTGAAACTCGCGGGCGTGCCCCCGGAGAAATACTCCGTCTCCTTCCAGTCCCGCCTCGGGAAAGATCCCTGGCTCAAGCCGTACACGGATTACGAGCTGGCGCGCCTGGCCAACGAGGGGAAGAAGCGGATGCTCGTGATGTGCCCAGCCTTCGTCTCCGACTGCCTGGAGACCATTGAGGAAATCGGCATGCGCGGCTGCGAGGAGTTCATGGCCGGCAACGGCAAGGAGTTCACCCGCATCCCCTGCATGAACGAGCATCCGACCTGGATTGAGGCCCTCCGGAAAATGGTTGAGAAGTTCTGACGCGAACGCCTTATCCAGCCGAAAATCACGGGCTCGCCCACTTTGAGCTGCAGATAAATTTTAATCGGGCGGGTGAAGAGCCTCTTCGCGCGTGTCACTTCGTTGCGTCGGGCGCGCAGCAGCCAGGCCGGTTTTTCCCGTAAGCGGACTCATCACGGCCGCCGGCTACCGAGCGTCCGGTGCCGGGGGCCCCTCAAAATCATAAATCACCACCCGCTTCATCAGCCGCCGGATGTATTTTTCAACGAATTCAAGGTGCTGGGGATGAGATTGGTAGTCGTGTTCCGCTTTTTTGTCGGCAAACACCATGTTCAGGGCCACCTGATACGACTGGTCCACCACGGGCCGGTGACTGGGCGCCATTTTACCGGCATGAAAATGCAGCACCCCGGGAATGTTTTTCAATAGGCTGTTAGCGCCTGCCAACAATTCATCCGCTTCAGCCGGCTGGTTGGGGTCTGTCCAAAAAATGACGATATGAGAAAGCATCCGCCATTTTTACCAGCCCAGCCGTTCTGACAAGTGAAAAATCCCTTTTGCGCTGACGCGGTTCGGGTTGAGGTTGGTGCGGGAGCGGGCGCATCAGAACCCGGCCGGCCGCATCCGGATGATTCGGCGGTCGGGATGGGTGCCGCAAAACGTTCCGCTAATAAAGGAGCCGCCATGAAATTTCAACTCACCACCACCGCCTTTGCCAAGGGTCAGCCGATCCCCCGGCGGCATGCGTTTGACGACCAGAACCTTTCACCCCCACTGCACTGGTCGGGCACCCCGCCCGACGCGAAAAGCCTTGCCTTGATTTGCGATGACCCTGACGCGACGACCGGGAGCTGGGTGCATTGGGTGATGTACGATCTGCCGCCGGACACTGCGGGGCTGCCCGAAGGCGTGGCGAAAGTGCCGGAGCTGCCGGGCGGCGCGAAGCAGGGGGTGAACGATTATAAGCGGATTGGCTATGGGGGGCCGTGTCCGCCGCCGGGCAGGCCGCACTGTTATTTTTTCAAACTCTACGCGCTCGACACCAAGCCCAGCCTGAAACCGCAGGCGACTAAAAACGAGCTGCTCCAGGCGATGAACGGGCACGTGCTTGCCGAAACGCAATGGACGGGGACCTATCGGAGAAAGTAGCCCCGTCCGCCAGGGAATTTTCCGAAGAATTCCGTTTCAGGGTCGCCCCCCCAGGTCCCCTCTTCGGCCCTCTCCCCGATCATACTTTTGCAGGGCGAGGGGGAGGACCTGCGCGAGAGCCTGGCCCTGCCTCATTCGGCAGGTGAAAGTTTTAATTTCAATCTCGATTCTAAAATGAAGATGGAGATGCAGCGGCGAGGAGGCGCTTTGGTCCGCAGGGCTGACCAAGAGGGAGGACCCGGAAGCCTGACCTGCTTCGGAGTTCTGTTTTAAAAATCTCGACTTTCGTTCGGGGTGGTTTTCGTGTTTAGTGGGTCCATTATATGAGCAAAACCGCACTCCTGTTTGCCGGCCAAGGCGCCCAAGTCGTCGGCATGGGCAAAGACCTGGCTGAAAAATTCCCCGCCGCCCAAGCCTGGTTCGACCGGGCCAATGCCGCCCTCGGCTACGACCTGACCGGAATCTGTTTCAACGGTCCGGAGGCGGATCTGACCAAAACTGAAAACGCCCAGCCCGGCATCTTTCTCGTCAGCTGGATCGCCTTTCAGCTGCTCAAAGCCCAGGCGCCCCAACTGAAATATGACGCTGCGGCAGGCCTGTCGCTCGGCGAATTCACAGCATTGACGGCGGCGGGCGCGCTGAGTTTTGAGGATGGACTGCGCGTCGTCCGCCAGCGCGGAAAATTCATGCAGGAGGCCTGCGATGTGACCCAGGGCGGGATGGCTGCGATCATCGGCCTGGAGGAGGCGCCCACGCGCGAGGTGTGCGCGGAGGCCGGCGTGGTGCTGGCGAATCTGAATTGTCCCGGGCAGCTGGTTATTTCGGGTGAGGCGGAAAAAATTAAAATGGCCTGCGAGCTCGCCAAAACCAAAGGAGCCAAGCGCGCGTTGCCGTTGCCGGTGGCCGGCGCCTATCACTCGCCGCTCATGGCCAGCGCCCAGTCAAAACTCGGCGCGGAACTGGCCCGGGTGAATCTGGTCATGCCCGGGATACCGGTGATTTCGAATGTCACCGCCCAGGCCCACGGAACGCCGGCGGAGATTTCCGCCCGCCTCGTTGAGCAGGTCTGCGCCTCGGTCCTTTGGGAGGCGTCCATGCGGGCGTTGATTGCCCAGGGCTACACGCGGTTCATCGAGCTGGGACCGGGCACGGCTTTGAGCGGCTTTTTGAAGCGCATCGATAAATCAGTGACCCTGCTGAACGTGGCGGATGCGGCGAGTCTGCAAGCCACTTTGACCGCTCTTTGAAGCGGACTTCACACGGGCACGACGAAGGGATCCCTTTAAATTATCGCCCAGCGCATTAAAAAAAACTGTTCTTCCCCCTCATTCTATCGAATTATTCCTGAAATTATGAGTCAACTTGCCAATCAAATCGCTGTCGTCACCGGGGCCGGCCGGGGCATCGGCCGGGCCATCGCATTGAAATTCGCCGCCGAGGGCGCGGACATCGCCGTCGTCTCCCGCACGGCGGAAAACTCCGAGAAAGTCGCCGGTGAAATCCGCGCGCTTGGGCGCCGGGCGTGGGCGTTCGCCGTGGATGTGGCGGATCCGGCCGCCGTGGAAGCCGCCGCCGGAAAGATTCTGGCCGAGGCGGGCAAGGTGGACATCCTGGTGAACAACGCCGGGGTGACGCGCGACGGTCTGCTCATGCGCATGAGCGATGCGGACTGGGACGCCGTTTTGAACACGAACCTCCGGGGCGCATTTCTCGTCACCAAAGCTTTCAGCCGGGCGATGCTCAAGGCGCGGACGGGCCGCATCGTCAACATTTCCTCGGTCATCGGACTCATCGGCAATGCCGGGCAGTGCAATTACGCAGCGAGCAAGGCGGGGTTGATCGGCTTCACCCAATCCCTCGCCAAGGAATTCGCCTCCCGCGGCATCACCGCCAACTGCATCGCCCCCGGCTTCATTGACACGGACATGACCGCAGAATTGAACGAGGAGCTCAAAGCCTCCATTTTGAAGCAGATCCCCATGGGCAAACTGGGTGCTGCGGAGGATATCGCCAACGCCGCCCTGTTTCTGTCCGGAACCTCGGGACGCTATATCACCGGCCAAGTGCTGACGGTGGACGGCGGAATGGTGATGTGATCAAAAACACAACTCGCTAATATTAAAGGTTTTATATCAGTACCGGAAAAATATAAAAATCGGGACTTGAACGGTATTTTCATTCATGGCATAACACGGGACAAATTATGGCTGACAAACCAATTGACCAACGGGTAAAGGACATCATCGTCGAACAACTAGGTGTGAAGGCGGACCAAGTGACGCCGGAAGCCAAGTTCATCGAAGACCTCGGCGCCGACTCGCTCGACACCGTCGAGTTGATCATGGCTCTGGAAGAGGAATTCAGCATTGAAGTCCCTGACGAACAGGCTGAAAAGCTGCTGACAGTCAGCGACGTGACCAAATACATCGAAGAAAACCAGAAATAATTGCGACTGTTGCACTTCGGGGCAGTTTGGCTAGACTAGCTGAAACTGCCCCGTTTGATTTATGGCAAGCCACTCCACAGACCGCCGCGTGGTCATCACCGGCCTCGGCGTCGTCACCCCGCTCGGGCACCAACTGGACACGTTCTGGAACAACCTGATTGCCGGCCAGTGCGGCATCGACCGGATCACCGCCTTTGACGCCACCCCGTTCGACACCCAAATTGCCGGCCAGGTGAAGGAATTTGATCTCGCCCCCGCCTTTCCATCGCCCAAGGAGATCCGACGCACCGATCGCTATTCGCAGTTCGGCATCTACGCTGCCTGGAGCGCGCTGCAGGATTCCGGGCTGGAACTCGACAAGGAAAACCGGGACGAAATCGGCGTGATCCTTGGCTCGGGCATCGGCGGTCTGGCCACCACCATCGAACAGCACAAGATACTGCTGGACCGGGGGCCGGGGCGGCTCTCGCCGTTCATGATTCCCATGCTCATCAGCAACATGGCCTCGGGCCTGTTCTCGATGTACAACAATTTGCGCGGCCCCAATTTCGCCACCTGCTCCGCCTGCGCCACCGCCAACCACGCTATCGGCGAGGCCTGGCGCGCCATCAAAATGGGCGACGCGCAGGTGATGTTCGCCGGCGGCGCTGAGGCCGCCATCGTGTCCGTCGGCATCGGCGGCTTTTGCGCCATGCGCGCGATGAGCACGCGCAACACCGATCCCCAGCACGCCTCGCGCCCGTTCGACAAGGACCGCGACGGCTTCGTCATGGGCGAAGGCGCAGGGGTCATCGTGCTCGAGGAATTAGAGCACGCCAAAAAGCGGGGCGCGAAAATTTATTGTGAGCTGGCCGGCTACGGCAATACGGCCGACGCCTATCACCTCACCTCACCGGCGCCCGACGGCGAAGGGGCGGCCCGCTGCATGCGGATGGCGCTCCGGACCGGCGGCCTCAATCGGGAGGACATTTCCTATATCAACGCCCACGGGACCTCCACGCCGCAGGGCGACGCGTGTGAAACGCAGGCGATCAAGACCGTTTTTGGCGACCACGCCCGGAAATTGGCCGTCAGCTCCACCAAGGGGGCGACCGGCCACATGCTGGGGGCTGCGGGCGCCGTTGAAATGACCGCGTGCGCGCTCGCCCTTAAAAACGGCGTCGTCCCGCCCACCATCAATTATCAGACGCCCGATCCCGAATGTGATCTGGATTACGTTCCCAACACCGCACGGGAACTGAAGGTCAACGCCATCATCAACAATTCATTCGGCTTCGGCGGACACAACGCCAGTATTGCAGCCAAAAAGTTCGTCGGGTGAAATCCCGGGACGGACGGTGCTGATCCTGATTCCTGCGGCGACAGGGATAAAGACCTCCGAGACCTCCGGTTCTAAATGCTGGGGGGGGGCCGCGCTGACTGTCTGCTAAAATCGTGAATTTTCTCTCCCTCATCGAAACAAAACGCGAAGGAGGTACCCTCGCGTCGAACCAGATTCACGCATTCATTCGCGAATTCACTGCCGGCCGGATTCCCGATTACCAGATGGCCGCGATGCTCATGGCCATTTATTTCCGGGGTCTGGACACCGCCGAAACCACCGCGCTCACCCTGGCCATGCGCGACTCCGGCCGCGTTCTTCAATTCCCCCGCGATTCCCGGCCGCTGGTGGACAAGCACTCCACCGGCGGCATCGGCGACAAGGTTTCACTCCCGCTTGCGCCGCTGCTGGCCTGCCTCGGCTTCCGCGTGCCGATGATTTCCGGCCGCGGGCTGGGGATCACCGGCGGCACTCTCGACAAGCTCGACTCCATCCCGGGATTTCAGACCCTCCTCTCCCCGGGGAAAATCATCGCCCAAGTCCAGCGGATTGGCTGCGTCATCTGCGGCCAGACGGACACGATGGTTCCCGCCGACCAGAAGCTGTACGCCTTGCGCGATGCGAGCGGCACGGTGCCGAGCATGCCTCTCATCACCGCCTCGATCCTTTCCAAGAAACTCGCTGAAAACCTCGATGCCCTCCTGCTAGACGTGAAATTCGGGTGCGCCGCGTTTATGCCCACCCGGGCGGCGGCGCGCCAATTGGCAAAACGGATGGTCGCGCTCGGCAGAGAATGCGGCGTGAACACGCGGGCCCTTTTGACCGGCATGGACACGCCGGTCGGCCGGTCGGCCGGCAACTGGCTGGAAGTGAAGGAAGCCGTGGCTTGCCTGGAGGGCGCCGGTCCGACGGACCTCTTGGAACTCGTCATCGATTCCGCCGCCCATCTCCTGGTGCAAACCGGCGCCTCCCCCTCCCTCCCCGCCGCCCGGCAGCGGGCGAAAGACTGCTTGAATTCCGGCGCGCCCCGGCGGAAATGGGACGAAATGCTGGCCGCCCAAGGCGCGGACTTGAAGGCGTTCCACCGCAAACTCACTTTGGATTCCACGGCAACGACGGTCCTTGAAGTGCGGTCGGGGAAAACTGGCTACATTTCCAAATGCGACGCGCGCCTCCTCGGGGAGATCCTCCGCGACCTTGGCGCCGGACGGCTGACGAAAGAATCTTCCATCCACGTCGAGGTCGGCTTGGATTGCATCGCCAAACCGGGCGAATGGATGAAGCCCTCCTCCACTCTCTGCCGCATTCATGCCACCGATGCAGCCCAGGCAAAGGCAATGGTCCGCCGGATAAAAGCCGCTTTTAAAATCACCCCGCAGAGGCCATCCCCAACGCCGCTCATCGCTGAGATCGTCCGGTGAGGAACACGCCGCCGGCAGGGGTCAGGAAAGGGATTCCAGGATTTTCTCGGCCGCCGCGCGCGGATTTTCCGCCGCGTAAATCGGCCGGCCGATCACCAGCCAGCTGGCACCCGCCTCCATCGCTTCGCGCGGCGTGAGCGTGCGCTTTTGGTCATCGGCTTTTTCCGAGCCGGTGCGGATGCCGGGCGTGACCAGCTGGATTTCAGTCGGCAAAATCTTCCGCAGCGCCACAATTTCCAGCGGAGAACAAACCAGCCCGCGCAGGCCGGAGGCCGCCGCCAGCCGCGCGAGCCGCAGCACCTGTTGCTCGGGATCCACATCGCAGCCGATCTCGGCAAGCGTTTCCCGATTGGAACTGGTCAACACCGTCACCCCCAGCACGAGCGGCACTGGGCGGCCCAGCATTTTCGCCGTGTCCTGGGCGGCTTTTTCCGCCGCCCGCATCATCTCGCTGCCGCCACTGGCGTGAAGGGTGAGCATCTGCACATCGAGCCGCACGGCGGAGGCGACGGCTTTGGCCACCGTGTTGGGGATATCGTGAAATTTCAGGTCGAGAAAAACCGGGGCGCCGGTCGCGCGCACACGGCGCACAATATCGGGGCCGGCGGCGACAAACAGTTCCTTGCCGATCTTGAACGCGCCCACCGCCGGGGCGATCTGTTCTGCCAGGGCCAGGGCCTGCTCCGCTGATGGGACATCCAGTGCGGCGATGATAGGGTTGCGCATGGCAGGAATTTAAACGAAAAAGGCCTGACGCCACAAGACCCGCCCGCTGTCTGTTTTGAGGGCCGACGGGCTTTTTATGTCTTGGCCCCTCGTCCGCTCTGGCGTAACCGATGGGCCGCGTTTTGACTTTGCCCCTCCTTTCCCCTAGCCTGCCGGGCATGAAGATTGTCCGTCACACCGACGCAAACTATTCTACGAAGGTTCGGGAAGCCGCTGCTGACTCCAGCCTGTTCGATGTCGAAATTGAGCAGCGCACCCGGGCGATTCTGGACGACGTGGCGGCGCGCGGAGACGCCGCAGTCCTGGACTTCACGGAAAAATTCGACGGCGCGAGACTTGCCCCCGATCAAATGGCGGTGACGCAGGCCGAATTCATGGCCGCCTCGCTCAAGGCGGATGAAGCCCTGCGCGCGGCGGTGGCGGAAGCCGGCGCAAACATCGCCGCCTTCGCCAAAAAATCCCGGCGTAAGGACTGGTCAGGCAGAAATTCCCACGGCGCCAGCGTGGGGGAAAAATTCGACCCCTTCCAGCGCGTCGGCGTTTACATTCCTGGCGGCACAGCCCCGCTCGTCTCAACCGCCCTCATGACCATCACCCTCGCAAAAGTCGCGGGCTGCCGGGAGATCGTTGTCACCACCCCGTGCGGCAGAGACGGCGCGGTCAATCCGGCGATCCTGTTTGCGGCGCGGGCGGCGGGGGCGACGGAGGTTTACCGGGTGGGCGGTGCGCAGGCGATTGCGGCGCTGGCTTACGGCACGAAGACGATCCGCCGCGTGCAGAAAATTTTCGGTCCCGGCAACGCCTATGTCAGCATGGCCAAGCGCCTGGTCTTCGGGCGGGTCGCGATTGATCTGCTAGCCGGGCCGAGCGATTTGCTGGTGCTGGCCGACGACACGGCCCATCCCCGGTATGTGGCGGCGGACATGCTGGCGCAGGCGGAACACGGCTCCGGCCACGAGCGCGTCTGGCTGCTGACGACTTCCGGAGCGGTGCTCAAGGGAGTGGAACGGGAAATTGCGCTCCAGCTGCGGACCTTGGATCGTCGCCCCCTCATCCAGCGCGTGCTGGACCGCAACACCTGGCTGATTCAAGTGGCGACCGTGGCCGACGGGGTGGCGCTGGCCAACCAACTGGCGCCGGAACACTGCGAAGTCATCACCCGTGCCGCGCGCCGGGTGAGCGGGGGCATTGTGACGGCCGGAGCCATTTTTTTGGGCAATTGGTCCCCGACCGCGCTGGGGGATTACGTTGCCGGCCCGAGCCATGTGCTGCCCACCGATGGCGCCGGCGCCTCGTTTGCCGGCCTGACCGTGGATCAATTCCAGCGGCGCACCAGCGTGGTGGAGTATGGTTCCGCCTCGCTCAAAAAGGCGCTCAAGACGGTGAAGAAATTCGCGGAGCTTGAGGGGCTTGGCGCGCACGGCAGAAGCGCGGAGCTGCGGGTGAAATAAATTGTCGCCGATTCCTAGCGAGCTCGGCCCAACTCGCGCCGCCGCCCCCAGAGCTCCCGCGGCTTGAAAATGCCGACGGGCGTGATGATGCCCGTGATTAATTCCGCCGGTGTCACATCAAATCCGGGATTGCGCGCGCCGCTGGTCGGATTGGCCACGCGAATATAAGTCCGCTTCCCCTTCCGGCCCCCCACCACCCCCCAGGCCCCCAACACTTCATCCTCATGCCGCTCCTCGATCGGGATGTCGAAACCGCGCCGGAGATCCCAGTCGATGGTGGACAGCGGGATCGCGACATAGAACGGTATTTTGTGGCGCGCGGCCAAGACGGCTTTGGTGTAGGTGCCAATTTTATTGGCAACCTCCCCGGTCCGACCGAGCGTGCGATCGCTGCCCACGATGACCAGGTCAATTTCGCCGCGCTGCATCAGATGCCCGGCGGCGTTATCGGCGATGATCTGGTGGGGGATTTTTTGCTGTGCCAACTCCCAGGCGGTGAGCGTGGCGCCCTGGGAACGCGGACGGGTCTCGTCGCAGAAGACGTGGAATTTCTTGCCCTGCGCCTGAGCCGCATACAGCGGCGCAGTGGCGGTGCCGATGTCCACGAACGCCAGCCAGCCGGCGTTGCAATGCGTGAGTACCCGCATGCCGTTGCGGATGAGCTTCGCCCCATGCCGTCCGATGGCCTCACAATGGCGCACGTCTTCCCGGGCAAACTCCTCGGCGGCGGCCAGCGCCAGCGCCTGCTGCTCCGCAACCGTCGCGCCGGCAACCATCGCCGCGCGCACACCATCCATCGCATTGACGGGATCCACGGCGGTCGGCCGCGCATTTTTCAGGACCTGATACACTGTCTCCACATGGACAGAAAACCGCTTCAGATCGCGTCCACGAAAGGCGAGAGCGCCCTGCGCCAGGCCGTAGGCGGCGGTGGCGCCGATGGCGCCGGCGCCGCGCACGACCATATCGGCGATGGCGGCGGCGGTGGCGCGAAAATCCGGAGTGCCGACAATTTTAAATTCATGCGGCAGCAGCCGCTGCTCAATGAGCCGGACGGCGTTTTGTTTGCGATCAAAGGTGACGGTGCGATGAGGCTGGGGACGGCCGCGGAGGGTGACGTTCATAGGTAAAACTAACGAATAAATACTGAAGAACCGCGAAGGGGGGTTCAAGCTGAATTCGGACTCAATTCAGAAGCCATTGACCCAGTTCCCGGCCCAAGGGCTGGGGCGCCATCAAGAAGTGCGCCCGCCAATATAGCAGTTCTTGGCAACTATGGGACAGGTGGGGCGCGCCGTGCGCGCCGCCGTGGTAAATCCGAACGCGTGGGTTGGCAATCGCGGCGGGCAGGGGACCGCTCGCTGGGACTTGGATTCAATGGGGTGAGGCTTGTTTTCTAACCACAAGAACTCGTTTTAGCCCTAATTCTATTCGGTTTTAAGCTGCCGCTCCGGTTTCCGACCGAGAATCGCGCGGTCAGCGAAACCGAGCGAAACCGGCCGATAAACCCCACGAATCAACCCACAACTCCCAACTCACCCCGTCGGGGCATCGGGGGCCAGGGAGAGGTGTGCTCCAATAAATTCGTGTTAATTCGCATAATTCGCGTCAAAGTTTTTGCTTCATCAATGGTGTCCAGCGACCCGCCGGCTTGCCGGTTAAAGTCCTCCTCCGCATTTCGCATATTTCGTGTATTTCGCGGTTTAATTTCCCCAATTCGTGTTCATTCGTGCAATTCGTGTCTCTGGCGGTGCCGTGAACCCCCTGTAATCCACGTCACATAAAAACCTTGCCGCCGCCGTGCGACCTGACAACACTGGCCGCGACATTGCCAATCAGAATAATTATCACCCACAAGGCCACCTGCTACTCTGCCCAGCAACATAAAATTTGCGTCTCGGCAATGCCCACCCCAACAAATAACGTGTGAAAAGTTTTATCTTGGGTGTTTGCAGAGAAGGGCGTAAAACCATTGAGTCATTTAGGTGAATCGTAACGGGTGCCAAATGGGTTTTGGATTATGAAACAATTTAACGGGGACCTAAATATTCCAAAACACATTTGCCTTTCCATGGCAAGGCTGTTGGGTGTGGTCGGTATTTTTTCTTTTGCATTAGGAGTGTGCGCTCAGGCTCTGCCGGGTGGCGGCGGTGGCGGCGGTGGTGGTGCGACCTACACGCCGCTCAATGTCTGGAATTTCAATGATCAGACCAACTGGACGAGCGACAATGGTTCCGTCCCAATTTCATTCACCAACCTAGCTTATTCCTACCTCGGCAACGGTTCTTCGCTGGTGGTGAGCAACCCGAATCCCGCATGGCTGCGGTATCGGGTGGTGGAGACCAGTGGCGTAACAAATCTCACCGTGAATGTTGGGACGGTCTCCTTTTGGTTTGCCCCCAGTTGGTCGGGAACGAATGAGGGCGGCACTGGGCCGGGCGAGTATGCCCGGCTGTTTGAAGCTGGAGCCTACACCGCCAATTCCAATTACGGTTGGTGGAGCCTTTATGTGGATCCGTCGGGGGCGAATCTTTATTTTTCAGCGCAGACTAACGACTCATCTACCACATACACCAACTACCTGTCCGCGCCGATTTCCTGGAAGACCAACTATTTCCATTTCGTCGCCCTGACCTATACCGCCACCAACACGCTGCTTTATCTGGACGGGACGCTTGCCACCAATGGCCCGGGCGTGACGGTATTTCCCGGTGCGAATGCACTGACCAATGGCTTTTGTATCGGCGGTGACAATACCGGCACTTACCAGTCGCACGGACTTTTCAATAATGTGCAGACTTACAACGCGCCGCTGGACGACGGCACGATAGCAGATATTTACAGCCGAACCTTTCCGCTCTACATGATGAATCCTTGGAACCGGGCAATGTGGCCATTTAACAATGCAACATCCAGCCCGTCCTATACGCCTTTCGCTGGCTTCAATGCCATCTCCGGACAGGGCAATCTCTTATGGAATGGCTACGCCTCGACTTGTTCGTATGACACGAACATCTGGATTAGCAACGTCGCAGCGACTCGTGCAGCTAACGGCACGATGAGCATCACTTTTACGATTCAAGGAGGAGCCGATGGCGTTCCGTACGATGTTTTTGCCAACTCGATTCTTGCCACTGGCACGAACAGCATTCCGTGGGCGTGGATGGGACAAGGCTATCATTGCAACACTTACACGATTGCCAATCTGTCCAGTTCAGTCTGTTTCTTAAGATTGGGAACGCCGCAGGACACTTCGGGCATGGGCTTGACCGATGCCTACGAATGGCTGGTAATGCACATCAGTCCCTACGATTCACAAACGGACATCTACGGTGTGCCGTTTGCGTGGTATGCGATGAATGGGTTAAACATAAGTTCGGCAACGCAAGACACCGATCAGGACGGCTTGCTGAATTATCAGGAATATTTTTACGGAACAAAACCTACCGTATCGGAAGGGTTTTCAATTTGGATCAGTCAACCGGCAACCACCAGCAACCTGCCGTAAAATCACGCCATGACAACAGCAAGGAATCTCATCCTCACGATTATTATGCTGGGCGCGTGGAGCGCACAGGCTGGCTATCCCGTGAATTACCAGCCACCGCCGCCGCCGTGCGAAGATTGTGTCTGTCCGCCGGGAGCCGGTGGTACAGGCGGTTCATCTGGGGGCGGAGCGGGTGCAGGGGGTGGACATGGTGGATCCGGCGGCGGCGGCAGTTGTTCTACTTGCTCGCAGAACGGACCCACTCTCGGAGTATCAGGTTCCACCGGAGGAATGCCGGACTGGAAAGTGAACGAGCCGAACATGGATTTGCGGATTCACGATGAACCCCTGGCGTATCAATCCAGCGTTGGGCGCGTCTCGTTCAAGATTGATTATTGGCAGCGCGACGACCGCACCCCTTCGGCCAACGTGTTCACGCTAGGACAAGGTTGGGAATGTTCGTGGCAGGGCTACGTCGCCACAGATGGTAACCCTGACGACCCTGTGATGCTCTATGCAGCGGGCGGCGGCGAAATGGAATTCGACGATCTGACCGGCGCGACGCCGAGCTATTATCAAAATCTGCGGATGCTGTCCCTGACCGATACCAACGGTAATTTGGCCGGTTACGAAGTGTTCCATCCGAGTGGCGCGGTGGATTATTATAAATATCTGGCAACGGACATCAATGGCGTCGTGCAGTTGGCTTATTTGAGCGAAAAAATTGATCCGCAGGGACACGCCACCACTTTCATTTATTCGCCGTTCAATCCCGCCACCGGCGTCGTGCAGTTGCATTATGTGGTTGATCCCGATGGCAAGACCAACACGCTATCTTATACAAATAATGGCACTTTAAATTATCTGATTTCGCAGGTGCAGGACCCGTTCGGCCACACCGCTCACTTCGCTTACGACGCCAACGGCTTTTTGACCAACGTGATCGACGTAGCCGGGTTGTCCAGCTCCTTCAGCTATGGAAGTTTTTCAGGGAGCGACAATTGGACTCGTATTTGGAATGGTTCCATGTGGCATCTTGATACTATTTACAACCCGACTAACTACTGGCTAGACCAGTTGACCACGCCGTATGGCGCGACACGCTTTACATTCACCGACGACAGTTTGGCAAATTACGATGCAGCCAACCGCTCGATAATCATCACCGAACCTAACGGCAGTTACCAGATGTTCGTGCATCGCGGCTATACTTCATTCATTGGCGAAATTGAAAATTCCACTGGCATTCCGTCTAGCACGCCGGATGGCTCTGGCTTGGATGATGGCTGGATCATGTATCGGAACAGTTTTTATTGGGGACGCCAGCAATTTGCAAACCTGTCTGCAGAATTTCAGACCACCGGCGCAACGAATTGGGATTTGACGCAGTTGACCTCGCAAGATTATGTAAAAGCCCGATGGAGGAAATGGGCGCATTCCGACGATGGCGGGCAATCCGACGCGCTAACAATGGAGCAAGACCCTAGCCCCGACGGCATCAATCCAGGCGAAATGACATGGTTCACCTACCCGAATCAATCATCGCCTTATTACCAAGGCAGTTCTTCCATGCCTTCGTTGACCATCAAAGTCCTGCCGGATGGCTCGCAATGGTATGAACAGTATCAAACCGATCAGTGGGGCAACCGCACCAACATCATCAGCACTTGGACGCAGCCGGACGGCAGTGTCGGCACACGCACCAATAGTTACGTTTACGCTGACAACGGGCAGGATTTACTAGCCACAATTCGGGCTGATGGCGTGACCAGTGCCTCCTATGGCTATAACAGCAATCATCAAGTCCTTTTTCAAACCAATGCTCTTGGCGAAGTGACCCGCTCTACTTACAACAGCAACGAACAGCGGACTAGCACCAGATTGCCAAGCGGGTTCGTCACGACAAACATTTATGGCACAGATGGATTTATCGCACAGCAAATCGCCATCGGTTTTTCCACCAACAGTTTTACCTACACGAACGGCCTGGTGTACACCCATACCGACGAGCGCGGCCTGACTGTGACAAACACTTGGGACGCGCTGCAGCGCCTCACTAAAGTTTCTTATCCCGACGGCACTTCAATTTCCTACAGTTACAAAAACCTCGACCTGGCAAAAGTCGTTGACCGCCTCGGTCACACCACCAGCTACGGCTACAACGCCATCCGGCAGCAAATAGTTGAAACCAACACGCTCAACGGTGTAACCAGATTTGGATATTGCGACTGCGGCGCGTTGAAATCTATCACCAATGCGCTGGGCAACGTCACTCACTTCAACTACGACAACCAGGGCAATCTGATCAATGTTATCTATCCCGACGGCTACAGCCTCACCAATCAATACAACCTCATCCGGCAGTTGACCCAGCGCGGCGATAGCTCTGGTGCGGTGTTGAATTTCAGCTACAACCAACAGGGCTTCCCCATCACTATTAGCAACGCTTTTGGCCAGTTAGCCGCCTACGGCTACGATATTAATGACCGCCAGACCAATGTGATTGATGCCAACAACGTGAGCGTCAGCACGACCTTCGATAATCTGGGCCGTCCGCTCACGCGCAGTTACCCAGACAGCGGCAATGAAAAATTTGGTTACACGCTGAATGTGTCCGGCCCGACCAGCTACACAAATCAAAACCGACAGGCGACGATTTACAGCTACGACGCCCTAAACCGCAAGATCAGCGAGGCGTATCCGGGCGTGACCACCAACCAGTTTGCCTACAATGGCGCAGGGGATCTATTAACCTTGACCGATGGTCGGCACCAGGTGACGACGTGGTATTTGGACATATTTGGCAGAGTGACCAGCAAAGTGGATGCGCTGAACCACACGATGTTCAATTACGCCTACAACGCCAACGGCTGGTTGACCAACCGTTGGACGCCGGAGAAAGGGAACACATTTTACACCTTTGATGCCGCAGGCAACGTGACCCAAATCCGCTATCCGCAACTCACCAACACCTATTCCTACGACGCGCTGAACCAGTTGACTAATATGGTGGACGCCGCAGGCACGACAGCGCGGAGATACACACCGGCTGGATTATTGGCGAGCGAAGGTGGCTTATGGACTGGCGACACAGTGAGCATTGGCTTTACCAACCAACTACGAACCAGCTTGACCATCGGCTCATCGTGGAATCAAAGTTACGGATATGATCTTGAGCGGAGGCTGGTGTCGTTAAGTTCTCCAGCAGGCGCATTCAATTACAACTACAATTTTCAACCGGCATCGGCGCTAATAACGGAAATCGGCCTGCCGAATGGTTCTTACATCACAAACTTCTACGACCCGATGGCGCGATTACAGAAAACGGATTTGAAAAATTATTGGGGACACACCCTGGACGGCTACGGCTATCAATATGACTCAGCGAACCAGCGGACAAACATCACGCGGGACCTTGGGCTGACTAGTTCCAGTGTCGCCATCGGGTACGATTCGGTCAGTCAAGTTATCTCATGGAAGGCGGTGGAAACCAATGGCGCACCGCGCCTGAATGAGCAGTTAGCTTGGGCGTATGATGCGGCGGGCAATCTGCACGTCCGCACCAACGGCGCGCTGGTGCAAACTTTCAATGTGGATGCGTTGAATGAACTGACGAACATTGCGCGCACTGGCCCAATGACCGTGAGCGGCGCCACGCCAGTCCCCGCCAGCAGCGTCACCGTGAACGGCAGCACGGCCGAGAAATATGGCGATTTCACCTTTGCCAGCACAAATCACACCCTGGCGAACGGTAGCAACACCTTCACCAACATCGCGCAGAACACCTACGGATTAAAAACCACCAACAGCTACACCGTGAATTTGCCCGCAAGTGTGACACTGGGTTTTGATTTAAACGGGAATCTAACGAATGACGGCCTGCGTTCGCTAGCCTATGATGCAGAAAATCAGTTGACCAACGCCCAGGTAGCGGGGCAATGGAGGACGGCTTTCAGCTATGATGGATTAAACCGTCGGCGGATTATGAAAAATTACAGCTGGAGCGGCAGCGGCTGGGTGCAGACCAATGAAATGCGGCTGATTTACGACGGCTTGAAAATTATTCAGGAACGCGACACGAACAACGCCGTACTTGTGACTTACACGCGGGGGAATGACATGAGCGGGACGTTGCAGGGAGCGGGCGGAATTGGCGGACTGTTGGCGCGGACGGATACGAGCGGTACTGACTATTATCACGCTGATGGCAGTGGCAACGTAACAGCACTCATGAATACCAGCCAGCATATTGTAGGACGTTATCTGTACGGCCCGTTTGGCAGGCTACTCGGTCAGTGGGGAGCCAAGTCTGGAGCGAATGTAATGCGCTTTTCCAGTAAGCCATATCTCGCGCTGACAGACGATTATGATTTTGGCTTTCGCCGCTACCGGCCAGACTTGCAGCGATGGCTAAATCAAGACCCAATCGGGGAACGCGGCGGGTTAAACCTCTACGCCTATGTCTTAAATAATCCCATTAACAACATTGACCCACTCGGGCTTGATATAACTTTCTCTGGTTCTCCAGCAGAAAGAAAAGCGTTTATAGACGCGCTCCGAAGAGTCAGAAAAACCCCAAAGGGAAAAGAATTATGCAATAAATTGCTATTCTCTGACGATAAATATGACATAGGACCAGCAACTGACGATGCCTACTTTGATCCGGCAACCAAACAAATTAGGGTAGATCCAAATTTCCATCCGCCAACCGAAACCACAAGCGGAACCCAACCGGCACCAACAGATGCAATTTTGGGACATGAAATGGGTCATGCCGCGACAGGTGCAAAAGATGATGGTCCGGGCAATTTGAATAATGTGAATCAAAATGAAAATCCGATTCGAACGTCATTAGGTGAGCCGACGCGCACAGCATACTGACAATATTATGAAAGCCGGATGGATATTTCTTTTGTCGAGTTTGTTAGTATTGGAAGCCTCACCTATAAGTTTTACCAAGGCGTTCATCTACTACATCCCATTTCAGTTTGAAACTTATGAGGCGGTAACGCCTAAAAATATCAAAGAGAAGGCAAAATATAAAATAGAGGTTGATGACAAAAATAAAATATCAGCGTTGCTTGATTTAATGGCAGGTGGTGAGAAAACTTCAAGTTTTGACACAAAGCGTGTTAGGCTCTTAATCGTTTTTGACGAAGGGAAACAGCAAATGTTCGTGGACGCCGCCGGGAACGTTTTTGACGGAGAAACGGGATACGCGATCACCGCACAAAATTTTGAAAAGTTGAAGAAATTGCTTTCAGAACTAATAAAATAGTATCCTGTCAAAGTCTTCCCGGCAGCCTGATTTTAGGAGGTGAGTGGGTCAACAAAAACGATAAACGGGTCAGGGAATCGTAACGTGTCATTGTCGCCATTTTCCTGACCTTTTAGGGGTTCTTGATATTGATCATTCCACCCCTCCCGTCTGCAAAACCATCCCCCATTCGCGTTAATTCGTGTAATTCGTGTCTAAGTCTGTGTCTTGCTAAGTGGGTCCAGCGTCACGCTGGTGGCGTGAGTAGCTCCAGCAACCGCGCACGGTCTGCCGACCACGTCTTTCCCGTACTCGCCTCCACAATCCCCCGCGCGGTCACCAACCGCTTCACCAGCGGATCAGGGGCCAGTGCCGGGATTGCCAGTGCCGCCGGCACCACCGGGGCGCCCATCATCAACTGCGGCATCGCCACGCTCAGCGCCGATCGGAACGCTTCCCGACGCAGCAGATCGCGCACGGGACGCAGTTTGCGGTCATAGAGATGGCCAGTGGGCAGGAGGTCTAGTCGAAGCAGTTCCGCCAGAAAATAGGCGTCCGAGACATCGTCAGTATGCTTCTTACCGCTGTAGGGCTGCATTGCGGCGGGGTTAGCCAGTACGACGTGATAGCCGTGATCCTGCAACCCGTCCACCAGCCAATACCAGTTGTAGGTGGACTCGACGGCAATGGTGTCGATGCGCTTTTTGTATGGCTTTAACAGTTGCAGAATGGCGGCTAGGTCGCAGGGCAGTTGTTTGTGAATAATGCGGCGTCCGCTTTCGTCCATGAGGCCGCAAAGGGCGTTATTGGCCTACGCGAGACCCTGACCTACTTCAGAATTCGGGTTAAGTTGAGCTACCTTAACCGCGATTAATCCGGAAGAGGGTTCATTGCCGAGGATGGAACACGCCGGATGCCGCACCGAAATGGATCCTGCACCGGGGAACCGGTCTATCAATGGGCGCCAATAATACCCAAGGATTGCAGCAACTGATCGCGGATGAAAGAGTCGGGCAGACTATAAACCCAGGCCTGGGAGCCAGAGACATTGTCCTGAGACCAAAGTTGGACGACGCCCACGACCGCGCGGTCCAACTCAGGACCGGGGGGGATATTGTTCACCGCGAAACTGGCCGCAGCCCCCCCATCCTGTTTTGCCAGGATGGTGGCGACAGAAGACACGGTCCGGTCCCGGAGCGAGCCCTCAGGGAGGGACAAGGCCAGTTGAGCGGATTGCTCAGGATCTGCTGAGGCGTATTGAGCCATCGAATGAATCAGGAGTTCGTTGGCGTAATCGCTGGCCGGCAACTGGGCGGCAATCTGCAGGGCATTCACCGAATCCACCCGCGCCACTTCATATCCCAGATCCGCCAGCGCGCGGTCTTTTGCCGGGCTTTCCGGCAGCGATTCCACCCAGGTCAGCGCTCCCGGCAAATCTTTATCAGACCAGGCGATTGCCAGGACGTCCGTCAACTCGCGGCGAACGCCCGCGTCCCCCACTTGACTGAGCCAATTCACGGCGGCATTGGGATTCAATTCCGCCCAGCGGCGTAGCAGCAGGCGGCCCCTATTGCCGGTCAAATCCTGGTCCGGAAGACTTCCCAAACCCTCGCGCACCTCAACCTCTCCCAGGGCGGCGATCAAAACCGCTATTTTTTCAGGGTCTTCACCTGGAATCGCCGAGGGCTCCACTGGCGCAAGGGGGGACTCAACCGACACCAAGGAGGGCGAGGGCGGTTCTGAAAAAATCGGCGGGGCGGGATGGAACACGGCGGGAACTGAATCGTCCCGGGCAACTTCGATGGCGACGGGGTCAGTCTGGCTGGGGATATTTCTCAAATGAGACCAAACCAACAATAAGGATATCGCCGTCAAAAGAGACGTCATCCAGAAATACTTTTGGTAGGTTTTCACTTTCAGATCACCCAAGGATCTTCCGTTCAAAACACCGCCTAAGGCACCGCCGTGATGTTGGTAAATGTTCCGCTGTCCAACTGGTTGGTGTTGCCGGAGGTCACAAAAGGTCCAAAGATGACATTGGTCGACATGGCGACGGTGTTGGTTGCGAATACCGTCCAATTTAAACCGTTGGTTGAGATGAAGCTGGAAAAAAGATTGTTGCTCCTAGAAAGTTTCAGCCAGCAATTCGTGAGGGTCGGCCCGGGAAGAGTGGTTAGCCCCACGAGATTGGTGCTGGCAGTCGACCCGCCGGTGCTGGCTCGAGTTCTGGCAACCAGCGGCCCGTTCCCCTGCCGGGCCACAAACATGTATCGGGATCCAGTGGCGGTGCTTTCCCGGATCATAATACCCGCATATCCGGCCACATTCGTCCTGCTTTGACTGAGAACTTGAGTCTCCACCGACCCGTCCCCATTCATGAGCTGGTAGACAAAGCGGAACTGGTCAGGCGTCGTGCCGGTCAAACTGGCCCCCGAACCGTTCACGGTGTACAGGTTGGAAACACTGAAGGCACTGCCAATCAAACCCACAGCCCCAATGTCAGCCGATGACCAAGGGGCATCTAGAATATAATCCGGGGAAGGAACCAAATTCAGCGTCGCCACACTGCTCGTCACGGCTCCCCCCGCATTTCTCACAATCACATAATACGGACCTGCGTTCGTGGCCTGGGCTGAAAGAAATGGGTAGTCGCTGTTGGTTGCCCCAGATTGGATGACCTTATTAAAATACCACTGGTAGGTCATCGGATAATCGCTCTGCGCCACCACCGTAAATGTCGCGTTGCTCCCCAGATAATTCGTCTGGCTCACAGGCTGCGTCACAATCAACGGCGCCGGCGGTAATTGAACCGTCAGCGTCGCCACGCTGCTCGTCGTCGCTCCCCCCACATTGGTCACCACCACAGAATACGCCCCCGCATTGGTCGTCTGCGCCGCACTGATCGAGTAAATACTATTCGTCCCCGAGGCCAGCTTGTTGGTTTTAAAATACCACTGGTAACGCATCAGGTAATCGCTCTGCGCCACCACCGTAAACGTCGCGTTGCTCCCCAGATAATTCGTCTGGCTCA
>CAILMI010000030.1 GCA_903835255.1 uncultured Verrucomicrobia subdivision 3 bacterium
ACAGCAACGCGCGTCCGATTCCCTCGCCCCGCAGCGCAGCGCGGGGAGAGGGCCAGGGAGAGGGGCGGCGTTACCGGGATGCGAAGGATGCCCAATCCCCAGTTCGTTCCACCGAATCCGGACCAGATCATTCCGGAGAAGGGAAACACAAAGTGATTAGTTGCTTTCAAGAGCACCGCCTCTCCCCAGCCCTCTCCTCCATTCCAAATGGAGGAGAGGGGGTGGCGGCCTGCGCGATTCATATCTCTCGAATATTCGAGAACGGCAATGCGCATCCGATTCCCTCGCCCCGCAGCGCAGCGCGGGGAGAGGGCCAGGGAGAGGGGTTTCTTCATTTTTTACCGCCACTTTTCATCACAAGTACATGAGCGCACCCGCCCCCTCCCTCTTCACCCCGGCCGCCAAGGCGATGGCCGAAAAAATCGGCCTGAAGCTGGGTCGCGCCAACCTCGAGGAATTCGCCGCCACCCTCGAAGAACTCGCGAAAGCAAATCCGAACATCATCGCCGTCACGAGCGACTCGCGCGGGTCAGGCAAGCTCGCGCCCTTTGGCAAAGCCCTGCCCAAGCAGATCGTCGAGGTCGGCATTGCGGAGCAGAACCTCGTCGGCATCACCGCGGGCCTGGCCGCGTGCGGCAAAAAATCATTCGGGGTCTCGCCCGGCTGCTTTCTCACCGCGCGGTCGCTGGAGCAGATTAAGAACGACGTGTGTTACTCGGACGTCCCCGCGGTGCTCATCGGCATCAGCTCCGGCGTGAGCTACGGCGCCCTGGGCACAACGCACCACTCGCTGCACGACCTCGCGGTCCTGCGCGCAATCAATAATCTCACGATCCTCGTGCCGGCCGATAACTTCGAATCGCGGCAGGCCATCCTCGCCGCCGCCCGCGCGACCCACCCGGTCTTCGTCCGTTTTGGCAAAGCCCCCATGTACGGCTTGCACGCGCCGGCCGCCCACTTCGAAGTGGGCAAGGCCATGACCGTGCGCGAGGGCAATGACGTGGCATTCATCGCCACGGGGGAAACGGTGGTGCACGCGCTGCTGGCCGCCGGACATCTGGCGGAACGCGGCGTGAACTGCCGCGTCCTGTCCCTGCACAGTATCAAGCCGCTCGACGCCCCGGCCATCCTGAAAGCCGGTCGCGAGTGCAAGGCGGTCATCACCGTGGAGGAGCACATGGTCCACGGCGGTCTCGGCGAAGCCTGTGCCGCAGTGCTGATGCAGGCGGGGGTGAGCAAGCCTTTCCGCATCGTGGGGTTTCCGGATGAAGAGACTGTACCCGGCGCGCAGGCGGACATCTTCCGGCATTACGGGATTTCGATGGAGGGCTTGAGCGAGATGGCAAACAGGCTTTTAAAATGAACCGGGCGGGTATTTACCTCTTCCGTTGGATGGCCAGCCTTGTGCTTGGCCTGATGATGGTTAGCTGTGCGGGAAGAAGCACGGCCTCGAAAACCTCATCCTCAAGGCTGATAAAAACGCAGATGAACAGCTTGGGGATGGAGTTGATTTTTGTTCCCGCCGGCCAGTTCGTTGCCGGAAGTCCGACCACGGAATCCGAACGGGGAACCAACGAGACACCCCATCCCGTGATTCTCACGAAACCGTACTGGTTGGGCGCAACACATGTGACCGTGGGCCAGTTCACGGCGTTCGTGAAATCGAGCCGATACCAGACGGCGGCGGAAAAGGAGGGCTGGGCCAATGGATCCTGGAACCTCGCTGAAAATAAATGGAATCGTTTAATGGGTGCGTCCTGGCGGCATCCCGGCTTTGCACAAGAGGAGTCTCATCCGGTGGTTTGCGTGAACTGGCACGATGCAAAAGCATTCTGCGACTGGTTGAGTTTGAAGGAAGGGCGGCATTATCGGCTGCCGACGGAAGCCGAGTGGGAATACGCGTCCCGCGCCGGGCAGACCACGGCGTATTTGTGGGGCAACGATCCGAATGACGGACAAGGCTGGGCAAATTGCTCCGACCAGACTGCCGCAGGCCGGTTCACCTTGTTTCCGGCTTTCACTTGGTCGGATGGTTTTATCTACACGTCACCCGTGGGGACCTTCCGTCGCAACGCCTGGGGATTTCAGGACATGCTGGGAAATACACTGCAGTGGTGCGGCGATTGGTTTGGCGAATATCCAACCACCGCGGCGACCGATCCGCAAGGGCCAGCGGCAGGAAAAGAGCGGGTATTGCGCGGCGGATCGTTCCTCTACGGGCCGCGCCATTGTCGCTGCGCTTTCCGGGGACGGAACCTGCCTGAATTTCAAAATTATTATATCGGCTTCCGCGTGGTGCTAGAAACGGGTCCGGAAGAGAACGTCAAATGATGAGCCTTATTCTCGCCATTGATCAAAGCACGTCCGCGACCAAGGCGGTGCTCTTTGACGCGCGCGGAGCCATCGTGGATCAAGCTTCCCAGGCGCATCGCCAGATCTATCCGCAGCCGGGCTGGGTGGAGCACGACGCCGAGGAACTCTGGAAAAACGTGCTCACGGTCATCCGCGCGATTGCCAAACGCAACCGGTCCAAGCTCAACAAGCTTTCCGCCCTGAGCCTCACCAACCAGCGCGAGACCGTGGTGGTGTTTGATCGCAGCACGGGAAAGCCGCTGCACCATGCGCTCGTCTGGCAGGACCGACGCGGCGACGCCATTTGCGCCAGGCTCACGAAGCGGGGTCATGGGCCAAGTGTTCTGAAGAAAACGGGTCTGAAGATCGACGCCTACTTCTCCGCGTCCAAACTCCGCTGGCTGATCGAGAACAGGCCCGCGCTCGCGGCCAGCCTCAAGAGCGGCCAGGCGGTCATCGGAACCATCGACGCCTATCTGATCCACCGGCTCACGGGCGGCCAGGTTTTTGCCACGGATTTTACCAATGCCAGCCGCACGCTGCTCTTTGACATCGGCAAACTAAAGTGGGATCTCGACCTCTGCAAATTGTTCAAAGTCCCCGCCAGCGCCTTGCCCGAAGTCCGCGAAAGCGCGGCCCACTTTGGCGAGACGGATGCGGACGGCATTTTACCCAAACCTCTGCCCATCGTTGGTGTGATGGGCGATTCCCAAGCATCGCTGTTTGCGCAACGCTGCTATCAGCCCGGCACGGCCAAGGCGACGTTCGGCACGGGCACGAGCGTGTTGCTCAATATCGGCGACACGCTGCGCATCTGCGAAAAAGGCGCGGTCACCGCGCTGGCGTGGGTGTATCAAGGCCGGCCGACGTATGCATTCGAGGGCCTGATTAGCTTCTCAGCCGCCACCATCGAGTGGCTCAAGAATCAACTGGGCCTCATTCAAAGCGCGGCGGAGGTCGAGAAACTGGCACGGAGCGTGAAGGACAACGGCGGGGTTTACCTCGTGCCGGCTTTTGCTGGATTGAGCGCACCGCATTGGTCGCCGGAGGCGCGCGCGGCGATCGTCGGCATGACGGCGCACACCCGCAAGGCCCATGTCGTCCGCGCCGCGCAGGAGGCCATCGCGTATCAGATTCGCGACGTGCTCGACCTGATGCGCGCGGAGGCAAAGGTGACGCTGCAGCGCCTTCAGGCCGACGGCGGTCCGACGCGGAACCGGTTTCTGATGCAGTTCACCGCCGACCTGACCGGCGCGGAGATCCAGGTGGCCGAGGTGGCTGAGAGTTCCGCCTGGGGGGCGGCGATGAGCGGTTTGCTGGGGCTGGGTCTTTGCAAATCACTGGGCGAACTGGCACACTTGCCGCGCCGCCAGAAAAAATTCCGCCCGCAAATGAAACCTGCCGAAGTGAAAAGACTTCACACCGGTTGGACGCAGGCGGTAAAACGGGTCCTATAACCTTTCAGACGCGAATCAAACCAAACACGTAAACTCAATCATGAAAACCAACTGGATCAAACAGGCATTCGCCGCCGGGCTTTCGATGGCGGTGCTGCTCTTCACGCAAACCTCCTCCGCGCAGGCTGCCCCCAAACAAAAAATCGCCGTGGTGGTGTCGACGCTCAATAACCCCTGGTTTGTTGTGCTGGGCGAGACCGCCAAAGCCCGCGCCGTGGAACTCGGCTATGAGGCGACGCTCTTCGACTCGCAGAATGACACGGCAAAAGAGGCCGCGCATTTCGAAAACCTGATTGCCGGGGGCTACAGGGCGGTGCTGTTCAACCCGACCGACGCGAATGGCTCCATCGCCAACGTGGAGAAGGCCAAGGCGGCGGGCATTCCGGTGTTCTGCATCGACCGCGAGATCAATTCGACCAATGCGGCCACCGCTCAGATGCTTTCCGACAGCTATTCCGGCTGCGTGAAACTCGGCCAGCTGTTCGTGAAGACCGTGGGCAAGGAGGGTGAATATGCCGAGCTGCTCGGCATTGTCGGCGACAACAATACCTGGAACCGCTCGAAAGGGTTTCACAGCGTGGTGGACCGTTACCCCGGCTTGAAGATGGTCGCGCAGCAGAGCGGCGAGTTCGACCGCGCGAAAGGTATGGAAGTGATGGAATCCATCCTGCAGGCCCATCCCGACCTCCGGGGCGTTTTCTGCGGGAACGACGCAATGGCGATGGGCGCGTATCAGGCGCTCGTCACGGCGGGCAAGATGGACCAGGTAAAAGTCTTCGGCTTCGACGGCGCGGACGACGTGGTGAGGTCCATTGCCGAGGGGAAAATCGTGGCAACGGGCATGCAGTTCCCAAAAAAAATGGCGCAGCAATCCGCCGAATTTGCTGATCAATACATCAAGGGCAAACGTGATTTCGCCCAGAAAATCCCCGTGCCGGTGGAGCTGGTCACCCGGGAAAACGTCGGCAAATACGGCGATTACGGAAAGAAATAATCCATGCGCGTTCTTCGCTGGATCATTGCCCTGATGGTGGCCGCAGGCCTGTGCCGGGTGTTCCCGCTCTTCCACGCGGTGCCGCTGAAGACGGCGGCGGCGGCCAAGGCCGCAGCCGCCTTCAACCCCGCGCAGTTCGCAGAAACTTTTTGGACTGGAACATTACTGACCTCACTGGACCGGGCGGTGCGCGCCGACGAACTGGTGTCACTGATCCAAACCGACCCGGCGGCGGCAAAAAAGAAATACTCCCGGAGCATTGGCCTGAGCGAGGGCTATTTTTATTTTCTGCGCGGCGAAGGGAAGATTCTTTCCGTGTCAGACGACGAGGTCATTATCGCCGTGACCGGGGGCGGCACCCGCGCCGAAGTCTCGCTGCAGGCGGGTCTGATTTTTGGCAATGCGGTGCGCGACGGCACCGGGCTGCTCAGTGCGAACGATTATCCCAATTCGCAGGACTTCAATGATATTTCCGCGGCGCTGAATCACCTCGTGGAAACCAGCGTGCAACCGAAGCTGCGAGCGCAGGCAAAGGCCGGCGCAAGGATCTCTTTCGCCGGCTGTGCGGAAGTGAATGACGAAGCCGCCGATCTGAAGCCGTTGAAAGTGATCCCCCTCCAGACGCAATCTGAATGAACACCCGGGAACTTTTGAAAAAGCTGCAGCCGCTCATCGCGCTCATTGTGATGGTCGCGGTGCTGTCGCTGCTCTCGGACAAGTTTCTCACCCTCGCCAACCAGCGTAATATTCTGCTGCAAATCTCGGTGAACCTCTGCCTCTCCATCGGCATGACGCTCATCATCCTGACAGGGGGCATTGATCTGTCGGTCGGCGCGATCCTGGGGTTAGCAGGCGCGGTGGCGGCGGGATTGTTAAAGAACGGTGTGGCGCTGAATCTGTTCGGGGTATCGTTGCAATTCACGCCCCTAGGCGCAGTGGCAGCGGGCATTCTCACCGGGCTGGCACTGGGCGGGTTCAATGGTTTTGCCATCACGCGCTTCAAGCTGCCGCCGTTCGTCGCCACCCTGGGAATGTTGAGCATCGCGCGCGGACTCACCCTGCTCTGGACGGGAGGCTTTCCGATCACGAGCTTAGGCGCAACATTTGGTTTCATCGGCGCGGGAATTTTTCTGGGCGTGCCGATGGCGGTGTGGATTTCCGCCGGATTGGTCGCTCTTTTCTATTTCATTTCCCGGCGCACATTGCTGGGCCGGTACATTTATGCCGTGGGGGGAAATGAGAAGGCGACGGCGTTTTCCGGCATCGATGTGGACCGCATCAAGATCCGGGTCTATGCGCTGGGCGGCGCGCTGGCGGCGGTGGCGGGGCTGATCGTCACCGCGCGCCTCGACGCCGCCGACCCCAAGGCCGGACTTGGCTACGAACTTGATTCCATCGCCGCGGTGGTCATTGGGGGCACCTCGCTCTCCGGGGGCCGCGGCTCGATTCTTGGCACCGTGCTTGGGTGCCTGATCATCGGGGTGTTGAACAACGGACTGTTCCTGCTCGACGTCTCGCCCTTCTGGCAGCAAGTCATCAAGGGCCTGGTGATTCTCGCGGCCGTCGCGGCGGATAGGCTGGGGACGCGCCGGAGCTGATGCGGCCTCCGGTCACCGGAGGCGGGCCCTGGGGTGGCTCACGTTTTGTTCTCAAACAGGCCGGGGGCGGTCTCGCGGGCGAACTTCTGGCAGCGGGAATAGATTTCCGAGGGGGATTCGCATTGCAACGCGAACTCTGCCAGCGCCTGCGCCTCGGTCAGCCGGAGCCGTCGCAGGATGTATTTCACCTGGGGGACGACGGTCGGGGCGGCGCTCAGCTCATCCACGCCAAGTCCGATTAACAAGGGCGCCAGTATGGGGTCGCCGGCGATTTCGCCGCACACCCCCACCCAGGCCCCGTGCTTGTGCGCGGCGTCCACGGTCATCTTGATAAGGCGGAGAATTGCCGGATGGGTCGGCTCGTACAGATGCGACACCTTCTCGTTGGTGCGGTCGGCGGCGAGCGTGTATTGGATCAGGTCATTGCTGCCGATGCTGAAAAATTTCACGCGGCGCGCCAGCGTGTCGGCGATCAGCGCGGCGGACGGGATTTCAATCATCGCGCCGATGTCCATGGCCTCATCGAACGGAATGTTTTTCGAGCGCAGCTCGGCCTTGCACTGTTCAACCAGCGCGGCGGCCTGGTTCAGTTCGTCCAGGCCAGAGATCATTGGGTACATCATCTTCACGTTGCCCTCCACGCTGGCGCGGAGGATGGCGCGCAGCTGGGCGCAGAACAATTCAGGCTGGGCCAGGCAGAACCGGATGGCGCGCCAGCCGAGAAAAGGGTTCATCTCCTGCGCCAACTGGAGATGCGAGGCGAACTTGTCGCCGCCCAGATCCAGCGTGCGAATGATGACGGGGTGGGGTTTGAGTGCGGCGGCAACCCGGCGATAAACTTGGTACTGGTCCTCTTCCCCCGGCGCGCTCTCGCGGTTGATGAACAGAAATTCCGTGCGGAACAGGCCCACCCCTTCCGCGCCGTGCTGCAGGACGGCCTCGATGTCATTCTGATCCTCGATGTTAGCGGAGAGATGAATGCGCTTCCCGTCCAGGGTGACGGCGGGCTGGCCCTGAATCTCATGGAGCTTTTCCTCGAGCGACGCCTTGAGCTGGGAGAGCTGCCCATATTCAAACAGAGTCTGGTCGGTCGGATTGACGATGACAGTGCCGTTGTATCCGTCCAGCAGCGCGTAGTCCCCCGTGTCAAACTCCTCGCTGGCCGTCTTCAGTCCGACCACGGCGGGGATGCCTAGCGACCGGGCGATGATGGCGGTGTGCGAGGTCTTGCCGCCGATGTCGGTTACGAACCCCAGAACGACTTTTTTATCCAATTGCGCCGTCATGGACGCGCTTAAATCATGGCTCACCAGGATGCACGGCTCGGAAATATGGCGGAGGTCGAATTGATCCCGCACATCCAGCAAATTATCGAGCACGCGCGCGGTCAGATCGCGCATGTCATCGGCGCGCTCGCGGAGATACTCGTCGTCCACGGCGGCCAGGGCGGCGGCGTACCGTTCGGAGACCGCATGAAAGGCGTGCTCGGCATTGGCGCCCTGTTCGCGGATGGAGCGGATGACCTCATCCACCAGCATCCGGTCTTCGAGCATGAGCAGGTGGGCCTCAAAAATGTCCCCCTCCTGGGTGCCCATGTTTTCCACGACCCGGCGCTGCACCTCGGAAATCTGCTGCCGGGTCTGAACCAGCGCCTTCTCGAACCGGCCGACCTCCGCCTCGATTTCATTGGGGGGGAGGTCGCGCTTGGCGATGACGTGGCGGGCGCGGTGCAGGACAAGGATTTTGCCGCGGCAAATGCCGGCGGAAACGGCAATACCGCGAAAGGCTTTTTCTCCTTTGGGGGGCGTCGGCATACGAGTCACGCCAAGAAATAGCCGAACGGGTTTGGCTTGCAAAGGAATTCCACCTTAAAAATGAACCCGAGCAGCCAGGTTCGGAAGGGAGTCTGGCCCGGCCAGCAAGGCCCCGACCCAAAGAGGAACATCCGTCGGCGCCGGCAATTTCAAACCGCTCTCAAAAAAACCGCCGGCAGGGAGGGGGTTACGCCCGCTCCATGTATTTTCCGGTGCGCGTGTCGATCTTGATCTTTTCGCCGGTTTTGATGAACAACGGCGCCTGCACGGTGATGCCGGTTTCCATGATGATGGCTTTTTGAACGTTGTTGGCGGAATCGCCGCGCACCCCTTCGGGCGCATCGGTCACCGTCAAGATCACATTCGAGGGCAGCTCGATGGACACCGCCTTTTCCTCCACGAACGTCACGGTCACCGCCGCATTTTCAACCAGATAATTCTTGTCGTCGCCAATGAGTTCAGCCGAGAGCGTCACCGTCTCATAGTTTTCCGGATCGGTGAAGACATAGTCGGCGCCGTCCTTGTAGCTGTACTCCATCTTGGTGGTGATCATCGGCACCGGCTCGATTTTTTCGGTCGAGCTGAAGCGCACGTCGGAGGATTTTCCGGTGCGAATGCTGCGCAGGGTCGCCTGCACGAAAGCGCGGAGGTTGCCGGGCGTGCGATGCTGCATGTCCAGCACCACGGAGATATCGCCATTGTAATTGATTGCCATGCCCCGCCGGAGATCCCCTGCTGTTGCCATAAGATTAAATTAAAGGTTAAACGGTTTTTCCACTGTAAGAGCTGACAAGATTATCCCAAATCCGACTTGAGGCAAGCTCCGGTTTTTCCGATGCCCGCGCCTGAACCGGTCGCCAAGGGCCAACCCCTCCTTGACACCACAAAACTTTGTGTGTTAAAAGTTTGGAACCACTATTAGGAGTGGTTTTATGCGTTGTCCCAAGTGCGGTTTTCAGGAAGATAAGGTCATTGATTCGCGCGCCTCCCGGGAAGGTGCGACCATCCGCCGCCGGCGCGAATGCACCGGCTGCCAGCATCGCTTCACCACTTACGAGGAAGTGGAGCATGAGGGATTGATGGTGCTGAAACGCGACGGGCGCCACGAGGAGTTCTCCCGCGAAAAACTGCTGTCCGGCATCCGCAAGGCCTGCCAAAAACGGCCCGTCAGCCCGCAGGCGATGGAAGATTTGGTGGACCATATCGTTGCCGCTGTCACCGCCAAATACGAGAATGAAGTGCCTGGCGAATTCATCGGCAAGATGGTCATGGAAGGGTTGAGAGAGACGGACGAGGTCGCCTATGTGCGCTTTGCCAGCGTCTATCGCCGCTTTCAAGAGGCCACCGACTTCGTGTCGGAGGTCCAAAAACTCGAGGCCGCCAAATGATTGCCCTCTCTTCCGATCACCTGATCTTCCAACTCAGCAACGGGGAAAGTATCCCCTGCTCGCCGGAGATGATCACCATCGAAATTTCCGGCAGTGCTGCGGACCCGATTGATCCGGACCTCCTGCAGCACGCCTCCGCCTCAGTGTTCCACTATTTCAAGGCGGAACTCCATCGCGAATCCGTCACCGTGGGTGAATTCGCCCTCGCTCTGGACAAAGTCCTGCGCCATTTCGGGTTGACCCTCTACGCCGACGAGTCGCATTCCCGAGCCAACCTGATCCTCGAAACCGACCTCGGCCGCATCGCCCGCGAATCCAGCAACAGCCTCGAACTGTTTTTCTTTCCGCGCCTGCGCGACGAACTGCGCGCGCGGCTGCGTCAATCGCCCCGCCTGTTGCGCTTCTGCGGGCTGCGGGGTTGCGTCAAGCAGCTCGCGGGAGCACAGCGCTGGAGCGGCCGCTGCGAAAAAATTCAGGACCAGATTGTCGGCTACCTCCGCGAATGCCTCACCGCCGAGCCCGCCCCGAAAGACTGCGCCCTAGTGGTGGAGTAAAAGCCGGCGCTCAATGCGCCCTTTAAAACGACGGAACGGACGCGGCGCGACCCCGCGAAGCCGGAATGGAATGGGTGAAAATCCGCCCCATTCCTTTCCCAATAATCCCATGAATAAAACCCTGTTTGAAAAAATCGGCTCGCGGGAAATCCCCGCCACCATCCTCTATGAGGACGACCAGGTGGTCGCCATCCGCGACCTCCATCCCCAGGCGCCCACCCACGCGCTGATTTTTCCGAAAAAACCGGTGCCGCGCATTGCGGAGGCAACTGCCGAGGATGCGGCCCTCTTGGGCCATCTGCTGCTCAAGGCTGCTGAAGTGGCGGACGGGCTGGGATTGAAGCGGGGCGGCTACCGGCTGGTCCTCAACAACGGGGCGGACGGCGGCGAAACCGTGCCGCACCTGCACTGTCACATCCTCGGCGGCCGACCCCTCGCCTGGCCGCCAGGCTGAATTCCGCGCGGGCTAAGGGGAATGGCCCGAACACCGGTCCGGCGTTTGGCCGGAGGCGTTCGCGTCACTGCCGTGGACCGAAGACACTGTCGAGGATGACTTCTTTGGTTTTCCAGATCAACGCCAGCGTCATGGCCAGCGGCAGAAGCGCGAACAGGATCAGGATCCAGAAACCCAGGCGATGGACCCAGACAAATAGGTCGCCGAGGATTCCGGTCAGGCGCGGGTCGTTTGCCAGGACTACATAGAGGGTGGCGCACAGCAGCAGCAGCACGAGCAGCCAGCGGTTGAGGGCGCTGAACAGCCGGGTTTCCTGCCGCAGAGTTTCATCCGGCAACATCGCCCCGAGCTGTTTCAGGACGACATTCAGGTTGAATAGGAAAATGACCGAGGAGATCAGGAGCCCCGCCACCGCCGCGCTGAAGAAGGGCTGGCCGGGCATCTTGTTGTGCCAGTAAAGAAATGGGCAAAGGCCGAAGTTGACCAGGCCGGCCAGGGTCGCGCCGTCAAGCGCCCGGCGCCAGGGCCGTTCCTGCCGTTGAAAATGACCCATCTGCCAAAGGCCATACAGCGGCAGACCGGTCGCGAAGAGCGCCGGCAACAGGCCCGGCGGCTGGAGCCAGCCGGCCCGGACGGTTTCCGCGCAGACAATCAACGCCACGGGCAGGCCCCAGAACAGGGCGGACAATCCGCGCGCGAGCTGGCCCAAAGATCGGAGCAGGACTGCGTTGGAATCAGAATCAACCATGGCAGAAAGAATGAAGGAAGAATGGCGAATGGAAAAACAAATTCAACCACCCCAACGCCGGGGAAGATGAGGTGAGGCGACTCAAACCCGTTCCCACTGCTATCAAAATGCGGAACACCAACAAAGCCGTGCCAACCTCTCACCACCCCGGCCCCCCGCACTCAACCTTGATCCGGCAGTGGACCCGCCGCCCAGGAATTAATGGGCGGAATCAAAAATTCAGATAGGTGTAGGACCTCAGCCCGCGCTCGTAATCATCCAGCAGGCGCATGGCTTCACTCGGCTTCATGCGATCCGATTTGATGGCCTCGTCCATCTGGGCCTTCATCTGCCGCTTCAATTCGTTCTCGTCATACTGCACCGCGGTGAGCGAGTGGATGATGGTGTCGCCCTCGATGATTTCCTCGATGTAATAGCCGGCGGGCTCGTCGGGCTCCAGGAAAACGTGGACCTCGTTGACGCGGCCGAACAGGTTGTGCAGATCGCCCATGATGTCCTGATAGGCGCCCATCAGGAAGAAGCCGATATAATAAGGCTCCTGCTGGCCGTTGCCATTCGTGTTCAGCGGATGCACGGACAGCGTGTCCCGCACGTCGCGCAGGTCGATGAACTTGTTGATGGCACCGTCGGAATCGCAGGTGATGTCCACCAGCGTGGCCTCGCGGGTGGGTTTCTCGTTGAGCCGACCGATCGGCATGATGGGGAACAGCTGGCCGAGCGCCCAATGGTCGAGCAGCGACTGGAAGACGGAGAAATTACAGAGGTACTGGTCGGCCAGCATGTCATCGAGCTTGCGGATCTCGTCCGGGACATAGGCCTGGCCCTTGAAGCTGGTGACGACGGCCTGGCTGATTTCCCAATACAGATTTTCAATCTTGGCCTTGTCCGGCAGGTCGAGCAGACCGAGCGCGAACATCTGCTGCGCGTCCTCTTTGCGCTCCTGCGCGTCATGACAGGCCTCAAGCTTGTTCAGCTTGTTCAGATTTTTTTTGATGTCCAGCAGCTCGCGCACCAGCGCATGCTCGCTGTCGCCGTATTGAAGAAAATCGCCGGGCCGGATCTTTTCAATCGCTCCGAACACTTCCACGATCAGCACGCTGTGATGCGCGACGATGGCGCGGCCGCTTTCACTGACGATGTTCGGGTGCGGCACCTTCTCCGCGTTGCAGACGTCGGCGATGTAATAAACGATGTCGTTGGTGTATTCCTGAAGCGTGTAATTGGTGGAGCTGTCGAAGGCCGAACGGCTGCCGTCGTAATCCACCCCCAGGCCGCCGCCCACATCCATGTACTCGATGGCAAACCCCATCTTGTGCAGCTTGGCGTAAAACCGGGCGGCCTCCTGCACCGCTTTTTTGACGGTCAAAATATCCGGCACCTGCGAGCCGATGTGGAAATGGAGCAGCTTGAGACAATGGCCGAGCTTTTCCGCCGTCAGCAGCTCGGTCGCCGCCAGCAGTTCGGCGGTGCTCAGGCCGAACTTGGCGTTTTCGCCGCCGCTTTCCGCCCACTTGCCCGCCCCCTTGCTCAAAAGCCGCGCCCGGATGCCGATGTGCGGCTCCACGCCCAGCTGCTTGGAAACGGAGATGATCTGCTTGAGCTCCTCCAGCTTTTCGACGACCAGGATGACGGTCTTGCCCAGCTTGATGCCCAGCAGGGCCATCCGGATGAATTCCGCATCCTTGTAGCCGTTGCAGATAATCAGGCTGCCCTGCTGGTTTTGAAGCGCCAGACCGGCGAACAACTCCGGTTTGCTGCCGACTTCCAAGCCGAAGTTGAACGGCTTGCCCGCATCCAAAATTTCCTCCACCACTTCGCGCAACTGATTCACCTTGATCGGAAACACGCCGCGGTATTTGCCCTGGAAATTGAATTCCGCGATGGAGCTTTGAAACGCCTTGTTGATGGCCTCGACGCGGTGCCGCAGGATGTCCTGAAAGCGGATGAGCAGCGGGAACTTCAATCCGCGTTCCCGGGCCTCCTCAATCACATCCGTGAGGTCCACCGTCGCCCCCGCGTCCTGAAGCGGTTTGGCAACGACATGGCCCGCGTCGTTGATGTCGAAATATTTCGCGCCCCAGCGCGGGATATTGTAGAGCGTGCGTGCGGATTCAATGCTCCAGGGCGGGACGTCGGCGTTCAGAATGTTCATCTCGGTGAATTCAAGTCGGTCGAACTATAAAAGGCTGCGCGGGGAAATCAATCATCCCGTTTAAAAAAATCACAATCCAAAAGACGCGGGACGGCAGCAATCCCACCCGCTGGACACAACGGGCGCCTCTCTCGATCTCGCCCGCCCCTTCGCGTTCATTCGAGAAATTCGTGTTGGGTCTCAATAAATTAGGCCCGGGTCCTCGCTGTCTTTGCCCTCTCTGCGTTCTTTGCGGTAAAAAATTTCCTGATAAAGGGGTCCAGCGTCACGCGGATAGCGCTCACAGCCGCGCCCAGCCGGGAGTTTGACAATCCCACCGATGAGCCTACGTTTCACTCATGAAAGGGGTTTGCACCAGTTTTGGATTAGTTGCCGCCTCCCTCCTGATTGCCGGAGCAGATCCGGCACTTCCTGTACTGGAGGAATCGGCGACGGTGTATCAGGACTGGCTGACCCATCCCGCCACGGCGCTGGTCTTGGAGTTCCCGGCGGAACCTGAATTCCGGCTGGGTCAGGACTTAACGTTTACAGGCTTGCTGGTGGATTGCTTCAATCCCCAGGAGACGTGGGACATGCTGGATCCCGGGGTGCGCTCGCGGCCGCTGCGGGAACCCCTGCCGCCTTGGAGGATGCCCCTGACACCGCCGGAGCGCGTGGGCGACCCGGCATTACATGACCCGGACTTTGTCTTCCTCCGATTGAACTTTCCGTGACTCCCCACGGTCGCGGTCAGATCCTGATTTCCCAAGGTATTTCGCGAGTTGAAAGTTGAAAACCGCACGAAGGCACCCGCTTTGGCAGTTAAATTTAATCTTGGGACATCAGCGGGTAGGGCGGGCAGTCTTCTGCCCGCCGCCGTTACCAATCCGCGCGTGCGGGTTTACCACGACGGCGCGCACGGAGTGACGCGCCCTACCTGTCCCACAGTTGCCAAGAACGGCTATCCAGCCATCGGTTTTACCGGGGATAAATCGGCCCGGACACAGCCTGGCACGCCGGCAAAGGCGGATTCCATCGGGTATTCAGCGCGGCATTCACCCGTGATTTTTCGGAGTCGGTCAAGCCGGCCCAGCCGGCGATTTCGGACAGAGAGCGGTGACAGCCCGTGCAAAACCGGTTGTCCGCCGACATCTGACAAATCCCGACACAGGGCGAAGTGACGTTCATGGGCAATGGCTCAGGGCAGCGTCAGGATTTCCGGGCGCAACTGACCGACCTGCTGGGCTGGCAATTTTTTATCCAGCGAGCCCGGGACCATGGCTTCCAGGGCCACATGGCCGTCCGCAAACGTCACGTTCGCCCGCTGCGCGTGGCGAAAATGGCCGTGGGCATAGTAGCTGGCGCTGGAAAAATTCGTGGCGCTATCGAGGTAATACCATTCCTCCACCATCGGGCTGGCGCGCGTGGCGGGGGCTTGAAAATCATTCACCTGCGCGGCATCGGCAAAAATCGCGGTCTCGGACACCCGGCGGATCTGGTCCACACTCACCGGCGCGCCCGCGGATGAAAGGCGGAGGTTGTAACCGTAGCTGCAAACGACATTCGTTGCCTTCAACTTGAACTGAGGGCCGAAGGCGTCCAGCGACGGACACAGCCGCACATCCGAGCCGTTGAGATAGGGCGACAATTTGCCGGCGGCCAGGTCAAAGGGGCGCCGGCCCTCGGGCAGGGTATTATTGAGCCAGCCAAACCACCACAGCGTGCCGTTGTTGGTGGCGCCCTCGGACATCCTGAAGCATTTCCCGGAGTTGTCGTCCCAATACAAAAACGCCGCGATGCCGAGCTGGCGGAGGTTGCTTTGGCAATCGGCGCGCTTGGCCATCGACTTGGCCCTGCCCAGCGCCGGCAGCAGCATCGCGGATAAAATCGCGATGATTGCCATGACCACTAGCAATTCCAACAGCGTGAACCCGAGCGCATACCTTTTTCCGGAGTGCCATGGTCTTCCGCCCTGCCGGCAGAAGGGGGCGCCCAGGCGCTTGGTTTCAGGCCCGCCCCGGGGACGCGCGGTTGGATTAAAAAAGATCGGGTCTTTCATGGCCGGTCAGCGCGAATGCGGTAAAAAGCCGCTGAAACAACCGGGTTCGTGTCCTGAAAAACCAGGCGCCCATTTTCCACAGGGGTTTCATTCGCGATTTCAGTCCAGCTCACAAAATTGGAGGACCGCTCCAATCTGAAAATCCAGTTTGTGCGACAGTCGAAGCTGCATTGCCAGTGACCGCTGAGGAATTGTCCCGAAAAAATTTGCACCGGCGCCGCCGTAAAGCCGGCATCTGGCAGCGCGGGCGCGTGTTTATGGATGAAGTAGGGCGCGGCGGGATCACTATCAAAGGGGTAGGAACCGGCGGCCACGGAGAATCCAACCCATGACCCCTCCGTCAAGTTCATGCCATCCAAACCCGTTGATGCCAAGTCCCATTGACCGTGAAATCCCGTAGAAAAATAATCTGGATCTGTGGAAGTCCAATACGAAGGAGTGCCCCGGTCGGGCGCATTGGTAAAACCGCCCGCTCCGCCCTTTTCAACCCACATCTCCCAATTAGGACCAAAGTATCCCCCCCAGTAGACATCACCGCCCAGCACCGGCCCCGCTGCGTCCACATCCACCGTGGCATTGGTGAGATAGCGGTGATTGAAATAATTCGTGGCGATGGCATCTCGGATGCCGGAAAGGCCCGTGCCCGACAACCGGTAGCCCAGACCTACCACATAGGTGCCATAGGTGGGATCGATCACTGAATAGAGCGCCGGATCCGCAACCAGAACCGCCTGAAACATGTCGGCGCCACTGACCGTGCCGTTGAATCGATACCCCCACACCAGCGTCTTGCTGGCGATTGGCGCCGGGACGGTTGAAAAGACGATATTGCCGACGTCAAACGTTTCCGGCGAACTCCATTCGATGACCAGCGCGGCCCGATTGGTTCCCGACCCGGTCCAAAATTGGATATCGTCCAACGAGACGGCAATAGAGTTGTGAGTGGCGAACAGGCAGACAAGAGCCAAGCCGCCGATGTTTTTTTTCAAGAACTGGTCTTTCAATGCTGTTCCGCGAACAAAAATGCGGAACGGTTTGGGTTGAGAGACCAGGGCGGAGCCGGGGACTTTTAGAAAATGAAAAAGCCTCCAGACTCCGGCAAAACGGGGAATGAAGGCATTCAGCGAATCCTGACGAAAACAGTCCGTCGGGCTGGCCTCATCCTTCTCTTTGCGGAGAAGTTGGCCGGGAACTTTTCCCCGGCCGCGACGAGTGCAATCAGACCGGTATCCTGACTTCGGCTTCAAACCTTACTCCCGCCTTCCCGATTCCGCTTAGCGGATTCAGTGGCATTGGGAGTTTGTAGCCGTTACAGTGGCGCAACCGTCCCGGATTCTCACCGGGTTCCCTGACATCTGACTGCGTTGGGTGCGGAAAAAATCCGCACTTTCAAAGAGCGCCCTCTTTGTACGCTGATTGGCGGGGTTTCCAAGCAAAATTTTCCGCTCGCGGAAAACTTGCGCCGAATCCCCTTTATTCCCATACTGTCCCTCCAAAAATTTATGAATAAAGCTCCTCTTCGCGTGGCGATCACCGGCGCGGCCGGCCAGATCGGTTATTCCCTCCTGTTCCGCATCGCTTCCGGCGCCGCCTTCGGCCCGGATCAGCCGGTCATCCTGCACCTGATCGAAGTGCCGGATGAAAAAGCCATGGCCGCCCTCAACGGGGTGTGCATGGAACTCGACGACTGCGCCTTTCCGCTCTTAAAGGGGCTGGTGCCAACCTCGAACCTCGCAGAAGGCTTCAAGGGCGTGAACTGGGCGCTGCTCGTGGGAGCCGTGCCGCGCAAGGCCGGCATGGAGCGCAAGGACCTGCTCGGCATCAACGGCAAGATCTTCACCGGCCAGGGCAACGCCATCGCCAAGAACGCCGCGAGCGACGTGCGGGTGCTCGTGGTCGGCAACCCGTGCAACACCAACTCCCTGATTGCCGCGAACAACGCGCCCGGGGTTCCCAAGGAGCGCTTCTTCGCCATGACCGCGCTCGATGAGAACCGCGCCAAATCCCAGCTCGCCCAAAAGGCCAGCGTGGACATCACCGCAGTCACCAACCTCGCCATCTGGGGCAACCACAGCGCCACCATGTACCCCGATTTCTACAACACGCGGATCAATGGCCGCCTCGTGCCGGAAGTCATCAGCCACCGCGAATGGCTGGAGAAGGATTTCATCTCCACCGTCCAGCAGCGCGGCGCGGCCATCATCAAGGCCCGGGGATTGAGCAGCGCCGCCAGCGCCGCCAATGCCGCCGTGAACACAGTCTACAAACTCACCCACCCGACGCCCGCCGGCGACTGGTTCAGCGTGGGCGTGCACTCCGACGGCAGCTACGGCATCGAGAAGGGACTGATCTTCAGCTACCCCATCCGCAGCAACGGCAAGGACTTTGAAATCGTCCAGGGCGTGCCGCTCAACGACTTCAGCAAGGCGAAAATCGCGGGCACGGAAAATGAATTGAAGGAAGAGAAGTCGCTCGTGGCCGATCTGCTCCCGAAATAACTTCTAGAATCCGGGCGGCAATCCCGCGCAGCGGGATTGCCGCTTTTTATTGACCCCATGAAATCACGCCCCAAAGTGGGAGAAGCCCGCGAACTGGCCGTTCCCACCGACATGAAGCACGCCGTGGAATTTCACGGCGACGGCATGCCCGCAGTCGTGTCCACGCCGAACATCCTCCAGTTTCTCGAGCGCACCGCGCGCCACGCGCTTGACCCGCATCTCGACGCCGATGAACGTTCCGTCGGCCTCGAGCTTGATATCCGCCACCTGGCCCCGACGCCTGTGGGGCAGACGATTCATTGCCGCGCGCAGGTGATTGCCGTGGAAGACCGCAAGGTCACGTTCCAGATTGAAGCCCGCGATGCGCACGAGGTCATCGTGCGCGGCCTGCACAAGCGCGCCGTCATCCGCACAGAAAGCTTCAGCCGCCGGGTGAAGGAAAAAACGCGATAACACAAGAGCCGCCCCGGCTGCCCCGCCCTGCCATGGGGAGGGCCCCTCGCTTTCGGGGGGATTGGGGGCTCAACCCCGTCTTGACACATGCCGGTTCATTGCTACCCTCTCCCGCTCCGTTCATCCGGAGTTTTTCCGCGCCTGTGCGCAACCAATTGAATTTATGAAACGCCAGTATCAACCGTCAAAAATCCGCCGCAAACGCCAGCACGGGTTTCTCAACCGTAATTCGAGCAAGAGCGGCAAAGCCACGCTGGCCAACCGCCGCCGCAACGGCCGCAAACGCCTGACGCCCGTTTAAGTGTCGCGCGCCATGCCCGCGCCGACCCCAGATGCCGGATCCCCGACGCCCGCCCGCCGAACCTTGCGCCTGGGCCGATCCGTGCGGATCGAGCGGAGCGGCGACTTCGCCCGGCTCCGGCAACAGGGTCAGCGCATGGCGCTAGGATGCCTCATCGCCAACTGGCAGCGGTTGCCAGACGGGGCCCAGCCCCGGCTCGGCGTCGTCACCAGCAAAAAAATAGGCGGCGCGGTGCAACGCAACCGGGCCCGGAGGCTCTTAAGGGAAACTTTCCGCCGGCACCAATATGATCTGGCCCAACCCGTCGATATCATCCTGGTCGCTCGGAATTCGATTGCCGGACGGACTTATGCGGAAGTGGAAAAGGATTATTTAACGACCCTGCGCCGAGCCGGCTTGCTGAAACCAACGTGAACCCAGCCCAACATTTCCTGCTATTCGCCCTCCGCGCGTATCGCTGGATCCTTTCGCCCGCGCAGCTTTTTCTCTTCGGATCCACGGGCGGCTGCCGCTTCACGCCCACCTGTTCGCATTTCGCCTCGGAAGCCATCCGGACCCGAGGCTCCCTCACCGGCAGCTGGCTCGCCCTGAAACGCATCGGCCGCTGCCATCCCTGGGGCGGCTGCGGCCATGACCCGGTCCCGCCTTCGGGATCGAGCCTGCCGCCCCCCGGCTCCCTCATTTTTCAAAAACACACCCCCTAATTTCCATGGATCGCACCGGAATCATCGTCGTCACCCTTTGCGCCCTCTTGCTCGGCGCTTGGTTTATTCAGGAACAAAAATATCAGGCGCAGCGACCGCCCCCCGCCCCGAGCACCGGGACTGTTGCCCCCGCTGCCGCGCCCGCCCCTCTGGCCCCCGCCGCCGCCGCCGCACTGGCGACCCCTTGGTTTGACCCCGGCGCCGGCGCGCCGGAAACTCTGATCACCCTCACGAACGCAGAGGCGCGCTACACCTTCAGCTCCCGCGGCGGCGGCTTGAAATCGGTCCAGCTCTCCCATTATCCGGACACCATTCCCTTGCGCTGGAAAAAACAGATGGCCACCAACGGATACGCCCTGCTGAACAGCGGCGCGTCCACCCCGGTCCTGGCGCTGCTCGGCGACCCCGGACTGGTCGGCGACGGCAACTTCACCCTGACCCAAACCCGCGCCGGCCTGCGCGCGGAAAAAAACCTGCCCGGGGGCTTGCGGCTCTTGAAGGAGTTCCGTCTCGGCTCCAACTACCTCCTCACCGCGACCGTCAGCCTCGAAAACACCTCGCACCAGCCGATCGCCCTGCCCGCACAGCAATGGGTCGTCGGCACCGCCACGCCGATGGGACCGGATGATGACGGCCTGTATCTGGGGGCGCTGTGGTGTGACGGCACGAACTCGCCGCAGGATTGCGCGGTGTCCTATTTCAGCCCCAGCACCACCACTTTTTTTGTGTTCCCGCGCACGCCTAAGACGGTTTATCAGGAAGGGACGGGCAACGTCGCCTGGGCAGCGGTGCACAATCAGTTCTTCACGTTGATGGCCATGCCGCAGGAGCCCGCACAGCAGCTGGTGGCCGTGCCCGTAAAGCTGCCTGTCCTGACCGCGACCCAGTCCGCCCCGCCCGAGGGCGTTCAGGCCGCTCTCTTGTATCCGGCGCAAACCCTCCCGGCCGGCCAGACGCTGGAACGGAACATCACCCTGTACGCCGGACCCAAGGAATACCGGACGCTCGCCCTGATCGGGGACCAGTTCAAAAATCACGCTGACCTCGTGATGCAATTCGGCTTCTTCGGATTTTTTGCCAAGGGGTTGCTGCTGGCGATGAATTGGCTCCACGACGCGACCACGCTGGGCTACGGCTGGGTCATCGTGCTGATTACCGTGATCATCAAAGCGCTGTTCTGGCCGCTCACCGCCGCGAGCACGCGCTCGATGAAGCGGATGCAAGCCCTGGCCCCGGAGATGGCCGCGCTCAAGGAGAAATACAAGGACGACCTGCAGAAATTCACCCAGAAGCAGTGGGAAGTGTATAAGAAAAATAAGGTCAGCCCCCTGAGCGGCTGCCTGCCGATGCTCATCCAGACCCCCATCTTTATCGGCTTTTTCACCATGATTCAAAGCGCCATTGAACTGCGCGGCGCCCACTTCCTCTGGGTGTCTGATTTGTCGAAGCCCGACACGCTCTTCATCATTCCGGGCATTGATTTCCCGTTCAACCTGCTGCCGCTGCTGATGGGCGCGTCCATGTTGTGGCAATCGCTGATCACGCCCGCGGCCCCGGGCATGGATCCCGCCCAGGCCAAGATGATGCGCTACCTGCCGCTGGTGTTCCTGGTGTTCCTCTATAATTACTCGGCCGGTCTGGCGCTCTATTGGACGGTCAACAACCTGCTGACCATCCTGCAGACCAAGCTCACGAAAAATATCACGGTCCCCGCGCCGGCCACCGTCACCGTTTCACCCTTGACACCCCTGTCAAAAAAGAAAAAATGACGCGGCCGCTGTTCATGATTTCATCCCGGCGGTCTCCGGAATGCATTTGAGCGTTTAATTCGATTTATGCCCGCCCAACCCAAAGCTGTTGTCGAAAAAATCCTGTCGCTGCTGGACTTTCCTGCGACGGTGGAAGAGCACCCGCTGGAAGACGGCCTGCTGCTCAACGTGGAGACAGCCGAGTCCGGACGCCTCATCGGCCGACAGGGTCAGACGCTGTCCGACCTGCAATATGTCACCAACCGTATTTTGTTCCAGCAGGACGCCACCGCGCCAAAAGTGACGGTGGATGTGGGCGGGTATCGGCTGAAGGCGCGCGAGGCGCTGATCCAGAAGGCGCAGGAAGCCGCCGAAAAAGTCCGGCGCTGGGGCGAACCCGTGGAACTGGATCCCATGGGATCCTTCGACCGACGCATCATTCATCACGTGTTCAAAAACGACCCCGACGTGGAGACGCATAGCGTCGAAGTGGAAGGCAGCGAAAGAAAAGTGCTTTTCCTGCGCCCCCGCCACTAAACCGAATTCCCGGCGGACGGCAGGACCCGCGCTGCCATTCTCATTGCTCCAGAGAGCCGGTTTATCCGTCACGCGATGCTTGATGTGTCCGTCTCCTTGGGACACCCTCCCTCATCGGTTTTAAAAACGGCATCCGAACACACGGCGGCAGTATCCCTCGGCCAGATCGGAAAGACTTTCTAAAACCGTGGGCACACCATGTCTCAAAAACTTGTTTTTCTAGGCTGGGACAAGCCGTGGACCGACCTGTTCGCCGAGTGGCTGGGGCGGGAGCCTGAACGGTTGCGGCGCCGTTTGGTGGTGGTGCCCACCCGGGAATCGGGCCGGCAGCTCCGGGAAAAACTGCTCCACCGCACGGATTCACAGACCCCCAGCGCCCTCCTCGGACCCCGCATGGCCACCCCGGATGATTTCTTCCGACCTGCGGAAACCATGCCGGATGCCATCCGCTGGGCCGGATGGCTGGAAGTGCTGCGCGGCACCCGCGACGACGAGGTAGCGGCACTGTTTCCGGCCGGAGTGCGGGACAAGGAGGATTCCTGGCGGCTGGCAGTCGCCCGGCAAATCGAGCAAGCCCGCGAATCGTTGATATCCGGCAACGCTGATTTTGCAGAAGTTGCCAAGAGTTTGTCGGAAGACAATGCTCGCTGGATCGAGCTTGCCCAACTGGAACGCCGCGTCATTTCAGTGTGGAAAAAATGGAGCCACACGGATCCGGTCGGCGCGAAAGGGGAGCGGGCGCGCAATCCAGTCTGCCCGCAAGGGGTGGACGAAATCATTCTGGCGGGCGTCACAGACCCCACATGGCTGGCCGTGGAGGCGTGGCGACGTCTGGCCGAGCAGAAAATTCCAATCACCATCCTGGTAGGAGCGCCTGTGGAATTGAAAACGGCTTTTGATGACTGGGGCAGACCCAGACCGGAGTTCTGGTCTGATCGCAGACAGCACGCCACTCCCGAACCCACCCAATCAATCGTGGCGGCCGACTCCGTGGCACTGGCGGAGGCCGTGGTGCAAAGCTGCGCGAGCCGGAGCAACCGCGACGTGGCAGTGGGTGTCTGTGACTCAACCTTTGCGCCAGCGGTCGCTCGCCGGTTTCAGGAGGCGGGCTGGCTGACTTTTGATCCGGAAGGAATTCCGCTGGCAAAGGATGGCTGGCCGGAATTGCTGGAAGCGCTCGCCGGAGCCCTCGACGCGCCCGACGATTACGCTGCCATAGTCCGAGTGGCGCGACATCCTGTAGTATGGAGCGAATGGCTCAAGGATTACGGCGCGAAAGCCTCCTTTGCCGCGCTGGATGAATGGGAAGTGGAGCACGCCGCGTCGAACGTGACGGCCTGCATTGCCCAACTCCGCGGCAGTCAGCGTGAAGCCGAAAAAGCCGCCGGCGAATTGCTCGCGACCATTCGGGTCTTTGTCCAGGAAGCCTCGGCAGAAAATTCCGATGTGCTCACAGACAAGCTTCACCATTGGCTTCAAACGGCCGCACCGCAGGCGGCGAGTCATGCCGTGGCTGAGATGGAGTCGTGGCCACAACTCCGCAGCGCGGGCTTCGGCTTGTCACTTCGCTTGAAATGGCTGGCTACGTCACTCGCCTCGGTTTCCCGGGGCTCCGACCCCTCGGACGCGGTTCTGGCATTGCAGGGCTGGCTGGAATTATCGTTCGATCCGGCAGCCCATCTGATTCTCGCCGGCGTTCACGAAGGTAGCGTGCCGGAAGCGCCCGCGACGGATCCGCTCATCACTGAGGCGGTGCGGGAACAGTTCGGTTTGCGCGACCGCAAGTCTCGTCTCGCCCGCGAGATTTTTCTCTACACGGCGATGGTGGAAGGCCGTCGGGCCGGTGGTAGCGTAACCGTGGTCACGGCGCAGGTGGATGCGCAGGGCGAACCGTGCAAACCGTCGCGCGTGCTGCTTCAAGCCAAGCCGGAACTTCTGCCGGAACGCGTGTTGCAGTTCGTCAAAGAAAAACCCGACGTGCCGCTGCTGCACACCCCGCCCTGGTCGCGCGCCAACTGGAAGCTGCGCCCGCCGGCGAAAGTTCTGGCAAACAAAGAGTGGAAGCATGTCAGCCCATCGACGCTCAAGCTGTATCTTACCTGCCCGACCCGGTTCTTCTTTGCTCGGGTGCTCGGGTGGGAGAAGTTCAACGCGTTCGAGGGGGAATTGGACGGAGGGCAGTTTGGCGACCTCATCCACGCCGTATTGAAAGAATGGGGTGGCAATATCGAGGCCCGCGAACTGACCGAAGGGAAGGAATTGTGCAGCTACTGGCTGGCGTCACTGAAACGAGAGGCCAACGAACGCTTCGGCGCAACGATTTCCCCGCTGATCCGGCTCCAGCTCATGTCGGCGGAAGAACGGTTGGTGGCGCTCGCAGAGAAACAGGCTGAACAGCGCCGCGACGGCTGGCACGTTGTCGAAGTGGAAAAAGAACTTAATGATGTGCTGATGCTGGGTGGATTGCCGGTAAAAATGCGTGTGGATCGCATCGACCGGCACGACGACGGACGCATGCGAGTGATTGATTACAAGACCGGGAAAACCGGCGTGGACCCGCTCAAGGCGCACCTCCGCATCTGGTCGGAGGAAAAATGCTCCGCGCCGCTCGCACCGTTGTGGCGGGTTACGTCCGCGCGCGGTGGTGAAAAATTCTATTGCTGGACTGATCTGCAGCTGCCTCTCTACGTCGCCGCCGTCCAAAAGGAACTCAAACTGGATGTCACCCCGGAGGCGTATTACGCATTGCTACCCGATGCAGTCTCCGAAACGGAGTTTGTGGCGTTTGAAAAAGTGGATGAGAAAGTAGAGAGCGCCATGCAGTGGGGTGAAGAAGCCGCCCGGCGCATTGTCGCCGGGATCTTTTGGCCCCCCGCGCCGGAGGTGAAATATGACGATCTGACCGCGCTCGCACCGGAGGGCTTGGAGCAGGCGCTGCGCGAAGAGTGGGCAAATTTCTTGTCGGGCAATCGGCCAGCCGAAGGAGGCAAAAAACCGTGAGCACCAAACTTCAACATACCAGCATCCGCGCTTCGGCGGGGACTGGAAAAACGTATCAGCTCGCGAATCGCTACATCGCCTTGCTGCTGCTGCAGGCGATGGGCGGCGGAAAGATTGCGCCGGAGAAAATTGTGGCGGCGACCTTCACCAAGAAAGGTGCAGGAGAATTTGCCGAGCGCATTCTGCATCGGCTGGCCGCAGCCGCTGGCGATGCAGCCGAACTTAAAAAACTGCAGGCCGATCTCTCCCGCCTGGTCAAAGGCGACGAGCACCAGGGCATCGCCGGACTCGCTCCCGGCGTGGAGTTGGCCATGGACACGGCAACATTGCAATCCGCGCTCGAGGTCATGATTGATCAGTTTGACCGACTGGTGCTGGGCACCATCGATGGCTTTATGGCGCGGTCTGTGCAGACGCTGGCGTTCGAACTGGGCCTGGGCGGGTTCGCCATTCTGGAGGAAGCCGCCATCGAGCGCGAACGTCAGTTACTCCTTGGCGAAGTATTTCGCGCCGTTCCCTCCGAAGATTTGGAGAGTTTTTACCAGACCTTGAAACGCGCCACGCTGAAATCCTCCAGCAGCCTGCGCCGGGAGTTGGACACCTTTGTGAAAGCTTATCACAAACTGCTCCACACACTCCCGGATGTGGAAGCTTGGGGCGGAACCTCGTTTTGGGATGGAGAGATTTCGAACCCTGCGAACAAGGATTGGCAGAAGGAAGCCGCCGCCTTGGCAGGCGAAATTCCAACGCACGATTTTGGCCACAAGCAGGTTGAAAAATCTCTAGTAGCCGCTTTGGAGTGGCTGGCGTCACGCAATCCCGGAACGAGCGCAGGCAAGATTTCATCTTGGCTGGATCAGGATGGCAAACTCGCCGAGCTCTGGCATGACTGGCCCGCGCGAGAATGGACGTTTGAGTATTATAAAAAGCCTCGCACCGTTCCGGCTACGGTCATGACGTCGCTGAGACCCATCCTCACGGCTTGGCTCGAAGCCGAGTGCGCGGCATTTTCGCGAAAGACCGCAGCCGTCCACGAGATCGTGTCTGGCTACGAAAATCTTTATGACAAGCTCGCCCGCCGGAAAGGCCGCCTGACCTTCGACGACCTGCCACTACTTCTTGACGAAAGGAACGGCGCGGAAGCCGCCAGCGCCGCTCTCCGGATGCTCGCATTCCGGTGGTATCAGCAGTTCGACCACTGGCTCCTCGATGAATTCCAGGACACAAGCCGCGTGCAATGGGGAGTGTTGAAGCCGTGGCTAGATGAAGCCATCCAGGATGACAGCGGCACAAAATCGGTGTTCGTCGTTGGCGACCCCAAGCAATCCATCTATGGCTGGCGCGGCGGCGAGCCGCGTCTCTTCGATGAACTCTCCACCAGCTATCCCGGTGCGTTCACGGAACAAATCATGGCCGAATCGTGGCGCTCACGACCCGCCGTGCTCGAACTGGTAAACCGCGTCTGCGCGCCGGAAACTAATCCGGCCTTGCGCGAACCGGATAAATTTTCACCCGCCGCTCTAAACCGCTGGCACTACGATACGCACATTTCCGAAATGAAACGGCAATCAAAACCAGGCTACGCAGCAGTGTTGCTCACGGCGAAGCCCGAAGATCAGGAAGGCGAAGCTGCGGACGCGGGCACTGAGAATGGCGGCGATTTGTCCGATAAACTTGCCGCACAGTCGCAGGTCATCAAGGCCGTGCTGGAAAAGGTGAGGCCGCTGGAGAAGGGTTTGACATGCGCCATTCTCGTGCGCAAAAACGACAACGCCCAGGCCGTCGCCCAGTGGCTGCGCGCGCACGGAGTTCCGCAAGTCATGGTGGAAGGCGTCGCCACGCTCGCCGAACAATCGCCGATGGTGGCCGCGCTGGTGGATGCTACGCGCTGGCTCGCTGCGCCCGCCAATACGCTCGCCGCCGGCCATATCAGCCTGACCCCGCTCTGGAATGTTTTGCAACAACCGTTATTGAATGCGGAAGCCAAAGATATTCCGCCGGGCTCGGTTTGGCGCCACTGGCGTCAGCGCATCGCGGACATCGGAGCGCCGCAAGTGACCGATGAATGGTGCGCGGCGCTCGCGACCGGTCAGCCTGAACCTTACATCCAATATTGCTTACGCCACGTTAGCCAACTGGCACAGCAATCGGGTGCGGCGTTGGCTTTGCCCGACTGGTTGGCCGCGCTGGAACAATTGGCGGTGCGCGAAACGGCAGCCGCCGGCTCAATCCATGTCATGACCCTGCACAAGGCCAAGGGTCTCGGGTTCGATGTCGTGTTCTTGCCGGATTTGGATTCAGGTGGCGGTGGACCGGACGACATCTTGATCCGTCGCGATGAGCAGGGCTGTGCCACCGGTTGCCTGGCGTATCCGCCGAAATGGTTGCAGGCCTGGGAGCCCATCCTTGGAGATTGCACCGCCGCCCAGAAAGCCGACCAGGATCTGGAAGCCCTCTGCGTGCTCTACGTCGCCCTGACCCGGGCCAAGGAAGCGACTTTTGTGATTCTCAACCAGGAGCGGCCGCGCCGGACTTCCCGGGTACGGGATTGGATCCTATCCGCCGTCGCCCAACCTGACCTGTCGCCGATGACATCGCCCTGGGGCATCGGCACACTGCACTGGGAACACGGGTCACGGAACTTTTATGCGGACCTGGAAAAAAACCGGGCACCCGCCCCGGCCAATCGTCCGGCACCGCCTCTCCTTTCGCCTGTTCCCCGCCGCAAACGGCGCCAGCCCTCCGACGCCGGTCATCCGAAAGCGAGCCGCCCCAGTCTTCCGAAGCAGAACTCCGGCGGCCTGGAATTTGGATCCGCCGTCCACAAGGTTTTTGAGCAGATCGAATGGTGGACGCCGGGGCAGCGGTTGGAAGGCGATCGGGAGGCCGTGGCGCTCGTCCGAAAATGCCTCGCCCTCCCTGAAATCCGTGCCCTGTTCACCTGCGACGCCCCCGGGGATGAAGCCCTGCGCGAACTGCCGGTGGAATTTCTGGAGACCAATTCCTGGTGGAGCGGGATTGTCGACCGGCTCGTCCTGCGGCGGGACGCCGGCGGCAGCCTGCGCCAGGCGCTGCTGATAGATTACAAAACGGACCGCGTGGAAACCGCCGACACCCTGCGCGACCGCTACTCAGAACAGCTGGCCGTCTATCGCCGGGCCGCCGCCACCGCGCTCGGATTGCCGGCCGCGGAGGTTCAAGTCTTTCTGCTCAGCACCCATCTGGGAGCGCTCCTGCCCCTGTGACTCGCCCGCTTCCTGCGGCTATGCCAAAAGAGATGGCACGTAATGGGGTAACCGACAAATAAGTGAGTTAACGGCTATGAAATCATTCGGGCCAGGATTTTAAAAATGGGATAGCGGTCAGAAGATCGACGGGGAAAATCAGGCGCTTGCACTGGTCCGACGCCTTGGGATAGGGTCGCATCCGTCGCAGAAATTTATTCGCGCTCTTCTAAAATTCATACAATATAAATCTCCCCGATTATCTCGTTTCAAAAAAACTTTTCGTTTCGTAACCAAAACTTCACTTGGATAAATGGCATCCCACTTAATAATGGGGCATGAACTTTTTTTGCAGATTGTTGGCTTGCGCTCTGGCATGTGCGGGATTCCACCTAAATGCTCATCCCGATCTTGAGGAGGCTATTGAGGCCACCACAGCCAAACTGATCGAACAAAATTATCCCAATGCTCTTTTGCTGGAGCGGGCGGATTTATTCCGGCGCCACGGACAATTTAATGAAGCGCTCGCAGACATCGATTTAATAGAACAACGAACGAATGCTTGCGCTGAAGTGATGCTAGAACGAGCACAAATCCTTTTGGATGCCGGAAAAATAAAAGATGCTAATGCAGTCGTTCAAACATTGTTGCGCAATCATCCAACAATTTGTGACGCCTTCATCATCCGAGCCCGCTGCGAATCACGCTTGGGGCAGCGCGAGGCGGCTATCCAAGATTTCACCACTGCCATCAACAAAAGTTCGGCTCCGGGACCGGATTTATATCTCGAACGCGCAAGACAATTAGCCCTTCTTGGCCGCCTCGATGAAGCCGTGCGCGGGTTGGATGAAGTCATCGCACAAGCCAACGATGCCTCGCCGATTGTCCTGACGGCCATTGAATACGATCGTCAGCGCAAGGCCTTCGACTCCGCCATCCAGCGCGTGAACCGGCTCATCAAACGCTATCCTGTGAAAGAACCTTGGCTCACATTGCGCGGTGAAATCTGGGCGCAATCCGGACGCAACGGAGAAGCCGAAGCCGATTTCCGACAGGTTTTGAAAGGCATTGAAGCGTATTCCCCGGAACGCCGTTCTTTGGAGCTGACCCACGCTTTGGCTGCGCGGGTGCAAAATAATCTTGCCCGGATTTCCGCCGCGAGCCCCACTGCTCAGCATCCGTAATTTCAACGATGCCGCGCCCAGAGCGCGCTTTCATCGTTGCGCGCCAGATCATAACCAAACTTGCTGTTGCGCATCGTCTCGATATGACCGTCGAAGAAGCCGGCATTGCAACGGCCGCCATGGCGCGGCACGGAGCGCGCATCGCCCCAAGTGAATCCGACAGGGTCACTGGGTGCGCGGAAGAAGCTTGCCCCGCCGCTGCTCTGCGGGGGCTGATCCGGCTTCCAATCGTCGGGGGCGAGATTTTTGGAGGGGTTGCTCATCATGCCGGCATCAGCAAAAATCACCGCCGCACTTGGCCGCGACACGGTATTTTCCCGAACCAGCGGGGGCACGGGCTGACCGGTCAGCGCCAGCACCGCAAATTCGGGATAGTTCATCCCGATACCAAGCGGGTGGCGGTAGCTCACTGAACCGCCGATGGCAGTAGTAGCCGGCAAATTTAATTGAGGACAGCTGAACACGTTCGCGGCATTCGCAAAACCGCCCTCGCGCAACGCGTCCTGCCAGAAAAACCCGCCGGCATTCTGCACCACAAACATATCGGCGTCGTAAACCCAATCACTAAAGCCGGGCACCCCGAGTTGCCGCCATAAGACCATCACACGCCCATTGTTTTCATCCGCGTACAACGATGTGGCGAGGGAAATCTGCCGGAGATTGTTCACGCAACCGAGGGTGTGAGCCTTGGCCTTGGCCTTGGCGAGCGCAGGCAGCAACAAAGCCGCAAGCACAGCAATGATGGCAATGACGACCAGCAGTTCAATCAATGTAAAACCGCTGACTGGCCGAGCCTTAGACAGGGATGTTTTTTTCATTGAACGATTTTAATACGATAATAACGGCTCTTGCTCGCGGGCGCACCGCCGGTCAGGGTGAAATCGTCGATGAAACTCCGAGCGGAGGCCACGCCGGCAGGGGCGGAGTCCATCTCGTCTTCCAGAGAACGAACGATGTCGGTGAAGCTGCCTGTAAAACCGGAATTATTCCCGCCATCTGAATACTGCACGCGGTAGCGCACGCCACCCACAGAAGCCCAGGTGATGGTCGTGAAGCCGTTAGTCGCGCGGGTTTCGCTGATGATCTTGATGACTGACGCACGGTTGGTTGGATTCGTATCGGCGATAAATTCTTCAAGATTATTTTTTTGATCGCCGTCTGGATCGGCATTCGGATCATTGACGCCAAATCGCGTTTCCCAGACATCTGGCAGGTTGTTGCCATTGGTGTCTGCCGGAGCCACTACGGTGAGATTCATGCTGGCAACCGCGGTGGCCAAAAGGCCGTCATTCGCGCTCCAGGTGAAACGATCTGCGCCGCGATAACCGTGCACGGGTTGATAGGTGACCGAGCCGGCGCTGGAATTGAAATTCAGAATCAAACCGTGGGTTGGGACGGTGCTGGTCTGGAAAGCAAGGCTGTCGCTATTGGGGTCGCCGACGGCGAGCAATAGATTCGTGGATGAATCACCAATGATAGTGCGGCTCTGGTTGGTGGAAACCGGGGGAAGATTTTGAACGTTGAAACGCCAGACTGGGCTGGTCTCCGCATTGCCAAAATCGTCCTGCAACACAACATACCATTCGTAATTATTCGTCGAAGCGAGACCACGCCAGGCGCAGCTCACCAGATTGCTGGCGGAAACGACGTTGGTGGCGAGCGCCGCGAATCTAACATTCGTGGCGCCGGAGCCATCCATGTTGTACGGAAAGGTAAACTCGCTATCAGAATCGCTTTCAAATTTATTCAGCCACGGCGAATAGGTGAGCGCGCGGATGACATTGTTGCGCGGCGAAAAAGTGTAATACCGCATCCAGCCGTTTCCCCCATTCGTGCGGCTCTGGTAGTCCGTCAGAATGGAATAAACCGTGCGACCTTGGTAGGTGTCATTGCGCTGGCCTTCGCCGCCGATATGGCCACATAGCATCAGAAACAAATTTGAATTCCCCTTGAGCGCTTCATAAATCGCCAATCCCTGCCCACCGAACGAGGCGTTGAAACCGGTATTCACAATCCAATGACTAGTCACGATGGCTCGGCGGCTCGAGTATGTCTTGAGAAGCGTATCCGCCCACGCCAGCACCGCGGATGAGGGAGTGGTATCGTATTCAAAATGAATCCAGATGAAATCCATACCGCCCGCACTAAAAAACTGGAAGCTGTTATTGTTATTTGTTCCGTAATGACCCCCGTAATAATCGTAGCCGATGAAATGCGAGACGTTAAAAAACTGGTTGAAGAATGTCGTGTCGCCGGAATCACCGGTGCCGATGGGGGACTGGTCATGGTTGCCCACTCCCATGCCGTAGGGAATGCCGTTGCTCAACAACGTCTGCACGGGATTTTCCAACCGATACATCGCATTGGTGGCGTTGCGCCACTCGATGTTATTACCGCCGTTCTGGCCGTTCTGCGTGATGTCGCCGAGATGGGAAACAAATTTGAGATTCAGATGGGTGCGGTTTGCCACGAGCCAGTCGGTCTGCGACTGAAACATCGCGGGCACGCCGCCGTGAAGGGAACTGGAATAGAATTGCGTGTCCGGTAAAACGGCGATGGAGAAATCCGCGTTTGTATTGCTTGATAGAGGCAGTTGTCGGCCAAAGAATGTGACGGTGAGATTTCCGGACACGGGATTCGGCACGCTGACTTTCAAAACTGGCGATGCGCCAAGATTCGATGCTTCATTTGTCGGCGCCACGAGCACCGGCGCGATGGATGGGATGAAAATAAAGGACGCTACCGGATCGGCGCCGCCGCCGGGCGTTTGCAACGGCGGCGGGTTGGCAGGCAGATCGCGCGACTGAATCAGCCAGCCGTCGCCATCGCGCTGATAGCTAACAATATTGTCGGAGTTCTGACTGGCCCCGCCTTCGGGCGAGAGAATGAGCACACCGCTGTCGGGATTCTGGCCAGGAATTGTTAAACGCCAAAGACCTTCGCTCACATTTACGATGTTGAAACGCGGCGTCGTGCCGCTGAACATGAGAAGAGTGCCATTGCCCTGGAATTTTCCGGAAACAACCGCGTTATTTGTCTTGGGTACAAACACAAATGCGACGGGGTCCTGCTCGGAGCCTGTCCCGTCCGTTCCATTGTCCTTCACCCAGACCGTCCAGGTGCCGTTGGTGATATTCGCCTGCGAGGTTGCGTAGTTGTCCTCATTTTTGCCATGGCTGACGAGCAGCACGCCATCGATGCGAGAGTCCACGCTGAAGTTAGTAAGATTAACGATGAATTTTCCGCCACCGAGTTCAATAAAGTTTGTTCCCGGCATCAAGCCTGCCGAACCCGTAAAAAGATCATTCACACCGCCGTTCGTGGCGCCCGAATTACGGGCCAGACCGCCAAGCCAGTTGGTGTAGGGAAAAAATGCCGCCGCGATATTGATATTGTATTCCGCGCCAGTGGGAGAATTGAAAATCGAGACATAGTAGCCGCCCGCACTGCCCCCGGTTCGCGTGGAGTCAATGGTGCTAGTGCAAAAGTTGGTGCCGGGATAGGCCGCCTCGCCATTGTCGCGCCCGTTTTCTGAGACGCTGGAAATCACGACTCCGGTAGAAGCGTCATCCGCATAGTCCTCGCCGATCTGAAGATTGAAATCTCCGCGATTGGAATCGCCCCGGATTTTCATGCCGCCGATAGTGACCGTTGGGGTCATCTCAACGGAATCAACAGTATTATTTGTATCGACCTGCGTGACTGAGATATTAGCGGCGGCGATATGGTGTTGCGCCAGCAAGCGCGACGGGGCCAGTAAGCCCACACACAATAAAAAAACGCCTAAAAATATTCCGTAATTTTTGTTCAAGAGCCTGAAATGAAATAGCCGTGGCTGGTTGATGACTCGGCCAGCCAGGGCAAGATTCGATAAAACTAAACCGCATCACGGTCCCGGCTCAGTATTATTGCTGTCCTGGCTAAAGTTGATGACTTTCAGATAATCCTTCCGCTTGACCCACTGCGCGTGACCGTCGCAGAAATTCATGATCGTTCCGTCTGCGCCATGATTGTCCTGAGCGTCAGGCCAGTTATTATGCGTGCTGCCGAGGCCTTCGCTGCCGGTATCGTCGGCATCCAACATCAGCATCACATCACAGGGGCTGACATGCTGGCCCAACGCACCGCTGTACTTGGTGATGGTTTTTGCACCGATGCTTTTTTCCGTTTTCTTGACCGAGGTGGAGACGCCCCCAATCAGAGATGTGAAAGTTCCGAAAATTTCATAGCTCGTCCCATTGGCAGTCTTGCTCACGGCATTGTCCTTGAGGTCAATCACGTATGAAATCGTGGTGAATGGGATGTTCGCGGTGTCGGGTCGCACCACGTTGAAAGTCGAGGCGCAGGTATAGGACTTCAACATCTTGTTGTATTCATACATCCAATTGTAGTCGTCATCCGAACCGCTGCGGTCGGAGTAAGCCGTTGAAGCAAAACTGGCATAGCTGCCAATCGGCACGGTTGCTCCCGTAAGGTTGCCGTTGAAATCTTGGGCATACATCATGCTCGCCAGCCCCTGCTGGCGCAGACCGCTGGTGCAACTCACGCGCCGCGCGCGCTCCTTCGCCTTAGCGAGTGCGGGCAGCATCATCGCCGCTAGAATAGCAATAATGGCGATGACCACTAAAAGCTCAATGAGCGTAAAGCCCCGGTTTGAATTGAGAGATTCAGATTTTTCCATTTTAAAATAAATTTGTCGGCAGGCGCGGAGACGATTTCCGCGCCTGCCGTATTTTTTACTGGAAAACCACGCGGTAGAAGGCAGCGCTGCTCAGCGGCCCATTGTCGTTGAAGCTGCCATTGCCACCGCCGTCCGTCGTAGCCGGCCCCAGATCCGTCCATACACCGTCCAGGCTAGAGGCCCGGAAGATGTGGTAGCTGAAGCCAGCAGTGCCGGTGAACTGGACCTGAATCTGGGACGGGCTGATAATCAGCGGCTTGATTACTGCCGGAATCGCGATAGCGCCCACCGTGAAAAACACCCGCAGACGGGGGCGTTCCTGTTCCGGCGTGTAACCTGGAACCACGCTGCTCCATTTTGAAGAGCGAAAGCCCCAGCCGTCTGTGCCACCGGTCCAAGGCACAACCGCCCAACCATAATTCGGGCGGGTGCCGTTAGCCCAAATCTGGAGATCGTCGGTCACTTCAAACGTGTTGATCGTGCCTTGCACCAGCGGCTGCAAACCACTGTTCCCCGCCGCAAACGAGGGAGTAATTGCTGCGATAACACCATCGGGCTGAATGCCGTTAGTGCCATACGTATTCCAAGTCACGGTGTCTGCCGACCAGGACTGGAGCATCTGATAAAAACGACCGCCGTGGCCCATGCAACTATTACCTACGCTCGGCAATTCGAGTACGGCCGCTTCAATCCTGGAACCTGGAGGAATCTGGTTCGTTCCGCCGCCAATGATCAGATCAAAGCGCAGCAGCGTTTCCGTGGTATTCGTATTGGCAGCATCGTGATAGTCGCTGAATGAGGTCGCGTCGGCGACGTAGTTCACATCGGGAGTGGCCTGGCGCAAGTTGGTGTCCACCGTATTGGTATATCCAATGACACCCTGACGGAAGCTAGCCGCAGAGAATCCTTGATCCAGCCAGAGGACGCGCAGGCGAGGCCGCAGTGAAATATCCGTGGCTTCCGAGGGGCTGAAACCCGTGCCGTCCGTCATCAATGTCCAGCCTTTGAAAACCCAGCCGAAGTTGTTCGTGCCGTTCACCCACGTCTGCACGTCGGGCGTGACGCCGACGGTGACGATACCGGTGCCGGTTGCGCCGCTGCCGTCTTCCACTCCGAGCTGCGAGTCATAAACCGAGCTGGATTCGACATTGTCTTGTGCCACACCCTCACCGAGGGAATACCACGTATCATTAGTCGCATCCCACGGAACCAGCATCCGGTAGAGTTTGCCGCCATCTCCCGTGTTATTCACGTTTACGAACAGGTCTGCAGAAACCACCACCGCATTGCTGGGAATCTGCCAGAAATTTGTGCCGGTGAAATTATCGAAGCGGAGCAGCACTTGCGATTCGTTAGGCGTGCCGCCATCCGGCCAGTCAATCAAGAGGCCTTCAGTCAGGTTGCGACCAGCGGGCCAGGGCGTGGTGGGAGCCACCTGCGACAGGGCAATGTCCGCCTCGCCGGTGTAAGGGCCGTAGCCGTAATCCGCGCCTTCTTGGAACTGCATCAGCCGGAGCGTGCCGACGCGGATGGATTTGCCGGCCATCACCGTCACACCCAGGCCGTCATTCAACTCGACCTTCACATAGCGCGTCGCCCGGGACGGGCTGTTCGTCGTGGTGGTGAAAGTCGTCGCCTGAATCAACCGTTCCACGGCAAGGCGCGTCGAATTTGTGTTGAGCGAGATGACCAGCGGCGTTCCGTTCGTGCCGCCAGTGTAGCTGCCGATGACAATCCCTTCGTAGGTGACATCAGAACCGCTGATGCCGATTTGTTGGGTTCCGAAACCGTCGTTGCGGATGGCGAGAGTATCTGCCGACATGCCATTGGTAATAATGAGAAAAGATACGGAACCATTGTTGAAATTCAAAACATCCGCGTCTGCGACGCTAGCGCGTCCATCAATGCCAATCGGGGGCATGCCCAGGCCATAGATGCAATCGCCGGACGGCAGGAAGAGCGACGTTTCATTATCAAGTCGGACAGCGGCGATGAATTTATTTCCGTTAAAAGCACTGTAATATGAATCCGTTGAAGAGATGCTGTTTGAGATTGTAAACGAGACGGAACCGTTCACCAAAAGATCATCAACGGCCGTAACTGTGACCACCTGCGTGACATTCCAGTTCAGCGGCGTGAACGTCAAATTGGTTGGCGAAACGGTAGCGATATTCGTGCTCATCGAACTTACACTGATGACCACGTTGCTATCCGGCTGGGTGGACAAAACTACAGAAAAGTTGGTGATGCCCCCTTCAATCACCGGCAGGGGATCAGTATAGCTCCAGAGAATATTGGGCTTATCCAAGTCGACATTAACCAATGTGACATCCGCTGGATTAATGCCATTGAAATTGGAATCCGAGCTGACGGCGGCGCCGGTGATCACATGATATATTTTGTTACCATCCACCCGAGGATCATCCACCCCGGTCACTGTGACCACCTGCGGAATGTTCCAGTTGCTGGCGGTGAAGGTCAAATTCGACGTGTCCAGCACCCCCTCCGCGACCGTGTCCGAGGAAAGTCCAATGGTCACATCCGCCGAGGGCGCGCGGTTGAGAAACACAGAGAACTGGGCCGTGCTTCCAGATTCCGTCGTGGTTAATCCATTCGTGGGAGTGACGGTGATGCCGTAGTTCTCATCATCCACGTTAATGACGGAAATATTGCCCGGTTTCAATCCATTGTAACGCAAGTCGGCGCTGGCAATTGTGTCGAGGATGATTGTGTAGGCCTGGTTTCCATCCGCCACCGCGTCGTCCACACCGGTGATGGTGACGGGCTGGGGAATATTCCAGTTCGTGGCATTGAACGTGAGCGAGTTGGTGGAGATGATTCCTTCGGCCAGATTGCTGGAGGACAAATTGATTACCACATCATTCGTCGGCGCAAGATCTAATTGCACATTGAATGTGGCTGTCAACCCGAACTCGGAAGTGACGAGTGTGTTTGTCGGCGAAACGGTGACGCCCGGCGTCGCAGCCGGAATATAAACAAACGAGCAAACAGGCTCATTCGTGCAGGCTTCCAAAAACGGATCCGTTGTACTCGTTCCCACATCGCGATGCTCAATCATCCAACTGTTTCCGTCTTTTTCGTAGCTTACTGTGTTGTCAAAATTGAAGGTTTTGCCGCCTTCAGAGGATACGACCAGCACGCCTTGATCCGGAGAGGCTCCGGGAATTGTTAGGCGATAGCGGCCGACTGCCGTGTTCGACACGCTGAATCCAGGAGTCCTGCCGTTATAAATCATGACCACCGCATTTGTGCCCGTCGCATCGAGGCCGAATTTGCCCGATACCAGATTCGTTTCGGAATTGGGGACAAACACAAACGCGTAGGGATCTTGTTCCGTAGAAGTGTTATTGGCGTTGTTATCTTTGACGTAGATTGTCCATGTGCCGTCGCTGTTGGTTACGGCGGAGGCATAGTTGCCTTCATTTTTGGCGTGATTGACAAGCATGACACCAGGGTTCGTGCTCGAATCGTAGCCCTTGTTAAAGAGGCTCACGCGGAACTGGCCGTTTGACTCCCTCTTCATATTGTAATTGCTGGCGTTTGTCTCCGTGCTTTTGGCTAGAATCATGCCCGGCGATGCCGTGTAGATCGTGTTCGAACCCCCATTCACCGCATTCGTATTGCGCAGCCAGCCGCACAGCCAGTCGTTCGTGCGAAAATAGGCGGCTGAACAATTGATGTTCATTTCTCCCGAATTATTATTATTGATCTGTTGTATCACGCACCAAAGCCCCCCGTTGGTAGACCCGTCAAAAGCCGGCGCGGCATATTGCTTTGCACCGTCCGCCAGTTCGCCGTTATCCACCCCGTTCTGGCTGATAGACACCAGCATGACCCCTTCAATGGAGTCAAACGCAGGCGTTTCGCCAATTTGCACATTGTAATCGCCGCGGTTGGAACCCGCGCGGACGCGCATATCGTTGATCGACAGCGGTGCGGTCACGACCACCGAATCAATCGTGTTGCCGGTGTCTTTCTGGAGCACCTCGAAATTCGCGGCGGAAATGTTGTGCGGCGGCGGTTTGGCGAAGATGTCCGTGGCCTGCAGCGCAACGGCTGCCGTGAGAGCCAGCGTCGCTCCGGTGAAAATTCGCCCGGCGCAAAAAGCAAAGCGTTTTGGAGAAGAGTTCTTCATAATCTCGAATTGAGGTTGCATATTTTTAGTTGGGTTACTTACCGGATATTAAATCAGTTGCGCCGCGACCCCTATTCCTGGCTCGCGCCAGCGTCCTTTTTAACCCGAAAACCAAAAATACCAACCGACAATCAGGTTTCAATTTGACACAAAATGTCACAATCAAGTTGCAAACGTGTGACGACACCCGCAGGGCATTGAACCGTAACATCACCGACACATCCTTGTCTAAATCGCCATGTGAAAAGCCTATGAAGAATTCTAGCCGCCACCCGCCTAAGCCGGCGGTTGCGGGAATGCAATGGCGGTGGGGACGCCCGTCAGAGTTCTTAACGGAGTCAATATTTAGTCTTTAGACTTCTAAAAACTCTATCGACCTCTCACTCAAACCAAAGTAGAGAACAAAGCACTCACTGCACACGTCATCCATTATTTGAACCAAGGCATTTCGGTATCAAAGCTGTTTTGATTGCAGGAATTTCGCGAGGCCAACCAAATCATCCGTGCCGATGATATCCACGCCCGCGGATTGCAATTCGCGCCAGCCGGCGAGCGTGTCGGGAATGGCCCAGAAGCGCAGGCGGCGGTGCTGCTGGTGAACACGGTCGACTAATTGGCGAAGCTTGATTTTTTCGTCATCGGGAAATGCGCCGCGGCCGCGCCACTTGAAATGTTGCATCCAGTTTTCGCTGATGAGCGGTATGAGCTGCGGCGTGAGATTAATTTTCATATCAATAAGGCGCCCATCCATTGCTGCGTAGCGCAACGGCTCCGCCGCCACTATTTCCAGGGAACGATTTCCGGAAAGAATAATAGTCAACGCGTTGGTCTCGGCTTTGGATTCAGTGAACGAAGTAAGAATGTTCGTGTAGCCGAGCAACACTTGCCGCAGCGCAACGTATGTAGCTTCCGCCTCCGACTTCACATCAATCATTAAAGTGAATGACGCGGCATTGGTGAAAACGTGGCCGCCGTTTTGCCGGACACGTTCGCGCAGCGGGTCGAGATACAACGCCTGCAGCGTGCGTTCAACTTTTGCGTCCGCACGGTTGTGCGCCACGAGCAATTGACCGTCCACGAGCCAGATGTCCGCTTCCACGCTGTCAAACCCTTGTGCCAGCGCATCCCACAGCGGATGCGGATGCTCGTAGTCATTGTGCGCGTGAGCCGACAGCAATACATCCCCTGCCAAAACCTTCGCGGCAATCGCCATCCCCAGCGTGATAATCGCGGTGACGGCGGATTGGCGGATGCACGTCAATAATTTCATGGGCGCTTACTGGCCGTTTGCAGTAAGCGGACTGGTAAAGACCGCGCGATGGATTGGCGTGGGATACGGAACGTCCGCGCCTTTTGCTGCCGCCCATAGGATGCGGTTCAATGCATCTTCGGGAGCTCGGTCGTAATCGCGGAAGTCCATCTTGGCAGATTCCTTCGCGCCGGGAGACTTGGCGGTGTTCTTGGTGTTCAAATCCACGCTCGGCATTAGCGGTTCGTAGACGCTAGGTTGGGCAGACGTGCCGAAGCAGTTAAACATGGGCGTCGCTCCGGCGTCATATTGTGTCAAAGGCGGCAAGCCGAGAATTAATTCAATCGTGCGCACCATGCTGGCCGTCGAATACATCGTGCTGTCCACCGCGCCGCGCTTGCAATAGGGACTGATCACAAGGCCCACGGTGCGATGGGCGTCCACATGGTCCGGTCCGTTCTGGGCGTCGTCTTCAATGACAAAAATCGCTATCTCGCTCCAGTACTTGCTTTTGCTCGCAGCCTCAACGAGGCGACCCAGGCCGAGGTCATTGCTAGCCACGCACGCGTCGGGCGTAAACGCATCCGGCGTCGTTCCTTTGGTGTGATCTTCGCCAAGGGACATGATCATAAACTGCGGCAGATTGCCGGTTTTTTCAGCCGCCTGTAAATCTTGGATCCACCATTTGACCTTGTCCATGTCGCGCGCGCCGGTCCAGCGGCCGCGATTTTCCGACGGAACTTTCCGCGAACCCTCGCCATAGGATTTAAAACTCACGCCGTTGCGTTTGCATAAGTCCCAGAGGTAGCCGGCGGAAGGCGTTTCCATTTCCGCATTGCCCGGTAGCTTGCCGTGTTTGGAATAGGAGATGATCCAGGAGCGCTGATTAAAATCTGTCGCCATCGCGGCATCGCACCAACTGTGACCGTCCACGCTGACCTCGCTGTTGCAATACAAGTTATCAAGCAGCACATAGTCGCGCGCGAGCTGATGGTGATTAGGCGTGACGCGCTCTCCGTAAAGTGTGGCCGACCGATCACCATTACCGACGCGCTGGCCAACGGCATTTGTCATGTCGCCGAAAACCTGATCGTAAGTCCGGTTCTCTTTGATAATATAAAGAACGTGCTTGATCGGGCACGGCTGGCCTACATGGTCGGGAATCACACTCACGCTGGGAATTGGCGCGCGATGCAACGACTCCGGCGTGTAGGGCGAATTGCGCCGCACCTGCTCGGTGTAGGCAACCATCTGCGCGGCATCGGGCCGGGCAATGAACGAAACCGATCCTTCCAACGTGCGCGGAATATAATCAAAGGCTGGCGAGCTGTTGCGGTTCTTCTTTTTTACCAGCGCGGGATCGGTAGAGGGAAAATTCGCTCGGGATACCAGGCCCTTGCCGTTGCCGACGAAAAGCGTCTGGCTGTCGGGGCTGACACACACCGCTGACGGGTACCAGCCCACAGGGATGAAGCCATTCACAACGGATACGGACTCGCCATTGCGCTGGGCGTCTTCAAACAGCGAATTGGAAATATCCACCACCAGCACGCTATTGTTGTCCGCATTGGCGACGAACAATGTTTTTCCATCGGGCGAAACCGCGACGGCGTCCGGCGTGCTGCCTTCGGGCGATTGAGGATACAGCGATGTGGAGATAATTTCCCGCGTGTTCTCGGGCAAACGACGCGCGGGGCTGGCCTCTTCGCCTGAATTTTCCAGCGCCTTGGTCTGAATTACATGCACCGTGTTATCGCCGCTGCAGGCGACGAAGAGGCGGCCGTCCTTTGACACCGCCAAATCATTCGGCCGAATGCCCACGGCAATGTCGCGCACGCGCCGATTTTTCTGCGTATCCACCACGCTCACGCTTCGTCCGCCCCAGTTGCTAACGTAGAGATGCCGTCCATCCGCGCCGAAAGCGCACGAGTGCGGATGCTCGCCAACGGTGACGGCCGCTTCGCGGAAAAGTGTCTTGGGATTCACGACCCAGATTTCGTGATTCGCCTCATTGCAAACGTATAGTTTCCCCGTCTTCGGATGCACCGTGATGCCTGCGAGGAAAACTAGTTCTTCATCTGCCGCCGGCTTGTTGGTGGCAATGCACTCTACTTTTCCAGCCGCGTAACTGAACTGATAAATCTGCCCCGAATCTCCGCCACTCACAAAGATGCGCTTCCCATCTGCACTGAATGCTAATCCGTTCCAAACCTCCGGCAGCGGGAAAAATTGTGCACGCTGACGCTTGGCAATATCCAGCACGCTTAATCCCGTGTTATTAAAACCCCCGCTCGCCGCGAGCAACATCTTCTTATCGGGCGAAACAATCATCTTCAGCGGCAGATCGCTGATTGCTACATGCTTGCCAGCGGGCGTGAGCCCCCAGCCGTTGAAAAGCAGATTCGTGTTCGGCGCAAGCCCCACCGTCGTGCGCACCTGGGTATCATTGACCGCCTGTTGCGCCGAGCGCACTGGCGCGGGCGTTTGCGCGAAAGTCGGGACGCTCATCAAAGTTAAGGCGAGCGCCAACGCGGTTGATAGCGCCTGGCGAATTGAAGTTTTAGAGAATTGCATTGAGAATAATTTATAGCCGGGACAAAACCGATTCACTGCGTCGCGCTGGCATCAATATCTTTCCGCACCCAGTCGGCGTGCATGTCCAGATAAAGCTGGTTGCGTCCGCCGTGATGCGCGGACCAGCCTTTCGGCGACGGCTCGCTGCCATTACGCGCCCAATCACCGTGATAACCCGCCCACCACGAGCGTTCAAAAAACGGGCTCATGAGCCATTCCTCGTCGGACACGGAACTTTTCCGCGCCAACGCCACGCTCGTCGGCGAACGCCCGCGCAGATAGCGCGCCTGCGTCGGATCACGCTCGGCGAGTTTGTCGCTGATGTAGTTCGCCCAGCCGAGCTGCGGTTTGTTCACTCCGCTCTCGCGCCATGGACTCGCAAACCACCCGCGCCAGTCGTTCGTGATCAAGCCGACCGGCGGGCTAATGAACAGGTCTGTCTTGCCAGGACCAGCCACGAGCAAGGGAATGAAGCTCCCCATTGAAGCGTAGCGTTTGTCGCTGGCATTCACCGGCGGCGTGAGTTGTAGTTCCGCGTCGGGAACGTCCGGCATCCGGTCGCGGTTGTCGCCGAGATAGATCGTGGTGGCGATGCTGATCTGATGCAGGTTCGAAAGGCAGGAGGTGCGATGCGCCCTGCCCTTGGCCTTGGCGAGCGAGGGCAGCAGCATGGCCGCGAGAATCGTAATGATGGCAATGACGACCAGCAACTCGATCAGCGTGAAGGCCGCGGAAACATTCCGGCGATTCCAAGAGCGAAACTCAGTCTTCATCGCGGCTCCCGGAGGTCATCACGAAACCGGCACGGACGGGTGCGGGCATCGGGCTGTTGCTGCCCTTAACAGAGCGCCAGATAACTTCGTTGAATAGCAAATCATCAGCGGCATCTTCCTTGGCGAAGTTAAATTTGATGTCTGAACCCCATGCGGCCAGACTATTTTTTTCCTTTAGATCAACATTCGCAGGCAATGCCTCAAACGGCGCGACATCCAACGGCGCTCCGAAGGAATTGAACATCGGCGCGGCAGCAGCGTCGAACTGTGTCATCGGCTGCAAGCCGAGAATCAGCTCCATCGTCCGGAGCATGGAGGACGTCGAATACATGGTGGAGTCCACGCCGCGTTTGCGCGAATACGGGCTAATGACCAGCGCCTCGGTGCGATGCGCGTCCACATGATCCGGTCCGTTTTGGGCGTCATCTTCCACGATGAAGATCGCGGTCGTCGCCCAAAATTTGGAGCGCGTCACAGCCTCTATAACCTTGCCCACTGCAGCATCATTGTCAGCGACATAAGCCGTGGGCGTCAGGTGGTTTTTAGTGACTCCGTGCGTGTGATCGTTTGGAAGACGCAGGATTTGCAGGCGCGGCATTTCTCCTTCGCCCTCGAATCGCTTCAGTTCGCTAATGAAACGGTTCGCGCGTATGTCGTCCGAGTAATCCATATCAAAGCCGATAAACCAAGGATCAAAATGTCCTTGCAGCGATTTCAGTTTCGTGGATGAAGGCTTGTTCGTCGACGCCGCATTTTGCACGAACTCTCCGTAGCTGCGATAGCTTACCCCGGCCTCGCGGGCGCGATCCCAAATGTATCCGCTCGCCGGCGCTGCCACGGGAAACACGCCTTCGCTGGGATAAGGAAATTTTGATTTCTTATGGCCGTAGTTGAACGGCCAGGTTTTCTCGACGAAATCTGTCGCGTAGGCCGCCATCGACCATTCATGACCGTCGGCGCTGACTTCGCTCTCGGCGTAGAAATTATCGAGCAGCACGAATTCTCGGACCAGCTTGTGAAGATTTGGTGTGATTTTTTCAGGAAACAGACAAAGCGTCGGGTCGCCGTTGCCTTCGGGCAAATCGCCAAAGACTTGGTCGTAGGTGCGGTTCTCCTTGATGATATAAATGCAATGTTTGATTGGGCTGTCATCTCCGACTCGCGCGGGAATCGGATTGCCTTCGGGGCGCGCCAGCGTTACGGAGGCATCGTCGCGCAGCGGCGTGCATTTCAAAACTTCCGCCGTCCACGCGGCCATCTGCTGCGACAGTTTGTCCCTTGACGGCAGATCAATGATGCTCAACGTGCCGCGAAACAGTTTGCCGATGTATTGCTCGGAGGACTTGCCCCGCACGGGCTGGGGGCCTTTTGGGTTGGCCTTTGCGACATTGCCCTTCCCGTTGGCGACAAGGAGTTTTTTTCCGTCCGGCGTGACTCGAACCGATGTGGGATACCAGCCCGTCGGTATGAATCCAAGCGAGCGGCTCTTGCCCGGTGTCTCGACATCGAACACGCCGATCGCGTTGATATTGGCGTTGGCGACGAACAACGTTTTTTGATCCGGCGACAGCGCGAGGCTGTTCGGGGTCGCCCCGCGCGGTGATTTCGGAAATAGCGTGGCCCAAATTGTTTCAACCGCGCGCCCTGTGCTCGCGTCAATCACTGACACCGTGTTGTCATTCGCGTTGGCAACGAAAAGAAATTTTCCATCGCGGCTCAAAACCATCTCGCACGGATGCGCGCCTGCAGCCCAGTGCTCAATGACTTTTTCAGTTTTCAAATCCACGACCGCGATGTTTGCCTTGGCCCATTCGCTGACGTAGAGCCGGTCTCGTTTAGAGTCCACCACACAGGCATAGGGAAAAACGGCATCGGGATTATCAGCCAGTTTGGCGGCCTTGGCGCGCTTGGTCGCAGCGCTAGTGTCCTCATCCTCGGCGCCGACGGCTTCTGGCTGAATTTCTTTTTTGCCGACAACGAGATCGATATTGCTGACTGATTTGTCCGACAACTTGACGCGCGAAACCGTGTCGCCCCACAAATTCACGGCAAATAAATTTTTCCCGGTATTATCCAGCGCTATACCTGCCGGCACACCGTTCTGACCCGGTTTGCGGAGCGCAATACTGTTGCTGATTGAAAACTTTCCACTGTTGAAGGTGAAGGTAAAAATATTTTCCCCGCTTGCGCCACTGCAAAATATTTTCTTTCCATCCGGGCTGAATGATAAGCCATAGAACGCCTCGGCCACATTTGCACGCGCTGTGATTTTCTTTTCCGACAAACTGACTGCAACCAGTTCATTCTGGCTGTAACCAGAGTGGAGCAGCACGGCGAATTTTCCGTCCGGCGACACGGCAAGGTTGACTGGGAAATCGCCTAGCTCGACATGGCTGCCGGCCGGGCGCAGCGACCATTGGTTTGGCAGCAGCATCGAGCCGTCCGGCCGCCGCCCGGGCCAGTGGGCTGTTTCGCCAGCTTGGGCATAATTTGCGGTCGTCAGCAGAGTGACCGCGAGGAGCACTTTGGCTGCGTTCAAGTTCGTTAATTTCATTTTCATAAGTTTTGTTGACTAAATACTAGCCGCATCAGTTTGTATTGGTTGCGTCGCCGGACTACGTCCCGCAAAAAACAGAGCCGCAATTATAATTGCCGCAAGCGAAACGATGGCCACTACCCAGCCGGTGAGCATAAACAAATCCAGTATATTCCCGCCGGGATGTAAAAAATTTTTAGCCACCATGACACCCACATAACCAAGGTAGCCGAACGCATCTGCCAGATACATCAGGTAGCCGATATTCCCGCGTTCACGTGTCATGGCGATAAACCGCTCAAACACGGTGGTGTGTACCGCCACATACGGCAGGTATAATCCCAAACCCATCAGCACGACAAATGCAAACGGCGATACCAGCCCGGCTGCTTGGGCCGCGAGCGCTGCCAGAATCAAACCCAGCCCGCTGGCTGCCACAGTCAAACTTAAAAAAAATGCAGTGCGATTCTCCCGCACCAGCACATGTAGGCCGTTGATCAGCAACACCCCCATCGCTACATAAATTTCAGAACGCGTAAAAACGGCCGCATTAATCTTAACGCCCAGCCCGGCCCAGATTTCTGGGGCAAAATCAGCCCGCATGCTGCGCAACACCGTGACCATCAAGTACACGGCCCCGATAGCCAGCAGCCCCGGCGCGTAACGCCAGAACAAACGGGCGCGTTCGGCGGCGTTTATCGGTGCTCGCTCCGACCGCGCCGCCACATCTGTGGCATCCGGCGGTGGAATCTGCCGCAGCATCCAGACAAAAACGACCAGCGGGAGCAGAAAGATAAGTCCCGCAAAGGCGGGCATCCAGATTTCCGGCACTCCGCTTTTCAGCAACCAGGCGCCGACGGATTTGGTGAAGCCGTCCGCCAAAATAAAACTCGCGCATAGCCCAGCTACGAAAGCTTCCGTCATGCGCCGCCCTTCCAGAAATCCGAGCACTAAGCCAAACACCATCCCCAGCGGCAGTCCGTTCAAAAACAGACATGCGATATTCCATGGCGGCGGCACAAGGCCGAACATCACTAGTGCCAGCTCCGCAATGCCTACCAGCATAAGCAACATGTGACCGCGCCGCGCCTCGGTCATTTCGGCGATTACTTTAATGCCAATGAACTTTGAAATCGTGTATCCCAGCACCTGCGCTAGCACAAGCCACGTCTTGAATCCGACTACAAACGGGGCTTCATTATAAGTCCCTGCCGTGAACGGCTTGCGCAGCGCATACATGCAGGCATACGCTCCAAAAGCTGCCGCCACGCACCAGCAATTTAAAAAAAACCGGCTGTTAAAAATCAGTCCAGACGCCCTGCTGGTCAGCCTATTATTCACGAGCAGATCCGCGATGGTTGCCGCACGCAAGTTTCGGACTCGAATTCATCTCATCTAACTTCAATTTAATATCAAGCGCTTCTGATGCCTTATCGTGACACATTTTTTTGCGGCGTTTCAAGGAATCGAAATGTCGCCATTCCTTTTCCCTCGAAGTCATTACCTAATTTTAGACAGTCGTTTTAACCAAACTGTAACTTGGCGCTCCCCTGATTATCGTTTTCCCGACATTCCTGCGGAGTGGTCTGAAATTCACGTCGAAAGGATGCAATGAAATGGCTGCTGGTCTTGAAACCGAGTTGGTAACCCACTTCCTTGACAGAAAGTTTCGAATCGCGCAACAGCTCGCGCGCGCGCTCCAGTAGCATCCGGTTATAAAAACTCGCAGGAGACTGCCGCGTGGAGGCGAAAAATAAACGGGCAAAACGTTCTTCGCTGCTGCCAAGAAACTGGCATAGCTTTTGCAGGCGGAAATTTTCCTTGCGACACCATCGCATAAATTCATGGGCCCGCACAAAATCCCGTCGTGGTAAACGGGGCGTAAGATCCGCCGGCATCTTGTGGACATGCTTCTGCGGCCACGAGCGCAGGGCCTCGACCAGCATCCGCATGGACAGGGTTTCAAGGACTATTTTATGGCCCGGCAAACCACCGCGTAATTCTGCCGCAATATTTTGCGCGCAGTCATGCAGCACCTGATTTTCCAGCTTACCCATAAACGCTGGGCTGCTCTCATCGGTTAGCGGCGGAAGGTTGAATTCATTGACCAGTGGAGCGACTAGGCGGCGCTCAAAGGAAAGTATTACCGCTTCGCAACTTCTGCCATTCCGCGAACGGTAGCCGCTGGTGTGTTCGATGCCGTGATTGCCAAAGATAGTTCCGCCGCGACCCACAACTTCCGTCTGCCCCATCTGCGATTTGACAATTTCACCATCCAGACACACGACGATTGTGTATTCGGCGTAAGTGTGCGGCTGAAATAATACATCGGATTCAGGTCGATAATTCTGCACACATAACCGGCCATCTTCACGCGTCCAGAAAACACTGGAGGGCTTTAAGTCATCACCGGGTTTGAAGGGGAGCGTTGGCACATTTTTTCGGAGTAAAAAATTTGACGCTTTCGTTTCGTTCAATGATAAGATCATGGCCGGACTTTAATTATTCTACCTTAGCCTAAACATTCGCCGATAAATGAAACGATTGAGTGAAGAATAGGTGACAAAATGCCGGACATGTCATTTAACTCCAGGTGCCCGATTTAAAAATCGAAGGGAACAGAACATCGCTACGGCTTGTCAACGCCGCCCGACTTTAAGCAATATTTGGGAAATAAGTTCAAAATCATTTAAACTATGCCCTCGCCAAAAATAAAACTGGCCATGTTTGACCTTGCCGGTACCACCATACGCGATGATAACGCAGTCAGCAGTTGCCTATTTCGCGCTGCCCAGGAATTCAACCTGCCAACATCCGCCGAGGAAATCCAATTACATATGGGGACAAATAAGATTCACCTCTATCAATTTCTGATCGCTAAGTCGCAAGGCATCAAAATGGATTTTAGGGATTTTGAAAAAGAGCAGCCGCATGAGACTCTGGATTTAGCCAGACAGATTTTTTTCCGCTACGAGGAAATTATGATTGCCCATTACCGGCGCGAGGTGGTCCCCATTGATGGCGCGGTGGAAAGTTTCCGCTGGTGTCATGAACACGGCATCAAAGTTGCCACCGGCACCGGATTTCATCGCCAAATTACGCAGGCAATCATGGATGCACTGGGTTGGTTGAGGGACGGGCTAGTGGATGTGGCAGTAGATGTCGAGCACACTCCACGCCATCGCGGCCGGCCCGCTCCGTTCATGGTTTTTCATGCCATGAGCCAGCTGGACATCCAGAGCGTGCATGAAGTTATCAAGCTCGGCGACACGCCCGCTGACATGTTAGAGGGACACAACGCCGGCTGTCGCGGCATCATCGGCGTGTTGAGCGGGCCTCTGCCGGTCACCGCATGGGGCGGCTACCGGCATACGCACATTATCCCGAGCGTTAAAGATTTGCCGCACTTGATTGAAAGCGAATTTTGCTGACTATGAAAACCAGCCGCGTCGCAATCTTTCATGGAGCCAACCAGCCCATCACGTTGGAGACTGTCGCCGTGCCTCCGCTGCGGGAAGGAGAAATTCTCGTTCGAAATGAATACACCACTCTTTGCCGCAGCGACTTGAATACATTTTGCGGCAAGCGTACGGAAAAAATACCCACCATTCTCGGCCACGAAATCGTTGGGGTCATTGAGGAACTTGGACCGAATGCACCGCTGAAGGATTGTCGCGGAAGCGCGCTGCGCGAGGGCGATCGCGTCACCTGGGCCATCTACGCCTCGGATCCCCATTCCACAATGGCGCGGGAGGGCCTTCCGCAAAAAGCTCCCGGCCTGTTCAAATACGGCCATGAAGAAATTCTTCCCGAGAGCCATCTCCACGGCGGCCTCGCCGACTACTGCATCCTGCGACGGCACACGCCTATCATCGGCATCACAGCAGAAATCCCTCTGCCGGCTCTGGCGTTGATCAATTGCTCGGTGGCTACCGTCGCTGGAGCGCTCCGGCTGGCGGGCACGTTAACTGGACGCGATGTGCTCGTCACGGGCGCGGGCATGCTGGGCGTGATTGCCTGTGCGATGTGCCGAAGCCAGGGCGCGCGCCATGTCATTGCACTGGACGTGAGCGATGCGCGATTGGAAACCGCCAAAAAGTTTGGCGCCAATTTTGTGTCGAATGCAGCGAAGGAATGCGGCCTTACCGTAGAAAATATTAAGTTGCTCGCGCCGGACATCCATCTCTCAGCCGCGCTAGATTTTAGCGGTGTGCCGGAAACGATGGAGATGATTCTATCAGCACTGGGCGTCGGCGGCGTGGCAGTTCTCGTAGGGGCCACCTTTCCGCAGCGTGCGCTATCCATCAACGCCGAGCGGCTCATCCGCAATATCCACACAGTGCGCGGCCTGCATAACTACAACCAGCAGGATTTCATCGCCGCCGCAGAATTCATGGCGAGGCATCATAGCGATTTTCCATTTGCCAGGCTAGTGGAAGACGCCTTCAATCTGGACTCGGTGAACGAAGCGTTCCACAGCGGCGTAAATACCGGAGCGTATCGAATCGGTATCCGGCTCAACGAGCGCTGAAGCTTTCCGCCGTTCCTCCCGACGGTGTCAGCGGACTCGCGAGATGACCCGGGACGTCTCCCCTTTTTTTATGCGCCCGGAAATATGCTCTATCACGGGCAGCAAGTCGGCAACAGTTTCAATCAGATAATGGGGACGGAACGCGAGCAGTTTTTTCTTAGCCGCTGTGATTTTTGCTTTGCGCTTGGCAGCCGGTAGGGCGGCGAGTTCCGAACAAGAGCAGCCGACTTCATTGCCGGATTTGACCACGGCCACCACCCATGCGCCCGCCGCGTGGCCCTCTGCGATATCCGCGGGCGTGTCGCCGACTTTTACAAAAGTGCTAGGCGGATAGATACCTAATTTCTGAGCGATATAATACATCATCCACGGCGCGGGCCGGCCCTGGCCGACGTGGTCGGGACACACCCACAAGTCAGAATAGTAGCCCTGCTTAAATGCGAGCGGGATGAGATCCTTGATCATGAAGCTCTCGAATCCGGTGGTGTTGGCAATCTTGATGCCCTTTTCGCGCAGTTCGTTGACCACCTCGACTACGCCGGGAATCAGTTCGTGATATTGCACCACCCACCCTGCTTGCAAGGGCGCAAATTCGGCGCACAATACATCAAGGGATTTGGCCGTTGGCGGGTTGCCGTTGGCCTCCGTCCATCGATCGCGGATAGCAGCGGTTTCCAAGAGTGTGCGGATATGATCGCGCTTGTGTAAACCCATCGACTCGCGCGCCTGGGCGGGCGAAATCGAGACGCCGTAGCGCGCGAACAGTTCGATGAAGGCAGCCAGCGGTCCCCGGCAGCCATAATCGAGAATTGTTCCAGAAATATCAAACACGACCGCACGCACACCTAGCTTATCTTGATTTTTAAGAGACATACTTGGCTAATGATCAAAACCGCACCCAAATCTTTGCAGGCCGGAGTTTGCTGGTTTTGATAATTATATCGCTTTGATTTATACGGTTTTGCTAAGCGGGGTGAAATACCAAGCAGTATCCAAAATCCCGTTTTACAAAGCGGCGCATGAAACTTTTACGCACTATTTAGGGGCGGAAATTATTTCCTTTCACGGATATCAGGCGAATCAGGGAGCGTTTTACCTGATCAAAAAGTTCGCTTTCGCTCACCATCAGAAACAAATGCAAAACCGGCTTGGATGCCATTTCTGAAGCCTACCCGCCCAACGCGGAAATTTGATTAGTTTAAATAGTGAGTGTTGAATCCAGCCGATTGCTGGGAAGAATCACCGTCACCGCACCGGAAATCGTGCTGGCGGCGATAAATCGGGGTAGTATTTCTCGGTAATCCGCCAACTGATCACGCAGTAATCGGCAGGTGACCTCTCCTTTAGTTTTGAGGTCAGTCGGCTGCGTAAACTAGACCAGTGAGGGAGCGTTGGGTGGGGTAACAAAGCTTTTGCCAGCGCTGAATTGGTTTTTTATATTCAGAATAAATATTTCATCCGATGGCTTTTGCCCGCTGACACTAGGGCTCCAAATACCAGCCTGCCCTGATCTGATCAGGGTGGAGCACATCTCGGCTGTGGGTCACGACCTATTGCCTTCCCTCAAAAATGTCGGCTTAACCAAATATAGCTCGTTCGTCATCACATCGTGCATAGGAAGCAACTACCAAAAATAGATGTGCTAAGGCTGCGCGGCACGACTGCACGAAGTTACTAGAGGCAAAGACACCAACTGCCAGCCAAATCAGCCTGGCCATTTTGATTAACCACGAACGCACCGTGTTTTCTTAATAACTGGGTGTGCGGAAAACTATTTTTTCCCGCCCTGCGAAATAGCCGTCTCCCAGGATCCGTTTCCCTCTTCGAGATAGCGCACGCCGTTGACCTCGGTGAATTTTAACTGTTGCCGCCAAACTCCGCTTTCCATTTTAACTACGACATCGCGCCGCCCGAGTTCCACTCCGCTGACGGCGGGGCCGGAAATCGTTAACGCCTCGCTCAAAATCCGGCCATCCAGGGGCTGCGGCGGTCGAATGCCCATTAGCCAGAGCAGCGTAGGAACCACATCCACGTTACCGGAGGGAATGGGTGAAATGACGCCGCGTTTAAAATCCGGGCCAAAGGCAACGGCGAGATTGTGCAAATCTGTGGGCGATAATGTTACATGCATGCCATCACCCGCCCGGTATTCCGTATTTCCTTCATTAGTGATGTCCACCCGCATCGGTCCTGCACTTATACCGTTTATTTTCCAACTCGAAGCCACGATGACATCTGCCGCCGTGGGCGCATCCAGCTTCACTTCGGAGAGGGGAAACGTTCCCGGCACGCCCGTGCGCGTGAATAGTACTCCGGAAGTAGATTCCTGCTGGAGGGCTGTTACCACCCGCTGGATGGTCTCTGGGGATTTTCCCACGACATACACCAATACCGAACCTCCGTTGCCCACAACCATGATATCATTGGTCTGCGGGGGCGTTGTCCAGACGGATTGGGCATTGAGTCCAGCCCGGCGCAAGGTCGCTGCCACATCGCCGTTCTGGCCAACGGTCGAGAAGCCGTGGTCTGAAACCACGAGGATATCGGTTTGCTCGCGGACGCCCCGCCGGTCCAGTTCTGCCAGTACGGCAGCTAACCTGTCGTCAGCATTTTTGATTCCTGCAAGCGCTTCCGGCGAACCGGGTCCGTGATGATGCTGGGAATAATCCGGCTCGCTCAACCAGAGCACGGAATAACCCGGCAATTTGTCTTTCCAAAAAAAATCCAGCAGACAGCGTGTGGCCCAAGTATCGCGACCGGTATTCGGCGAAGACCCGGGCGGGAACCCCCCCAACTGATTCGTCAGCCCTTCGCACAAATTTTCCGGAAGCGTCGCCCCTGCGAACCACACGGGATTTTGTGAATCTGCCGGACGCGCCAGCCGGTCATGCAGCAGCGCGACCGGTTTTGCCCCGACCACCGCCGTGCGGCCGCCTTTTTTTTGAACCAGCTCCGCCACCGTGGGCACACGAATATATTTGCCGCCGGATAATTTATCGCCCCGCCGCACGGCGGCAAAAGCTTCCGTGCCAATTTGTTGGAGAGGATTAATTTCTGGGCGGTACTCCCTGTTGGCGAGGATGCCGTTGCGCTGTGGAAACACGCCTGTGGACAGCACGGCGCCATTGACTTCCGTTGACGTCGGATACGCGCTGTGATGATTGGCGAACCAAACGCCCTGTTCGCGCAGGGCATGAAGGGTTGGAGTTAATTCCGCAGAAACATAATCAGGACGCATTCCATCCCAACATATTAAAATAAAATACTTTGCCTGACCGGACGCATGAACCCAAGTGGCCACACCCGGTAAAAAAATAATTGCGATTAAAACAAAAACTAAGTTGCGCATCTCACAACATATCCAAAATCCAAAATAATATTCAATGGCAAGCCGGTGACAATATGGTGAAGAAAGTGAGTCACTTGCCGAAGTCGTCATGCGCATTCCAATTTCAAGCTTGTTACTTTCCAGGGTCAAACAGCCGTTTTGATTGCACAGAATACAAAGGATTTATCAATGGTCAGGTCTTCTGGGAAGATACTGTAAGCCGTTGGTTATCAAGCGCACACAGCGGAATTGGCAGACACGCCAGACTTCAAGCTGGGAAATTTTGGCATTTGAACCCATGTGGAATAATGACGCGGGACGTCTAGGGCCGTTGCTTATTTAGCTTCGACTTCGTTCATTTGTAGGATTTGAACTCATTTGCATCCTGCGTCATCAACCGCAGCAGCTTGGGATGGATGAATAGTTTTTCACGGCCCACGGGTTTTTCCTCCAGCACGCCCACCTTTACCAGTTCCTTCAAATAAACCGAGGCCGTCTGGCGCTCGGCGATTTTCTTAGCAGTGACGTTTTGGATCCGGGAATACGGCAGCTCAAAAATTAAATCCATCAGCTCGTGGCTGTAAATCTTTGGCTCGGATTCGCGCACAAATTCTACCGGATGCTTTTGGAGCTTGCGCATCGCCTCGAACTGGTAATGCGCCACCGCCAGCCGCACTAGCGGATCCATCTCCGTGGCCTCGTGCAAAAATTATTCCCAGTTGGCCAGCAATCCGCGGAGCAACGCCTCGCCCACTGGCGGCGTATAAAAAATTTCACCGTTTGATTTGGCCAGCGCCGCGCCGGATATCTTCCTCACCGTCATCGTCTGGCCCTTGATTAAACTGCAAATCTCCTCCGACATGCGCGCTGCCAGCGGTCTTTTTTTCAGCGACTGAAAACCCTCCAGCAATGCCCGGCGGTAACGCAACGCTTACCATGGCGGCGCGCACGGAGCGTCGCGCCCTACCTGTCCCACAGTTGCCAGGAACTGCTATAGTAAAATATTTTCGCGCTCAGCCACAACTACGGCAGGATTCTGCGGGAATCTCTGACATCAGGCGCTTGCACTGGTCCGACGCCTTGAGGTATGGTTTTTACCGGTCGCGAGCCTCAATCCCACAGTGCGAGGCGGACCCGGCTGATTTGATTGCGCGCGTGGTGGAATTGGCAGACACGCCAGACTTAGGATTAGTTCTTTCAGGATTTCTTGCGGATTCTCACGGATTAGAGCAAAACACAGGCAGCATTGTAACCATTGAACGAAAACAGTTTTTAGACCGCCAAAATTGATGCGTCTGGCAATTTCGACTACTGGCACAAAAAGTGGCACAATCAAAAAGCGGCGTTTCTGTGAATGGCAATCTGACCTGAATCGGTGAATCAAATCACGCCACGGGGCATCTGTGGCGCAAGGCAGCGCGGTTAGGCTTGGCGTTTCGTCCGCTCGTAATAGTCCACGATCTCGGCCAAGTCCCCGCCTGACGATCCTGTGAAGTGTTTTGCACCATCGGCGCACAAGCTTCCCAAAACTTCACTGAATGGATGCAGCGTCACGCCATATGGCGTCACCGTGCTGCCAGAACTCCCTGCCTATCCGTGGCTGAATTAGTGCCACGCGGCACGATCTGGCCAAAAATGTGAACCTTGCAATCTGTCAAGTAGAGCGCGTGAAACTTTTGTGACTTTGTTTTCTTGGCCGTTTTCCAAGGTCTTGGCAATGTGAGAGCATGAGCAATAATGCGCCTGAATCAAATTTGTCACTGGATACCCCGCCTGAGCCGTGCGGAATACGCACCCCCGAAACGGAACTGAAGCCGCAGTTTTTTCAGCAAGTCCCAAACGTCCTGATTAACGATGTCGCCAAGAACCGACTGAAACCGCTGGATGTCGTTGTGTATATCGTCCTCAAAAATCATCTGGGGCAAAACCCTTGCACTTGGGTAAGCAACGGCACGATTGCCAGACTGTGCGGCGTGACAAGCATCACCGCTCGCCGCTCCCTAAATAATCTACTGGTGGCGGGGCATATTGAACGACGGGATTGCCACGCGGGACACACGGCAAAAACTTATCTGCGCACCAATGTCATTGACGGCAAGGTGATCTGTGGTTCGCCACGCCAAACGCCAATCCGTCCAACGTGCGCGGCCATGCCTGAATTGACGGCCACGCCTGAGCCAATAATTCCGCCGCTGCCCAAGCAGGTTAATCTGGAATCGGCTGAGGCGAGCGCAATGCCGCCGCAACCTAATTTTGAAATGGCGGGGGCAGATGATGACGAACCCCCATTCTGAAAAGCGGGTTTCGCAGATGAGCAGGGATGGTTCACAAATGAGCAGGGGGCGGGGGACTTGGATGAGCCAAGCGGGGGCGCACAGATGAGCAACAAACTAGATTCAGGAAACAGATTCAGGAAAGAGATTCAATCGCAGATTGAACGCGAAGCGCAACCGCTGCGCGGTTAAAAAACCGCCACGGGCGTTTTTTTAGGCACTAACTGGAAGCGTATATCAGCAGCTACCTGCAAAGGAGCATTTTCACCTTGTAGTTACCTACTGGTTACTGTCGAACTGCGAAATATAAGGGTTTTTGACCTACTTTGGAAATTGGCGGCAGCGTAGCGAAAACGGGGATAAAGAGAACCACGACTGGCCTAGTTTCAAAATTGAGCGGGGTTCACGGATGACGGGGGCGCAATCCAGCGACGATTTAGTTTTGGCGGCGGCGAACTTATCAAACACACCCTCCATGCCGTTTTTGTGTCTGGCTACGTCGAAATTTTTTCATAAATTAGCCCCCCCCTGCCCCCCCCACGATTTTTATTTGGGCGAATTCGTTCAATTTTGGCCGCGCGAAACATCCAGTAAATAATTCGTTACCTATTACCAGTTGTTTAATTACTGGATAACTTACTCTAATGAATAATCTTGACTAAACACCAAGTTAATTGCATCATTTGATTATGCTCGCCCCCGTAGGTGTAGCGAGTTGAATTTATGCCAAGCGAAAAACTAACCATTAACCAAAGGACGAAATCCAGCCCAGAAGCCAGCGAAGCGGTTGAAATCCCATTTGCCCTAGACCGATTCATTCAGAATATGGGCATCACAGATACTACTGCTTGGCGGTGGCGTAAGCGTGGCTGGTTGAACACCAGGAACATTGCGGGGCGGGTCTATATTCTGCCCAAAGATTTGCGCGAGTTTAATCGCCGCATGGAAGCAGGTGACTTTGCCCAAGAACATAAGACGCCCAAGCGCACAAAGAGCGGTGAATGCTCGCTTGCTGAATGAAACTCATTTTGCGTCTGCCGCTTGTTCCAACGCCGTCGGGTCAAAATTTAGTTTCCGCGCCTGCCGCTGTGCATGGTCGTTTGTCAGGTGTCCGTAAACTTTGCCGATCAAAATTCCGCCGTCTGAATGTCCAACCCAGCGAGCAATCGTCATGTAGTCAATGCCGCTCATCACACAAAACGAAATGAAGAAATGGCGGCAATGGTGAAAACCAAAATCCTTGAAGCCTGCTTTGTCCCGTGCCAGTTTCAAACTCTCCCTGAAAGTTTTCGCTGGCTTGTCGTTTTTACCTCTTTGCGGCGATGGGAAAATATATTCTGAATCAGGAGCGCGTCTCGCCAACATTGCTTTCAGGAGTGCTTCAAGTTTGGGATTGAAGTCCACAGAGCGCGATTTGTGATTCTTCGCCAACCCGTCAGAGCCAATGGTGATCTGGTTTTGCTGCCAGTCCACGTCTAACCACTTCAAGCGCAGAGTTTCCGAAATGCGCGAACCGCAAAACGACATGAAGCGGATTAAATCTGCGAAGCCTGCACCATTCTTGGAAACTTCCACGGCTGACTGGCAGAGCTTTTCAACATCGGCGGCGGTGTAGAGCTTCTTTTTTTTGGCAACCCATTTCAAAGGCCGCAAGTTTTCGGTTGGAAGCCGCTGAATCCAGCCATCGTCAATCGCTTTTTTCAGGACGTTGCGAAGACACACGACAGCAAGATTCACTGTGCGCCCGCTGACTTTCTCCCCCTGACGTTTTTCAATGAAGCCCGTAATCATCGGCTTAGTGATTCTGTCCACGCGGGTTTCATTCAGATGTTGCACCCAGCGATTCAAATGCCCGCGCTCGGTTTCCAACGTGCGGGGGCGTTTGGCATCTTTGACCGTTTCGTAGTAGGCAAGGTATTGTTGAACGTAGTCACAAAACTTTGGCGTCCGTTTCAGAACGGGCAGGGCATTATCTTCGCGTTTGGTTTGGAGCTTTTTCAGTTCCATCACCGCGTCAGGAATAGTCTTGGCGTTCTCTAGTGGCACACGGCGCGTGTTTTTCTGGCCTGTGTTCGGGTCTTCCACAGTCAGCCGCGCATAATAACGTCCGTTTCTTACCCACAGGCCGCGAATTGGTTGCTTGCGCCCATCCCTGACCTTTTGGTAGGTTAAATGCCTTGGAATTGGCTGACTTTTGGTTTGTGCCTCGTTGCCAGTCTTGCTTTCCGTTTCAGCGGGTTTCATAAGGCAATACTGGCACAAAAAGTGGCACAAAGTCAAATAATTCCAAAGCTACTGCTGCAAGTAGCTGTAAATCAACGATGCGCGCGTGGTGGAATGGCAGACACGCCAGACTTAGGATCTGGTTCCGTAAGGAGTGGAGGTTCAAGTCCTCTCGTGCGCACCATCTTGTATTGGGAATTCAAGTGATTCCCAAAAAGTTTGCACAGATTTTTCAAAACTTTCGGGCCGGATATAGAAACTGTCAGAAACTGTCCCCGCCCGCCCCGTCTCCCCGCAATCCCAAAGCCCGGGGCACCCCGCTAACCTCGGATCTGTTAACCCCGGATCCGTTATCCCCGGCGGGTTGCCCTCGGCGAGAACTCAATTTTCCTGCCCTCGCGCGCCGCGCTCACCTGGAGCCGCCCCTTCTGTTGGGATACCAAGGCCCGGGCATGTTTTACCAGCTGATCGATCCGGCGATCGTTGTGGTCGGGGTCGTGATGGAAGAGGTGCAGGTGTTTGACGCCGGACTGCAATGCGAGCGCCACGGCATCATCCACGCAGCCGTGTCCCCAGCCGACATGTGCCCGGTATTCCGCCCGGTCATATTGCGCATCCAAAATCAGCGCATCGGCACCCCGCACAAATTCAATCAGATCCCGGTCCAGGCCGCCCGTCCGCGGCTCGGCATCGGGCAGAAAGGCAATCCGGCCGCCCGGGGAATGCAGCCGGTAGCCGACGCACAGTCCGGGATGGTTTGCGCGCTGGGCCTGAACCCGCACAGAGCCCACGGAGAAATTGAAGTCCTTGAACTCCTCGATTTGAATGTTGCTGGGCAGGCGGTTGAACGGCACCGGAAAGTAGGTGCTTTCCATCTGGCCGGTGAGCGCGGCAACCAATCCCTTGCGGGCGCCTTCGCAGCCCAGAATCCTCAGACGGCAGCGGGGATTATAAATCGGCCCGAAGAACGGCAGTCCCTGAATATGATCCCAATGCGTGTGCGTGAGGAGCAGTGTGAGATTGAGCGGCCGATTTTTAAATTCCCGGAGCAGCGATTTCCCAAGCGCGCGCAGGCCGGTGCCGGCGTCGAGGATGATGATTTCGTCCCCGTAGCGCACTTCCACGCAGGAGGTGTTGCCGCCGTAGCGCACGGTGGTGGGGCCCGGCGTGGCGATAGAGCCGCGCACACCCCAGAACTTGATGGAGACGCCCCGTTTGATAAAAAGAGTTTACTGCGGCCGGATGCAAATACAAATCGTAAAAACCGGCGGCGGCGCACCGCATCAACCGCCCTGCTTGCGGGCAAATTTCATGACGGCTTCGGTCTGGCTATGGACGTGCAGCTTCTCATAGATGCGCTGGATGTAGGTGCGCACGGTGCTGAGGCTGATGTCCAGTTCGCTGGCGATCTCCTTGTAGGGATGGCCCCGGGACAACCCCTGCAACACCTCCAGCTCGCGCTTGGTCAGCGTTTCCGTCTCCGCCTGAGCTGCCGCCTGTGCCGCCGCATGCATCTGAAAGGATTGCACCACCTTGCGCGCAATGTGGCCGGACATGGGAGAACCCCCATCATAGACTTCCCGGATGGCTTCGAGAATTTTGGCGGGGCGGTTGCTTTTGACCAGGTAGCCAAACGCTCCGGCAGAGAGGGCCTGGAACACCTGTTCCCCCTCCTCAAAGACGGTGAGCATGATGATTTTCAGCTGCGGCGCGGCGCGGCGGAGGCGGGGCACACAGTCGATGCCGCTCATGCCGGGCAGATTGATATCCATGAGCACGACATCCGGGGGGTGCAGAGGGATGTCCGCCAGCGCGGCTTCCGCATTGGGATACGCTTTCAGACAGCGAAAGCCCGACTGCCCCGCGAAATACCGCACGAGGGTTTCGCGCAGCTTGGCGTCGTCTTCCACGATGGAAACTTTAATCATGAGGGACTCCGGCAAAGCGACCGGGGGCAGCCCGGACGCCGCTGACTCTACCACAGCCAAAGTTGAAATGGCATTCATTTTCAAGCGCAGTCTATCCTCTCCCTGCAACGGTGAGGCAGTCGGATAAAACGTGGACACGGCCTGCGGCGCCGGTCAGGAGACGGGGGCGGTGAACACCAGCTGAGTGCCCTGGCCCGGCCGGCTCTGACAGTCCAGCCGTCCGCCGATGGAGCGCATGCGCTCGCGCATGTTTTCCAATCCGTTCCCGCCGCCGGCCCTTTTGATAGGCGCGGCGACGTCAAAACCGCAGCCGTCGTCCTCGATGATGATTTGGAACTCGGCGGGGCTGAAGACCACCTGGACGCCGACCTGTTGGGCTTTTGCGTGTTTAAGGATATTGTTGAATCCCTCCTTGACGGCGAGAAACACCTGATGCCGCACCCCGGTGGGCAACAAGACCGAGGGGATGGCGGACGGCAGATCAAAGCCGCACCGCACCGGGCTGCCCTCAAAATAATCCTCCGCATAGCGGCACAAATAATGGACCAGGTCGCTCAGGCGGTCATTGCGGGGGTTGACTGCCCAGACAATCTCTTCGAAGGAGCGGATGGTCTCGCGGGAGGTTTCAGAAATCTCCTGCACCTCGCTCCGCGCCGAGGCGGGAATTTCCGGATGCGCGCCTGCCATTTCACTCAAGAGCGACAGGCGGGTGAGCTTGGCCCCGACTTCGTCGTGCATGTCACGGGCGATGCGGGCGCGTTCCTTATCGAGGGCCGCCATCTGTTCCAGCTGTTCCATGCGGCTCCGCAGCCGGCGAAACGAGAGGTACCGGACGATGGTAACCACGAGTGCGGTGAAAAGGAAGAGGGCGCTGCCGCGAAACCACCACGTCTGCCAGAAAAACGGCGGCACCACGAGGAGCACGGCGGCGCCTGTTTCACTCCAGACTCCGGCATTGTTGCAGGCCAGCACATGAAACCGATAATCGCCGGCCGGCAAATGCGGGTAACTGGCGCGACTCGGCTGACTCGCTTCAACCCAGTCCTCATCAAAGTTTTCCAGCTGATAGCGGAAGCGGACATTTTCCGGGGAGGCGAAACTCAAGGCTGCAAAATCAATCTCCACCTTGCGATGGTCCGCTGGGATGATCAACCTGGCTTCGTGCTCCCCCAGATCTGGCACAGTGCTTCCGCTCTCCATCCGCAAAGGCGAGTGGGAGTGATAAAGCGCGGCGGTTTTTTCATCCACAGAAACGCGTTCCACCACCACCGGCGGCGGAACCGGGTTGTGGCGGATATTTTCGGGCTGGAGCGTGAGCAGGCCGCTGCGCAGGGCAAACCACAGCCGTCCGTCACTGCCTTTCCAGACATTGGGGAAATTGGCGGTATTGGGCTGGAAAGTGGGGAGGCCTTCATTGCGCCCGTAGACCTGAGAACGCACAGTTTTCAACCGCCCCTCCGCCCGGGCATTCAACTCGGCCAGCGATATATGAAATAGACCCCGATTGCCCATCACCCACAGACCCCGTCGCTGGTCGGTCAACAATTGTGAGGCGAAATCATCCGTCACCCCTTCGGCCTCCGTGATGAGGGAAAGTTTTCCATCTTTGAGGCGTCCTATCCCCGCACCGGCGTACCCCACCCATAAGGTCCCCTCCGCATCGGTATCCAGAGCCCGAATCGAGGGAGAATCCGGCAGCCCGGCGGCGATTTCGATCAAAGTGGAGGAGTCGCGGACGCTCAGAATATGCCCCTCCAGCGTGCCGATCCAGAGTTGGCCATCCGCCCCCTCCGCCATGGCGCGAATCGTGCGATTCTCCCCGGGCAAAGACAGGGGTGCTTCCAGCTTCCCGTCATGCAACCGCTGCATGCGGCTGGGCGAGCCCGACACGACCCAGACATCCTGATTGGTAGCCACAAAAACCAGATGAACGGCACCGCCAATCAGCCCATCCTCCCGATTCCAAACGCGCCAGACTCCCCCGCTCAAATGATGCAGCGTGCGATCCCGGGCGCCCACCCAGACCCCGCCGGCCTTGTCGGCCGTGACGCAGGTGGCGACATCCCCGATCCAGCCGGCTTCCGCACCGACCGTATTCCATTTTCCATTTTGATATTTTACCAGAACTCCACTTTGGCCGACGGCCCAAATAACGCCGTCCAAATCCTGGCACACCGATGCCACCGCTTCAAAGGGGAGTCCATTTTCCTTCCCCATCAGAGTGATTGCGGAGGGTCGGATCAGATTCAACCCGCCGCCCCGGGTGCCAACCCAGATATTGCCTTCCTCATCCGCTCCCAAACAACTTACCGACTGATGCGACAGGGGAATTTTTTCTAAGACGCCGCCTTTAAACCGGAACAGGCCGTCGGCCATTGTTCCAATCCACAGCGCCCCCGAGCGATCCTCAAACAGCACTTGAGGCTCGGCGTTTCCGGGCAACCTCTGGCACTCCACCGGTTCGCGATCCTCCTCATATTTCAACAGGCGGGCCCCGGCGCAGATCCATATGCCGGCTTTGGCGGACGCACACATCCGGACCGTAGATTCTTCAAAGGTTAATTTAGACACCAACTGACCCTCTCGAATCACGCCCAGCTCACCCCCTTTTGAAAACCATATGGAGCCACGCACATCGCTCATCACCCACGCATTGAGACCGGCGGGCAGCCCCTCCTGCGCGGTGTACCGTGTGATCTGGTGATCCTTGATCCGACACAGCGTCCCCGAATAAATAATCCAGATGGCGCCCTCCCTATCCTCGGCCATCGCGGCAATCCGCTCCGCCGGCAAGCCCTGTTCGGAGGTGAAGGTGAGGGCACTGTTGGACTCCACGCAAATCACGGATCCGCGATCCATGCCCAGCCAGAAGCGGCCCCGGCGATCCAGCAGCAGGGAACGGATGGATTTTTTGAACAGGCTTGGGAGGGGAACTGCCTCGAAGGCTGCGCCGTTAAAACGCAACAAGCCAGCGTAGGTGGCCACCCACAAATATCCGTCGTCCGTCTGGGCCACGCCCGTCACGCTGTTGTCCGGCAATCCCTCATCCGTCTGCCACGCGCGAAAGGACCAGTGAGAGAAGTTGTCCGGACCCGCAGCATGCGCCCGCCCCGAAACCAAGATTCCAACCCACATCATCACCGAGATGCAATGGCGGAAAAGCGGGGACATGGGGGTCATTCTAATTCGGAATCCGCGGCGCGCAAGGCCGGATGCCCGACAAGGTCATGGCACTGGGGCGACCGGCCCGGCGGCCTGCGTATTCCTCACCCACAACAGCGGCTGGGTGATGGCGATGTTGCGACGGACCTCGTCATCGACCGGGTCGGGCGGCAGTTTGCGCCAGAGGTCCAGATAGGTGGATTCCTTCAGGGCGAGTCCGGCAAAGAGCAGCGAGCTCTGCCGGGCGGGCCAGCCGTCCCATGCCATCACATCCGGCTTGAGCGGCCACTTGGATTTATCCGCAAGAAACGGGTAGAGATATGCCTCGGCCCGGCGGATGCCCCGCCCATCGGGTAACTCGAATTTCCAAAGGTCATCCGCGGGCGTGGACAGGACCTGACAGAGCGTCGTCATATTATCGAGCTGAAAGATGGAGTAGGCGTAAGGCTTGGTGCGCTTGAGTTCCTGGGGGAAACTGCCGTCCAGGGCCATCTGGTTGGGCACGAAGACCTCCTTAAACTGCCGGCGACATTCGCTCTGCCGCGGCTCATCGCCGGTGAACGTTGCAAACACCGCCACCTGCAGCCAGAAAGCGACGGCATGATTATTCCTGGTTTTGGCCTCGTCGCGGCCATTTTGGCTGGTCAGCATCCATTCGGTGTAATCCCGGAACCATTGCTTCACCTCGGCGACGGTTTGATGTGAGAAGGAAGGCGACGTCTGCAGCGCCTCGATGGCTTTGGGAATTTCGATAAGGTGCAGCGTGTCGATAATGCCAATGCCGCGCCCGGAGGAGACGCCCGGGATGGCCTGCGCATATTTCAGGTGGGGATTCATGCGGGTCGCCGGGTCGATAAAAAACACCCGGACCCATTCCGCCGCCCGGGCGGCATAGCGGTCTTCTCCGGTGAGGCGGTAGGCGGCACCCAGGGCGGCGACCGCATCGCGCATCTGGCGCAAGGCCATACGATGCCGGTTGAAATTTTCGGGATTGGTCTGGCCATCGCGCTGAAGGTAGGGCAGGCCGTTGGATTTGGCGGGGTCGGGCCACCAATAGTCGCCGTTGGAATAGTAATCATTCGGGCCGCCCTCGCTCAGCGGCGCGCGAAATTGCGTGAGGGCGACTGGCGAAAGCGTGAGCGCTGATCCGGCCGCCTTCAGGATGCGATCGCGGTCCAGCGCGGCGACATTGAGCGGGGGTTTCCCCGCCGGGAATAGCAACTGGAGACGCTTGCCGCCGGCGTCCGGAAACTGGGCGAGGGTCTTTCCGTATTTCGTGTCCCCATAAACATTCAGCGCCTGGCGGAGCTGGGGCGCAAATTCCGACCGGCTGAATTTCTTGATCTGTTCGTAGGGCCATTTTTTAGACGGGTCGGCAACGTACGGCAGCAAATAATCCAGCGCGGCGGCCAGGGCGTCTTTTCCATTCCCGAGCGGGTAATGCCACAAGTCCACCCCGACATGTTCCGACAGGGTTGCCAGCGCAAAAAGCGCCTCGAGATTAAAATGCGAATAGCCAAACGCAGCCGTCCGCTCCAGCTCCAGCGGCTGACTGCCATCCGGCTTGATTTGCGCGGACAGCCTTTTTTGTTTTGCAGACTCAGTGATGCGCCGGGCCACATCCGGACGATCCAACACCAGTGCCAGCTCCACAGCCTGCACGTCATAAAATGTTCCGTGATTGTTGTGGGCGGCCGCTTCCTCACGGCCTTTTTTACTCGTCAACAGCCAATTCACATAGGTTTCCAGCCAGACCCGAAACGCGGCCTGATCCAGCGGAGTCCACGCGGGGGACCCCGCCAGCAGACCGGCGGCATCCGCGGCAGTCGCGAGATTGCGCCCCTCCAGGATACCGGTGCCGCGCCCGGTATTCTCACCCGGAACCGCCTGCGCGAATTCCAGATGAGGATTCATCCGCGTGGCCGGGTCCAGAAACCAGACCCGCAGAAACCGGGCCGCCTGGGCCGCGTACGCCTCGTTCCCGGTGAAGTAATAAGCCAGCGACAGGGTCTCGACCGCCTTGGCCATCTGGCCGATGCGATTGTGATCAAATCTGTCTTCGCGGCTCTCGGGATTCACCCGGCCATCGCGCCGAAGATAGGGTAATCCGTTGGGCTTCCGTGGATCCGGCCAATAATACGGCGCCTGGGTCATGTAATCATGGCGGTCCCCGCTCGGGGGATTTTTGACTTTCTCTATCACCGACGGGGGCGAGGCGCGCAGCGCTTCCTCTGCGCCTTCCACAAGGTTTTTAAGCGCCCGTTTCAGGACAGGATCGCCGGCCGCCAGACGCGCCTTGGCCTCCGCCAGAGCGCCAGGCGGGGCGGCAAAATAGCGCGGCGCTAATTCTGTGGCTGTAGCCAGACTGACGCCAGCCATCCACAGCAAGAAGAGAAAAAAATATTTCATGGTGCTTCCGTCAAATTCAGAAAACCCGTTTTAAGTCCGGCGCCAGTGACGCTGGCCACGGCCGGTCCGGACAGCCGGAGGCTGATCTGCGCGCGGCCATTATACAGCTGCACCACGCGGGACCCGGTGGAGGTGCCCAAATTATCGAGCAACCGTCCGTCTCCGGTCAGTCCAAAGCGAACCGTGTTTGCCGCATCAAGACAGGGCACCCCGGCTTTATCCAAAACATGCGCCTCGATCGTAACCACCCCGTTGCCCCGTGAAATCTCTTGGAGCATCAGCGTGGCCGGGGAACCCCAAACCGCCGTCTGATACTGGATAGAAATCTCATCGGTGACGACCGCGCCACCGGCGGTCCCGACGGCGCGGAGCGTGTTGGTCCCGATATTCAGAGGCACCTCCCAGCGGAGTCCGGCAGCGGGGAAATTAGTGCTCACCCGTTCACGCCGCCCAGCGGAAACCCCATTCACGAACAGTTCCACCTCACCGCAATTGGAGAACACCTTCACCTGTTTCGCCTCTCCCGGCTTGCCCCAGCGCACGGGCCAAGTGTGGCCGTAGATGTGGATCATCGGCTTTTCCGCCCAATAACTTTGGAAAACATAATAGCTTTCCTTGGGCGTGCCGTCGCGTTCGACCACGCCCTTCTGGTTCACGCGGGGGACGGGGTTCTCCGGCCGCAGCGGGGTGGAGAAATCCTTGAAAATCCATTGAGCCGCGCCGGTCAGCTGGGGCATCTGCTCCTGCTCCTTCAGATGCCAGTCGAACAGGTTGATGATGTAACTCTCCGACCAGTCGCCGTCCCGGGAGGCGCGCGCCTTGCCGCCGCTGCCCTTGTAGGCCTTGCCCACCTCAGCCGTGCCCTGGCCGGTGGCAACCTGCCCTAGGAATTTTTCCGGCTCTTCCGCATGCCGCCGCGCATGGCTATCGCCGCCATATTCAGCATGGAAAAAATGGGGCGAGCCGGCGATCGCCTTTTCGGTTGAAGCGCGATACTCGGTGTAGCGCCCGCCATACCAGCCGGCCCAGATGCTCGGCGAATACACATCCACGATATCCTTGCAGAAATCGCAGCGCCGGAGGCTGGTCTGGCGGGAGGGATCCTGCTGGTGCGCCTGCGCATTCAGCTCTGCCATGAAATTCCGGATTGCATTCGTATCGAACTTCTCGAAATCGCCCGGCCAGTCATTTTCATTGCCCAATCCCCAGAGGATAATGGACGCGTGATTGTAATGCTGGTCAATCATGTGGCTCAACATCTCGCGGCATTGCTGCTTGTAGCCGTCGCCGCCCAGACCGCCGCGACACCACGGGATTTCCTCCCACGCAAGAATGCCCAGCTCGTCGCACAACTCCAGCACCCGCGGCGCCTGCTGATAATGGCCGAGCCGCACAAAATTGACCCCCATGTCCTTCATCGCCTGCAGCGTCTGGCGCACCACGTCGTCGGGCACGGCGGCGGCGGCGCCCGCGTGATCCTCGTGATAATGCGTGCCGCGCAACAACAGCCGCTCGCCGTTCAGCTTGAACGGCCCGTGCTCCACCCACTCAACCGAGCGCACGCCGAATTTTTCTGACACGGCCTGCCCGCCCTGCGCCGTCTTGAGCGTGACCGCGCACTGGTAAAGCGTCGGCGATTTCGGCGACCACAATTCCGGCTGGGCAATGACAAACGCGGCGATCTCCTTTTCGCCCGACCACGGAGCGAGCTTCTGCGTCGAGGTCGCAATGGGTTTTCCGTGCGCATCTAACACTTCCGCAGTCAGCTCCACCTCCTCCTTGAGCGACTCCGGATTATAAAGCCGCCCCCGGATTTTAACGTCCGCGGTGCCATCTGCGGCCAGAGTTGGCTCCACATGGACGCGCGCCAGAGAAATCGCCGGAACATAAATCAGGCGGACGTGGCGGTAGAGGCCGCCGTAGCGATTGAAATCGCTCAGATCCGAGGGAATGCTTTCGGCGTCGCGCGAGTTGTCACACCGCACCGCCAGCGGAACGTCGCTCTTTTTTCCGACCGCGTCGGTGAGGTCCACATCCCACTGATCATAACCGCCGGTGTGCTCGCCGACTTTTTTGAGGCCGACGAAGACCTGCGCCTTCTGGCCCGCTCCATCAAAATGCAACAGGGTGCGGCCGCCGGGAAACGGGTTGGCCACCGCGAGGTGGGTGCGATACCAGCCCGGCCCCTGATAATAACGCTCGTCCGGATCCGCCGCGTCCCGGGCATTAAAACAATGCGGCAGCGTGACCGGGGACCAGGCGACATTGTCCGTCGCCTGCTCGCCGCGCCAGATTTCCCAGGTGCTGCCCAGGGATCCGCGGTAAAACTCCCAGCCCTGATCGAGCGGCTGCCCCGGTTCAGCGGCGCACAAGCTGGCGGAGGCCAGCCCGATTCCAGCCATCAGCGGCGGAAGCCCTTTTAAAAGTTTGAATCGATTGAATTGCATTTTAGAAAATCAGGGGCGGACGCGGATGTATTTTTGAATCCGGCGCGGGCGCGGCTCGCCGCCGTAAAGGTTGCCGTCGCCGTCCACCGCCACAAATTCCGCTCCAGTGCCTTCGATCTCGCGGGGGTCGCCCCAGGGATAGAGGATGAACGTGTCAACCCATCCAGTGCGGGCATCCCCGATCCGGATGCCCATCTCCCAGCCAGGATTCTGGACCGTGTCAGATTCCGAATCAGTAACATAAATCCGTCCCCGACGATCAAACGTGATGCCGCTGGGGCGCCCGAACTGGGTCCACTGCGCCAGGAACTTTCCCTCCGCATCAAAAATCTGGATCCGGTTATTGCCGCGGTCGGCCACAAACACCCGGCCTTGGGAATCGATTGCAATCGAATGGGTCATCCGGAATTCGCCCGGCGCGTACCCGGTTTTTCCCCAGGCTTTGAGGAACTTTCCGTCCTTGGCGTATTTGACGATCCGGTTGTTCCCGGCATCAAAGCTGTGGCCGTCCGCCACAAAAATATCCCCGTTGGCGGCCACCGCCACATCGCTCGGCGAGTTAAGATGCGCGGCATCGTCGCCGGGCTCTCCGGGCGTGCCCAGGGTCATCAGCACCTTGCCCTCCGGGCTGAATTTGACCACTTGATGGCCGCGTTTGCCGGGCGGGGTTTTTTTGGAGGCCACCGCATCCGTGACCCAGACATTGCCTTCCCGGTCCACATCCAGACCATGCGGCCAGATGAACATTCCGCCCCCGAAACTTTTGACCACATTGCCCTGCAGGTCGAACTGGACAATCGGATCCACGCCCGAATCCAAACATTCGTTTCCGAACCGCTTGGGATCGGTCTCCGTGCAGCGGAGGATGACCCAGAGATGCCGTCCGTCGGGGTCCATTTGTAAATCGCCCACCGCACCCATGGTGCGCCCCTCCGGCAATTTGGCCCAGCCCTCCACCATGCGATAGGGATTTGGCAGACTCTGGGAAAATGTTTTGGCAGCCGTCCCGAGGACCAGAAACAGGGCCAGACTCAAGGCGACGGACGCCGCGGATCGAACATGCAAGGAAGGCGAATCAAACATCATAAGGATTTCATCAGGGCGTCTGTGGCGGTTTGGCGCCTTGCCAGCCGCGCTTCCACTGTTCGGTGAGCTGCCTTACGAGGCTTGCATTAGCCGGCACGGAGGCGATGTTCGTATTTTCCTGCGGATCGTTTTGGTGATCGTAAAGCTCCATGGAATCGACCTTCGCGTGATCATTGCGATCCACCCAGAGGGTGAAACGGTAGCGGTCGGTGCGCATGGTGTAGCCCATCAAATCCTTGCCATGCGTCGCCACCACGCTCCTCGGATACTGGCTGAAGGCGGCGGTTTTCCACGGGCGGCTCGGGTCGTTAAGCAGCGGCCGGAAGCTGGTGCCCTCCAGATGGCGCGGCAGCGGCAGGCCTGCCAGATCCGCCAGCGTGGGATAGACATCCACAAATTCCACTAGCGCGTCGCTGTGCCCGCCGCTTTTTTTCATGCCGGGGGCGGAGAGAATCAGCGGGGCATTCACGTCATTCTCCGCATTGCTGTGTTTTGCCCAGGCATCGTGTTCCCCCAGTTTCCATCCGTGATCCCCCCAGAGAATCACGATGGTGTTGCTCCTCAACCCCAGGCGGTCCAGTTCCGCAAGAACGCGGCCCACTTGCGCGTCCATATAGCTGACGCTGGCATAATAGGCATGCTTGAGCTGCCGCGCGAGGTCATCCGGCACATGACCGGCTGGGATATTATGATACAGGCGCAGCTCATCGCCGGGCAGAATCGCATACTCGGGGGCGGACTTCGGGCGGAAGGGATTCGGGGCGAGCTGGATTTTCGCGGGGTCGTAAAGGTCCCAGTATTTCTTGGGCGCCACGAAGGGGAGATGCGGCTTGACCAGGCCCACCGCGAGAAAGAAGGGCGCTTTTTTTCCGGCGATATTTTGCAGGGCGGCGACCGCCAGATCCGCGACCTTGCCATCGGTATAGGTAGCATCTGGGACCTCGGCGCACTCAAACGCCGGGCCGCGCGTGTTCAAACGGTTGGTGGCAATCTCCCCGGCGGCGTGGGGCTCTTTTTCGCCGGGAACCGGTTTGCGGCTTTCGCCGTCGCCATCGGGTTCGCCGGCAGGCCGGTGGGAATTCAGCTCCACATTTTCAGGCAGGGCATAAACCGGCGCCTTGGGATTCACCCAGGGAACCGACCACGATTGCGGATCATTAAAACCACCGTGATAGAGCTTGCCCATGCCCTGGACAAAATAGCCGTTGTCCTTGAACAATTGCGGCAGGGTGACCACGTCCGGCAGCGCTGTGCGAAAATGGGTCTTCAGATCCCACACCCGGGTCGTGTCCGGCCGCGCCCCGGTCAGCAGGCTGGAGCGGGTCGGCGAACACACGGCCTCCTGACAATAGGCACGATTGAAGACCATGCCCTGCGCCGCGATGCGGTCGATATTCGGGCTATGAATATAATCCCGGCCATAACATCCGAGCTCCGGACGCAGATCATCCACCGCAATGAACAGAATATTCGGCTGGGAAGGCGCTTCGTCCGCGGCACTCGCGGACAGAAGCGCCATCCCAAAGAGCAGGGCGATCATTCTGTGAAGGGCTGATTTCATGAGTGGCTGTTTGAAAATGGCTTCCAGCGGTTACGCGGACGCAGCCGCCGGAAGGATTGTCGTCTATCGCAGTTCTTGGCAACTGTGGGACAGCTGGGGCGCGTTACTCCGGGCGCGCCGTGGTGGTAAACCCGCACGCGTGGATTAGCAACCGCGGCGGGCAGGGGACTGCCCGCCCCGCCCGCCGATGTGCCAAGCTTAAGTCGAACCCAACCCCCCAAACAAGGTAGGGAAGGCGCGCTGCGCCGTCCTCCGAGTCGCCGAGCGTAGCGCCAGGCGACGAAACAAGTGGGGTGGCGCGTGAAACCTGGCATCATTCGTTCCGCCCGCTCTGCGCGGGCAGGGACAGTGCAGCGCGCTGTCCCTACCATTTTCCTCAAAGGCTCACTTCGGAATTCGGGTTTAACTGCCATAGGATTTGCCTGCGGCGGCGGGCTTCGCGCCCTGCCACCCTTTTTTCCACTGCTCCATCAGCTGATGGACGAGCGCGGCATTTTCCGGCTTTTTGGCGAGGTTATAATTTTCCTGCGGATCCTTCTGATGATCGTAGAGCTCGGTGGCGTCAATTTTCGAGTGGTCTGTGGCGCTGACCCAGACCGTGAGACGGTAGCGATCCGTGCGCATCGTATAGCCCATGAGCTTGCCGGCCCCGGTCTTGCCGGCGTTCCGCGGATACTGGCTGAACGCGGCGGTCTTCCAGGGAAGGCCCGGGTCATCGAGCAACGGCTTCACGCTGGTGCCTTCGAGAGTGGTCGGCAAGGGAATGCCCGCCAAATCACATAGGGAGGGGTAGATGTCCACGAACTCCACCAGCGCATCCGAGTGGCCACCGGCCGCCTTCATGCCCGGCGCGGAAAGGATCAGCGGCGCATTCACATCATTCTCCACATTGCTGTGCTTGCCCCAGGCGCTGTGCTCGCCCAATTTCCAGCCATGATCGCCCCAGAGGACGATGATGGTGTTCTGGCGCAGCCCCAGCCGGTCGAGCTCGGCCAGCACGCGGCCGATTTGGGCATCGGTGTAGCTGGTGCCGGCGAAGTAAGCCTGCTTGAGCTTGTGCTGAACCTCCGGCGGAATCGTGCCGCTCGCGGGCACGCCTTTGTAGGCGCGCACCTCGCCATCGTTAGGGAGCACGGCATAATCCGGAGCGTCCACCGGCAGGAAGGGATTCGGCGCCAGCTCAATCTTTGCCGGGTCGTACAGGTCCCAATATTTCTTGGGCGAAACCCACGGCAGATGCGGCTTATGGAAACCCACAGCCAAGAAAAACGGCTGGGACTTCTTGCTGATATCGCCCAGCGTTTTGACGGCAAGATCGGCCGTCTTGCCGTCCACATAGGTGTTATCCGGCACATCGGCACACTCATAAATCGGGCCGCGTGAATTGGCCTTGCTGCCCACGGAGCCCCCCGCCGCTGCGGCCGCCGCCGGAGTGGCGCCACCCTTGGCTTGCTTCCCATTTTTCTTCGCCTTCTTACCGGCGACTTCCCCCGCTGAAGCCGCGCTGGCGGCATTCGTTTTAGGGAGCGAGTAGGCACTGGGCGAAGCCCCTTTGCTGGCCTTGCCGTCTTCATCCACGGGCTGGACATTCACACCCACCAGCGCGGCATTTTCCGGCAGCGCATAAACCGGCGCCTTGAGCTCTTGCCACGGCACGGACCAGGTAGGGGCATCATTCAAACTGCCATGATAAATCTTTCCCATGCCCTGGACGAAATAGCCGTTCGCCTTGAACTGCTGACCCAAGGTAACCACATCCGGCAGCGCCTCGCGGAAGGACGCGACCAAGTCCCACACCTTGGTCGTATCCGGCCGCATGCCGGTCATCACGCTGGAGCGCGACGGCGAGCAGACCGCCTGCTGACAATAGGCGCGGTTGAAGACCATGCCCGATTTGGCCAGGCCATCGATGTGGGGGCTCTGGATGTATGGATTGCCATAGCAGCCGAGCTCGGGCCGCAGATCGTCCACGACGAGAAAGAGGACGTTGGGCCGGTTGGTCTCGGCGGCAAAGCCGAGGCTGGTGGCGGCCAGCAAGAGGGTCGCCGCCTTGCCCAGCCAGTTTATTTTCATTTTTTTCATGGATTGGTTTTTATTCTAACGATTCAATTTTATGCCTAGTCATCCGTCGAGGAATCTGCCGGTCCCTTTTTCTTGTTCTTTTTTCCTTCCTTGGTTTTCTTCTCGCCGGTTATTTCGGCGATGATGGTCTGGATCTCATCCACCTTGTTCGGCTTGAGCGGCTTGATGCCCGCGTCTTTTTCCCATACCGCCAGCTTTTGTTTCATCGCCGCAACGATTTCAGGATTCGCGGGGGCGAGGTCGTGCTGTTCGCCGATGTCCTGCCGGAGGTCATACAGCTCGTCCTTTTTTTCGTAGATAAATTGCACAAGTTTTTTATCGCCGTCCGCCATCGCGGCCATGGCGGTGTTGCCCGTGCCGATTTTGGCATCGTCGTAATACCAGTAAATCGGCCGCTGCCGGGGGGAATTCAGATCGCCTTTGAGCACCCGGGCGAAGCTCTCGCCGTCGAGATGCTCCCGGGGACGGAGCGGGAGCCCCGCCATATCGAGGAAGGTCGGAAAATAATCCGTGCCCACCGTGGCGCGATCCGTCTTGACCCCCGCCGGCGTCACCCCCGGCCAGTACACAATCAGCGGCACGCGAATGCCGCCTTCATAGAGCCAGCCCTTGCCGGTGCGGAGAGGCTTGTTGGAGGTAGACAGCGACCGGTTTCCCAGCAGGTCCGACGTGGAAAGCCCGCCGTTGTCCGAGGTAAAGATGATCACCGTATTTTTGTCGTAGCCCAGATCCTCCAGCGCCTGGCGGAGGTGCGCCACGCTGTCGTCAATGCTCTTGATCATGGCCGCGTACACGGGCAGATCCTGCTTGAGCTTCACCTTGCCGGTGTAATCACTCTCATAATCCGGGCCGGGCTGCTTCGGCATTTTCTTCAGCTTGGCTTCGAAATAGCGCACGTCCTCCGCCTTGGCCTCCAGAGGCTGGTGCACCTGATAATGCGAAAGGTAAACCAGGAACGGCTGGCCGGGCTTCTCGGCTTTGTGCGTTTTAAGGAATCGAATGGTCTCATCCGTCAGGCGGTCCGCGATGAATTCCCCCGGCTTGCCGGTTTCTAATCCGAAGGGGGCGATATTGTGGGATTCACGGACTCCGATGTCCGAGGGCTTATTGGTGAGGTAATACGGCCAAAAATGCGTGCCCAGCGCGCCGAGGGCGCAGCCGCCGACGTTGATGTCGAAGCCCCGGTTCTGGGGCCAGTAGGAGGCCTCGCCGCCCAGATGCCACTTGCCGGCGTAAAAGGTGGTGTAGCCGCCCTGCTGAAAGGCTTTTCCGATTGTGCCCTGATCCGCTGCCAGCCCGCGCTCCCCGCGCAGCTCCGGACGGTTATGATTTTTTCCGGTCAGGACGGAATAGCGCGACTGGACGCAACGCGGGGCGGCCTCGTAGGCGCGGGTGAAGGACAGCCCCTCTGACGCCATCTTATCAATCGCCGGCGACTCATAAAATGGGCTACCCATGCAGGACAAATCCCGCCAGCCGAGATCGTCGATGATAATGAAGATAATGTTCGGCCGGGCGGCGTTGGTGTCCGCGGCCTGCGAGGGCAATCCGCCCGAGAAAAGCGCGGCCGCGGCAATGGCCCATTGAATCTGGTGTGATATTTTCATGCTTCTCTTATTGGATTGAACTCAAAAAGGTGCGGTCAATCCTGCGCGCCATTTTCCGTTTCAGCGCGGGTGGGCGCCCCGTTGGCAGCGGGGGATTTTTTACTTTCGCCTTTCTTGGCGCCGCGTTTCACATTTTTAGCGTGGCGCCCGGATCCATCGCCCGGGTCCAGGATTCCGCCGGCGGGATTGAGCTGGGTGAGAACCCCCTGCAACCGCGCGCGCCCGGCGACGGCCGCTGCATTGGAGGAGTTGGTGGAAACCAGCGGCTCGGCATAGGGGGCATTCTTCATGTCGAACAACTCCGCCGCCTCGTTCAGCTTCCAGTTCATTTCGCGGTCATACCAGTGGCGGCCCAGCTCGACAAAAATCCAGTCGCGCGGCCATAACTCCGATTTGCCGAGCAATTGAGGCGCGAATGATTTTCCATCCATGACCCGATTCGTGGGCACCGCAGCACCGGCGAGGTCGGCGAAGGTGGGCAGAAAATCAGCGAAACTGATGAGGGCCGGTGTCACTTTTGCAGCGGGTATTTTTCCGGCCCAGCTGATCATGCAGGGCACCAGCGCGCCGCATTCCAGCATTTCCCCTTTCTTCCCGGAAAGAGCTTTTCCGCCGTTGAGGGTGCAGCGCGCCGCAAAATTTTGAGCGGTGCCATTATCCCCGGTAAACACGATCAGAGTGTTGTCGCGGAGCTTCAACCGGTCCAGCTCGGCCAGCAACTTGCCAACCAGCTTGTCCATGTACGCGACATTGTCCTGATAGAGTTTAAACTGATCCTGGGTGCTCGGAGCGCTGTCCGGCGTGGGCAGGATTTCGCCGTGGACTTGTGAAATCGCGTAGTGGATATAAAAGGGCTTGTCTTTGTGGCGCTCCATGAAATCCACCACGAACTGCTGCATCGTGTCCGGCAGGTACTCGCCGTCCTTCAGCGGTACCTCCTCCCCGTTGCGCGTGTAAGACTTGTTGCCCGCCTGTGTATTCCAATATTTGCCGCTGCCGCTGAACCGCAGGTATTCGTCAAAGCCCCAGTCACTGGGCTGCAAGGGAAGCTGGCTCCACTTGCCGCACATCGCCGTGGCATAGCCCGCCGGCCTGAGGATTTTAGGGATCATCGTTTCATTTTCCGGCTTCATCAGCGGCCCGCTGTCATTGCCAGTCATGCCGGTGTGATACGCGTAGCGGCCCGTCAGCAGGAGCGCGCGGGACGGCCCGCACAGCGGCGACGCATAGCAGTGGTCAAAGCGCGTGCCGCTCTGCGCCAGTCCATCAATGTTGGGGGTCTTGAACTGATCGGCGCCATAGCTGCCCACGTTGGCGATGCCCAAGTCATCCGCGAGGATGAAAATGATGTTCGGCTTTTGGGCCGGCGCAGCCGAGGCCAGGGCGGGTGAGCCCCATGCCATCACAGCGGCGGCGGCCAAGGCGGTAAAACGAAAGTAGGTTTTCATAATTTTAGTTTTTTAAAAATAGGACTGGTTCATTGACAGCGCAGTTAAGGACGAATGTGTCAGCGGGGTTGTTACTGATATATTCAAGTTATTTGGCTTCTTTTTCCATCAATCCGAGGCTCACTAAAAACAGAATCGCCTCTTCCCGCGTTTTTTTGTCCGCCGCCTTTCCCGCGTCGCCAAATTTGCTGGAGTTGTAGGAGTGTCCCAGGCCTTCAAAGGTCACGAGCTCGCAGCGGTTGCCGCTGCTTTTCATTTTTTCCTGGAATGCGACGGAATTGGAGTAGGGCACGGTCGTGTCACCCGTCGCATGAAACACAAGGGTGGGCGGCATCTGCCGGGGCATCTGATCCGGGACGGAGCACGCCAGCGCCCGGGCGCTGTCATTGCCGAAGCGCTTCGATCCGCCATAGCCGCTGTCCTTGGTGTCGGTCACGGGATTCAGCAGCACCAGCGCCGCTGGTAATATTTTTGGGGCGGGGTCGTTTTTACCCGGGCCATCGGAGGAAATCGCCGTCCACGCGGCCACGTGCCCGCCCGCCGAGCCGCCCTGCGCAATGATTTTCTTCGGATCAATGCCGAGCTCATTGGCGTGCTCCTCCACCCAGCGCACAGCCGCGCGCGCATCGGAAACACAGTCTTCCGGCGTCCCGTTGAACCGGCTGCGCGTCCGGTAATCCGGCGCAATGCCGACGAGTCCGTGGGTCGCCGCCCAGTTCGCCCAACGGATGCTGCTCGCCGGCGAGCCGCTCACCCAGCCGCCCCCGAAGAAGCTCACGAAGACCGGACGCCGATCCGACGGGGCCCATCCCGCCGGCTTGACGACGAAGAGGCGCAGTTGATTCGTCCCCACCGTGCGAAACACGAACGCCTCGCTGCCGGGCAGGGACACCGGCGTGACGTCGGGTTTTCTTTCCGCCGCGGCGGCGGCGGCCGGGGATTTCGGGGGGGCGATCTCTGCGCACACCCTCAGCGCGGGCAGTGCGATTGCGAAAAGCGCCAGAGTTAGAATGAAGCCCGAATTCCGAAATGGGGTAGGAATGGCGCGCGGCGCCGTCCCGGTCGCCGATCGCAGCGCCAGGCGCCGAAGCGAGTGGGGTGGCGCATGAACCCTGGCAGCATTTATTCCGCCCGCTCCGCGCGGGCGGGGACAGCGCAGCGCACTGTCCCTGCCATTTTCCGCAACGGCTCGCTGCGGAATTCGGGTTAAGAGGGGGGGGATATTTTTCATGGTTGCATCACCCGATAAAACCGCTGGGTATAATTTCCGGCCTGCGCATCGGTAAAACTGAAAACTCCATTCGTCGCAGCCGCGTTGGTGGCCACCGGCATCCACGCCGCTGGGGGCGTCAAACTGGAAGCCGTCTGCAGCACATAGATCTGATTGGCTGTGCCCGTGCCGGACAGTGTGAAAACGCTGCGATCGGCTGAAAGGCTAGCGCTAGTGAACGCGGGCGGCGCGGCGGACGCGGTGACGAAATCGAGTTCGGGGGACAGGACCATGCCGCCTGCATTGATGGCGTACGCCTTCCAGTAGTAACGGGTGGCGGGACTCAAAATTGGGGCGGCGGTGAAAGCGCCGGATCCGGAGCCCGCAGTGATCGTAGCGTCATTGGTTGTGACACCGCTGGTCGTCCGATAAAAGAATCCCCGGTTGGTGATGACGTTGCCGTTGTCCTGGGCATTTCCATTGAGCGTGGCGGTCGCCGCCCCAATGCCCGACGCAGCGGAGGAAGTCACCGCAGGAGCGAAATAATAGGTCAGGAGGACCTGTCCGGAGCCGCCCGTCCCGCCCAAATGTATTGAGCCGGTGCTGCTCGCGCGCGCCCCGCTCCCGCCGCCGCCCGGGGCGACTCCGTTAGTGCCGGGGCTAGGGTTGGTATTGGGACCCGTTCCCCCCGCGCCTCCCATATTGGTGAGGCCAGAACCCCCACTGCCCCCGAACGAATTCGTGGCATTTGCGCCGGACCCATTATCCCCCGCACCGCCGCCGCCGCCGCCGCCGTAGCTGGTGGCGCCCGCCGCACCGGACCCCCCGGCGTAGAGAACCGATCCGGCGCCAATGCATCCATTGGTGGTGCCGCTCCCGGCCGCCCCCCCCACTCCGCCGCTGGGGTTGGCATTGACAATGCTCACCCCGCCGGCCCCGCCGACGGCCAAACAATTGGTGGTGGCGCCATAACTAAAAGCGGAGCTGGCGCCGGAGACCGCGGCATTGGCGTTGGTGACACTGACGCCGCCGGCGCCCACCGAAATCACGTAGGCGGTTCCGGAGGTGACTCCGATACGCGCATTTTTTGCATAAGCGCCGCCGGCGCCGCCCCCGCCCCAGGCATTCGCACCTTGTTTCCATCCGCTCCCCCCGGCCCCGCCCCCGCCCCAACATTCCGCCTGAACAGAAATAACATTCGTCGGACACGTCCAGATCCAGCTGCCGGAGGCAGTGAATTGGGTGACCACCAAGGACGGATTGAGCGTGAGCAAGGCCACTGTGCTGGTGACTGCACCGTAGGCGTTGGTGACCACCACCCGATAGCTTCCGGCGTTGGTACTCTGGACATTGTTCACTGTCCATATCGCATTCGTGGCTTCCAGCAGGCGGTTTGTGGAGTTGAACCACCACTGATAACTCAGGGGCGCGGTGCCGTCGGCCCCGACAGTGAACGTCGCGGTGTTCCCCGGCCACAGGCCCAGGCTGGCGGGCGCATTGGTGATAGCGGGAGGGCTGTTGACAGTGAGCACGGCGACAAGGCTGGTGACGCTGCCCGCAAAATTGGTCACCACCACTGTATAATTACCCGCCTGGGAAGTTTGTGCGGCGGCAATGCTATTGGTGGCCGTGTTGGCGCCGGCAATGAGGGTTCCATTCTTGTACCACTTATAACTCAGGGGAGCGGTGCCGGACGCCGTCACGGAAAAAAATGCCGGCGACCCTGCCGTCACGGTCTGATCCTGGGGATCGGCTTCAATCGCCGGCGCGATCGGCGGGCCACCCAGATAAGCGGGCCCCACGTCTGATAACCCCAGCGGATGATTGATGACAGGGCTATTCGTGAACTCATCACAGCCCACATCCTTTAAAATTCGGCTCTCCGGCCGCCCCTGCAGACTGACGTCCCGCATCAGAGAGGGGTCATCGTCCAATCCCGCGATATCAAGAATTCCCGGATAATTGGTGCTGGACGCATCGATCGCCGGGCTGTTTGAAGATAGCCCGTAGTAACCCTGAGAATTCAGGGCCAGCAGCGGGGGCTTTTTGGTCATGCCCGACGCAATAGAAATGCCCAACGTGTTGGTATAAATATTTCCTGCCCAGATAATACCGGTCGCGGACCCCGCAAAAATAGATCCCGAACCTTTTTGGAAGAGGTTGTTCGCCCAGGTGTTGCTTTTGGCCCCTTGGTCGAAGTCAATCGTGTCACACTCCACGAATGTGTTGTGGAAAAAATTGATATTGCTGAGGACGTTGAGCGTATTATTCGTGTAATAAATATAGGTAACCGATCCCAGATGACCGTTGGCGCCGGATTTTTCAAAATAATTATTATAACAAAATATGTTGTTTGCCTCCTTCACCCGAATGCCGCCGGCACCGATGAAAAAATTTCCGCTGGCTATATTGTTATCGCCGTTTCGGAACGACAGCATCCCGTCCTGGTTATTGGTGAATGTATTATAACGCAGGACATTCTCGCGGCATTTGACCGAAATCACCTCGCTGTCACCCAGTCCGGTGCTGTTGAAATAGCAATACTCGACGAGGGTCCTTGAAATATAGGTCGAGGTGGAACCGTTGCTGATCCGGATGCATTCATTCCCGTTGTCGCCCCCGCTTCCCTGCATATTTTTGAAGGAACAATACCGGATCCGATTGTAACCCGGCAGGACGGGATCCGGATCGATATGAATCAAATTGCCGATGGGTGCATTGGTCGGCTTATTCTCAAAATTACAATACGACACCTCATTGGAACGCCCATGCAGATTGATGTATTTCTGCGAGGAATACCCATTGAAATTGAGCTGCGCCAGCTGATTGCCGCTTCCGGAAACATCGATCGGAATTCCTAGAATGGTGCCATTCGTGAATTGAAAACCGCTGAAGAGGTTGTTGTTGCCGGGAATGGTGATGGTGTTTGTCCCGTTCAAAATCACGCCGCCGGGCGTCGCGGCTCTTAGAACTATCCCGCTGCCGCTGATATTTATAATCGTGTTGGAGTAGATGCCATTGGCCAGAACCAGGACATCGCCCGCCGCCGCGCCATTGATGGCGGATTGAAGTTCGGCGATAGAACTAACACGCACGGTCATTCCCGAGACGTCCGCCACGGCCAGAATGAATATCAACGACACGCATCCCTTGAATCGCCGGCACGCCAGCAATTTTTGATGTAAATTCAAGGTGCGCTGCATCACGGATTATCGCCTCATCAAATCGGTGGGAATGCTAAAAATAGGTCCTTAAGGTGAAATGGGGATGCCTGAAACAGGCATCCCCGTTTTCTACCTTGAGCTGCTAGCCCGCCCCCCTCACTGCGACAGACGGAAAAATACAGCGGGGTTAGCCGGATCGACCGTCACGCTCACCGGACTGGTGCTGCCGCCGGGATAATCCAGCCAGTTGGTCCCCAGACCGGCGCTCAGCGTATTGGTCTGCGACTGTAACTTGAACGATCCCGTCCAGCTGAAGGTGAGCTGGCTGCCGGTCTGAGAGACTCCCAACACCGGCGACGACACCACCTCAGAATTGACCTGGATTGAACCATCCACCGCCAGATTATTTTGCCAGGCCAGCCCGGCATCCAGCGTGGGAAGGATTACGTTGGTGAACCCGGCTGCCGCCTTATTGAACAACACAAACCGGTTCCCGAGAACGAGGGCCGGTCCGTCATTTTGAACTTCCAACGTGCTGTTGGTGATGCTCAGGGTGCCGCTGACCGACAAAAGGTCATTGGTGGCAGCTGACACGTCATTGGTGGTGTTTAACTCGAAGGTCGCATGTGAGCCGCTGTCAAATGTAACATTGCTGTTAACCGTGAAGGAATGGAGATCGCCCCCGCCGCCCGGAACCAATGTCCCCCCGTTGCTGACGACCAAGGGCCCCGCCAAGACGCCGTCTCCGCCAAAGTCTCCGGATGAAATGGTGGTGGTTCCCGTGTACGTGTTGGTGCCATCCAGCTGCACCGACGCAGCGCCCGTTTTTGTCAATCCGCCGCTACCCGTCCCCCCTAACAGAGCCTGCGGAATATGAGTGTCATTGGTGGTCGTGGCCGTAATCGTCACTCCGCCTCCGTGAATATAGACAGATGTAATCCCTTCGATAAAACTATTGGCCACACCGTCCTGAGTCACAAGCGTCGCCCCATCCAGATTGACGACGGACGTGACCACGTTCGTGCTAGAATCAATTTTGGTGGTCGTCACCGTGCTATTGGTTCCCACATTCAACTCGGCTCTTTGACCGCCGCCGGAATAACCCAGGGTAATTTTACCGGCAGTCGTGAGCTGGCCCTGAACTTGAGCGATGTTGGTTGCATTGGTGGAAGCGGCGGCGTTGAAATAACCGATTTGCAATCCTTTTCCCGCAGCGGGGATGATCAGGGAACCCCCATTGGTGATGACCAATGCCGCAGTTGTATTCAAACTGCTCCAGATGCGCACCGACTGCAGGTTGAGGGTCACCTGGGCATTATCCAGAATCAAGCTGCCCCCATTGATTTTAAGTTCCGTGTTATTCAGGAAGCTATTGGTCGAATCCTTCAACCGGAGCGCGCCCGAACCGCTTTTGGTGGCAAACCCGCCGCTGGAATTAAAAGTGCCTGTTAAAATGACAGCGCTTTCCGCGGCGATTTCCGGATTCCCCGCAGTCCCCTGGTCGATGGGTCCGGAACAGGTCAACAAACCCGCCCCAGCAGCCCCTAATGTGGGCACCAGTGAGGACGTGAACTGGAGGGCATTGGTGAGCGAACGCGGGGAGGCATCGGCCGTCAGCGTGCCCGCTACGGTCCAGATCACCGGCCCCGTGCCCAGGACATTGTTACCGCCCAAAATCAGCTGTCTGAGAATTGAATTCCCCGCGTAAATATAAGTGCCTCCGGAATATTTATTGGCTCCTGAGAACGTCGTTTGCCCGCTGTTTTTATTGACGGTGATGACGCCGCCGCCGCTGCCCTCGTCGATGACCCCAGTGAAATTCCCGCCGTCCCCGCCGTTCACCCCTGCCAAGGTCAATGTCACCGGAGTCGCCGTGCTATTGGTGACCACGCCGCTTCCATAGAGGTTGCCCACCGTTTGTGATAATCCATTCAAATCCAAAACGGCCTGGTTGGTGAGATACGATCTATAACTGAGCGCATTCGCGACGGCGGGGATGAGAGTCCCCTGTCGGATGGTCGTGAATCCCGTATAACTGTTGGTCATTCCGAGGACCAGAGTTCCAGGGCCACTCTTCAACACCTGCGCCGTGCCGTTGATCTGATTGCTTGCATTCCCGTTATTGGTGAAGGTGTACGTGACGCTATTATTGGTCACCGAGATGAGGAATGGCTGAACGTTCGTGGTCAAGGTCACCAGATTCGTAAATGCCGTCTCGTTAAACTCCACGGATTGACCATTAGCGAACGCGGTCTGACCCGCGATGGTCGCACTGTACCAATTGGTCGTGCTCAGATCCCAAGCGCCTACTAATCCGGCGTTCGTCTTTCCCACCCAAACCAGACCGGCAACTTGCTGAACCACCAGCTGCCATTGCTTGGCCGTGGTATTATTGGTCAAATAACCCGTAATGCCCCCGGGCAATGAATTGGTCGCCAGAGAACCGCTCCCGCTGGCGGTGTACGTGTCATACCCAATCAGGGGGATGGTCCCCACCGCCAGCCCGGAGCCGGTGATGGTCACATAAATTGGGTTCGGTCCCACCGCGGTCAAATTGGTGGCGTAAATAATGGGGTTTGTGGGATTGCCGGACGTTCTCAAATCAATCACCAGGTTGGTGTTGGCCGTGCCGGACACTTGCGAGCTGTTGGTCAGACTCAGGCTGGGGATACAGAAAATTTTTCCCACCGCCGCGATGCTGTTTGACACACCCAGACCCACACTCAAGCTGGCCGAGTCGGCAACGGTGATGGATCCACCCCCTGCCGACAACGTGCTGAGCTCCAGACGGCCCGCGGAGACGGCGGTGGGGCCGCTGTAGGTATTAGCGGCCAGAAGGCTGGCGATTCCAGTTCCGGTCTTGGTCACGCCGCCGGATCCGCGGATGGCCCCGCCCGGATCAGTACTTCCTGCCGCACTAAACGTCATCCTGCCCGCTCCTCCGACGGTCAAGGTATACCCTTTGTTATCCAGGCAATAATTCCCGCCGGCATTGGCACTCGAAGCATCTGCACGGATATTCAGGACGGTGTTGGTCGAATTATTGATGATTTGCGAATTCGCACTGAGTTCAAAGTAATGATAAAACCGATTCACACCCGGGTTGGCGGTGCTAGTAGCTCCGGTGTTCGTCACGGACGCATCCTGAAAAATCCCCGAAGCATTCAAGGTCAATTTATTGGTGAGTCCCGTTGTAATAATGCTATAGCCGTCGCAATTAGTGATCACGATGGAAACCGGATAATTGCTAAAAGCGGCCGAGTAGGTGCCGGACGCTGCGCCGGCATTATCGATTCTTTGACCTAACGATGACCATGTGGCATTACGGACGCCCGGCCCATTCGTGCTACCAATCATAAGAATATCATTGGTCGCGATGGCCCCCTGCTGCCACAGGGTTGCTATCCCCATGGCTCTCGTGGATCCGCCGGTGCCGGTTCCTATCCACCAATTGACTCTTTGAGCTTGGACCACAGCCGTGGAGCAGAGGAAACACAACATAATCCGCATTAAAATAAATACGGCACTGGAGGCGGGGGCGTTTTTTCTCATTGTATTCGGGGTTGGTTTTTGACGTTTCATACGGGGACAGGAGGGCGCGGTCTTTTAATTTACTGATTCCGCCACATGGCTTCCGACCAGGTGGCTACCGCGGTTTTATAATTGATGCTTCCGACACTGTAATCGGCGTGCAGAGTGATCATTGAATTGCCAGAATTATGGCGGAAATCAAGGCCCGTGCGGCTGGCATTGTCCGTCTTCACCAAATCCGTCTCCACCGTGTCACGTTTTGCCCCTCCGGTCCACCCCAGGGAATCGAATGAGGAGTCATCAGTCGTCTTTTCGGGCTTGGCTTCCACCACCAGCGGCGTGTCGGACACGGAGTACTTGATGGGCAATGATTTGCGGGGGGCATAAACAGTCGTGCCCATGCCGTTGGCGCCGTTGCCCAGCATGACGGCCGTTCTGGCATATGTGAGCGCGTAAGGCGGAGGCATATTTTTGAATACGGCCGTGGGACAGACAAACACCGCATTCACATTGGTCTTGGTATCGGATGTCGTCCCCAACACGGCGCCGCTGGACTTGTTCGGCAGATAAGGGATAAGCAATTGGTACCAGGCGATATTGACAGAATTGCCCTGGGTCCCATTTTGAATCGTGTAAGGGAAATATTCATTGTTATCCCCCGTATAAAGACTCAGGGCGATGCCCATCTGCTTGAGATTGGAAACGCAGGTGGTTTGTTTGGCCTTTTCCTTGGCCTTCGAAAGCGCCGGCAGCAGCATCGCGGCCAGGATGGCAATGATGGCGATCACCACAAGCAGCTCAATCAAGGTGAACGCACCCCGCGCCGGACTCTTTTTCCCCACACTCTGCATTTGATACATATATTTTATCTGCGGATTCCGCTCTTCAGACCCACTGTTCCCATTTTACTGCAACGAAGCACACACGCACACACGCATGACGCAATGCAATCTTAGTGATTATTGATCCAAATTAGACTGTTCTTGCCTGCCTGTCTTGTCGGATGAAATGAGGACACGAATGAGTTCATGCCAAGACTTCTAATCCGAGGCCCGACCGCTCCCGTGGAATCCGAACTGCCTTATCCTAAAATAGATATATAAAAAATGATGGCCCCGCACCCGAGTGAAGGGTCTCTTTCCTAGAAACGGGTTGCACAAATCCAAAGAAGTTTCTCTCTGAAAGCGCCGATTGGGGCCTCAAGGGGAGTTATGGCCGTTCAACTTAACCTTGGCACATCGGCGGGTAGGGCGGTCCGTCCTCGGCCCGCCGCCGTTACCCATCCACGTCACCTGATGCCCCGGGACGGCGCGCACGGAGTGACGCGCCCTACCTAACCGCCATCCCGCGTGGGCGGCAGCCGGTCCTTGGGTCGGTCAATCCAGATTCATACATCCTTCATTCATCCGAATGTATCTGGTCTGCTCTTGCTACTGAAGCCGGGGTAATAACAAAGCGATCCGCTTGCGCAAAAAAGTCCGCGGGTAGGGCGGGCAGTCCCCTGCCCGCCGCGGCTGCCAACCCGCATCACCTGATGCCCTGGGACGGCGCGCACGGAGTGACGCGCCCTACCTATCCCAAAGTTGCCAAGAACGGCTATGGATGGCCTACGAAGGTTTGAACTTCCGAGGAGAGGATGGTGGGTTGGGAGGGACTCGAACCCTCGACCAATGCCTTAAAAGGGCACTGCTCTACCGACTGAGCTACCAACCCACGCAGACGCCCATGCTAAATAACCGGCGCAGAGATGCAAGATTTTTCCGGACTTCCGAACCCGTCATTCTCAATTCTAATGGGATTTTTGTGATGTCGCCCCAAGATGCGGGGCGCCGGAGAGCGCACCGATGCTCCCGAATTACCCGCCGGGTTCACTGCGGCATTTGCAATCCGATCTTATCAGCCACCTGCGATACATCCTTGTCACCGCGTCCAGAGATATTGACGATGATGAGGGCGTCCTTGGACATTTTGGGGGCGCGCACCAGGCACTCGGCCACGGCGTGGGCGCTTTCCAATGCGGGAATAATGCCCTCCATCCGCGCAAGTTTTATGAACGCCTCGAGCGCCTTATCGTCGGTGGCATAGCTGTATTCAGCGCGGCGGGCATCGCGCAGCCAGGCGTGCTCCGGGCCGACGGCGGCGTAGTCCAGTCCGGCGCTGACGCTGTGGGTGGATTGGATCTGGCCGAATTCATCCTGCAAAATGTAGCTGCGCGTGCCCTGCAACACGCCGAGCGAGCCGCCCTGGAACCGCGCCGCGTGCTGCTCCGGCCGGATGCCGAGACCGCCGGCTTCCACGCCCACCAGCTTCACGGACGCATCCTCGAGGAACGGATAGAAAAGGCCGATGGCGTTGGAGCCGCCGCCGACACAGGCGATGAGCATGTCGGGCAGGCGCCCCTCCTTTTTCAAAATCTGCGCGCGCGCCTCGTCGCCCATGACGCGCTGAAAATTGCGCACTATGAGCGGATACGGATGCGCGCCGTAGGCCGTGCCGAGAATATAATGCGTGTGGCGAAGGTTCGTCACCCAGTCGCGCATGGCCTCGTTCACCGCCTCTTTCAGGGTCTTCTGACCCGCGTGCACTGGCACGACTTCCGCGCCGAGCATCTTCATCCGATACACATTCAGTATCTGGCGCTCGCAATCCACGGCGCCCATGTAGATGACGCATTTCATCCCGAACATGGCGGACACCGTGGCGGTGGCGACGCCGTGCTGGCCCGCGCCGGTCTCGGCGATGATGCGGGTCTTGCCCATGCGGCGGGCCAGCAGGATTTGGCCAAGGGCGTTATTGATCTTGTGGGCCCCGGTGTGCACGAGGTCCTCGCGCTTGAGATAAATTTTCGCCCCTCCCAGTTCCCGGGTCAGGCGCTCCGCCAAGTAAAGCGGCGTGGGGCGGCCGCAAAATTCCCGGAGATAATACGACAGCTCCTTCTGGAAAGCCGGGTCGGCTTGGGCGCGGAAATATTCCTGCTCTAATTCCTGAAGCGGATGCATCAGGGTCTCGGGCACATAGCGTCCACCGAACGGGCCAAAGTGGCCAGTGGCATCGGGCAAGGATTCTGAGGCGACAGAGCTCATGTAGCCCATTCTCACGGAAAGGCGCAGGCCACGCAAAGAATTTTATTTGGGCTCTGGCCGGGAATCATTTTAACCCGACTTCCGAAGTGGGCCCGGCTCTTGCGGCCCTTCGAACGGATAAAGCCGCGCCTCCTCTCCCCGGCCCTCTCCTCCATTTCATGGAAGAGAGGGAGTGACAGTCGAACCGCGCCGCTTCATTTCCAGCTCCACTCCCGAATCGAGTTTGAAATAAACCCCTTGAGGCCCCCCGAACGAAGTAGGCCCGGCTCTACCGCAGGTCCTCCCACTCGCCCCGCGAAAGCTTGAGCGGGACCAAGTCTCCAAGCGCCTCCTCTCCTCAGCCCTCTCCTCCATTTCATGGAAGAGAGGGAGTAGCAGTCGAACCGCGCCGCTTCATTTCCAGCTCCACTCCGGAATCGAGTTTGAAATGAACCCCTTGAGGCCGCCGAACGAGGCAGGCCCGGCTCTACCGCAGGTCCTCCCCCCTCGCCCCGCGAAAGCTTGAGCGGGGAGAGGGCCGGGGAGAGGGGCAGCCATGTCTTTGGTCCCGCTCGGCGCGGGCAGGGACAGCGCCGCGCGCTGTCATCTACCCTGCTGAGCAAGACCCAATTTCGAAATCCGGTTTAATCCGTTCGGATCAGACCTTTCCAGGACGGATGGTGGGCCGGAGGCTGTTACTGGGGCTGGGCCTGCTGTTTGCGCAGTTCCCGGAGGTGCCGATAGCCGACCAGCCTCTTATTTTTTTCGTCCCAGAGCCGGTAGGTGGCGGATTTGAAGCTGGAAAGCAAAGTGATGGGCTTCACCTGCTGGAACAGCGGATCGGCCTGATGACATTTTTCCAGGTTGTAATTGGGGATGCGCGGGCTCAGATGATGGATATGATGGAAACCGATGTTGCCGGAGAACCATTGCAGCACGCGGGGCAGCTTGTAAAAGGAGCTGCCTTCCAAGGCGGCCGAGACATAGCTCCAGTCCTCGCCGCGTTCCCAGTAAACGTCTTCAAACTGGTGCTGCACATAAAACATCCAGACGCCCACACCGCCAGCAACCATCTGGATGATCAGCTGGATCAACAGGTAGTTCTTGAGGCCAAATACCAAGCTCAGCCCCGTTGCCATGGCCAAGATGGCCGCATTCATGGCATAGACGGAATGCCGCTCCCGCTGGCTGGCTTTGGACGAAGGAAACCGCTGATGAATGACGAACAGGAATAGCGGCGCGATGACAAACAGAATAAAGGGGTTGCGGGCCAGCCGGTAAGAGAATTTTTTCCAGCGGGACGATTCCAGATATTCCTGCACCGTCATGGTCCAGACATCGCCCGTGCCGCGCTTGTCCAGATCGCCCGCGCTGCTGTGGTGAATGGAGTGTTCCCAGCGCCAGTGATAGTAGGGAGTGAAGGTCAGGATGCCCGTGATGAAACCCACCGCGTCATTGGCAACCCGGGATTTGAAGTAAGAGCCGTGTCCGCAGTCATGGAAAATGATGAACACGCGGATCATCAGCCCGCCCGCGAGCACGGCCAGCGGCACCACCAGCCACCAGGATACCGGCAGACTCAGGTACATCAGATACCAGACCAGCCCAAACGGGATGATCGTATTGGCAATCTGCCAGAGGGCCCGCCAGACCGAGGGCTTCTGGTATTTGAGAACAATCTCTTTCCATGCCGCATTGTCTACGGTTGGCTTTGATGAAATAGGATTTGCGTTGGCATTCATAAAGGGCGGCTTCATCTTAACCCTAATTTCGCCGAGAGCAACCGAGAGTTTTAACGAATTTTTGGGGTCGGTTTTCTGTTCCGCCACCGCTGGAATCAAACCGGAGAGGCCGGGGACCCGTCAACTGGCCAGCACCGCGGTGACCAGGGATTGCAGCGTGGCTTTGGCATCGCCGAAGAGCATCCGGGCGTTGTCCCGGTGGAAGAGCTCGTTTTCAATGCCGGCGAAACCCGTCGCCATGGAACGTTTCAGGACGATAACCGTCCGGGCCCGCGCGGCGTCAATAATGGGCATGCCATAAATCGGGCTTTCGGGATTCTCCCGTGCCGCGGGGTTCACCACGTCATTGGCGCCAATGACCAGGCACACATCCACGCGGGCCATCAGCGGATTGACCACCTCCATTTCGCAGAGCTGGTCGTAGGGGACATCGGCCTCGGCGAGCAGCACGTTCATGTGGCCGGGCATGCGGCCGGCCACGGGGTGAATGGCAAAGCGCACTTCCACGCCGCGCTGGCCAAGCGCTTCGGAGAGATCGCGCACCTGGTGCTGCGCCTGTGCCACGGCCATACCATAGCCGGGAATGATGACGACCTGCTGCGCGTTGGCCAGCAGGAGCGCGGCTTCATCGCTCTGGATGGGTTTGACGGCCCGGCCCGCGAGATCCGAATTGCCGGCGGCACCGGCACCGGCGCCAGCCCCGAACGCGCCGAACAAGACATTTTTAACTGGGCGATTCATAGCCCGGCACATATGCAGCGTGAGCAGCGTGCCAGAGGATCCCACCAGCGTGCCAGCGACGATCATCGCCAGATTGTGGAGAGCGAACCCATCCGCCGCAACCGCGAGGCCGGTGAATGAATTCAGCAGGGAAATCACCACCGGCATGTCCGCGCCGCCAATGGGCAGGACCATCGCCACGCCGAAGAACAAGGCCAGGCCGCCCAGAATGAGAAATGCCGGGCTGCTGGAAGGGTGGGAGAGGAGGTAGCCGCACAGGCCGAGGATGGCGAGAAGGCTGAGACCGTTTAGAATTTTCTGGCCGGGGAAGGTTAGGGGTTTTTCAAGTTTTCCCTCCAGTTTCATGTAGGCGATGCCGCTGCCGGCGAAGGAGAGCGATCCGATCAGCACAGCGAAGAGCAGAGAACCCCCGATGATCGGCTCGCTTTCATGGACCGGCTGGCGGAATTCCAGCCCGGCGACCAGCGCCGCAGCGCCGCCCCCCAGACCGTTGAAAAGGGCGACCATCTGCGGCATGGCCGTCATCTTCACTGAGTAGGCGCCCACGGCACCCAGGCCCAGGCCCAAGCCTAAGCCGAGGGCGATCAAAGTGCGGTTGAAAGTCCAGCCCAGCGACCAGACCGAGTCGCCGCCGGGGTGATGCAATGCCAGCAGGGCGATGAGCATGCCCGCCGCCGCCGCCAAATTGCCGGCCCGGGCCGTCCGAGGCGAGGCCAGCAGCTTGATGCCGAGGATGAACAGGACCGAAACGCCGAGGATAAGGAGGGCGGGGGCGGAGTTCATGGCTTTCTTTTCCGGAACATCTGCAGCATCCGGTCCGTGACCATGAAGCCGCCGAAGACATTGGCCGACCCGAACACAACGGCCGTGAATCCCAGGCCCTGTTCCAGCGGCGTGCCCGCGTCCGTCAGAACCAAAACGCCCCCGAGCAAAATGATGCCGTGGATGGCGTTCGTTCCCGACATCAGCGGCGTGTGCAACATCGAAGGCACCTTGGAGATAAGCTCGAAGCCGATAAAGACGGTGAGGGTGAAGATGAAGAGAAGGTCGGTGTCCATAGAGAATTAGGGGGAACCGGCGAGGAGTTTTTCATTCACGATCTGGCCGCCGTGGGTGACTAAACAGCCCCGGAGGATATCATCGTCCCGCCGCAGGACGAAGGTCTGAGTCGGCGGGTCCCAGAACGTCTCAATGAGTGCCACCAGGTTGGCCGCATACACCTGACTGGCATGCCGCGGCACACGGCAGGGGAGGTTGGCAAGGCCGACGATTTTCACGCCGTAGCGGTCCCGCACGCGGTCGTAAGCGACCCCTTCGACATTGCCCCCGGTTTCGACGGCGAGGTCCACCACCACGCTGCCGGGCTTCATGGCATCCAGCATTTCGGCGGTGATCAGAACCGGCGCCCGTCGGCCAAAGACCTGGGCAGCGGCAATCACCACGTCGGAATCCGCGCAGATTTTCTTCATCGCCTCGCGCTGAATCAAGACCTGCGCCTCAGTCAATGCCCGGGCGTAGCCGTCCTGCGTCTGGCCGGTCTCCCCGAGATCTATCTTGAGGAATTGTGCCCCGAGCGATTTCACCTGCTCCTCCACGACGGGCCGCGTGTCGTAGGCGGTGACTCGGGCGCCGAGCCGTTTGGCAGTGGCAATGGCCTGCAATCCGGCGACGCCAACGCCCAGGACAAAAACTTTCGCCGGCAAGAGAGTCCCCGCCGCGGTGGTTAGCATGGGGAAAATCTTATTGGCATAACGCGCTGCCAGAATGGCCGCCTCGTAACCCGCCAGGTTCGCTTGCGACGACAGCGCATCCATTTTTTGCGCGCGGGTCGTGCGCGGGATGAACTCCATGCTGATGGCGCTGACGCCGGCGTCGGCGATTTTCCGGACCAGCTCCTTTTCTTGAAACGGATCCAGCAGGCTGATGTGGATGGAACCCCGCTTGAGCCAGGACACCTCCTCCATCGCCGGCTTGCGCACCCGCAGCACGAGGTCGCCGGAACGGAGGAGCCCTTCGCGGTCCGCGGTGAGAACCGCGCCGGCCTGGGCATAGGACGCATCGGAAAATCCCGCACCCAGGCCGAGGCCCGCCTGCACGGTCACCATAGCCCCGAGCGCCTTAAGTTGAGCGGCCGCCTCCGGCGTGAGCGGCGTGCGCGTTTCGCCCGAATGCGTTTCGGAGGGGATGGCAATGATCATACTGAATCAGGGTGAAATCTCATGCCCACACTAACAACCCCCCGCAGTGGGGACACACCCCCATTGTCCTTTGCCTTACTTTACTTGCCCCCTGTTTCCGCCATCGGCGGAGCCGCGCCGCCGGAGCCTTTCAAAAAATCAGGTAGAAGCCTGGCGGGCGGCAGCGATGAAAGCGCGGACTTTGGCGTCGTCTTTTTTCCCGGGAGCCGACTCGACCCCGCTGGAAACGTCCACGGCAAAGGGCCGGACCTGCCGCACGGCCTCCGCCACGTTGTCCGGCGTCAGGCCGCCGGCGAGGAAAATCGGCTTTCCAAATCGCTGCGCCGCCACGGCCAGATCCCAGTTGAACTGCTCGCCGGTGCCGCCCCGCCCCGTTGAAGAATAAGCATCCAGGAGAAAGGCATCCGTCTGATAGGACTCCAGGGCGTCCAGGGAGCCCGCGTCCCGGATGCGAAAGGCTTTCAAGCTCATCACGCCGAACTGCGTGCAGAAATCCGACGGTTCATCGCCGTGAAATTGCAGCAGGCTCAGGCCGCAGTCGGCCAGGGCGCGACGGACAAGTTCCTCGGAGGGATTGACGAAGACGCCGACGCGCAGGACGAACGGCGGCAGGGCGCGATGGATTTCCGCGGCGGTTGGCAGCGACACATGGCGGGGGCTGCCCTCGTAAAACATCAGGCCAATCATGTCGGCGCCGGCAGCGGCGGCGGCTTGCGCAGCGGCGACGCTGGTGACACCGCATATTTTGATTTTGACGCCCATAAATCAGGCCCAGCCTGTCATTTTGCGGACCGAATCTCAACTGCGTTCCTCCGGAATGTTCCAGTCCGGGGAATCGGGCAGCAGGCAAACCCTCCCGGATGAGGGGCCGGTGATGGACCGATTCCATGTCCCGAAATCGGGAGCGCCGGAATACAAAGGCGCTTAAACTTTTCACAGAATCGGCAGGAGCGCGGCGCCTGCATCCCCCTTCTTTGACGAGTCCCAACCGGGTCAGGGCCACCGCCGTGTTCACTTTGACATGCATGATTCCAGCACCCCTTGACGAATGAATCAAGATGCGGAACTTTAAAAACGGAGGAGCAAGACCATGAAAAATCAATTTTCTGGGCATGGATTAAAAAATGGAAGCCGCTCATGTCTGGGCGTGGAGTTTTTCGAGCAGCCCCATTTGGAATCCAGCCGAAGAAGAAACAACTTTCAATCAAACGATAACCAAAGGCGGCATTATGAAAAATAAAGCAATTCTAGCGGGTCTATGGGTCGACCATCAGGAGGCTTTCCTCGTCACCCTGACCGAAAGCGGGGAGCAGATACAACACATTGAATCCGGAGTGCAAAAACAGGAGCGCCGGCTCGGCCGACCGCCCGGCGAAACAACCCCAGTATCCATTGCAAGCGGAGAGGTGCCGCCCGATGATGTCCGCGAACGGGAGTATCAGGACCATCTTGCGCGGTACTACGACAAAATCCTTCCGCATCTTCAGTCCGCCGCCGAGGTTTTGATATTAGGTCCCGGCGAGGCCAAGATGGAACTGAAAAAACGGTTAACCCACATCAGAGCCGGCGCGCCCCGCCTTGCTCTTCAAGCGGCGGACAAAATGACCCTGCCACAAATCGTGGCTCAGGTTCGCCATTATTTTCACCAAGAAGCGCCCCGAGGAAGGGGGGTTCAAGGTGCCATTCCTAAACCATCAACCCAGGTTCATTATGCTTAAAAAATTCTCGATCGATTATATCGGCATGCCCCGCCATACCTCGCGGGTTTTCACCCACCTCACCGATGATCCCGTCGAGGCCGAGGAATTTCTGATGCATTTGCTCTCCGCCGGCGCGCGGATACAGGAAATCCGGCACGACGGGCTCAGCCTGACCGAACATCAGTTCGACAAAATGGTCAAGGTGGCTGCCGAACGTGTTGCGGCCCGGCTCGTGTCCGAATCTCTCAACCTGGACGGAGCCGAGGTCAAGCGTCGGTTCGGCTTTGCAGCTTGAATCGGGGGCGGGGCTTTGGACGATATCCGGGAAAAGATTAAACCCGGATTCCGAAGTGGGCCCGGCTCTCGCGGCCCTTCGAACGGATAAAGCCGCGCCTCCTCTCCCCGCCCTCTCCTCCATTTTCATGGAAGATGAGGGAGTACAGGCAGCGACGCCTTGCCGTTGCATCCCCATCTTAAATTCAGAATCGAGATTGAAATGAACATCTTTCACCCGCCGAATGATGCGGGCCCGGCTCTCGCGCAGGTCCTCCCCCTCGCCCCGCGAAGCAGGAGCGGGGCGAGGGCCGGGGAGAGGAGACCGTGGGCCTCTGGCGCAAAATCCTATTTCGGAGTTCGGGTTAAAGCCGGCCCCCGTTGCCAAGGCGGTTTACATTCACCCGCACGCACCTTGGATGAGGTTGTCAGGGTCCAACGCCAAAGGGAGATTTGTGGCAGGCATCATTAGCGATCCAGCAATTAAAAAAAGGGGCCCGACGTCTGCGGAACAAGAGACTTCAGGGATTGTGGGTGCCGTCTTGATGCCTCATGCTCCCATTCTCGTGCCTTCCGTCGGCCGTAAAAGAGGGGATCTGGCGCGCGCCAGCCAGCAAGCGATGCGTGCGGTGGCTGACTGGTGTGTGCGAGATCTTCAGCCCGAAACGGTTCTGGTTATTTCACCCCATTCGCCGCGCAAACCGGGAGCCTTTGGCTTGTGGACCGGCGACCCTCTCAATGGGTCTTTTGCCCCCTTCGCCGCCCCGCAAACGCAGATCCGTCTGCCCAATGATCCGGAAATGCGGGAGGCTGTGTCGGCCCAGGCCCACTCGAGGGGACTGTCTACCTGGCTCATTCCCGAAGGGGAACTGGATCACGGCGCCCTGGTACCGCTCTGGTTTCTTGTGGAAGCAGGTTGGTTGGGGCCCACTCTCATTTTAAGCCTCAATTATCCCGGGGGAAATGATCTGGTCGGTTTGGGGGAAGCCATCGCCGCCGCCGCGCAGTCGGTGCATCGCCGCCTGGCCATCATCGCCAGCGGCGACATGAGCCACTGTTTGAAGCCCGGTGCACCCGCCGGTTTCCATCCGCAGGCGCACCAATTTGATGAAGCCTTTATGGGCCTGATACAGGCGGGCGATTACCGCGGGATTCAGCACATCCCGGCCGAACTGAGAGAACTGGCTACGGAAGACGCGGCGGATTCCACACTGGTCGCGGCAGCGGCCGGGGGCTGGGCCACCACGGGTCATCGTGTTTTGAGTTACGAGGCGCCCTTTGGCGTCGGCTACGGTGTGGCGATTTTATTGGACCGGATATCCAAGACTGAAGCCATAAAAGAGGGCCCCCATGATGGTGAGGTCCTGCCCGGCGTGGCCCGTCAGGCGGTAACCGCGGAGTTGCACGGCAATCGTCCCTCTCCGCCCACGGCGGACGGGGACTATTTAAGCGCGCGGCGGGGAGTTTTTGTGACGGTGCGTCACCGCAACGGTAATTTGCGGGGCTGTGTGGGGACAATCGAGCCGCTCTGCTCCAACCTGGTCGAGGAAACGTGGCGGAACGCTTTGATGGCGGCCTTCCAGGACCCGCGGTTTCCTCCTGTCACCACCAGGGAACTGCCCCAGCTAGGTTTCCAGATCAGCATCCTTCATTCAATGGAAGCCGTCGCTGCCCCCTCCGAGCATGATACAAATTTGTTTGGCGTGGTCGTTTCCACCCCCGACGGACGGCGGGGAGTCCTGCTGCCCGGGATCGAGGAAATAAAAACCGCTGCGGAACAATTGCGGTTGGCCAGAAAAAAGGGCGGCATCCTGCCCAGCGAACCGGTTTCAATCTGGCGATTTCAAGTGGATCATTTTTCCGAGCCAGCCAAACCCTGACAAGACTTTGCTCCACGGTCCACTGAGCCGGAAGCCTGTCGTCCATATAAACCGCCAAGGCGCCAAGGACGCCAAGGGGCAAGACCTGAGCCGGATTCATGCCGTCATGGAAGGAAGCCCGCTCATAAAAAGTACCCGGCGCTATTTTCATGCCCCCTCCAATGGGATCGCCAAAAAATCACCCAACCAAGAGGAAATCCGACTGCAATGCCGTGGGATTGAGTTTTGCAAGGGATTCACACATGGATGGTTGTCTGGTGGAATTCGGCCGGCTTCCTTTCCCCGCCCAAACGGACAGAGCATCAGGGGGGGATCCACCCCTCAACAACCGCGCATTGACCCTGCCATTTTCGAGCCCGATTGCCGAGCCGGGCCCCGAGGGAAGTAACGAACAGGCGTCTGCCTCGTCGCGCTAAACCACCCCAACATCGTGGGGCCTAAACAGACGGGCCGCCGGTTGCGCGGCATTATTGCGACTCTGGGTTTTTCAAAAATGGAATAGACCGGCGCTGGGATAATATCACTGCTCTTATATGTCAAAGAGCCCGGACGGGGGGACGGGGACTATTCACCACCGGTTGCAGAACAGATGGGCTGTGATATTTTGAAGGGTGCTTGGAGGGGTTGCGGTCCATTCGTTCGTCCCCAGTGAAAGAATCGATGCGGGCGGGAACTTTTTTCCGGCGCGATACGAGTCCAAAAAAAGAAATGGGAGCACGATGACATCGGACGAATGGACGCTTATCGGGAGCGCTCCCCGTGGGAGGTCGGGAGCTGGAGCCGGCGGGAAATACCTTACTAAAACACAGCAGCCTGTGACCCCTTTGAGAGAGGCTTAAAAGAGGATGGGGAAAAGGGCGGCAAGGTCCAATCAAAACACCCTCCCGATGAAAATGAAATTCCTGGGAAGTTTCCAAGCTGGTTGTCCCCGTGCTTGGGTCATGAAAGAAAAAGGCAGTCGCGTTCAATAAAAAGGAGAATGAATATGAATTCAAAACTGTTCGTCTTAGTAAGCGGGGCGTTGGTCGTAGCCGCCCTGTCGGGTTGCGGCAATTATCCCCAATCCAGCCGGGGATTCCGGCTGCCAGACGGAAACGCGGAGAAAGGCCAACAGGCTTTCCTCGCACTCCAATGCAATCAGTGTCACCAGGTGGACGGAGTCGATTTCCCGGCGCCGAAAAAATTTAATCTGTTGCTCGGCGGGGATACGGCCCGCTTGAAGACCTACGGCGAACTGGTCACCTCGATCATCAACCCGTCCCATGTGTTATCGGATAAATACCAGCAACAACTCACGGACTCCAAGGAATCCCCGATGCCGAAGTTCAATGCCGAGATGACGGTCGAGCAGTTGGTGGACCTGGTCGCATTTCTGCAACCCCGCTACAAAATCGTCGTCCCGGATTATAACCCCTATCCGTATTATCCCTGAAGGAGATTATGCGTGTGACGGTCCGGCAATCGATGGAACCCGGAGTGGTCCTCGGCCAATGGTGGCACCCGCTGTCTGATGGCCGCACTCAGTGCGATCTCTGCCCCAGACTCTGCAAGCTGCACGATGGTCAGCGTGGGTTTTGTTTTGTGCGCCAAAATCTCGGGGGCCGCATCCTCCTGACCACTTACGGCCGTAGCAGCGGATTCTGCATCGATCCCATCGAAAAGAAACCGTTGAATCATTTCCACCCCGGCACGAGCGTCCTCTCCTTCGGCACCGCCGGATGCAACCTTGGCTGCCGCTTCTGCCAAAACTGGGACATCAGCAAGGCGCGCGAGACCGACCGGCTGACGGATCAGGCCTCGCCGGAAACCATCGCCGCCGCCGCCCAGCGGTATGGCTGCCGGTCGGTCGCCTTCACCTACAACGACCCGGTGATCTTCGCCGAATACGCCATGGATGTGGCCGACGCCTGTCGTGCGGTCGGAATCGCCGCCGTGGCTGTCACGGCCGGCTATATGACCGCGGCATCGCGCCCCGAGTTTTACCGGCACATGGACGCGGCCAATGTGGACCTGAAGGGGTTCACCGAGGAATTTTATCACCGCAATTGCTATGGGGAACTGGCGCCGGTGCTCGACACGTTGCTGCATCTCCGGCACCAGACTCGGGTCTGGTTCGAGGTCACCACCCTGCTGATCCCCGGCGAAAACGACAGCCAATCCGAACTGGAGGCCGCCGCCGACTGGTTTGCGGCCAATCTGGGCCCCGATGTGCCGTGGCATTTCACTGCGTTTCATCCGGACTACAAAATGCGCGACAAGCCGCCCACCCCCTCCGCGACGCTCACCCGGGCCCGGCAGATCGCCCACGCCAAAGGGATCCGGTACGTCTACACCGGCAACGTCCGCGACCCCGAGGGCAGCTGCACCTGGTGTCCGGGGTGCAGTCGGCGGCTGATTGAACGCGACGGGTATGCGCTGGGGGAATGGAAACTCACAGGTAACCGATGTGCCGACTGCGGCCATCTCATCGCCGGTCATTTTGATGCGCGGCCCGGCACCTGGGGCAACCGCCGTCAGCTGGTTCACCTGAATCAGGGCGTCGCCAGCTGATTGGGGGGGGCGGCTCTGGGAGGGGGGGGCACTTGAAAACAGAAGTGGTTGTCCGACATGGATTCGAACCATGAATAAAGCCTTCAAAGGGCTCTGTGTTACCATTACACCATCGGACACTCCGGCTGTAGCCTAGTTTTTTAGTGCGGCCGGGGCAAAGAGAAAATCGCCGGCCGTCGGGAATGCCCCGCGGCGCGAGCCCGCAAGCCTCAAAAATCCTTCTTGTCATCCAAGCGATCCATGATACCGTGACCCCCCTTTTATTATGAAGACGGACATACATCCGAAATACAATGACGCGGAAATCCGGTGCGCCTGTGGCAACGTGATCAAGACCCGCTCCACCCGTTCGACCATCATCATCGGCATCTGCAACGCCTGCCATCCCTTTTATACGGGCCAGCAGAAGTTTGTGGACACCGCCGGTCGCGTGGATAAATTTCAACAACGCCTCGCCAAGACCCAGGCGGCCCAGGCCGCAGCGGCCGCGCCCAAGAAGAAAAAATCCTAGCGCCCCCCTTTCCTTCCGCCCGCGGTCCCTTCAATGGGATTGCGGGCGATTTCTTTTTGGTGGAGGCATTCACGGACCGCGGCCACCAGAGCCATGGACTTAAAACCACACATTGAAAAGTTCCGCCGCCGCTTCATCGAGATCGAAGCCGCGCTGAGCGATCCGGCGACGTTTGATAACCCGCAGCGGGCCCAGGAAATGGCCCGGGAATACTCGCGGCTCAAAGAATTGGTCGCCGGCGGCGACGCTTTTTTCAAAGCCCGGGACCAGCTGGCCGAAAACCGCGCTCTGCTCCAGAGCGAGCTGCCCGACTCGGAAATGGCCCAGCTCGCGCGCGACGAAGTGACGCGCCTGGAAGCGGAGGCCGAGAAATTCGCGCAGCAAATCCAGTTCGGCCTCGTGCCGCCCGACCCGACCGACTCGCGCAACACCATCGTGGAAATCCGGGCCGGGGCCGGGGGCTCAGAATCCGCGCTCTTCGCCGCCGACCTTTTCCGGATGTATTGCCGCTACGCCGAGACGCGCTCCTGGAAGGTCGAGCCGCTGGATTCCAATCCGTCCGATCTGGGCGGCTTCCGGGAGATTATCTTCGAGGTGACCGGCGCGGATGTTTACAAGCGGCTCAAGTACGAGAGCGGCGTGCATCGCGTCCAGCGCGTGCCCGCCACAGAGGCCCAGGGTCGCATCCACACCAGCACCGCCACGGTGGCCGTGCTGCCGGAAGCCGAGGAGGTGGACGTGGAAATAAAGCCCGATGAAATCGAAATCAACGTCTGCCGCGCCTCCGGGAAAGGCGGGCAGGGGGTGAACACCACCGATTCCGCGGTGCAAATCATCCACAAGCCCACCGGGATGATTGTCCGTTGCGCCGACCAGCGGTCGCAGCAGAAAAACCGGATCCAGGCCCTCACCGTGCTCCGCACGCGCTTGCTTGACCGGAAAATCGCCGAGGAAAACGCGAAATATGCCGCGCACCGCAAAGACCAGGTCGGCACCGGCGAGCGCAGCGAAAAAATCCGCACCTACAATTTCCCCCAAAACCGCATCACAGATCACCGCATCGAGGTCACGCTCTACAGCCTTTCCATCGTCATCGATGGCGACTTGGACCCTCTCATTGGGCTCCTAATGACGCATGATTTGGAGCAGAAACTGGCCGCCCTGAAATTATGAATCCCCCCGCCCCCCTCCGAGGTCTCATTTTCGATTGCGACGGCACGCTGGCCGACACCATGCCGCTGCACTGGGGGGCATGGCAGGTGATTGCCGCCAAATACCGGCTGCATTTTCCCGAAGACCGGTTTTATTCTCTGGGCGGGGTGCCCACGCGCGACATTTTAAAAATGCTCGCCCGGGAACAGGGCGTGGCCTTCGACCCCCTCCAAGCCGCCCACGAAAAAGAAGCCGCCTATCTGCCGTTGATGTCCCAAGTGGAGCCCATCCATGCCGTGGTGGAAATTGCCCGGGCGCATCACGGTAAAATCCCGATGGCGGTGGCTTCTGGCGGCACCCAGCCGGTCATCCTACAGGTGCTAGAGCATTTAAAAATCCGCCACTGGTTTGACGCCGTTGTGACCAGCGAAATGGTGGAGCATCAAAAGCCGGCGCCGGATATTTTTGTGGAGGCCGCGCGGCGCATCGGTGTTGACCCCAAGCATTGCCGCGGCTATGAAGACACGGATTTGGGAATGATCGCGCTCCGCGCGGCGGGTATGGAAGCGGTGGATGTGCGGGAATTGCGCCGAAAATAAGGAGCCCGGCCGGAGGACGGATCCACGGGATTTCGACCCTGTTTCCTCCTGTGGAGAGGCAGAGAGGATTTGAAGTGGAAACAGTGGGGCCACCGACCCACCCATTCCAAATTGAGGCGGAACCAAGCAATCACAATGAACCGCCAAGGCGCCAAGAACGCCAAGGGGAGCTCCGGAACGGCACGGAACTTTCCCCGGTGTTGGTAGCGGTGGGCGTCCTTACTTGCCATGGAACCCGGCGTCCCGCCCAGTGGAAAAAACTACGCGCTAGCCCAACGCCCCCGATATATTCGCAAGCTCCCGAAATCGGGCGCGACCCGGGCTGGGCGGCAAGACGCCTGCCGCCATATTTTCAATCAGGCTCTGAGAAAATTGAGATGCGTGCCCTGCCGATGACCGATAACTTATTGACAAAAGTTTCACCGGATGTAGTGTGGCACTATTCGGGTAGCAGCACGTTTCTTCAGCGGGGTTCCCCACCCCCACCTCCTTGGCGTCTGCTGCCCGGATATTTTTTATTGCAAATTTCCCAACCAAATCTTGACGCTGCTCATTTATTTATTTAGCCTTTATTTCCCCTTCGCGGGGGGTGTAGCTCAATTGGTTAGAGCGCTGCCCTGTCACGGCAGAGGTTACGGGTTCGAGCCCCGCCACTCCCGCCATCTTGCTTTTCCAAAGCTTGTTCCGATTCATCACCTCAAAATACGGACGCTCCAGCCAGGATTGGATCCCCTCTGAAAATTCCCGACCTAGCTGGGACGGAATCAGCGCGCTTGCGCTGCTCCTGGATACACTTCTCATTCCGACTGCTCCCGCGGTTGGACTGAGGAATATTGCCACGGCCATTTGCGGCGTGGCTGGTTCAACCCAAATTCCTAAATGGGGCAGGGGTGGCGCGCTGCGCCGTCCCGGTCGCCGAGCGCAGCGCCAGGCGACAAAACGAGTATGGCGGCGCGTAAAACCTGGCACCATTTGTTCCGCCCGCTCCGCGCGGGCGCGGACAGCGCCGCGCGCTGTCCCTCCTATTTTCCCCAAAGGCTCGCTTCGGAATTGGGGTTCAAAATGGATTCGGTTGAGGGACATTCGTTGAAGGCGTTAAATGGGATTCAGACTCGTTTCCGCGGTGGGGTCGCAGTGGATTGAAATGCCGTAAGCCGCCGACGGGGCGGAATCCGGACGGCGGGCGGAGGATTTTCTGCCGCCAGCCAGTAATGCTGATCCCATCCACTTTGGCAGCCATCCGACTCCCAAAGCCGACACGCCAGGCGGGTAATCTGATCATGATTCAAGGAGGCATTATCCTGTGTGATTGCTTTCATAAAAGAGCTGTTTGGATGAATCCTCTCCGCCAGAACGGTCAAATACACCTCTGTTGCCCGACAAGGCGCAGGGCAAGTCACTTTGGCGCGTCAGGAGGAATTGTCGGGCAGTTTCTGTGGCCCGACGCACCCCTCCCCCAGCCCTTCCCTCCTTGGCTTGAGTTGCGAAAAATTCCATTTGTCCGGACGCCCCCGCCTGTTGCAGTTGTGAAAGCATCCCCAGCGAGACCTCAGGATTATTGGTGTCCGAATCCAGGATGGCCAGCAACGCGCCGGGGCGGTCCTTACGCAGGACCACCAGCCGCTTAATCCAGGCGGCGACCGTCTCGGGCAATTCCCCGCCTCCGCGAAGGCCAAGCAGAATCAGGTCCGCCCCCGCCGCCTCCACTGCCGCCCGTTCCCGCAACGAGGTGAAGGCCAGGGTTTCAATATTCCACCATTGATGGAACAGACTCCCCTCCTCTTTCTTGAGATTCCGACCGAGCCGTTTCAGCACTTCACAGGCCCGGCCGGCCGTGGCGGCGCCATCGAAGGAGATCACCACGCTCAAATTCCTGCCGGCTTCACAGGGCGCCTGACTCGGACTTTTCAAGACCAGTTTCACGGGCTGAACAGTGAATCATCCCGGAGAGGGAGACAATGGGCGGGAGCGCCTAATGGCTGGGGGGCGAGGAGTTTATCGTGCCTAAAGAATCTACCTAGACGGCCGCCGGTGGAAAGAGGCGGAGGGGGAGCCATCAAACCGGATGGGCGGTTTTCCAATACCCGACTTTCGGCCGCCCGCTTTTGACTGAGAGCCTGTCTTAAAAAGGCAGTGTCGGCCCTCTGGGCTGACGCGGAGCCGTGGTTTCCAGCCCTGTTGGAAAAACCGCGCTCATCCAACGCGCCCCGATGCGCCCAGCGCCCCCGATGCATTCGCACGCGCTCGATCTATAGCAGATCTTGGCAACATTGGGTTAGGTAGGGCGCGTCACTCCGTGCGCGCCGTCCTGGGGTATCAGGTGACGCGGGTTGGCAGCCGCGGCGGGCAGGGGACTGCTGCCCTACCCACGTAAAAAGGTTAGACCTCGCTTTTGGCACATTTCCCTAATTCGTGTCTCAGTCTTGGTCTTCGTAGTGGGGGTTCAGCGACCCGCTGGCTTGGCGTGGTGGTAGGGCGCGACACTCCGTGCGCGCCGCCCCGGGCCTAAGGTGACGCGGGTTGGCAACCGCGGCGGGCAGAGGACTGCCCGCCCTACCCGCCGATGTGCCAAGGTTAAGCTGAAATGCCAAAGATTAAGTTTTAGCGGTTTAACCAAATCCATTTTGTTGAAAAGGAGCCACCGAATGGGGAATGATGGGTGGCAGATGTAAACAACGCAATCGGAGGGCACTTGCCAGGATCACCCAACGGTGGCGGGGACATTTGAGGTTAAACCGGAACCCGGCAACTGAGTTGCAACGCCGGCCTGAATTCAACAAAACACCCATCAATCTGCGAACGAATTAAAGAACTCAATCCCACAGCATTGCAGGAGGAATTCCTTACAGTGGGTGATCATTTGGTGATCCCATTGAAGGGGGATAATAATAGCGCCAGGTTCATTTTTTAAGTGGGTTTCCTGATTCCGCTATAAATCTGGATTGAGTCTTGCCCCTGGGCGGCCCTGACGCCTTGGTGGTTCATTCGGACTGCAGGGTTCCGGTTAAAATCAAAGGGGTGCTCGCGATTGGGCTTCGTCACTTCTCCGCCGCAGTCAGGGACAGGAAGATTTCTTCCAGGGCTCCGGAGCGGCCGCTTTGGCGGCGCAGCTCGTCGCGGTTGCCCACGGCTATCAATTTTCCGCCGTGGATAATGCCGATGCGGTCGGCCATTTCCTCGGCCACGCTCAGCTGGTGGGTGGAGACCAGCACGGTCACGCCGGCGCGGGAGCGTTCCTTGAACACGTCCTTCACCACGCGCGCATGCTGCGGGTCTAGGCCCACCATCGGCTCGTCGATCACGAACACCTCCGGCTCGTGCAGGAGCGCGGACGCGATGGCCACGCGCTGGCGGGTGCCATGGGACAGGCTTTCCAGCGGACGGTTCACATAATCGCGCAGATGAAACCGCGCGATCAACTCCTGCGCATTGGCTTCAATGGCGGCGTCCGCCATTTGAAATAGTTGGCCGGTGAACCGGAAAAATTCCCAGGCGGTGAGCTTGTCGTAGAGAAACGGGAAATCGGGGACGTAGGCCAGGCGCCGCCGGGCCTCGAGCGGCTGGGTCTCCAAATCGAATCCGCACACGCGGGCGGAGCCGGCGGTCGGCTTCATCAGGCCCGCCAGCAGTTTAAGCGTGGTGGTCTTGCCGGCGGCGTTCGGGCCGAGCATGGCGAAAAATTCCCCGCGCGGAATGGTGAGCGATAGATTGTCGACAGCCGTGAGGTCGCCGAATTTTTTTACCAGGTGGGTCAGTTCAATCATAGGGTGGCCTTAAGGGTTATTCCAGCCGTCGAGCGTGGCGACGAGGTTGCCGGGCAATTCCACGCGGAGGATTTCTCCCAGCGTGCTGACATAGAAAACGACCGGATAATCGAGCAACCGGGTTTCCAGCCGGTAGGCCGATACGGGCTCAGGGCCGACTTGTAGCCGGGCCCGATGCGCCTCCCACCGGAGCTCCGGGGCGGCCCCGGGGGCGGCCAGCGGCAGGAAAGGCAACTGAGATAACCCGAACCCGCCGGACTCCCCAGCGAACATATCCAGCAGCGCGCGGGGGTCGCGCAGGGCATCGAAGGTGAGGTCGCGTTCGAACGGACCGATGTCGCCTGTGATTTTGAGGTGGACCGTCCGGGCGGCGGCCAGGGAGTTGATTTCCACTGACCCGTAATGCGAGGAAACTTTCAGGGCCAATTCATGCCAGTGCCGGTCCTCAGAAAACTTAAGCCGGACATCGAAGCTCAGCCGGTTGGTGAACTCGCTCAGGCTGGCGTTTCCGTTCAGACGGATCTGGTAGCCGGCGCGGGCTGCAAGGCCCTCGGGCGGCGGACTGTTGTCATCCAGCTTGGCCATTTCCGTCTCCACGCTCGTTGAAAATTCGCAGAAACCCGTCCGCTTTCCGTTCTGATAAATATTCAGAGAGGAGGCGTCGGGCGCCGTCATGATTTTTTTCCAGACGAGATCCGCCGGCACCGGCACCCCGCTGCCATGCGTCCCATATTCCACCCGCCACAGCAGGACATTCATGGCGACCCAGAACGCGGCAACCAAAAACCATATGACGCGCGACCTCATGGCACAGTCATAACGGGGGCAGGTTGAGGGTCTGTCCGACGCGCAGTTTTTTGGGGTTCAGGCCCGGATTGGCCGCCATCAGGGAATTCAGGGTGATGCCGTATTTGCGGGCGACGGCGGCCGGGGTTTCGCCTGCCGCCACCGTGTGCGCCCGCGCTTTGGCCGCGGCGGGGCGCGGCGGAGCCGGTTTTATCCGGACCGCCGGCGCGGAGCTGGACGGTGTGGGTGTGGCGTTCTCGGGCGGAGGCATCGGACTATTTTGGACGGCGGCGAGCTGGCGGGTGTAATACTCCAACTGCAGCTGTAAAACCCGGTTAGTGTCCGCGAGCTGCTGGAGCTGCTGCTGGATGGCGGGCGCGCTGGGCAGCGGCAGCACGTCGGCAGCCAGCTGTTGTTTGCAGGTGTAAATCCGCTGGGCGATGACTTCGGCGTTGGAGGCCTTGGGCTCGAAGCGCAGATATTGCTGATAATGGTAAATGGCGGAGGCGGGATTAGCCTCCTTCTCGTCGTAGAGCATGGCCAGCTGAAAATGCGCCGCCGCCGAGCGCGGATTCGCCGCCAAGGATTCCTCGAACGCCTCCGCTGCGCCCTGGAAATCCATCGCATTGACGCGGTTCTGGCCCAGCACATAATGGGGCTCCCGCTCGTCGTCTGCCGCGCCCGGCCCGGCCGGGGCACACCCGCCCAGCGCGAAGCCGAACCCGGCGACGAACAGGCTCCAACCGAGGCGCTGAAATAATTCCATGGCGTGAAGCTAGCCAAAAGAGGAGGGAGGTTCAATTCCGTTCCATGCGAATCTTCCATCGAAGAACCGGGCTCAGACCGGTCTAAAATCCGCGAGCAAGGAAGTGGCCGGCGCGAGAGGTGGCATCGGGAATTTGGCTCTCGGAATACTTTTAAATCCGCCGGCTTTCTCGCGGTCCGCTCTGATAATCCTGTCCTTTCCGGACTGCTGCCGCTATAAGACGCGCGCATGAACCCTCCGCTTTCCCCGCGCCAATGGAAATCCGGCATCGCGGCGTGGCTGGGCTGGATGTTCGACGGGCTGGACATGCACCTCTACACCCTGGTGGCGGCGCCATTTGTGGCGCTCTTGCTAGGCGGGCTGGTGACGACCGATCCGGCGGTGGGAAAATACGCCTCCCTCATCCAGGGCGCGTTCCTGCTAGGCTGGGCGGTGGGCGGAGGCGTGTTCGGCTGGATCGGCGACCGACTCGGCCGGTCGCGCACGCTGAGCTTCACCGTACTGACCTATGCCGTTTTCACCGGACTTTCCTTCTTTGCAGAGACCTGGTGGCAGCTGATGATTCTTCGCTTCCTCGCGGCCCTGGGCATCGGCGGAGAATGGGCGGTGGGCGCGTCGCTCATTTCCGAGACCTGGCCCAAGCCGTGGCGGCCGTGGCTGGCGGCCGTGCTGCAGTGCGGCGTCAATGTCGGCATCCTAGGGGCGGGCCTGGCCAATTTCTTGATGGCGGGAGCGCCGCCGAAATATCTATTCCTGGTGGGCGTGCTGCCGGCGCTGCTGGTGTTCTGGATCCGGCGCGCCGTACCGGAACCGGAGGAATGGCATGCGGCCCGGGCGCAGGCGCAGCATCACCAGCCGGGCATCGCGGATCTGTTCCGCGGCGAGACGCGGCGCATCACACTCTGGGTGATGATCGTCTGCGGCCTTTCCCTGACGGCGCATTGGGCCTTCATGTTCTGGCATCAGCAGCATCTGCGGAACCTGCCGGACGTGCTGGCAATGAGCTCCGAGCAGCGAAACAAACTGGCCAGCACGGCGATGTACCTGATCATCGGCTCCTCCATCCTCGGCAACTTTTTCTCCGGCTGCCTCGCGCGCCATATCGGCTACCGCGCCACCATCGCATGGACATTTCTGGCCTATTTCGGGGTCATGTGGGGGGCCTATTCCCTGGCGCGCGACCACACCGCGCTGCTCTGCTGGTTTCCCTTCATTGGTTTTTGCCAGGGCGTGTTCGGGCTGTTTACCATGTATCTGCCGCCCCTGTTCCCCACGCTGCTGCGGACCACCGGTGCAGGTTTCTGCTACAACATCGGCCGCATCGCGGCGGCCTTCGGCACGGTATTCTTCGGCCTGTTCTCCAAAGTAGGCGACCACCGCGCCGCGCTGTTCTATGCCGGATTTCTGTTCCTGCCGGCCGCCGCCGCCGCCTTCAAGATGCCCCCGGGCCGGGATTAAAACCGGCGGCTGTCAGGGAAGGGCGCGACACTCCGTGCGCGCCGCCCGGGGCTAAGGTGACGCGGGTTGGCAGCCGCGGCGGGCAAGGGACTGCCCGCCCTACCTGCGGATTTTTTGCGCAAGCGGATCGCTTTGTTATTACCCCGGCTTCAGTAGCAAGAGTAGACCGGATACATTCGGATGGATGAAGGATGTCTGGATCCGGATTGATCGACCCACGGACCGGCCATCTCCCTCGCTGGATCGCTGTTAGGTAGGGCGCGACACTCCGTGCGCGCCGCCCCGGGGC
>CAILMI010000031.1 GCA_903835255.1 uncultured Verrucomicrobia subdivision 3 bacterium
CCACGCGGTGTGTCCAGCACACGGGTAAGAAATAAAATCTTCTGTTCCATCGGTCGAATATCAAGCCATGGCATAGGCAAAAGCCTAACCTTAACCTGTTACCGATGTCTTGATACTGTACAGCAGCGCGATGCCCCTACCTCATTTCAAAATTCGGGTTGAAAACAGGAATTTTTTGTTACTCTCCAGAAATGGCACGCATCCACTTCGGCACCGACGGCTGGCGCGCGGTCATTGCGGAGGAGTTCACCTTCGCCAATGTCGCCCGGGTCGCGCAGGCCACCGCCGGCTTTTGGAAATCGGAGATCCGGAATCGGACGTCGCCGATTTTTGGGCGGACGCCCCGGGTGGTGGTCGGCTATGACCGCCGATTCTTTTCCGACCGCTTCGCCCAAGTCACTGCGGAGGTCTTTGCCGGCAATGGTTTTCAAGTCATCCTGACGACGGAGCCCACGCCCACGCCCTCGGTCTCGTTTGCCGTCAAACAGCGGCGCGCCGTGGGCGGGGTGATGATCACCGCCAGCCACAACCCGCCCAGCTTCAACGGCTACAAGCTCAAATCCCATTACGGAGGCTCCAGCGATGCGGCCACCTGCCGTGCTGTCGAAGGCTGGCTGGACCGTCACCCCGTCCGGTCCCTGCCGCTTGTCGATGCGGTCCAAGCGGGCCTGATCCGTAGTGTCGACATCTGTCCGGCGCATTACGCGGCGCTTAAAAAACTCGTGAATTTCGACTTGATTGCAAAATCGAAGCTGCGTTTTGCGCACGACGCCTTGTTTGGTGTGGGCGCGGGCTGCTTTGAGCAGCTGCTGGCCGGCACCACCTGCCAGGTCACCACGCTCAATGGCGCCCACGACGTCCTGTTCGGCGGCATCAACCCCGAACCGATTGAAAAGAATTACGCGCGGAGCCAGGCTTATCTGAAAAAGCATCCGCACGATATCTGTCTGGTGACGGATGGCGATGCCGATCGGGTGGGCGGGATGGACGGGCGCGGCCATTACCTCTCCACGCACCAGATCATCTGCCTGCTGCTGCATCATTTCATCGTGAATCGAAAGGGCAGGGGGCGCGTGGTGAAAGCGCTCACGACCACGGCGATGGTGGACAAGATGTGCGCGGCCTACGGATTGGAGCTGGTGGAGACGGGGGTGGGTTTCAAATCCATCTGCGCCGAGATGCTTCAGGGCGGCGTGCTGCTGGGCGCGGAGGAAAGCGGGGGCATAGGCTTTCCGGGGCATATCCCAGAACGCGACGGCATTGCCGCCGGCCTCCTGCTGCTCGAATTGCTGGCGACCGAGCGGGTTCCGGTCACCCGGCTGCTGGCGGACTTGGAGAGGCAGTTCGGCCCGCATCGCTACGGGCGATGGGACATCCCTTTCCCGCTGGAGAAGCGCGCGTCGCTGATGCGGTCTCTCAAGGCGCATCCGCCGGCCCGGCTGCTGCGTTCGCCTCTGGCGGAGGTGAAGTCCTTCGACGGCGTGAAATACGTGGCGGAAGATTCTTCCTGGCTGATGCTGCGCGGTTCCGGCACCGAACCGGTGCTGAGGATTTATGCGGAGGCCAGGACGGAGGCCGGGATGCGGAGCCTGTTGAAGCGGGGGGTGGAGTTGACGCAGGGAAAAATTTCCTGATAATCCCGCCATGATAAAAACCGGCTTGCTCAATCCGCACCTTCTCGCGCTGCTTGCGAGGATCCGCCACACCAACGCCTTGGTCATTGCCGACCGCGGCTTTCCATTCTGGCCGGAGATCGAGACGGTGGATCTTTCCGTGGTGGACGGTTTGCCAACGGTGCTGCAGCTCATCGCCGCCGTGCGCGCCAACCACCATTTCACGCAGGCGTATCAGGCGCGCGAATTTCAGAAAAATAACACCGCGGCCGTCTGTGCGGCGTTTGCAAAAGGATTGGCAGGGGTGCCGACCCGGTTTGAGGCGCACGTGGATTTCAAGAAGCGGGTGCCAGGCGCCATCGGACTGATCCGCACTGGCGATACGACGCATTACGCCAATGTGATTTTGATTTCGGGCTGAAGTGGGCTGTTCCAGTGCTGGAAAAATAGCCGTTCTTGGCAACTGCGGGACAGGTATGGCGCGTCACTCCGTGTGCGCCGTCCCGGGGCCTAAGGTGACGCGGGTTGGCAATAGCGGCGGGCATGGGACTGCCACCCTACCCACGTAAACGGGTCAAAGCATGTTTTTGGCACAATTCCCTAATTCGTGTAATTCGTGTCTCAGTCTTTGTCTTGATAATGGGGTCCAGCGAACCGCTGGTGGCGTGGTGGCGGTAGGGCGCGTCACTCCGTGCGCGCCGTCCCGGGGCCTAAGGTGACGTGGGTTGGCAACCGCGGCGGGCAGGGGACTGCC
>CAILMI010000032.1 GCA_903835255.1 uncultured Verrucomicrobia subdivision 3 bacterium
ACAATTTTACAGATTTTGAGCCTCACACTTTTTGAGAAAATGCCCATTTCACAGGCTCTTTCTCAACTCCCACCACCACCCCAGCTAACCGATAATTATAATCATCAATGTTTATTAGCCTTTTAAACGGGACAGCAGTGACATTAAAATAAATATCTCTATTTTTTAAAAAAATTATGAAATTACAAACCTTGGTTCCTGCACCCTATCGGCTGCGCATCGCCCGTCGCGGTTTTACTCTGGTCGAACTCCTCGTCGTCATCGCAATCATCGGGACCTTAGTTGGCTTGCTAATCCCGGCAATACAAGCAGCCCGCGAAGCCGCGCGCAGGAGTTCAATTAACCAGAGCCTTCAACCCTATGCGACTCAAATCCTTGAAATCCTTGACGAACCCATCGCGCCCGCTGCGGCTTTAAGGACTCCCCGCCCATCCGCGCCTCCTCTCCCACAGATCATTGCACAAGTGGAGATTGTCATTGCCGATATTGAAAATGGGGGTGTTCCTAAACGTAAAATAATCGAAAGACTGGTGAAGGATCTTCAGGCGGCAGAAACAAAACTCAAGAAGGTCGTAGGAGACCTTGAGGTTGGATGTCCTTCCTCCAAAACCTTTCATATCGTATACCTTGCCGAAGAAGAGATGTTGCGCGAGGAACTGATTGTCCGCGTCAAGGAGGTATTGCTGTTGCTCGACAGGCTTGAGGCAAGGCTACGGCAGGTGAACCCTGTGCAAACAACGGGTTAGCAGGTGTCGGCGTGGCCATACTGAGAACCACAAGTAAGGCTGAGGGGTGCATAAAGCCGGTCAAAGCGGCTTTGATAATTGAGTCAGGAGTTCGCGCGGCGTGAGGATTTGAATTCCGAACGGCTTTTGTAGCGCCAGCAAATCGTCATCGCGCGACACAATGTATTTCGCGCCGGCAGCCAAAGCGCAGGCAAGGTAAGGGTCATCCTTGGCGTCGCGGCTGCGTTGCTTGCCCAGCAGAGCCGGTTCCACCAACTTCACGCGTTCGTAATACCACGTCAGCAGATTGTGCGGCTTGTGTTTAAATTTGCTTCCGCGTTCGGACACCAAGACCCGCACTTCGTCCAATATTTCCAGCGTGGCAAAAACAGTGATGCGCCGCCTGGCCATCGCCAGCAGGCAACTGTGCGCTTCACCGCGCCAACCCACGCCGGCAAAGACGACATTCGCATCAAGAACAACGCGCACGCTTCCTCTCCGCCCGATGGCGATGCTGGGTTTTCACAATTTCAGCCATCTCTTCATCCGAGGGATCACCCAGCGGCGCGTTTTCCATCCCCTTTTCCAACAACGCCACGTCCTGGCTGATTTGTTGCTGCCGACGGTTGCGGATCAGGTCGCGCATGTATTCGCTCATGGAATCAAACGCGTGCGCTTCCGAGTCTGACCGAGCAAAGTCTGCCAGCTCCGGATTCAATGAAATGTTGATAGTCACTGCTTTCATGTCGTCAAACTAATCCGATGGCAATATATGTCAAGGCTTGCCATGACGGTTTCAATCTTCCTTTGCCGCCAATTCCTTCACGACTTGATCACCGGGCGCAGCCGGGTCCGCTTCCGGCTTGGGTTTGAAACTGATAAACCAGCTGGTAAACCGTTTAAAATCACGATCCGGCTGTCCCTTTTTTGATTGAGGAGAATTTCCTAGGCATCAAAAACGCCTTGAAATTTGCGTTCCACACAACATCTGCCAGCGATTTCAGTTCATTGAACCCGATTTCCAAAATAGGCAGGGGCACTCTCGCTGCGATGCCCCCCCTGGGAGGGCGGGACGGACAGGGCAAGACATCTGCCTTACCTCATTGATTTCCGTCGCCTAACGCTGCGCTTGGCGACGGGGACGGTGCAGCGCGCTATCACTACCCCATTTCGGAATTCGATTTTAACAAAGTAAAAAAAGAATAAGAAAGGGACGTGTTAAAAATATAGAATGAAAAATAATCGCCTGCAGTCATGGCTGGCAAAGTTCGGAGAGCGGACAGGATCGATCAGACACCTGCTCTCAACCGGACCCCTGCCGCCAAGGCGCCCAGGAGCAAGACCTGAGCCGAGTTTCTGGCGTCAATGAAGTAAACCCGCTCACAAAACGAACCCGATGCAATTTTATGCCCCCTCCAATGAATCACCCAACCGTGAGGAAATCCTCCTGCAATGCAGTGGGGTTTAATTCTGCAAGTAGTTCATAGATTGATAGTTGTCTTGTTGAATTCGGGCCCGCGCTGCAACTCAACCGCAGGGTTCCGGCTCCGTTTCGGGCCGACGGCGCAATCGCAGCCACGGCGAATAATCAAAAAAACGCCCACCAGATTCCAGTGGAGCGTTATGAAACTGAAGGGGAGGCATTCATCACCTACCTTCGCCTGCTTTAGGACCGCGACACACGCGCGCCTTTTCTTTTTTCTTGGCTTAAAATGCTTTGAACCGGACGTCTTTGCCCTCTGGGAACCTGTGACCCTAAACACCTTATAGCCCGTTTAAGCCCCAATGCAGGGTGAAATATAGGTTGGCTTTGACCTTTTTAAAAGCAGGTGGTTCCTAGGAATTTCGACCCCGACAGGAATGAACTTTTGGGGGCCTGAGTCATTGCCGGAAAAGCCCGCATTATATCTCTGCGGTGCCATGTGAAATCCCCTACGTCTGACCCCTGGTCCAACCCCATCCGGGATCGCCTGCCCTACAATCGGGCCATCTCACTCCCGGCCAGCTGAATCAATGGCCGGAGGGTGGCGGCGTCAAACTGGAATCGGCAGCCCGCCGCCGCGAACAATTCCGGCAAAGGTCGCGAGCCGCCCAGCGCCAGCGATTTCTTATAAGCGCTCAAGGCCGCCGCCTTGTCGCTTCGCGAATTCGCCCAGACCTGCAAGGCGCCCAGCTGCGCGATGCCATATTCCACATAATAAAAAGGATGGATGAAAATATGGAGCTGCCGGTGCCAGGAACAGGCCCGGGATGCTTCATATCCGGAATAATCCACGTCCCCGCCGAAACGGCTCATCAGTTTCAGATACGCCGCCGTGCGTTCGGCCCGCGTGTGGCCCGCGTGGGTGTAAATCCAGTGCTGAAACGCGTCGACCACCGCCATCCAGGGAAAAAACCCGATGATGCCCTCAAGATGCGTCTTGCGCGCGCGGTTCGCCTCGGCGCCCGGATAAAACTCCTCCAGGAATTCATTGCCGAGCAGCTCCATCGCCATCGAGGCGACCTCGCAGAACTCAATCGGCGCGCTGCGATACGCATACAGGTCCTCATCGCGCGTGGCCTGCGCGTGGAAGGCGTGGCCCGCCTCGTGCAGAATCGTCTCCACATCGCGCTGCAGCCCGATGGCGTTCATGAAAATGAAGGGCACCCGCGCCTCCGATAGCGTGGACTGATATCCGCCCGGCGCCTTGCCTTTGCGGTTGTCAAGATCGAGCAGCTTTAAATCCTGCATCTGCTGGAAGCCCGCCGCCAATTCCGGATCCAGATGATTAAAAATCTTCTGCGTGCGCGCCACCATCTCCGCCACCCCCGCAAAAGGCTTCAAAGGCGGACGATTCTGCGGGTCCACGGCGAGGTCCCAGGGGCGCAGCGCCTCCAGCTTCAACTGGCGACGCCGGTCGCTCTGGATCTTCCGGACGGCGGGCACAATCTCCTTTTCTACCGCGTCATGAAACCGCAGGCAATCGGCGGGGGTATAATCAAACCGGCCCTTCTGGCGGAAAGCGTAGTCGCGGTAATTCTCGAAGCCCGCGTTCCGGGCAATCTGCGTGCGGAGCTGGATGAGCTGCTCGAAGAGCGTCTCGCACTGGTCCACGTCCTGCAGGCGGCGCCCGGCCACCAGCTCCCACGCCTCCTGACGCAACGCCCGGTCCGGCTCCTCGAGATACCGCCCCATCTGCACCAGGGTTTTCTCCTCACCCCGAAACGTCACCGCCTGCGCGCCGATCAATTTCTGATACTGCTGGCACAGCTTGGCCTCCTCGGTTTCCAGCGCCACGTTTTCGGGGCGGAACAGCTCGACATGATTCTTCACATCCCGGTTAAAAACCTCAAAGCGCGCCTGCGGTAAGTGGACGGCGAGCGGATGCGCGACATAGATTTTTTCCAAGGCAAACTGGCGCGGCTTGAGCTGCGGCTCGACGTGTTCCACAAAATGGAGATACGCCCGCTCCGCGTCCGCGTTGTCCGTGTGGCAGGTCATGGCGATGTAGCGGCGCGAGGCCTCCTCATCGAGCGCGGCGTTGAGCTCGCTCCAGTCCAGCAACCAGCGCTCCAACTCGGCGGCGGAGCTGATGGACGCGGCGCGGGACTCCAGCCGGTCGAACAGCGGCGCCATCCGGGCCCAGTCGCCCAGGTCCAAGTCGGTGGGAACGAACGTGCGCGGACGGTGGGCCGCCAGGGGCTTAAAAGGCAATAAATCCATGGGCCCAGCCTAGCGGAAAACCGGCCGTTGAAAAAACAATTCTTCACCCCCCTGCGATCCCAGCAGGGCGGCTGGGATCCGGCGGGCGGGCGGGGGAATTTTCGGCGTGCTTTTTGCGGTAAATGATTTTTACTGTGGCTATGACCATTTGGATTCTTGCACTGTTGTTGTTGGCGTCGGCGATTGCGCTCGGCCACAAACTGGGGGCGATCAACGCGGCGTTCACCTTTGTGGGCATTCTCTTTGGCAGCCTGCTTGGGCCGCTGATTGGGAAAATCTTCAAGCCCCTGCTGCCGCATCTCGGGGTGGAGAATCCGGCAATCATCTGGGCGGCTGCCCCGGTGCTGGGCTTTTTTCTGGTGCTGGTCGCGTTCCGGATGGCGGGGGTTTTCGTGCATCGCAAAGTCGAGGTCTATTACAAGCATCATGCGGGCGATCTGCGGCGGGCGCTGTGGGAGCGGCTCAATGCCCGGCTGGGCGCCTGCCTTGGGGTGTTGAATGGGACGGCGTACCTGCTGCTGGTGAGTTTCTATTTTTTCAATCTGAGCTATTGGACGGCTCAGGCCGCCCCCTCGGCTGATGAATCGCGGATGATGAGACTCGTCAACCGCGTGGGCGCCGACCTGGACCGCACCGGCCTGGCGAAGCCGGCGCGGGCGCTGGCGACGCTGCCTGAAAATTTTTACCGGATGGCCGATCTGGCGGGCCTGCTCTGCCAGAACCGCCCCCTGTCCGACCGGCTGGGCGATTACCCGGCTTTTCTCTCGCTCACCGAACGGGACGACTTGCAGCAGCTCATCCGCAACCCCGATTTCACCAACGCCTGGCGGTCGCAGGCGCCCGTGGGACAGCTGCTCGAAGACCCCCAGGTCAAAGCGTTTTTCCAGAATCGGGAGCTGACAGCACTCCTCCGGAGCACGACTGAAACCAACCTGGACGATCTCAGGGTCTTCCTCAACACCGGCAAGTCCCCCAAGTATGAGTCGCTCCCCCTCGTCGGCCGCTGGAATTTCAACGCCAGCGTCACCGTCGCCATGCTGCGCCAGGCCCATCCCAATTACACGACCGCGGAGATGAAAGCGGTGCGCGCCCAGATGACTCAGGCCTATGCGGACGCCGCCTTTGTCGCCGGCAGCGACGGCCAGGCATTCCTGAAAAACCTCCCGCGCGTCAAACCGGGCGCCCCCGCCGAAACTGAAAAAGTAATCTGGAAAGGGAATTGGACGGCGAATGAATCAAAATTTGATCTGGCGCTGGCGAATGGAGGGGACAACAAATTCCTGACGGCGGAGACCCGCGGCGCGCGGCTGACCCTGAAGGACGACAAACTTACGCTGATCTTTGACCGCGCCGATTAACCCGCCAAAGCTCCTCGCCCGGATGACCCCGAGCGGCTCGCATCTTTTGGGGGCTATGGCACCACCGGTTTGGGCTCCGCCTTTAATTTGCTGGGCGGCCAGAACGGCTTGAGAAAAGCGTCGGTGAAGTCGTAGCCGTGGTTGAAATCATCCCGATTGTCCTTCTCGGTTTTTGCGAGCAGTTCAATCTCCACCATGTTGAAGACAATTTCGCCGAAGTCGCGGGAATTGCGGACGCCCCAATCCTCCAGCACCGTAATCGCCATCGGCCCGAACTGGTTCAAGGCAAACTGCCGGATGCCATCCAGCAGTTCCTGTCCCGTGATGTGACGGACCTTCCCGCGGTTCTCCTTGCTGATGGTTTTCTGCGTGAAGTCGAGCGACTCCCGCACGAACGCATAGGCGTCGCGCGCGTAGCGGGGATCTTTGAGGAGAATCATCTCCACTTTTTCATCGAAATGGATTTCTTGCATGTCAGGGCGTCGCCGAACCGGTTGCGGAAACTGCCGGATGAGCAAGGCGATAGGCTTTCACCGCCCAACCGGTCAGCAGCAGACCCACAACAACGCAGAGAACCAGTTGTTCCTGCCGGGTCAGACGAATCATGAGCGGACTCTAACCGAACAACGGCGTGACAGCAAGCCGCGGGGATCAATTCAGATCACTGTCGGGGACCGATGGGCGCCTCTCCTCTTCTCATCTTCTGGCACGCAGGGAGCGTCGGGCGTCCGCGCCCGCCGGAAAAGACACCCATCCTCGGGGCCGAACAGCGGGGAGGAGGCCTGACGCGACCACCTCCAGGCGGATTCCCGCACCCGGGGCAGAAACGGGGAGGCGCCCATTTCGGCGGCCGCCGCAAGAATTTGGTTTCGAGCAGGCCGGTTTTAGTGTTTCATTCCCGGACCATTTTGAAATGAAAGTCACCCTAAACTGGCTCAAGCAATACGTCGATTTCAACTGGTCGCCCGAAGAGGTGACCGAACGCCTCACCCTGCTCGGCGTCGAAGTCGAGGGCGTCCAAAAAATCGCCGCGCCCTTCGACGGCATTGTCGTGGCGCAAGTCCTCACCAAGGACAAGCACCCCGGCGCCGACAAGCTCACCGTCTGCCGCGTCCATGACGGCACGGGCGAACGGCAGATCGTCTGCGGTGCGCAGAATTTTTCGGCCGGCGACAAGGTGCCGCTCATCCTGCCCGGGGCGTCGCTGCCCCCCAAGCCCGGCGACCGGGAACCCTTCACCATCAAGGTCGGGAAAATCCGCGGCGTGGAGTCCCACGGCATGATGTGTTCGCACGAGGAACTTCAGATCGAGCCTGAAGCGATTGGCCATAAAAAGGAGGACGGACTTCTGCTCCTGCGGGCGGACGCACGGGTCGGCCAATCCTTCGCAGACTATCTCGGCCGCAGCGGCAGCGACGTGGTTTATGATCTGGAGATCACGCCCAACCGGCCGGACTTGAACAGCGTCCTAGGCATCGCGCGCGAAATCGCCGCCATCACGGGGAACGCGCTGAAAATTCCTGCCGTGGATCTTCCAGTGCCATCGCCGGCCCCGGTTCCCCTGTCCGTGGACGTGCGCAATGAAGAGCCGGAGCTGTGCCCGCGTTACACCGCGCGCGTCCTCCGAAACGTGAAGGTTGGCCCCAGCCCCGACTGGCTCAAGTCCACCCTCGAAAAGGTGGGTCTGCGCAGCATCAACAACGTGGTGGACATCACCAATTACGTGATGCTCGAATGCGGCCAGCCGCTGCACGCCTTCGATTATCACCTGCTCCAGGCCGGGGGAAACAAGCCGGCGATGATTGTCCTCCGCCGGGCGGCCGAGGGCGAAAAATTCACAACCCTCGACGGCAAGGTTCGGGTCCTCACGAATCAGATGCTGCTCATCGCCGACGAATCCAAGGCGGTGGCGCTGGCGGGGGTCATGGGCGGGCAGAATACGGAGATCAGCGCGCAGACGGTGGACGTGCTAATTGAGAGCGCCTATTTCAAGCCGCAAAATATCCGCGCCACGGCAAAAAAACTGGAGCTGCGGACGGATTCCTCCTACCGCTTTGAGCGCGGCGGCGATGTGGGCATTTGCGATTGGGCCAGCCGCCGGGCGGCGCAACTGATCTGCGATCTGGCCCAGGGCCAAGTGGCCGGACCCGCGCGGGAGGACTTCCCCCGGCCCGCCGCTCCCGGGCGCGTCACCCTTCATTTCTCAAAAACCCAGGCCCTGCTCGGCATCGCCATCCCGCATCCCGAGCAGATCGCCTATCTGACCCAACTGGGGTTGCGGGTGACGGAACAGGCGCCCGGCTTCTGCACTTTTGAAATCCCGACGTGGCGGGTGGATCTGAAGCGCGAGGTGGATTTGATCGAGGAAGTCGCCCGGCTTTACGGGGTGGATCGGATTCCCAGCACGCCGCCGCGGGGCGCCCTCGGGACCAATCCCTATGATCTGGTTCACGATCAACTCGCCGAGGCGCGGCGGATTCTAAGCGGGCTTGGCCTTAACGAGACGCAGGGGCAAACCCTCATCTCCAGCGCGGAACCCGGGAGCCAAAGCCCGGAGGCCGTGAGGCTGGCAAACCCCTTGAGTTCGGATATGGACCAGCTGCGCCCCAGCCTGCTGCCGGGCCTGCTTCAAGCGCTGCGGCACAATGTGAGCCGGAAGAATTACGACGCAGCCCTGTTCGAAGTCGGCCGGGTATTTCTGCAGGCGAACGGCCGGGTCCGGGAAGAACGGCGCGTGGCCATCGCCCTCACCGGGCAGCGCGCCCTGCCCTTCTGGAGCGGCGAGGAGCGCGAGGCCAAGTTCGACATCCACGACTTGAAAGGACGGCTGGAAGATTTTCTGGAGCACTTCGGCCTCCGCGGCGTCACCTTCACACGGCGCGCGGAAAGCACGGCGCTGCTGCTCGAATCGGCGACTCTTTCGCTGGGCGGCAAGCTGGTGCTGGGCGAAGCGGGCCAGCTGCTGCCGGGGCTTGCGAAGAAATATGACCTGCGCGACAGCGTGCTGCTCGCGGAATTGAACCTGGACCTGCTGCTCGCGCGGCGGAATCCGGCCAAGGCATTCAAGCCGCTGCCCCAGTTCCCCGCCATCCGCCGCGATGTGGCGATGCTGGTGCCGGAAGCCACGACCCATGAGGCCGTATTGCAGACCGTCCGTCAGAGCAAGCCCGCCCATCTGGAAAGCGTGGAGCTGTTTGATGTGTTCCGGGGCCAGCACGTGCCGGAGGGGCAGAAGAGCCTGGCGTACGCGTTCACCTACCGCTCCCCGGAGAAAACCTTGACGGATGCCGAAGTGGGCGCCGCGCATGAAACCCTGCTGGCCCAGTTCAAGAAAAACCTGAGTGCGGTCCTGCGGTGACCCGTCCCTCACGCCGGCTGCAGAAATGGCGGCATCGGGCAGTCCAGCGTGTCGGCGATGGCGCGCAGCAACTCCGCCTCGCTCTCCCGGATCACGCCATCCGCGCCCACCACATGGACGCAGGCCTCGATTAGATTCTTTTTGATCTGCGGCGCGGCCAGGGCCAGTCGATCGAGCGCGGCGTCTATCGGTTGCAGTCCGCACTGGTCGCGCGGCAGCAGCGACAGCCCGCCCTCGGGGGCGCGCCAATACGGGGCGCCGGCATCAAAGGCCCGCTGAACCTCGCCCGCATCATCGCCGCTGACATGGGCCAGCGTGGAGAGGATGACCCGGCCATCCGGCACCAGGGGCTTAATGCTATAAAACTGGATGGCCGGCGGCCGCGCCGCGCCGAACTGGGGCGCGAGATGGCGCAGAATGATTTTCTGCAGCACGAATTCAAACAGCTCCAGCCGGCCGTCACTTTGAATCAGCCACTGCAGCGTTTTGGAGAATCGCTGGTACTGATCCCGATTTAATTGCCGCAGCGCACCCATGGCAATGTTGACCATGGGTAGCCGCGCCGGAACAGCCGCCGAGGCGATGTCGGCGAACAGGGTCACGGTCATGCTGTAACTCTCCGGCGGCAGATGCCGGGCGAGCGCGTCGAGCTGGGTGGCGCGAGTGGCCTCCTCGGAACTCAACAGCAGCGCGTAAATCAAGGCCACCGCGTCGAGCGGCTGGCGGACGGCGTTCCGGACGCTTTCCGGCAGGGAGTCGCGCATTTTCTCCGCGTATTCCAAATGCAGCGGCGTGGGCGTGCCTAGATTCGGCAGGACGGAATGGGATGCAATGACCGGGGGCTTCCCGGCCGCGCCGGCGCCGATGACGACGCCCCCAAGCACGGCGCGAAAGGCATCCGGCAGCGGGGGAGGAACCGACGCGCGGCGGGAAGGCGTTTCCGGATTGTCCGCGCTGAGAGCCTTGAATGTTCCGTCCCACGCTGGCTCAATGGCGCGGATGCGATCCTCGAGCGGCGGATGGGTGGCCAGCGCGCCCAGAAAGGAATGGGAGAGGGCGCTGCCAAAAAATAGATGGCCGGCATCCGGGGCATTGGGCGACTCCATCTGCGAGCCATAGCCGCCGATCTTCTGCAGGGCGCCGGACAGCCCGGCAGGATTACGGGTGAATTGCACCGCGGAGGCATCGGCCAGAAACTCGCGCTGACGGCTGATGGCGGCCTGGATCAGACGGCCAAAAAACACTCCCACCGAGCCGATGAGAATCAGGGCCATCCCGATGATCGGCAGCGGGTTTTTTTCCCGGCTATTGCTGCTGCGCATGTAGAGCAGAATCCGGCCGATGGAGGCAAGGCAGAGAATCCCAAACAGGACGCCCATGAGCTGAAGGTTCAGGCGCATGTCGCCGTTGAGGATATGGCTGAACTCGTGGCCAATGACGCCCTGCAGCTCGTCGCGCGACAGCTTCGAGATGCAACCGCGCGTGACACCCACGGCGGCATCGCCGGCGGTGTGCCCTGCAGCGAAGGCGTTAATGCCCTCCTCATGGTCGAGCACGTAAACTTTCGGCATCGGCACACCGGAAGCGATGGCCATCTCCTCGACAATGTTGAGAAGCTTGCGTTCGTCCGGATCGCGCGTGCTGGAATCCACCGGTCGGCCGCCCATGGATTCGGCCACCACCCCGCCGCCGCCGGCGAGCTGGCTGACCTTGAACAGGCTGCCGAATGCCACGATGGCCAAGGTGATCAGGGCGGCGCCAAAAAAGATCTGCGGATCCCACAGCGCCAGCGAAGGCTCCGATCCGTAAGACCCGCCAGCATCCGAATGCGCCCGGGCGCCGGTGAGCACCACCAGCCCGACCAGGTAATTCAGGACGACAATGAGGAGGACGGCGACGACAAAGTAAAAAACCAGCAGCTTGGTTTTTTTGCGGGCCCGATCCTGTCGCTCGAAGAAATCCATCCAATAGGTGCGGCAATCAGAATCAGGGGGCTCGGTTCAAACCGCCAAGCCCGCCGGCATCCGCTGCCGCAAAAAATTCACGAGAAGGTAACCTTGGGCACGACCTTCTCTTCCGGCTTGTCCACCGCGAACAGCTCCGCAGAGGTGAAGTTGAACATCCCTGCAATCAGGTTGCTCGGAAACACCTCGCGGCCGGTGTTATAGGCCATCACGGAATCATTGTAAGCCTGGCGCGCAAAGGAGATTTTGTTCTCCGTGGAGGTCAGCTCCTCGGTGAGCTGCATCATGTTCTGATTGGCCTTCAGGTCGGGGTACTGCTCAGAGACCATCAAGAGCCGGCTCAGAGTGCCGCCCAATCCCGTCTCTGCCTCCGTGAGATTTTTCATCGCCGTGGTATCGCCGGGATTGGCGGCGGCGGCCTTGGAGGCGGCGTAAGCGATGTTGCGGGCGGCGGTGACGGCTTCGAGCGTGCCGCGCTCGTGCGCCAGATACCCCTTGGCCGTCTCGACCAGGTTGGGGATCAGGTCATAGCGGCGCTTGAGCTGCACGTCGATCTGCGCAAAGGCGTTTTTAAATCGGTTGCGCATCGTGACCAGCTTGTTGTAGATGCCGACCACAAACCCGCCGATGATGAGCACGAGCAGAAGGAGAACTCCCAGAAAAATAAGCGATGCAATCATAATTTTTTCTTTAGTTAATGACGGACACAGCTTGGCTGAACGGCACCGGCGGGCAATGATAATTTCCACGCTCATTTGGAATCGAACACCCTCGGGACACTGCCCGGGCGCTCACTCCGTCCAAAGCCGGCATCCAAGGCCCTTGCCGTTTGAGGACTCAGACGCAACCGTGAAAGCGCGCCCTTCCTGGCACCTGCGGCGCGCCGGTTCAATGGGCGGCCATCAGATCCGGGCCCGCACCTGGAGGATATCGCGGGCGATTTGTTCCCGCAATTCCGCAGGAGAGTCAAACCGCCGCTCCGCCCGCAATTTTACCCCGATTTCTACCTCGAGTTCCTGGCCATAAAGGGAGCCATCAAAATCCAGCAGATGAGCCTCAATCCGGAGGGCGGGCTGGGACGCCGTGACGGTCGGGCGCAACCCGATGTTCAGGGCCACGGGATACCGTCGACCATCCAGGGTAGTGGCGGCGGAATAAACCCCATGCGGGGGCAGGACCCGGCCGTCCATCTCCAGATTGGCCGTTGGAAACCCAAGCTGACGTCCCAACCGGTCGCCTTCGACCACCCGCCCACAGAGCGCGTAAGGTCGGCCCAGCATCTGGCGGGCGGCCTCCAAATCGCCGGTGCTGATGGCCTCGCGGATGCGGGTGCTGCTGACAGTTTGGCCATCCAGCGCCACCGCCGCCAGTCCATGAACCTCAAAACCCAGCTCGTCGCCGAGTGTTTTCAAAAGGGCGACGCTGCCGCTGCGGCGGCAGCCGAAAACAAAGTCAGCGCCGACACAGATGCTTTGTATGCGGACGAGGTCGCGCACCAGGCCGCGGATAAACTCTTCGCCGGTCTGCTGGCTGAAAGCTGGGTCAAAATGCACCAGCAAAACCCCCTCCACTCCGAGCGATTCAATCGCCCTCAATTTCTGAGGCAGCGAATGGATCAGCGGCGGAACGCGGTCCGGCGCGACGATGGCGCTGGGGTGCCGGTCGAACGTCAGAACCAGGCCCAAGGCGTCATGCTGACGGGCGTCGGCCAGGGTTTGACGGATGATGTGCTGATGGCCGAGGTGCACGCCGTCGAATACGCCGATGGCCAAGCAGACCTTTCGGCCGCCGGTGGCGAGTTTGGTTGCGGCATCGACCCGTTGCATCACGTGAAAAATTCCCAGGGTGTCTTCAGGCCGCAGCCAGCCGCAAATACGGGAGCACTTTCCTCTCCAACTCCGGCACCGTGAGTTTCAGGACCTCGTCCAGCCGGGTCGCCTCCGCCACGTCGAACTTACCAGAAACGCTCCGGCGCAAGGCGGCAAGATGCGCGCCGCAACCGAGTTTCTGGCCGAGGTCGTGCGCAATGCTGCGGACATAGGTGCCCTTGGTGCAGGCCACCCGGAAGTCGCCCAGCGGTTCCTCGTAACGTGTAAAACGGAAATTGTAGATATGGACCAAGCGCGGCTCGCGTTCCACTTCGATGCCTTTGCGGGCCAGCTTGTAGAGCGGCACCCCGTTCTTTTTAATTGCCGAAACCATCGGCGGCATCTGCATCTGATCCCCTAGGAACGAGGCGGCATCGGCGTTCAATTGCTCCAGCGTCATCGGCGGGACCGGCAGGGAACCGGTGAGTTCTCCGTCCGAGTCATAGCTGGCGGTAGTCTCGCCAAACTTGATGGTGCCCTCATAGACCTTGTCGTCGCCCATGAGCTTTTCCGAGAGCTTCGTGCCGCGGCCGAGGACGATGATGAGCAGGCCGGTGGCATTCGGGTCAAGCGTGCCGCAGTGCCCCACCTTTTTGATCTGAAAACGGCGGCGGATGGCGTCCACGACATCGTGCGACGTGGGGCCGGCCGGTTTATCGATGAGAATGGCGCCGTCCAGCGAGGAGAAATCTTGCATGGAAAATGATTAAATGGCCTGCAACGCCCGTTTCACCGCGGCAATCACCCGGCGCTGAACCGCCAGCGGACGGCCGGGAATCCGCGCGCCCGCCGCCGCCGAATGTCCGCCGCCGCCGAATTGCGCCGCAATTTCATTCACATTGATCCGGGCGGTCTTGGAGCGGAGGCTGATGCGGGTGAGCTCGGGCTCAAGCTCCTCAAAGACGCAGGCGACCACCACCGGTTCAATCGCGCGGATGTGGTCGATAAGACCCTCCGAGTCGTTGCTCTCGCAGCCGGTGCGGGTGAAATCGGCCTTCTTGAGCCAGAGATAGGCGATCTGGTCATCCTGCGCGAGCCGGAATTTGCTGTAAACATGCTGGAGCAGCTTGGCGCGCGAGAGCGGATAGCTTTGATACACTTCGTCGCCAATCTTGGCCAGGTTCGCCCCGCGCGTGACGAGCTCCGCCCCGGTGTGGAACGTGCCAGGCCGCGTGGTCGGATACTGGAAAGAACCCGTATCGGTGGAGACGGCGGTGAAGAGATTATCGGCGATGAGTTTCGTGATCGGCCAGCGCGCCACCTTCAGCAGCCGGAAAATCAACTCGCCCGTCGAGGCTTCCCGGGCGGAAACCCAGTTCACATCCGCATAGCGCGTGTTGCTTTCGTGGTGGTCAATGTTGATGAACACCTTCCGGTCCGCAATGGACTCGCCGGCCTTGCCCAGCCTCTGAAAACTCGCGCAGTCCGTCGCGATGACGCAGTCGAATTTCTGCCCGCGCTTCGGCTTTTGGAACAGGCCGTCCGGATCGAGGAACTTCAACTTCTGCGGGACGGCATCCTCGTTCCAAACCGTGACTTTTTTGCCCTCGTTGCGGAGCGCGAGCGCCAGACCCAGCTGCGAACCGATGCAGTCCCCGTCCGGCCGCATGTGACCGACGATGCAAAAGGTCTGATGTTCGCGGAGTATCTCCACGATCCGATTGATGATTTTGGGATGGCTTTTCAAGAGGGGTCGGCGGGCCCGCTGCCCGCGGACGGGCTTTTGTCCAGTTCCTCGAGGATTTGCAGGACGCGGTTGCCACGCACAATGGAGTCGTCAAAAACAAATTTCAGCGTGGGCGTGAATTTCAAGATCACCGAACGCGCAATCAGGGTCTGGAGACGGATGCGGTTTTCGGTGAGCAGCTGGAATCCGCGCTTCTGCTGGTCGGCGCTGCCGAGGATGCTGATGAACACGACCGCCGACTTCAAGTCGCCCGCCACGTCCACGTCGTTGACGGAAATCAAGCCGGCCTCGTGGGAATGGAACTCGCGGCGGATGGCCTCGCCGAGCGTCTGCTTGAGCAGTTCGCGCACACGTTGAATTCGGAGACTAGCCATGGGGAGTGAGCGTCCGGGGTCTCGAATCAGGAATGGCGCGTGCGGGGTTCAGGTTGGGCTCGAATCCGAAACTCGGGTTCACAACTTGGCCGCGACCTTTTCAATCGCGTAGCATTCGATCGTGTCACCGACCTGGAATTCGCTGTAGCCTTCGATGCGGATGCCGCATTCCATGCCCGAGCGGACCTCGTTGACCTCGTCCTGAAACCGGCGGAGCGATTGCGCAATGCCCTCGTAAATAACGTCTTTGCGGCGGCGCACGCGGACTTTTCCCCGGGCAATGCGCCCGCTGGAAACCATGCAGCCGGCGACCGGCACACCCTTGGAAAGTTCAAAGACCTGCCGCACCTCCGCCACGCCCGTGATCGTCTCCCGGGCCTCAGGATCCAGCAATCCAGCCATGGCTTCCTTCACCTGATCAATCAGCTCATAGATGATCGCATACAGCTTGATCTGCACGCCGGCGTGCTTGGCCTTTTCGGCAGCGGTGCTGTCCACCCGCGTGTGAAATCCAAGGATGATCGCGCCCGAAGCCGATGCGAGCGCCACGTCGTTTTCGCTGATGGCGCCGACATCGCTGTGCATGATTTCGAGGGAAACTTTTTGAGCCTCGATCTTGTTGAGCGCCTCGACGATGGCCTCGACCGAGCCTTGGGTATCGGCCTTGACCACCACCTTGAGCGCCTTGCTCTGGTTGGCGGCCAGCGTGGCGAAAAGGTTTTCCAGCGTGACCTTTTTGCTTTCATGGCCGTCAGCACGGTCTTTGAGAAAACGCTCTTCCGCCTTGGCGCGCGCGGCTTTTTCGTCCTCCACGACGATGAATTCCCGGCCGGCATCCGGCACGCCGTTCAACCCCAGCACCCGCACCGCCACGGAGGGGCCGGCCTGCTTGAGCCGCTGGCCTTCCTCGTTGATCAGGGCGCGCACGCGCCCGTAAAATTCCCCGCACAAAATAATATCCCCCACATGCAGCGTGCCCTTGCGGACGAGCACGGTGGCGGTCGGGCCTCCGGGCTCCACGCCGGACTCAATGACGTTGCCCTTGGCATTGCGTTCGGGGTTGGCCTTGAGCTCCAGCAATTCAGCCTGAAGCAAGATCATCTCCAGCAGTTTGTCCACCCCCACCTTGGTCAGCGCCGAAACATCCACGAAAATCGTTTCACCGCCCCAATCGTCCGGCACCAGGCCCTTTTCCTGAAGCTGCTGGCGCACCTTCATGGGGTTCGCATTCGGATGGTCTATCTTGTTGACCGCGACCAGAATCGGAACCTTCGCCGCCTTCGCATGGCTCAGCGCCTCCAGCGTCTGCGGCATGACGCCGTCATTGGCGGCGACCACCAGCACCACGATGTCGGTGACATTGGCGCCCCGGGCGCGCATGGAGCTGAACGCGGCATGACCCGGCGTGTCGAGAAAAGTGATTTGAGCCAGGCCTTTTTTCGGGTCGGGATGGGGGACGGAAATCGTGTAGGCGCCGATGTGCTGGGTGATGCCGCCGGATTCACCTGAGGCAACGTTCGCCTTGCGGATCACGTCCAGCAGGGAGGTTTTGCCATGGTCAACGTGGCCCATGATGGTGACCACCGGCGCGCGCGGCTTGAGATCTTCCGGCTTGTCCTCCGTGTCCACTTCCAACTCCAAAACCGGCTTGTGAACCACACCGGCACCCCGGTCGCGCTTCTCCACTTCAAAACGGAACCCGTATTTAGCGCATAACTGCTGGGCGATTTTTTCGTCCACGGTCTGATTGACCGTCGCAAAAACACCCAAACCCATCAGATCCGCGATGATTTTGAAGGGCTTCTGCTTGAGCTGGGTCGCTAGCTCGCGCACCACGATCGGCGGCTTGATAATGATGATCTCGCCGCCGACTGGGGCGATAAATTTGGGAGCCTGGGGGGCCGCCGGTTTGGCCGGCTCACGGGTCGCCGTCGCGCCCGGACGGGCGCCGAAAGCCTGGCGCTGACCCGGACCACCCGGGCGAAAATCGCCCCGCGCGGGAGCACCGGGCCGGGGGGGGGCATTTTGGCCAAACCGGGCTTTTCACTGCCGCGCGGCTGCGGACGGGGGGCTAGCTGGATGAATCCTACTTTGTCGCCGATTTTTGCTACGGGCGGTGCGGCGGGAGTGATGGGGACGACAGGAATCGAGGGCTCCTCGGCCTTGACCTGCGGAGCGGGAGATTCCACTTCCGTCGCCGGGGTCAGTTCGGGGAGGGGTTCCGGCTCGGGCGCTGGCGGCGGCGGCGGGGCGGTGATCAGGATGATTTTCTCTTCGACGGGCGCCGGCTTGGGCGGCTCCGGCGGGGCCTTTGGCGCCAGCCGGGCGGCGACCTCGGGATAACTCTTGAGCAGCTCTTCTTCCAGCCACTCGGCGCTGATCTTATCCAGCGAGCTGGACGCCACCTTGGCGGCGGCAATGCCCAGCAACTTGGCCTTGGCGATGATTTCCTTGTTCTCCAGGCCGAGCTTCTTCGAAATGTCGTAAATCCGAACGGGCATAATTTTTTTGCGGCATCACCGACCCATTCATGCGATCGGCCTTCATGGCTCAATTCGCACCAGCAAACGCTGTTCGGTCGGCGTCATCCAATCAACTTTTCGGAGGCGTTTCAACGGCCGGCAACAACCGGCGGTCTGCCTCTGCGCGCGCGGCGCCTAAAACCGCTGCCGCGCTCTCACCGATCTGAGGAATCTCCGCAATGTCAGCGGGTTCGGCTGACAGCAAATCCTCGATCCGGGTCAGCCCGGCATGGACCAATGCATCGGCCTGTTCGCGGGTCACACCCGGAATGGAGGCGAGCTGTTCCACCGCCTCGGCCACCTTCTCCTCAAAGCCCTTCGTGACAATGTGCTCGGCATCAATGTCCACTTCCCAACCCGTCAAACGGGCGGTCAGCCGCGCGTTCTGCCCGCGCTTGCCGATGGCCAGCGACAGCTGGTCTTCACCCACCATGATTTTCACCCGGTGACGGACCTCATCCAGCGTGATGGTCTTCAGCTGGGCCGGCTCCAGCGCCTTGGTGATGAACGTTTTGACGTCCGCCGACCACGGAATCACGTCCACTTTCTCATTGTTGAGTTCGCGGACGATATTTTTGACGCGTTGCCCGCGCATGCCCACGCAGGCGCCGACCGGATCCACTTTCGGGTCGCGGGAATACACGGCCATCTTTGTGCGGAAACCGGGTTCCCGGGCGATGCCTTTGATCTCAATGGTGCCATCGTTGATTTCAGAGACTTCCAGCTGAAACAGCTTGATGATGAAGCGCGGGTCGGCGCGGGACAGGATGATCTCCGGCCCGTGCGGACCCTCCTCCACGGCCTTGACATAGCAGCGGATGCGTTCACCCACCTGATACTCCTCGGTGGGCACCCGTTCGCGGTTCGGCAGCAGCGCCTCGTATTTGCCCAGATCCAAAATCACGTCCGAACGCTCAAACCGGCGCACCGTGCCGCTGATGATGTCGCCGACGCGATCCTTGAACTCGGTGAAGATGAGGGCTTTTTCCGCCTGGCGGATTTTCTGCATCAACGCCTGCTTGGCAAACTGGGATGCAACCCGGCCAAATCCAGTGGGGGTGACCTCCTTCTCAATCTCGTCGCCGACCTTGGCGTCGGACTTGATGCGCCGCGCGTCGAACACGGAAATCTGGTCGTGCTGCGAGATGACCTTTTCGGAGACGATCAGCTTGGCAAACGCCTTGATGTCGCCGGTCTTGGGGTCGGTGACGACGCGCAGGTCCCGGGCCGGGCCGACCGCTTTTTTGGCGGCCGACAGCATGGCTTCCTGCACCGCCGCGACAAGGACGTCACGGCTGATGCCTTTTTCCCGTTCGTAAAATTCCAAACCCGCTAAAATTTCTGCATTCATAGCTCAATTAGCTCAACCCGGCGTCTGCATGTGGCGAACAAAAAAGCCGGAGATGTGGTATCATCCGACTTTCGCGCTGGCCGAACCAGCAAACTTTACCGTTCTAGGGGCAGAATGTAGTTTTCTCGGCGACCCTCGTCAAGCGCAATCAACCCCCTGAAAAAGGCCCCCCAATCCTAAGCCCCCCCATGCTAGAAAGCCGGACTAGGGGAACGACGGACGCCTTCCTGAGGCTCAGCTCACGCTCATGCCGAGCAGGAATTCAATGTTGCTGCGGTATTTTTTGAGTTTCCCCAATAAAAGCTCCATCGCCTCGACCGGCGGCACCCCCGTCAACGCACGCCGCAAGAGGACCACGCGGCTGTATTCGTCCGGGTGATAGAGCAGCTCCTCCTTGCGCGTGCCAGAGCGCTCGACGTTGATGGACGGGAAAATGCGGCGGTCCACCAGGCCCCGGTCCAGATGCACCTCCATGTTGCCGGTGCCCTTGAATTCCTCAAAAATGACTTCATCCATGCGGCTGCCGGTATCCACCAGCGCCGTGGCAATGATGGTGAGCGAGCCGCCTTCCTCGATGTTGCGCGCCGCGCCGAAAAAGCGTTTCGGCTTGTGCAGCGCATTCGCATCCACGCCGCCGGACAGGATCTTGCCGGAATGCGGCTGCACCGTGTTGTAGGCGCGGGCCAGGCGCGTGATGGAATCCAGCAGAATCACCACGTCGCGCTTGTGCTCAATCATGCGCTTGGCCTTTTCGATGACCATTTCCGCCACCTGCACATGCCGCTCCGGCGGCTCGTCAAACGTGGAACTGATGACTTCCGCGCCCCGGCAGGAACGCTCCATGTCCGTGACCTCCTCCGGGCGTTCGTCGATGAGCAAGATGAACAGATAAGTCTCCGGGTTGTTCTTCAGGATGGCGTTGGCCATCTTCTGCATCAACACCGTCTTGCCCGTGCGCGGCGGGGCCACGATCAATCCGCGCGTGCCCTTGCCAATCGGGCATACCAGGTCCAGCACGCGCGTGTTCAACTCTTCCGGGGTGGTCTCGAGAATGAACCGCCGGTTGGGAAATAGCGGCGTCAGATTCTCAAAATGCGTCTTGTCCTTGGCCTTGTCCGGCTCCTCGCCGTCGACCGCCTCCACCTTGAGCAACGCAAAAAACTTTTCCTTTTCCTTGGGCGGACGGATCTGGCCGGCGATCAGGTTGCCGGTCTGCAGATCGAACCGGCGGATCTGCGACGGGGAAATATAGATGTCCTCCGGGCACGGCAGATAATTGAAGCTCTGCGAGCGGAGGAACCCAAAGCCTTCCGGCAGGACTTCCAGCACCCCCTCGGAAAACAGCACCCCCGCGCGCTCGGCATTCTTTTGCAGGATATGAAAGATCACCTCGTGCTTGCGCATCGTACCAAAATTCTCCACCCCCAGCTCGCGCGCCATGTTGTTGAGCTCGGTCATCTGCATCGCCTGAAGCTTGGCGATGTTGATCGAGGCGGCAATCTTGTCGCGCTGATGCCCGCGCCGATCCTCCGCCGGCGGCTCTTCACGGTCATGGGTCGGCTCCACCGGGGTGGACGGCGGCTGCAGCGCCGAGGAATCCTGGGCGGACGGGGCGTCTCCGGTGGCGGGATTGAATTCCGCTGCCTGCAATTCCGGCGCCATTCCCGCAGACGACTCCTCCAGAGCCGCGGCTTTGACGGATGCTTTGGAGGGGGCTTTTAACTTGGGTTTCTTGATAGGGACTTTGGCCATAAAATAAAAATAAGGGATTAATCGGTCAGTTAAACTGGCTGGAGTTTCCTGGACCTCCCGACACTCAAAAGTCGTTTTGCGGTCACGCATTGGACGGCAAACGACCGGATTGGTTCAAATTGGAGTGGTTGCCGCTGGAGCCACCGAGATTTTCCTCAAGCTACCGGGGGAAATCTTGCAGTCAGTTCGCGAACACACTGACGCACCGCCGCCGCCAAGTCAAATCCGTTTTTGTCCGTTTCCCATTTTTCCAGGGCAAGACGCCCGCCACCGCCGTTGCCAATCCACGCGTGCCGGTTTACCACGACGGCGCGCACGGAGCGACACGCCCTACCTGTCCCAAAGGTGCCAAAAACTGCCATGCTTGGGTGTCTGGGGTTCATGAGCGTTTTGCGCCCACGGCCCACCGGCTCATTTCTTGCGGAACATCAGCTCCCCATCGTGAGCACCCACTTGAATCTTGTCCCCGGGCTTGAATTCACCCGCCAGCAGCCGGGTCGCCAAGGGATCCAGCAGAAATTGCTGGATGGCGCGCTTGAGCGGACGCGCTCCAAACTGCGGGTCGTAACCCTCGCTCGCAATCCGCTTTTTGGCGGCGGCGTCCACCTCCATCGCGAGGCCCTGCTGCGCCAGCCGCTGCTCCAATCGCCCCAGCTGGATGTCCACAATGCGGGCCAGCTCGCTTTCGTCGAGACTCTGGAAAATGATCGTGTCGTCCACGCGGTTCAGAAATTCCGGGCGGAAATGCCGCTTCAACTCAGCCAGGACCTTGTCCTCCATCGCCTGATGCGACGCCTTGTCCGTGTGCCCGTCCATGAAATATTCCTGAATGATGGGCGAGCCGAGATTGCTCGTCATGATGATGAGGGTGTTCTTAAAATCCACCGTGCGCCCCTGCCCGTCCGTCAGCCGGCCATCATCGAGCACTTGCAGCAGCACGTTGAACACGTCGTGATGGGCCTTCTCGATCTCATCGAACAAGACCACCGCATACGGCCTGCGCCGCACCACCTCGCTCAACTGGCCGCCTTCCTCATAGCCGACATAGCCGGGCGGCGCGCCGATCAGCCGGGCCACGGTGTGCTTCTCCATGTACTCGCTCATGTCGATCCGGATCAGGGCGCTCTCGTCGTCAAACAGGAATTCCGCCAGGGCGCGGGCCGTCTCGGTCTTTCCCACGCCGGTCGGGCCCAGGAAAATGAAGGAGCCGATGGGCCGGTTCGGGTCCTGCAGGCCGCTGCGGGAACGGCGCACGGCATTGGACACGGCCGCAATGGCCGGCTTCTGGCCGATGATCCGCCGCTGCAGGCGTTCCTCCATCTGAAGCAGCTTCTCGCGCTCGCCTTCCAGCATCCTTGCGACCGGAATATGCGTCCACGCCGCCACCACGCGGGCGATGTCCTCATCGGTGACTTCCTGCCGGAGCAGCCGCGACGGGGAGGGCGGCGCTTTTTTTGAGGAACCCGCCGCGGGGGCATTGTTCCCCCCTTCGGCTGCGGAGGCCACGTCCGCCAGCCGTTTCTCCAAATCAGGAATCTTGCCGTATTGAATCTCCGCGGACTTCGACAAATCCCCCTGGCGCCGGGCCTGCTCCAGTTCGAGCCTCGCCTGCTCCAGCTGGGATTGGACGATGCTCACGGCATTGACGGCCGTCTTCTCGTTCTGCCACTGCGCCGTGAGCGCCTTGGACTTGTCCTTCAAGTCGGCGAGCGTCTTCTCAATCAGCGCCAGCCGCTCCCGGCTCGCGGCGTCCTTCTCCTTGGCGAGCGAGGTGCGCTCAATCTCCAGCTGCAAAATCTGCCGGTCGAGCTGGTCCAGCTCCGTCGGCTTGGAATCGAGCTCCATCTTGATGCGCGATGCCGCCTCGTCCACCAGATCAATCGCCTTGTCCGGCAGAAACCGGTCGGTGATGTAGCGGTGGGACAACGTCGCCGCCGCCACCAGCGCCGCGTCCTGGATGCGAACGCCGTGGTGAACCTCGTACCGCTCCTTCAACCCGCGCAGAATGGCAACCGTCGCCTCGACCGTCGGCTCGGCCACCTGCACCGGCTGGAAGCGGCGTTCCAGCGCGGGATCCTTCTCGATGTGTTTGCGGTACTCGTCCAGGGTGGTCGCGCCCACGCAGCGCAGCTCGCCCCGCGCCAGCTGCGGCTTCATGATGTTGGCGGCGTCTGTCGCTCCCTCCGCCGCGCCCGCGCCGACCAGGGTATGAAGCTCGTCAATGAAGAGGATGATTCCGCCCTCGCTCGCGGTGATCTCCTTGAGGAACGCCTTGAGCCGGTCCTCGAATTCGCCCCGATACTTCGCCCCGGCAATCATGGCTCCCAGATCCATCGCCACCAGCCGCTTGTTCTTTAAGGATTCAGGAATGTCGCCGCTGACGATGCGCCGGGCCAGGCCTTCGGCGATGGCGGTCTTGCCCACCCCGGGCTCGCCGATAAGGACGGGATTATTTTTCGTGCGACGCGTGAGCACCTGCATCACCCGCCGGATCTCCTCGTCGCGGCCGATCACCGGGTCAATCTTCCCCTGCCGGGCGAGCGCCGTGAGATCGCGCCCGTATTTTTCGAGCGCCTGGAATTTTCCCTCCGGCGAAGGATCGGTCACGCGCTGATTGCCGCGCAGCTCCGCCAGCGCCTTGAGCACCGCCTCGCGCTTGAGGCGATGGGCGATGAGAATTTTTCGGAGCGACGGGCTGGCCGCCTCCATCAGGCCGAGAAGCAGGTGCTCCGTGCTGACGTAGTCGTCCTTGAGCCGGCCCGCCTCGACCTGCGCGGCATCGAGCGCCTTCTGCAGATCGCGCCCGGCGTAAGGCTCGCCGCCGCCCTGAATTTTATGACGCCGGGCGAGTTCTTTTTCGAGATCGGGCCGGAGCTGGGCGGGAGGGACGCTGAGGCGCGCCAGCAGTTCCGGCACCAGGCTCTCGGGCTGGCCGAGCAGCGCCAGGAGCAGATGCTCCCCGTCCATTTCCTGATGGGATTGTTCGCGGGCGATTCGCTGGGCCTCCTGCAACGCCTCCTGCGATTTCTGGGTCAACTTGTCGAGTTGCATATGCTTAATCAAATAAACTCAATCCGCGCCCCGTCAAGTCTGGGAAATCTGGGAAAGGCCACCGTGGAAGGAATCAATTCATCCGAGGACGGCGGCAGACAATTCCCGACGCGAAAACGGCCAAGGAAACCTCGGGCCACTTCGCCAACCCTGTCGGCCGCATGAAATACGGCCCCTACCGCCCGCAACACCCCAATTACACCCCAATTACACCCCAATTACACCCCAATTACACCCCAATTACACCCCGACTCCCTCCCTCGCCGCAGCGCATTAAATTCGAACTCCGAAATAGGAGTTCTCGCCAGCGTGGCAGGGTCAGCGCGCAGCGGACCTCGCCCGCGTTCAGCGGACCTCAGGAATCGGCTTGGAATAGACGCCCATAAAAGTCCCTTCCGCGCCGGTTTTTTACCGGTAGGGAACGCCGCGCTGCGGCGTCCCCGTCGCCGAGCGCAGCGTTAGGCGACGGAAAGCAATCAGGCAAGGCGGATGACTCACCTCGTTTGTTCCGCCCTGCCGAGCGGGGGCATCGCCGCGCGATGGCCTTACCTTTTCGGAGTTTGGATTAAAGTTTTTTGTCCTGCGTCCCTTGGCAAAAGACACCTCATTTCCTGCTCGCAGGATTTTCCCGGCTGGCGTAGTATCCATGCCGTTCGATCACATTTTATTAACGATTATGGCTTACAAAGACGTCACCCCGCCCGCCGGCGGAAAGATCACCATCGCCAACGGCACGCTCACTGTTCCGGAGAACCCCGTCATTCCGTTCATCCGCGGCGACGGCACCGGTCCGGACATCTGGGCCGCCAGCGTGCGGGTGCTGGATGCGGCGGTGCAAAAGGCCTATCGCGGCCAGCGGAAGATCTCCTGGTTCGAGGTGTTCGCCGGCGAAGAGAGCTTCAAGAAATTCAACAACTGGCTGCCGGACGACACCGTGGCGGCGTTCAAGGAATATCTCGTGGGCATCAAAGGCCCGCTGACCACGCCCGTCGGCGGCGGCATCCGCTCCCTCAACGTCGCCCTGCGTCAGATGCTCGACCTCTACGTCTGCCTGCGCCCGGTGCAATGGTTCACCGGAGTCCCCTCGCCGGTGAAGCACCCGGAAAAGGTCGAGATGGTCATCTTCCGCGAGAACACGGAGGACATCTATGCGGGCATTGATTTCGAAGCCGGCCAGGAAGCCGCGCTCAAGACGATCGAGTTTCTCAAGACCACCTTCCCCAAGGATTTTAAAAAAATCCGCTTTGGAGAGACGCCCGAGGTCGTCGGCATCGGCATCAAACCCGTCTCCAAGACCGGCACCCAGCGCCTGTTCCGCTCGGCCATGCAGTACGCCATCGCCAACCGGCGCAAGTCGGTAACCATTGTCCACAAGGGCAACATCATGAAGTTCACCGAGGGCGGCTTCCGCGACTGGAGCTATGAGCTGGCCAAGAGCGAATTCGGGGCGGTGGAAATCGACGGCGGCCCGTGGTGCAAGATTCCCGAAGGCAAGCCCGGGGCGGGCCTGGTCATCAAGGATTCCATCGCGGACATCGCCCTGCAACAGGTGCTGACGCGCCCGACCGATTTTGATGTGATCGCCACGCTGAACCTGAACGGGGATTATTTGAGCGACGCGCTGGCGGCGCAGGTGGGAGGGATCGGCATCGCTCCCGGCGGCAACATCAACTACTTGACCGGCCACGCCATTTTTGAAGCCACGCACGGGACCGCGCCCAAGTACGCCAACAAGGACCAGGTCAATCCCGGCTCGGTGGTGTTGAGCGGGGAGATGATGCTGCGCTATCTGGGGTGGACCGAGGCGGCGGATCTGATCCTCAAAGGATTGAACGGGGCGATTTCCAGCAAGCGCGTGACCTACGACTTCGCCCGCCAGATGGAAGGCGCGACGGAGATCAAATGCTCCGCGTTTGGCGACAATATCATCGCGCACATGTAAGCTTTCGAAACTATTCTGCATCACGGGCGGGCCCTTGCGGTTCGCCCGTTTTGTTTTACAGCCAAGCGGCAGCTTCGCCGCCCCGGACAGGGAATAAATGAACTGGATTGTCGCCACATTATTATCTGCGCTATTCCTCGGCCTCTACGACCTGTGCACCAAGCACGCGGTGCGGGAAAATGCGGTGCTGCCGGTCCTTTTTTTCAGCACCCTGACAGGGGCGTCCGTGTGGCTGGGGCTCCTGCTGGCGCAGGCGGTCCATCCGGGGATGCTGCCGGCGGCACTGGTCACGGACCCGCTCACGTGGAAACAGCATCTGCAGCTGCTCTTAAAGTCCACCATCGTCGCCGTCTCCTGGCTGGGAACTTTTCTGGCCTTAAAGCATCTGCCGCTCTCGCTCGGCGCCCCTGTCCGAGCCATGAGCCCGGCGCTCACCCTGTTCGGCGCCATCCTGCTTTTAGGCGAGCGCCCGACCTGGCTGGAAATGGTCGGGATCACGACCACGCTGGGGTCGTTTGTCGGATTGTCATTGGTGGGCCGGAGAGAAGGGGTGCATTTCCGCCGGAACCGCTGGTTCTGGTTTCTCCTGGGCGGGATGCTCTTTGGCGCGGTGAGCTCCCTCTACGACCGGTACCTTCTCGACACACTGCGATTCTCCGTGCCGACGGTGCAATGCTGGTTTTCCATTTATTTAGTGCTCCTCTTCACCCCGCTCGCGCTCGCATGGAAATGGCGGCTGTGGAAGCGGGACCTATTTCACTGGCGCTGGAGCGTACCGTGCATCGCCCTCGCGCTGCTGGTCGCCGACTACGCCTATTTCTGGGCGCTCGGGAATCCGGACGGGCTCGTGTCGCTCGTCATGAGCCTGCGCCGCGCCAGCACGCTCGTGGCCTTCGGCGGCGGACTGCTGTTCTTCGGCGAACTCAACGGCTGGCGAAAGCTTCCCGCCGTCCTCGGCATTCTCGTCGGCATCGCGCTGACCCTCTGCGGCCGGCCGGGGCACTGAAAAACCGGATGGTAGCAAGGGCGTAGAATCACCGACCACAGATTTGAACGGTGATGATTTTATCATCGAAGCCCTGACCGCCCTCCGCTAAACTCCTCGGAACATGTATTCTCCTTTAGCCACCCGATATGCGGCGCCCGATTTTTACCGGCGCTGCGGCCGATCCGGCGTCAAGCTGCCCCTGATTTCACTGGGGCTCTGGCATAACTTTGGCAGCGTGGACCCGTTCGAGAACGCGCGAGCCATTGCCTGCCGGGCGTTCGATCTGGGCATCACCTGTTTCGATCTCGCCAACAACTACGGGCCGCCGGAGGGGTCGGCGGAGGAAACATTTGGCCGCATCCTCCGCGAGGATCTCGGCAGATGGCGCGATGAGCTGATCCTCACCACCAAGGCCGGCTACCACATGTGGCCCGGACCCTATGGCGAATGGGGATCGCGCAAATCCCTGCTGGCCTCGCTCGACCAGTCCCTTCAGCGCTTGGGGCTGGAATATGTGGATATTTTCTATTCGCACCGGCCGGACCCCGAAACGCCACTGGAGGAGACCATGGGGGCGCTCGCCCACGCCGTCCGCAGCGGCAAGGCGCTGTACGCGGGGCTCTCGAACTATCCGCCGGCGGAGACGGCGCGGGCGGCGGCGCTCTTGCGCGAGCTGGGAACGCCCTGCCTCCTCCACCAACCGCGTTACAGCCTGCTGGACCGCTGGGTGGAGCCGCAACTGCTTGCCACGCTGGAGGCAGAAGGCATCGGCTGCACGGTTTTTTCGCCCCTAGCCAAAGGCCTGTTGACCGACCGTTATTTCAAGGGCATCCCCGCCGATTCCCGCGCAGGTCACGACCCCCGGTTTCTCCGCCCGGCAGACATCACCGATGCGGTGCTGGCGCGGACCCGGAAACTCAATGAGGTGGCAGAGTCGCGCGGTCAAACTCTGGCGCAGATGGCGCTGGCGTGGGTATTACGGCACAAGGTTGTGACCAGCGCCCTCATCGGCGCCAGCCGCGTAAGTCAGGTGGAGGATTGCGTGGGGGCAACCCGGCGCCTGCATTTTACCGCGGAAGAACTCACGCGGATCGAGCAGATTCTCGCCGCCTGACACCCCCTCAGCCGGAAGCATGAAGTCCAAATGAACCGCCAAGGCGCCCAGGACGCCCAGGGACAAGACCTGAGCCCGATTCATGACGTCATTCAACCCGACTTCCGAAACGGGCCAGCCTCTCGCGGCCCTTTGAACAGATAAAGCCGCACCTCCTCTCCACGCCCTCCTCCATTTCATGGAAGAGAGGGAGTGGTAGTCGAACCGCGCCGCTTCATTTTCAGCTCCCCTCCCGAATCGAGTTTGAAATGAACCCCTTGAGGCCGCCAAACGAGGCAGGCCCGGCTCTACCGCGCTAACGACGATCCCAGGCCTTCCCCACTCGCCCCGCAAAAGCTTGAGCGAGGACCGGGGACCTCGGCCCGATTTGCAACTCAACTGCAGAGTTCCAGCTCAGGGCGCCCCTCCCGGAAGACCGGGATCATTTCAAGTTGGCTGCGGGGAGGGTGGGGCGGGGTCCGCGGAAAGCGGCGAGAAAATACAGGAGCACGCCGGCCACGCCCCCCGCGAGTCCGCCCCAGAACAGGGACCAATGAGTGCCGTCTGAAAAACTGCAGGTGCTGAACCACCAGCCGGTGCCAAGGTAGCCGATGAGGTTTCCGAAGCCCCCGTTCATGAGCGAGAGGAGGGCCTGCGCCCGACCGCGCCAAGCCGGGTCAACGCGCTGCTCGAGATACATCTGGGCGACCACGAACACGAGAGCAAAGGAGGCCCCGTGCAGAAAGATGCCTGGCAACAGGGTGGCGTCCGTGTTGAAGGCGGACAGCGCAAACCGCAGGACGCCCAAGGCAAGACCGCAGGCAAAAATCCATTTCAGCCGCCAATGCACCAGCAGCCAGCCCAAGCCGAACATAGCGATGATCTCGGAACATTGAGCCAGACTCATCCACGCGCTGGTGTGCAGGAACCCGAGGTCGCGCAGCTGCGTGGGCGCAAACGGATAAAATGCCGCAAGCGGGATGGAAAATAGCATTGCGGTGAGAAAGACGACCCGGATATCACGCTGTTTGAATAGAGTCAGGGCGTCGAGACCGAGCCGTTCATGCCAGGTCAGGTGCTCCGCCGAGGCAGGAACCTCCAACACTGGGAGAAAACAGGTGAAGACAGCCACCCCCAGCCACAGGGCCGCACCCAGATAACCGGCGAAGATCGAGGCATCAAGATTCAATGCGCTGACCAACAGGCCGCCCGCCATCCAGCCGATGGTGGCCATGCAGCGGACCGGGCCGAATTCTTTTTGAGCATCGCTCAGCCGCGCCAGAACGAGGGTGGAGGAAATGCTGAACATCGGCGCATAGGAGAAATAGAAGATCTGGACCAGCAGCAGGACCAGCCAAGGATGACACCGGGTTTGGATCGCGGCGCTGACCAGGGTCATGGACAGGGCGGTTGCCAGCGCCAGCCAGCGCAGCACGCGCGCCGGCGGCACGTGCCGGTCGGCCATTGCCCCGAACATCAGGGGCGAAACGAAGGCCGCCACCGCCGATGCCGCAAAGGCTAAGGGCTTGATGCCATGTAATCCATGCGCGTCCAGGATTGGTCCCAGCGGCACAAACCAGACCGCCATCGCCGCGCCCTGGATAAAGAACAGGACGAGGAGCTCAAAATATTCAGCCTTGCGCAATGTGGTCAGCACTGGCCCAGAGGATAGCAACTCCCGCGGAGAATCAAAGCGGGGAACTATCGCAAAGCGCAGACACGCCCCCCCCTGCTCGTACGACTTCCAGCGCGCGGCCCATGACCACGCTGAATGCCCCCCCAGCAGTGTCTCGGAATGGCTATTTAAGGAGCCGGAGGAAAAAGAGCTCTCCCGGCGGGGGGTCAGTCGATTCAGGGAGAATCGCCGCCGGGAAGCAGTTCCCCCAGCGTGCGGAAGGGATGCAGCGGGACCAGCAGGAGTTTGGGGATCAAATACAGGGGTTCGCTCTTGGGATTGGTCAGCGGGCCAGTGACTTGATATTCGAACAGCTTGCTGAATGGCCAGAACACGGTGGTGACCAGCGGGCCGACACCCCAGGCGTTGCGCAGCACCTGCGCGGTGACGCGGGCGTCCACGTTCTGCTGGAGATCGATGGTCCCGATGTATTCCAGCCGCGCCATGGTGGAGTGAATCAGCAGCGAGTCCGTGTAAATCACGCCGTTGGTGATGATGAATTTTCCGGCCGCCTCCGTTGCCCGGCTGCTGCCCAGCCCAGTGGCAACCGAGTTCAACACCGGCGATAGAATGCCGAAGATGGGGATATCCCATAACAATCCGTCGCGCAGATAAATCTGGCCCTCTCCGTTCCAGGTGCGCACATGCATCGTGCTGGCATTGTTCACGGCCAACCGTCCGGACAGCACGCCTTCCAGCTGGTTGGTGGGAGCCCACAAATCCAGCGCCAGCGCGTGGAGGTTCAGATTGGTGACATCCACGGCAAAGTTATAATCAGCTCCCTCATGCGGGAACCGAAAATTAAAATAAGCAAAACCCGTGGCGGCGCCGCCGTAGCAGTCGGCCACAGCATTGGTCAGAAGCAGCGTCTGCCCCCGCCAGAGCAGCGTGGCGGTGATGTCCTTCGTCTTGACCCGCTCCCATTGGAACGGGGCGCCCCGGATGATTTCAAACCGCATGTCCACCGATGCCATCTCAGGTCCGCCATGCATGTCGCCCAGCGGTATCTGCCCGTTCACCCGCGCGGCCGGCGGCTGGAAAAAATGATACGGCTCCACCAGCGCTGCGGTTTTGGGTCCGATGGCACGGGTCACTGGACCGGGATCGGCGGTGCTCAACGCGTTGGTGAATAAAATCAGCCGACGGTTAAAATCCAGCGTCACCGAGTCGGCCGTCGCCATCTGCATCCCGGTGTGCATCTGCGGCTGCCAAAACGACAGCACCCGGTTGGTGTAATCCACCGTCGCCGTGACGGTGCCGAACACCTCGCCGCGCACGGCGATATTGGTCACGGCCACGCAACCGCGCACCGCCAGGCTTTGAATCTCGCGCCCGAGGCCCGACACCGTCACATCAAACGCCAGAGGATCCTTCAGATGCACAATCTCCATACCGTGCGCCGCCGGGGTTTCCTTTAACAGGTCGCGGGCGGTTGCCTGATCCATCCGGCCTTGGAGACGGCAGCGGTATTCTTTCGTGGCGTCATTCAGACTGCCGCTGATGTCCAGCCGGCTATTCCCCAGCACCAGCGCCAGATCGGGCAGCTGCCAGACCCGGTTGGAACAGCTGAAATGGCCGGCAACGGAATCCACCGCCGCGCCCAGTACCCGACCGTTGGCGAGCGCCAGATCCCCGTCAAGCTGCAAGGTCGGAAGGACTTCACCCGCCCAATCCGGCACGGCATCCGTCCACGGCGGGAGCACCACGGCGCCCTGGAACCGCACGGCCGGCGGCTGAGCCCAGCGGAAGTCCGCGAGCCGCCCGCGCAGTTTTTCCGGCAGCCATCCGGCCAAGTCGGCCAGATCAAAGCTTGAGGCATTGGTGAAGGCCAGCTCGCGCGTGGCCACGTTTAATCGCAACCCCGCCTCCAGCCGACCCCGTTCCAGCACGGCGGACAGGCGGGTGACCACCAATTCCGGCGCGCTCCAAAGACCCGAACAGGACACCGCCTGCGCCCCCTGCCCCGCCGCATTGAATTGGGTGAGCGCGACCGACCAGCTGAGGTGATACGGCTGCAGATTCGTCCAAACACCCCAGGCCGGGTCGGGACGATCCGGGGCGCCAGCCGGAGCCGTGAGGCGGGCGATGATCTGGACGTCGCGCGCGCGGAACCACGGTGTATGCACCGCCGGAGCCGTCGCCTTGAGCTGAAGCAGGAAGGAATGAGGATCGCGCGCATCGCCATTGATTGTAAGACTCAACTGCGACGCGCCCTCGAGAGAGACCCGGGCCAGCGCTTCGGAAAAATCCTGCAACCATGCCCGCTGGCCGGCGGCAGGGTCGCCCTGGAACAGGGCCCAATCGCGGAGTTCCGACGCATGGGCGACTTCGCCGGAGAGAGCGAGTCTGCCCCCCGCAAAATCCGCCTGAAAACTGTCGAGCGTCCACGTGTCGTTGGTTTGGAACCGCAGCTCGGTGCGGATGTTCTCAAGCTGCAGGGCATGGGTCGGTGATACCGGCCAAGAGAGCCGACCCTGACGCAGACCGAGTCCGTCCACCTGCAACCGGCGCCGCAGCAGAGCGTGGAAATTCAGCTGCAACTTGATTTCCGCCAGCGTCAGACTCGGGCTGCCGGAGTTTTGCGCCGGGGCAAGGCGGACGTTCTCCCCTACGATGCCGCTGTCCAGCCGGAGCCGGAGGCGGGTGAATTCCAGATTCACGCCGCGGTCGCGGCAGGCGGCGACCAGTCGGGTTTTGAGAAAACCCGGCAGCCCCACCTGATTGAACCAGAACACGGCGACCAGCGCGCCCAGCACCGCCAGCAGCGCGCCCCGCCGCAACCAGCGGAAGATCACACGGCATTGTCGCCAGAAACCAGGTCGCATAAAATCACCGTACGGATGCCGGAACGGTGAGATACGCCAGAACAAACTGGTAGAGCGTGGCCGGGAAAACAAAGGCCCAGCGCTCGCCCGCCAAGGTGACGCCGGCCAGAGCCGTCTGGCCGGCGATCTCGGCGCCGAAATTCACGGATAATTTTTCGCCGCCTTTGAGCTCAATGGAAATCTCCAGATTCTCGGGATTCAGCCCGAACTTTTCCGGCGCGGTCACGTGACGTCCCACCCAGCCGGTGGCGGCCAGGCTGCCCAATCGGTGGGCGGTTTCCTCCAGCGCCTCCGGATTGATGATCCCCTGCGACCCGGGGGCCAGCGACCATTTGTTCGGCCCGTTGTGGAGGAGCGTGCGCGTCCGGCCGCTTTGCCGGAGTGTGATCTGCACCACCTCGCCCTCTGTGAAACGCCATAGGCGCCGCTCGCGGAACTCCCAGCTGGATTCCGGCAGCCGGTTGAAATCCTCCGGCGAGAGGGCATAGATGAAGTCCTCATCGGCGCGGCGCACAAAAATCCCGTTGGTCTGCACGGCGAAAGCCAGCTGCGCACTGAGAACATTGGTGCCATCCGACGCCGTGCGCACGAGAATTTCCCGCTGCGGCGGCGCCAGTCCGTAGGCGGCCAGATCAGGCGCAGTTACGACGTCCTTCACAAATCCGGCGACGCGCAGACCGCTCAAAACCTTAAGAAACAATTGCACATTGTCTGCATCGGCCGGGAAGGATTCACCCGCCAGGCTCCAGCCATTGGTGCCCTGCCGCTTCAAAATGAATCCGTCCGGACCGCGCACCTCGATTTCGGTGACAGGGTCGGTCAGCGATAGCAGGTGCGGATCGCGAAAATCATTCACAGCTCCATACCAGAACGCTAGCGCCTCCCTCGGCGCCGCCACGACCGGAGTGAAGCCCTTGCGATTCGCGTAGACCTGGGCGGAGTCATTGGTCACCGCTTTGCCGGCGTCTAGGGCGGAGAGGGCATTGGTCCCGCTCCGCAGCCAGAGCGATAGATCAGGGGGCTGAAGGCCGAACATGGCCAGATCCGCCCCGGCATCCTCGGTGATAAAGTGCGTGACCGACGCCGACTGGAGCTGCTGCAATGCCTCGGTGATGCGGTCGCTGTCGGCACGGGCCTGTAGCGGACGGATCATGCGCCAGGGGCGGCGGGCGGCGTCGCGCCGCAGTTCGATGACTTTCGTGTCATTGGTCAGCACGATGGCGTCGCAGGTGCTGGCGTCCGACGCCACCAGCGCTGTGCTGCGCCAGTCATTGGGGGAGCGCGGGACGAACTTCAACCATTCCACATCGGTCACAAACGCACCATCCACACCGACCACGCGGAGGAAGACCTGGTCGCCGGGCGGGGTTTTGTTTCCGACCAGCAGCTGCCAGCGCTGATCTCCGGACTCGACGACCAGCGAGAGCTGCGGGGCATCAAAGCCGAAATCGGTGGCCGCCGCAGGATGCTCGCAAAGTTCCCCGGCACTGATCCGGGTGGCGGGGGCGAGCTTTTGAAGGGCCGCCAGCAGCGCCTCGATGGCGGCGGGCTGGGCCGGGTATTCCAAGGGCTTGGAGAGCTGCCAGGAATGGTTGGTGCGGTGCGCGCGGATTTCAAGGGCCCCAGCGGGGATCACCTGGAGGCGGGTGACCGAGGCCGGCTGAAGGCCGGGCAGGACCAGACGAGCGGCCCCCGCCGGCGGGATCACGTAGCGCTCCCGGATCAAAATAGACGCCAGCAATCCAGCAGCCACCACCCACCAGAGCCATGTGCTTTTAGTGTTCATTATTTACGGCGCACCAGCCAGACCAGCCAGCCCAAGATCAACACCCCGCCCGGCAGCGCGCCCAGCAGCAGCCAGCGGACTTTTTCCAGCTGCGCGCGCGTCATCGTCAGACGGAATTCAGTGACTGGTCTCGGGCCGATCCCCTCCAGCAGCACCGTGCGATCCAGCAGCCAGTTCGCAGCGTAACCCACGAAATCGCGATTGGCGCACGCCTCCATCATCTGATTATCGAGAAAAAAGGAATCGCCCGTCACAATCATCCGGGTGGTGCCGCGGGTGTTGGCCACGCCGGGGAGGGTTTTCTGCTCCACCGCGACCATCAAGGGATAGCGCTGCGGCGGGGTCGCGGAATCGACCATGAGCGAGGATTGCGGGCTGGAGAAGGCCAGTTCATCCACCCGCGGCGCGTTGGCGGGCGGGGTTTTCCAGTCCACCCGGCTGACGGGGCGGGGCAGCACCAGTTCGAGGGCCAGCTGCACAAGCGGACCCGCCACCGGATGCGGACTGAACTCATAGGCGATCACATCCTGGCCGGAATGGGTGTTTTTGGGCTCCCGCACGGCGTCGGGGAGGACGTTGACGCCCCAGCGGGCCAGGATGGGCTCGAGGCCGGTGGGATGCTTGATGGAAAAATAATTGAGCAGCAGGAAAAGCCGCCCGCCCTGGGCGAGGTATTGATCAATCTTCTGAAGCTCCGACTCGGAAAACTCCGTGCGCGGCCCGGCGATGACGAGCAGATTGCAATCCTCGGGCACAGCGGCGCTGCCCGCGAGCAGCAGCGGCGCGGTGGCGATATAGCTCTCCGCCAGCACCGAGCTGAATTTTTGATAATCCGTCTCGCCGGTGCCCTCCAGCGAAGGTTCGCCGTGCCCCTGAAGAAAATACGCTTGGAGCGGCCGGGGGTTCACCACCGCGAGCAGCATGGTGGTAAACATCATCTCCCCGTTGAAGGCGACGGGCTTCCGCCGAAACTCGCGCTGGGCCGCATTGGGCACCTGCTCCAGCTTGATCTGGGTGAGAGCGTCGCCATTGATCATTTTAACGCGGCCCGCGCAATCAAAGATCACCAGGTCCTTGTCCTTGGACGAGTTCAGCTTGTACTGCGCCTTAATTTTCTGGGCCTCCCCGGCATCCCGCAGATAGTCCACGACCTTGACGGAAATGTTGGGATTGGCGGAGCGGTATTCGTTCAGCAGGGCGATGATGGTGGGATAAAAATTCCCGTCATCCCGGGTGTCATAATAGACCGTCACCTGGACGCGATTGGTCATCGATTGCACCACATGCAGGGAGCGGGTGGACAAGGCCACCCGCGTCTGCGAACTCAGATAAAACCGTCCGTAAAATTTTGAGCCCAGATAATTCACCATCACCACCACCGCCAGCACCAGGACGGTGCGCAGCGCCACGTCCAGGGCGATGGTCCAGCGGCGGCGGGCGGAAAAACTGGGTTGGGGGTTGGGGTTCATGTCATTTCCAGCGGCGGCTTTCCACCGCGCGCAGCGTGAGGAACAGGAAGAAAAAGATCGCGCTCACGTAAAAAACCACAGTGCGCGTGTCCACCACCCCCCGGGCAAAATCATGCATCTGCTCGAACAGGCCGAAATAGGAAAGCGCCTGCGACTGCCACTGCGCCGTGACCGGCAGCGCCTCCGCCAGAAAACCGAGCGAAAACAAACTCACTCCCAGCACAAAACTAATCATCGCCGCCGCCATCTGGCTGCGGGACAGGGCCGAGGCGAAGCAGCCCAGGGACAAAAACAAGCCGCCGGTCAGGAAAATGCCCAGATACATTCCCCCCACCGTGCCGGCGTCCAGCGCGCCGCCTTGGCCGGTGAAATGCCGCACCGTCAACAGACACACCAGGGTCGGCAGCCAGGCGGTCAAATAAAATATCAGAGCTGCCGCAAACTTGGCCACCACCACCGGAAGGTCTCCCACCGGGGTCGTCATGAGGGTCTCGAAGGTGCCGGACGATTTTTCCAGGGCGAACAGCCGCATCGTGATCACCGGCGTGGAGAGCAGCACGATCAACCAGAAAAAATAGGTGCGATAAAACATCTCCGTCACCGGCATGAGCGATGGATCGGAACCCAGGTTGGTCATCAACACCACGAAACTCAAACTGTTCAACAACGTCACCGCCGCGATGATGATGTAACCCGTGACCGAGAGGAAAAAGGACGCCAGCTCCCGTCGCAATAAAGTCATGAAGACGCGCATTAGTTTTCCTCCTCCTCGTTCCGCTGGGTCACCTGGACATAGACGTCCTCGAGCGAGTGACGGCTCCGCATCAGCTCCCGCAATACCCAGCCGCGCTCGCGCGCCAGCAGGAAAATCTCCGGACGCAGATCGCAGCCGTCGCGCGGGGTCAGGGTGCACCGATGAAAATCGCCCCCCGATGCCGCCACATCGAACTGGAGCACGCCGGGCATCGCCGCCCACGCCGCGCGCAACGCCTCCGCCGGGGCGGCGATTTCCGCCACGACCGGGCTGCTGCCCTGCATCAATTTCTGCAGATTCTCAGGCGTGTCCGCCGCGAGAATTTCTCCGGCATAAAGAATCAACATGCGGCTGCACATCATTTCCGCCTCCGGCAGGATGTGCGTTGAAATCAGCACCGTGTGCCGGTCCGCAAGGCTTTTAATCAGCTGCCGTACCGAGCGGATCTGGTTCGGATCCAGGCCGATGGTGGGCTCGTCCAGAATGATCAGGTCCGGCTCATGCACTAGCGCGTCAGCCAGGCCCACGCGCTGCTTGTAGCCCTTGGAAAGCTGTCCAATGATGCGACGGTCCACATCCGTCAGACCGCATTGCTCCATCACCGTGGCCACGCGCTCGCGCGAGCGCCGCCACCCGAGGCCCTTGAGCCGCGCGCGATATTTGAGGTACTCCCGCACGCGCATCTCCGGATAGAGCGGATTATTTTCCGGCATGAACCCGATGCGCCGACGGACCTCGACCGATTCGCGGAAAACATCGAAGCCGGCCACGCGCACCGTGCCACTCGTGGCCGGCAGGAAGGTGGAAAGAATCCGCATGGTCGTGCTTTTCCCGGCGCCGTTAGGCCCGAGCAGCCCGACGATCTCGCCGCGGCCGACCGTAAACGAAATATCCGCCACGGCGGTGCGGCCGGCGTAGCGCTTCGTCAGGTTCGACACCTCAATCATGGGAATCTGGCTCATCTCAATCGGGACGCAGTGTAGCCGGAAATTCCCGCCGACAGCCAACAAAAACTCCGCCGGACTCGTCAACCCTACTCCGCCTCTTCGAACCGGACGAGATGCAACGCCATCCGGCAGGCGAACGCCTGTTTGGGCAGAGCGAGAAAGCCAGGGGCAATGCCTGAGGTTTTCTTGCGTGTCTTCGGGGCTTTTCACCGTTAAATTAATCCGATGAAAATTCTATTCATCGGCGACATCGTCGGGAGTCCGGGCCGGCGCGCGGTCCGGGAATTACTGCCCCGGTTGAAATTGTCGCGCGGCGTGGACGTGGTCATTGCCAACGGCGAAAATTCGGCCGGCGGAAATGGAATCACGCCCGACATCGCCGAGGAACTGTTTGGCTACGGGGTGGACGCCATCACCACCGGCGACCATCTGTGGGATCAGAAGGAGGTGATGGAACTGCTTCAAAATGAACCCCGTTTCCTGCGGCCGCTGAATTATCCGGCGGGCACCCCCGGCAAAGGGAGCACCCTCCTCAAGATCCGGAATCTGCCCCCCGTGGCGGTGATGAACGTTCAGGGGCGCACCTTCATGCAGCCGCCCTTGGACAACCCGTTCACCCTCGCCCTAGAGGAGGCCAAGTGGCTGCGCCAGCACACCCCCATCATCTTTGTGGATTTTCATGCCGAGGCCACCTCGGAAAAAATCGCCTTGGGCCGACTTCTGGACGGACACGTCAGCGCTGTGGTGGGGACGCACACGCACGTGCAAACGGCGGATGAACAGATCTTCCCCGGGGGCACGGCGTATCTGACCGATGCCGGATTCACCGGCCCGCAAGAAAGTGTTTTGGGCCGGGAAATTGTCCCCGTCATCGCCCGCTTCCGCACGGCCATGCCGCAGCGGTTTGAGGTGGCCCGCAACGACGTGAAGCTCCTGGGCGCCATCATCGAAATCGACCCCATCACCGGCAAGGCGCTGGGGATCCAGCGCGTGGCGGAATCGGTTTGATCCCTGCGAACTCCGCCCAGGTCCTCAAAAAATCAGCGCGGCCCATTCAGCCCGAATTCCGAAGTGGGCCTTTCTGGAAAATCGTAAGGAAACGCTGCGCTGTCCCCGCCCGCGCGGAGCGGGCGGAACAAATAATATTAGGTTTCACGCGGCACCCCCCTTGTTTCGTCACCTGGCGCTGCGCTCGGCGACCAGGACGGCGCAGCGCGCCATCCCTACCCTATTTCGGAATTTGGGTTCAACCCGAATTCCGAAGTGGGCCAGGCTCTCGGAGCCCTTCGAACGTCTCCAAGCGCCTCCTCTCCCCGCCCTCTCCTCCATTTCATGGAAGAGAGGGAGTGAAGGCAGCG
>CAILMI010000033.1 GCA_903835255.1 uncultured Verrucomicrobia subdivision 3 bacterium
GCGAGTGTCTTTTTTCCGTTCGGTCCGCCCTGTCGGGCGGGGGCATCGCAGCGCGATGCCCTCTACCTGCTCTGGATGGCGGAATCTCATGATGAGACCCGTTCCCGAATAAAGATTTTCTACCGCGCCGCCACGCCGCACTTCAACAGTCTTAGCCGTCCCAACGCCCCCGGTAGGGATCGCCGCGCTGCGGCGTCCCCCGGCGCCGAGCACAGCGTCAGGCGACGGAAAATACGTCGCAAGGCGAGTGTCTTATTCCCGTTCGTTCCGCCCTGCTGGGCGGGGGCATCGCAGCGCGATGCCCTCTACCTGCTTCGGTGTTGAGGTGTATCACGAAACAAACGGCCGCCCGAGCGGGCCCGGCGGGGGGCGCGCGCGATCGCTTGAAGCAAGGGTTTCACGGATGCCTCGTTTGAATTAGGGTAAAACAGCTGGTTTTTTCGATTAGGGACGACGGTGCGGGTGGGGGTGGGGAAGTCTGGATCCCTGTCAGGGGCCCTCGTACTGCGGGTGGCCTGAAAAGCAGGGGTGCCATTCGGGGTTTCTTCATTCGTGGTTGAGTTGGGTGAGATTTTCTGCAACTTTCCATGGCTCTGGCTGTTAAACCAGAAGAAATCCATGGCCTTTAGCCCGGTAAAAAACCTGATCGCGTCCGTCGCCGAATCCGCGCCCGCCCAGTTTGACGACTGGAGCAAGACGTGGCGGACGGCGGTAGAGGGCGGCTCCACAGAGCCCCTGCTAACGTTTGTGGCGCGCGAACGGGGCGTGGCGGAGGACGTTTTCATCCAGCGCCTGGCGACGGCGCTGGACTGGCCGTATCTGGACCTGCCCAAGCTGGCTATTGCAACGGAGGCGCGGAACAAGCTTTCCACTAAAATCGCCTTTCAATATTCCGTCCTGCCCACTGCCCTGGAAAACGGCCTGCTGCAGGTCGTGGTGAGCGATCCGTTTGACGCGGCGATGATGAACGCGGTGAAATTCGACGCGCACATGCCGGTGCAGTTCGCTCTGGCGCCGAAGCCGGAGATCGAAAAGGCGCTTAAAAAATATTACGGCGTCGGCGCGGAAACGCTCGATGAAATGGGCGAAGCCGAGCCCATGGACCTGGATCTGGCCATCGACAAGGAAATCACGGAGGACGACCAGGAGGCGAGCGTCATCAAATTCGTCAACCAGATCATCTGGGAAGCGTTCAAGGACCGCGCCACGGACATCCACTTTGAACCGGCGGAGGACGAGTTGCGCATCCGGTATCGCATCGACGGCATCCTGCATCAGACGCCGATGCCGCCGCAGTTGAAGCGGTATCAGGCCGCCCTCATTTCGCGCATCAAGGTGATGAGCGGCATGAACATTGCGGAAAAGCGCCTGCCGCAGGACGGGCGCATCAACGTCCGCATCAAAGGCGAGGAAATCGACATCCGCGTCTCCACCGTCCCCACGGTTTACGGCGAGAGCGTCTCGCTGCGTCTGCTGACCCGCGGCAAGATTTTCCTGAGCCTGGAAAAGCTCGGGTTTGCGCCGGCTGAGGAGAATGCCATCCGCGAGGTCATCATCAAACCCCACGGAATTTTCCTCGTCACCGGGCCGACCGGGTCCGGGAAATCCACCTCGCTCTACGCTTTTCTCAGCTCCATCAACTCGGTCACGAAACGGATCATCACGATTGAGGAGCCGGTGGAATACGAGCTCAAGGGCATCAACCAGATTGCCGTGCGTTCGGACATTGGGCTGACCTTTGCGATGGGGTTGCGCCATATTTTGCGGCAGGATCCGAACGTGGTGATGATCGGGGAAATTCGCGACCAGGAGACGGCGGAAATCGCCATCCGCGCGTCGCTGACCGGCCATTTAGTGTTCAGCACGCTGCACACCAATGATGCGCCCAGCGCCTTCACGCGGCTGATCGACATGGGAATCGAGCCGTTTCTGGTGGCCTCTTCTGTGGAGGCCGTCATGGCCCAGCGCCTGGTCCGCACCATTTGCAAGCATTGCAAGACGGAGCAGGTGGTGGAGCGGGATTACCTGAAGCGTATCGGTTTCCCGGCGGCGGACATCGCATCGGCAAAAGTTTGGCATGGGGCCGGGTGCGAGCACTGCCGCCAGCAGGGGTATCAGGGACGCAAAGGCATCTATGAGCTGCTGGTGGTCAACGAGGCCATCCGCCCGCTGATCATGAACCGTTCCTCCGCCACGGCCATCGCCCAGCGCGCGATCGAGGGCGGGATGCGGACGCTGCGCGACGACGGCTGGATCAAGGTCAAGGGCGGTGAGACGACCATTGAGGAGGTTCTGCGGGTGACGCAGATGGAGGAACATCTCGAAGCGCTGGCGGGCGGCGAGCAAACCCAATTCATTTCCCGCCAATGAAACGGCACTCCCCCATTTGAATCATGTCCCGCTGGCATTCTTGCACCCTCCTGCATCCGGCGCCTGACGCGAACCGCCTCTGGCAGTTCGACGCGAGCACCGGCGCGCAGAGCCGCGAGGCCAGCACCCCGGCGGGGACGACGGTGGCCTCCGGTCTGGCGGACAAGTCCTGGACCTCGCTCTGGAATAAAAAACTGAATGTCGCCTGGCTGCCGCCGGAAAACGTCTTCCTGCGCGTCCTCGAGCTGCCCAAGAGCAGCTTTGGAGAAACCCTCTCCATGGTGGAGCTTCAGCTGGAGAAACTGTCGCCGGTCCCCGTCGCCCAGATTGTCTGGACGCTCCAATTGCTGCCCCAGGCCCCGGCCGAAAATCTGCAGACCGTCATCGTGGTCATCGTCCAGCGGAGCGTGGTGGAGGAGTTCCTGGGCCGGCTGGAAGCGGCGGGATATCTGGCCGACCGGCTGGAGGTGCCGCTGCTGGATCAGCTGGCGGAAACCGTTGCGACCGACGCGGGCGCTTGGATTTATCCGGCGTTATTAAATGGCCAGAACACCGCGCTAGTGGCCTGGTGGTATGGCGGGGCGCTGAGGAGTTTAAGCTATCTGGTGCTGCCCGCCGAGGGCGATCGGGCAAAAAGCCTGCAGGCGCAGCTCACCCAACTGGTCTGGGCGGGCGAACTGGAGGGCTGGCTGACCAGTCCGCCGACCTGGCATCTGGTGGCCGAAGGCGCGTTGGCGGGGGAATGGGAGGCGTTTCTCCGCGACGGGCTGGGCGAACCCGTGGAGGGAATCGCTCCGCTGCCCGCCCCGGCGCTGGCGGCCCGCACGGCGCGCCGCGCGGTGGCGGCGGACGCCAGCCAGCCGGCGCTGCTGCCGGCGGACTTTTCCGCGCGCTACCATCAGCAATTTGTGGACCGGCTGTGGCTGCGCGGCCTGATCGCAACGGGCGTGCTCTATGCGATCGCCGTGGTGATTTATTTTTGTGCCACGGGCGTGCTGGGATATCAAACGCGCCGCGTGGAGCGGCAGGTGTCGGGCATCAGCGGCAGCTACACCAACACCCTGCTGCTCAAGGCGCGCTACGACGTGCTTAAGGATCGGCAGGACCTAAAATACGCGGCGCTGGACTGCTGGAAGATTGTCTCAGAAAACCTGCCCGCCGGGATCTCCCTGCAGCGGTTCAGCTTTGGCGATGGCCATAAGCTGGCGCTCAACGGCACGGTGACGCCGGATCAGATCACGACCATCACCGATTTTTATGATGCGCTGCGCAAGACCAAGGTGGGCGACCAGCCGATGTTTCTTACCGCGGGCGGCGACCCGTTGAGCTACCGGCAGAACGGCGGGCAGGTGACATGGAATTTTAGCCTGGAGCTCCGGCGCGCCGAGGAGGAAAAGCGATGAAAAAATATTTCGCCCAATTACGCCCGCTGGAACGGCGCCTGGCCATCGGCGTGCTCGTGGTTCTCGTCCTCGTTCTGAATTATGTCTTCATCTGGCCCCATTTTTCGGACTGGGGCAGCCTGAGCCGACGCGGGGAGGATGCCCAGCGGAAGTTGAAACTCTACCAGGCAACCATCGCCCAGCAGCCGACCTATGAGGCGCAGGTGAAAAGCCTGCAGAGCGCCGGGGAATTCGTCGCGCCCGAGGATCAATCGGTCAATATGATGCGCACCATCCAGTCCCAGTCCGCACAGAGCGGCGTCGCCATCATCAACACCTCGCGCCAGATGACGCGCACAAATGACGCGTTTTTCGTCGAGCAGATCCAGAACATCGTCGTGCTCGCCAATGACCGGCAGCTGGTGGATTTTCTTTACAAGCTCGGCTCCGGCGCCTCGGCCATCCGCGTGCGCGACCTGGAATTGCAGCCGGACGCCCCCCGTCAAAATCTCAACGCCAACATCCGGCTCGTGGCCAGCTACCAGAAAAACGCCGCGCCCGCTAATTTGAAACCCGCAACCGCAAAGGCAAAATGAAAACAACCGCTTTCGTCCTGATCCTCTTTCTAACTGGTGTCGAGCTGTGGGCGCAGACGCCGGGGGCCGTGCGCCAGGCCCCGAGCCGCCTGCGCCGGGTCGCCTTCCCCGCTCCGGCCACCACCAACGCTCCGGCGTCCACGCTCTCAACTGAGCCATCCATTTCGCCCGGGCTTCCAGCCCTGGGCGGTGTGCCTGCTCCAGGGATCCCAGCGGGTTCCGCGGCCCTGCCAGCGGCGGAGGATGCGGGGGAGGAAATGATTCCGGCCGGTAACATTAATTTCCAGGGGGTGGAGGTGAGCCAAGTGCTGGATGTCTACGCCAAGCTGGTGGGGCGCACCCTGCTGCGGGCTGGTCTCCCCGCGGCTTCGATTGTATTGAAAACCGAGACGCCGCTGACCAAGAGCGAAGCCATCCAAGCCCTCCAGGCGGTGCTCTCTCTCAATGGGATTTCCGTCGTCAACATCGGGGATAAATTTGTGAAGGTGCTGCCGATTGATCAGGCGAACACCGCCGGGGCGGAGTTTAACGATGCGTCCGCCGCCAAGCTGCCGGATCTGGGGACCTACGTGACGCACATTGTGCAGTTGAAGAACCTCAAGCCCACCGAAGTGGTCCCCATCATCACGCCGTTTTCCAAGCTGCCCAACTCGATCCTGCCCATTGATGCCAATGGCATCATCGTGCTGAGGGACAATGCGGAAAATGTGAAGCGGATGCTGCAGATGATCGAGCGGGTGGACATCTCCGTGCCCGCCGAATATATCTCCGAAGTCATCCCGATCAAATACGCGCTGGCCGACGACATTGCCAACGCCTTGAACAGCCTCGGCGGCAGCGGCAGCGGCAGCACGGTCAGCTTCGGCGCCTCGACCGCTGCCGCCGGCGGAGCGCGCACTCCCGGGGGGGGCGCCAGCGGATTTGGCGGTAACAGTGGCTTTGGTGGAAATACCATGGGGGGTGTGCAGGGTGGGGGGCTCGGCTCGGCTGGAAACACCCGCGGCTTCGGGGCGACCACCCCCGGCGGCGCGGCTGGGGGCGCCTCGTCCTTCCAGTCCCGGCTGCAAAACATCATCCAGCGCGCCTCCACTCCGGGCGGCGCCCAGGCGGACGCCATTCAAGTGTTCGGCCAGACCAAAATCATCGCCGATCAGCGGAGTAATTCACTCCTAATTTTTGCCACCCGCCAGGACATGGCTAGCATCAAGAACGTCGTGGAAAAACTCGATGTCCTGCTTTCCCAGGTGCTCATCGAATCCGTCATCATGGAGGTGTCCTTGGGCAACAAGTGGAATCTCGGGGTCTCCGCTATTCAAAAGCCGAGCGCGATTACGGGATCACCCAACTTTCAGGGCGCGGGCGGTTACAACAATGGCCAGTCCTTCTTTAATTTTGTGACCAATGGATTGGTTGCCAATGGCACGAACACCGCGCTGTCGAGCGGCTTGAGTTATTTTGGGCAGATCATGGGGACCGACTATGACGTGGCGCTGCAGGCCGCCGCATCCGATGACAGCATCACCATCATCCAGAAGCCCCGGATACAGACCTTTCAGGCGCAGCCCGCTTCGTTCTTTGTTGGCAACACGGTCCCCTATGTGACCAGCACCTACAATGGCGGCACCACCGGCATTGGCTCGTCCTATTCCCAGCTTTCGGTCGGTGTCTCGCTGGAGGTCACGCCGTTCATCAATCCCGACGGTCTGGTGGTGATGCAGATCACCGAGGAAATTGATAACATTTCAGGCTACACAACAATCGACAACAATCCCGTTCCCAATACCTCCAAAAAGACCCTGTCGTCCAATGTGGCAGTCAAAGACCGGGACAGCATCATTCTCGGCGGCGCCATCTATTCCTCAAAAAGCTTTAACAAGAGCGGGGTGCCGCTGCTGCAGGATATTCCGCTGCTGGGCGCCTTGTTCAGCTCGCGCTCGAGCGACAAATCGCGTCAGGAACTCCTGGTGCTGATGCGCCCGACCGTTTTAAAGACTCCGGAACTCGCGGCGCTCCAGGCCAAGAAAGAGCAGTCCCGTCTGCCGGGCATCGCCCATGCCGAAGCCGAGGACACCAAGGCCGAGCTCAAGCAGGTTCAGGCCGAGGAACGGCTGCTGAAGCTGCAGGACGAAAAGGACGCAAAAGCCGCCGCCCGGGCTGCCGCCAAAGCGAATAAAAACGGCGCCGCTGTGTCCCCCGCCGCTCCGCTCACCGTTCCCGCCGCTGGAGCCGCGCCGGCGGGCAGCACCAACAGCACCGAATCCGAACTCTAAGTGGCAGGTCCGGGAATCGTCCGATGAAATCGGGCGATTCCCGCCGAACTTGCCAAGAGAGCCGCGCGGCTTCCTTTGTATCGCCCGCCCCTGTCGCTCCCATGAGGCCCTATCCCTCTCGGAAGGGATAAGCCCGAATTCCAAAGCGAGCCTTTGCGAAAAATGGAAGGGACAGCGTGCGCTGTCCCCGCTCGCGCGGAGCAGGCGGAACAAGCGGTGGTTTCCGAAGTGAAGTTCAAACGGTTGCCTGCCGCGGAACGGCGACAATTGGAAGCCCATCTTGCCGATGGATGGCAACGGAGCGCCCTAGCAGACCGTTTTCAGGATGTGGCCTTCGAGATTCTGGACGTGTCGGTCCTGGAATAACCGCTCATAGGGGCCGTTCACGGTGGGGTCTCCGCAGAACCCTGAAGGAACCAAGCCGCAATCAAAAGCCGGATTTTTGGCTCCGGATAGGTCGGGGTACTCAGAACAAGGCACCCCGGGAATGCTTTTGTGCAGAATGGGACTAAGGACTACTCTGCAATTTTCAGCTGATAGACCGGTGACAGGGAACTTGCCGATTTGGGTCCGGCGCCGACCTGGTTGTAGAGGTATTCGAACTTAAAGCGATAATTCGCGCTGCTGGCCGTCGTCGGCACGGGCATGAGGCCTTCCCAGCGGTGAAGAACGATCGGCACCGGCCGCAACGGATAAAGCTCCCCGTTGACCAGCACGTAAGGCTTGATGCTGTCCCAGCGCAGCGATTGCTGCGAGGAATTGAACATGACTTCCACGGGATACAGATTGTTTTCGTTGCGCGCCTGCTGGAGCGGGGTCAGGCGCGTGAACGTCGTCGAACAACCGGTCAGCAGCAGCAAGGTCACCAGCGATAAAAACGGCAGAGATTTTTTCCAAATCATGGCTGCATCCTTGCAAAACGGGGCTGGATTGTAAAGTTGGATTTAAGAGCCTGTCTGAAAATGTGGCGGAGGGATCCCTGCCTGCCGATAGGGCGGCATTTTACGGCACGGCCCTTAGCTCGAAGCAACAGGAGTGTCGCGGGATGAAAAACCGATGCCCGCGGCCCAATCAGTGGCCCGGATTCACCTTGCTGAGGGAGAACACCAGCAGGACGATGAACACGACGGCCACAATGATGCCGAGGATGAGGAAGTACTTATTGACCCGGTTGGTCTTTTTGGAAAAAGCGGCGTTGGTGTCAAAGCCCGTTACCCGGGTGCCGCCCTGCTCAAGTTGATTCAGGGTGACTCCGCGGGGAATCAGCAGAGTGGCATCCACCGATTTCCTGACCGAAATGTTCTCCCCGGACGCGGGCGATGGGGCGGGGGCGGGGACTCCTTCGGATTCCAGTTTCAATTCCACCTGTCCCAGGCGTAGTGTCTGGCCGGTTTTCAGGAGGCTTTCCTCAATTTTATTGCCGTTGATGAAGGAACCGTTGGTGGAATTCAGGTCGCGGATGAAAATATCGCTGCCGCGCAAATGCACCTCGCAGTGATGGCTGGAGACGGAGGAATCGGCGATTTGGAATGTGTTATCCTCCACCCGACCGATGGTGGTGCGATCCGTGTGCAGCTCGCACACGCGACCCGTCATGCCCTGGTTTTGGATAACAAGTTTGGCCATAGATAGCGGTCAAACGATTATGGGCGGGATGCGTTCCAAGTCAAACGGAAATCTGATCGGGGCGCCGGACAAAATTCTTCATTGCTCGGCGGCAAGGGGAAGCGGGGTGTTGCGAGTGGCACGGTGACAGAGGCGACTAGACAGAACTGGCAGGGTCGGCGACTGGCTTGGATCCAGTGAAAGGCGGGAATTTTTAAGGTTTCCAGCCCGCCCTGGAACATTCCTTGTGGATGAGAGGAGGCTTTCGATTAAAGAGTGAGGGGATTTGGCAGCTCTCAGTAGTTTGTTCGCGCCCTTTTGCCAAACGCGCAAAGATCGAGGGGGGCGGCCGGATTACCCCTTTTCATCTGCCCTGAGCGACGATGCACAGACCCTCCCGGCTGCCGATAAAATGGCGATCTGGGCCAAGTTGCGCTTGTGGCTCGGGGCGACTTGCGGGACACTTTGGGGAGATGCGGACGATGAAAACTTTTGCAGAACTCAATTTTCCCGGGCGACTCATTGCCGTCGAGGGCTTGGATGGTTCCGGAAAGTCCACGCAAATCTATCTGCTCAAGCGCTGGCTCGAAGCCGAGGGCATCAAGGTCTATTTCAGCGAATGGAACTCCTCCGAGCTGGTCAAATCTGCCACCAGCAAGGGCAAAAAACGCGAACTGCTCACCCCCACGACCTTCAGCCTGATTCATGCGACGGATTTCGCCGACCGATACGAGCGCCATCTGGTGCCGTTGTTGCGCGCGGGCTACGTGGTGCTCTGCGACCGGTATATTTTCACGGCGTTTGCGCGCGACGTCACGCGCGGCTGCCCGCCGGACTGGGTGCGCGGGCTATATGATTTCGCCGCGCTGCCCGACCTCACGTTTTTCTTCAAGGCGGATCTGGAAGTGTCGCTGCAGCGGATTCTGGACGGCCTGCCGAAGCTGAAGTTTTTCGAGGCGGGGATGGATCTCCGGCTCTCGTCGGATCCCTATGAAAGCTTCCGCATTTTCCAGGGCCGCATCCTGGAGCAATACATGGCGATGAGCGGCGAATTCAAGTTCATGGTCATGGACGCGAACCAAAACGTCGAGAAGCAGCAGGTGCTGGTGAGGAAGCTGGTGGCAGAAAAGATTGCGCTGGCAAAATTCAAGCGCCGCAGCCCGCTGCCGCTGCCGCCGGCGGTTCGGGCGGAGGGCAGGACGACGGAGGTCGGGGAGGACATGGCGGCATGAAAAAAAACATCCCCAAAAAAACCGGCCGGTGCTTTTACGGCCACGGCATCCCCGGAGTCCGCCTGGAGGAGCTGCAGGGCAAATTGATCGCCATCGAGGGGGCGGATGGTTCGGGGCGGTCCACCCAGATCGCCCGGCTGGTGGAATGGCTGGAGACCGGCGGTCACCCGACGGTGCAGGTCGGTCTGAAGCGTTCGACCCTGGTCAGCGAGGAGCTGGATCGGGCACAGGCCGGCAACATCTTGAGCCGCTCGACCCTGAGCCTGTTCTACGCGACGGACTTCGCCGACCAGCTGGAGAACATCATCATCCCGGCGTTGCGGGCGGGCTTCATCGTCCTGGCTGACCGCTATATTTACACGCTGATGGCGCGCGACATGGTGCGCGGCATGAATGGGGAGTGGCTGAAAAACCTTTACGGCATCGCGCTGGAGCCGGATGCGGTTTTCTACCTTTCCGTGGAAGCCCAGGAGCTCGTGCAGCGCAATCTCGCCAAAAGCGCGACGCTGGACTACTGGGAAAGCGGCATGGATCTGGGATTGTCGCGCGATGTGTTTGACAGCTTTTTGAAATACCAGACTGCCATGCAGCTGGCCTTCCGGCAGCTGCAGAAGACCTACGGGTTCACCATCATGGACGGGAACCGTTCGGTAGATTCGGTGACACGGGAGCTGCGGACAAAGATTACCGGGCTGCTGGCCGGGGCCTGACTCAGGGCTGCGGTGCGCCGGGCGGAAGCGCGTTGGTGGTTGGCCGGAGCACCGGCGCGGCGTTGGTGCTCGACCCGCGGCGCACGGGACGTTTCACCAAATCCTCAAATGGCGCCAGCTGTCCGGGGGTGAGTTCCGCGCGAATCTGTTGGTTCACTTCCTGCATCACCGCGCGCAGCTTGGGGGTGACATTGGTCCAGATCTCGTGATTTTGATTCTGGCCGGCGGCGATGATTTTCTCAATTTTCAACCTTTGGTCCGGGGTGAGTTGGAGCTTTTCGTTGAGCTGCTGGACAAACTCTTTCCCCATCTCTCGGGCCATGCGCGGCATTGGAAAATCCTGAGGGGCCGGTGCGGCCGCATTGGTGGCCGGGCGGGCGGGCGAAGTCGCCTGAGCGCGATGCGGATTCTTCGGGTGAGAATGGGCGACATGATCCACCAGGAGGCCGCCGGTCAAAACGCCTGCGCCAAAAATCACCGCCGTCGCCAGTATGACTTTCCAGTAGTTCACGGTGTAGGGTCGGTTTGATCCACCGCCGCCAGCAGGGTGTTCTCAAAATTCTGGGAGAGATCGTCGCCCGTGACAGCCGGGGTCGCTGGCTGAAAGGCTGCCCAAGTCCCGAGCAGCAGGGTGATGGCAACACAGGAGACGGCCGCGCGCCAGAGACCGTAAATCCACAGGCTCATGTTTTCCCGGAGGGGACGCGCAGCCAGCAGGGCGGTGACGCGTTTTTCAAAGGCATAGGGCACCTGGTCGCCCGGCGGATTGGCGCGGGCGACAGCGATTAGCTTCCGATGCAGTTCAGCTGTGTTCATAACTGTTGTGACGATTTAGACGTGGCCGGTTGGTGGCGGGTTACAGGTACTTGTCCTGGGCCATTTTCGCGACAATCTTTCTCATTTCAGCCCGGGCCCGGAAGGCGCGCACCTTCACCAGAGGCACCGACCAGCCGGTGATTGCGGCAATTTCCTTCACTGAGCGGTCTTCAATTTCAAGCAGGGTAATGACCAGTCGCGCCGAGGGCGATAATTTTTCAAGCACGCGACCGATCAGCAATCGCGCCGCGTCGGCGTTGTCCGTCAGGGTTTCCGGCTGGGTCACAAACCGCTCGAGCCAGTCGGATTCCGGTTCGCTTAATTCGGAAAAGGAGGATTCTCGGTTGCGCTGGTGCCCGCGCAAAAAATCGTAGCAGGTTCGCACCGTCATGCGCATGAGCCAGTGTTCAAAGGGCGCCTCGCCCCGGAACCCTGGAAGCTTGGAAAACGCCTTGAGCCAGACCTCCTGGGCAATGTCCTCGACCTCGCTCTCTCGCCGGGCATAACGCCGCGCGGTGGCGAAGACGCGGGGGGAATATTTCAAGACCAGAGGCTCGAAGCTGGCAGCGTCGCCTTTCAGCACCGCGGCAATCAATTCGGCTTCAGTCCGTTCCATGCCGCGAGTGTGCCGGAGAAGTGCGCCGAAGCCAAAATCAAAAGCAGCGGGCGCAGGGGCGGCACCGGGTCAGGGTCGGGTGATCCGCAGCGCGGCTTCGATTTCAGCGGAAAACTGTGTGAGGTCGGCGACTATTTTTTGCGGTTGCTCGCCCATGATGCTCATCCACCGTTTCCCGTCTTCGGGCTTGAGCTGCAGGGCCCCCAGCGCGAGCGTGATGAGGCCCAGTTTGCCGTTCACATCGTGGCGCAGGGTGGAAAGCTTTTGGTTCAGTTCCCGGATCTGCTCCACGCTGAGCGTCACGGGTTCGGTTGGTAAGGCCATGCAGGCCATCTTCGCCGCATTTTTTGGGAAATCAAGCTGGTTTCCCGAGGGTCTGCGCCCACGCCCCCGCCGCCACGGCAACCCGGATCTCTCCCCATCCTCCGGCACGCCGGGTTTGGGTTGTGTCTGACGAGAGTGAAATTAGGGATTTCAGTGGCGCGGTTAAGCTGCGAGAGTGTGCGGGCTCTTTTCACCATGAACATTTCATCCGCCATCTTTGAGTGCAGCGCGTCCAGCCTGGAGTCGTGTCCCGACGAGTCACTGCCGGAATTCGCCTTCATCGGCCGCTCAAATGTGGGCAAGTCCTCGCTGCTGAACATGCTGGCCGGTCAGGACGGGCTCGCCCGCGTCTCGCCCACACCGGGGTTCACCAAGCTCATCAATTTTTTCAGGATGAGCAAAACCTGGCGACTGGTGGACCTGCCAGGGTATGGTTTCGCCGCAGGGGCCAAGAGGGACAGCAAGCGGTTCAATCAGGCGGTGACGCGCTACCTGAAGCACCGCCCGAATCTCTGCTGCGTGTTTGCGCTCTTGGATTCCGGGCTGAAACCGCAGGATATCGATGTGGATTTCATCGAGTGGCTCGCGCGCAATGCGGTGCCGTTTGTGCTGGTGTTCACCAAGACGGACAAGTGCCCGGCGGCCGCGGTGGAGGCCAACATCGCTGCGTTCAGGGAGCGCGTGGCCCCTTGGTTCCAGCAGCCGCCGGCGGTGTTCACCTGTTCCGCCGCACGCGGCCAGGGCCGGAGCGAACTGCTCAGCGTGATCGGGGCGACCCTTGCCGCCCTTCCAGAGGGGTCGCCCGCTCCCCCGCCTGCCGCTCCCCCGTCGCCCGAAATCGAGGAGCCATTCCGCCTCAAGGTGCGCGCCGGGGTGGCGCACGAAGCGTCTCCCCGTGGAAAAAACCACCTCAAAGCCACCCGCCCGTGGTAAGAGCCATCTTCCGCTCCAGATCCCCAGAGTCATTTCCCATTTAGTATCGGGCGTGTTAAAATCCGCCCTGAAGAATGATCCAAAATCCCTGAGCGAGCCTCTCACCTGCCCCCCAGGAAACAACCCGAGCCCGTTTGATCAAATCTCCAGTGAGAGGTTGACGATTCTGACAAATCCCATTCTGGTAGGGTTGTAATTGATTCTAGCTTCATTCCTGGATTTTTAATCCTGCGCCTTCGCGAAAGCCCCGCCAAAAATTAAAATCCTCACGGCCCAGCACCGCCTTTTTTCTGGTTAATGCTCGAATAAACGGAGGGATGGAAGAGGATGCGTGCGGGTCGGCTGAAGGGTGGCGGGAGGGAGCGGTTTGACTTTGGCGGGAATTCAGCGGAGAGAGTTTGAAGGGTGACCCTCCCATCTAAAAGTTTCTACGCCGTCTGGCGGACGCATTTTCTCGCGCCCCTGCTGCTGCATGATGGGGATGGACCCCCCTCCGAGCGCCTGTTGCAGGCCGTCTGGCAGCATCAGCGCCTTCAACGCGATCAGTTGAAAACCATCGATGGCAAACCGGTCCGCGTCTTCCATCCCGGCTTTGTCAGCGTCGAAGGCGGGCCGGATTTTGGGAATGCCCTGATACAGGTCGGCGATTTCCCGCCGAGTTCCGGCGACGTGGAAATCGATTTGCATCCGAATGGCTGGCGCGCGCACGGCCATGACCGGAATCCGCATTTTCAAAACGTCATCCTGCAGGTCGTCTGGGAAGGCGATGGAATGCACCACGGCGGGGCGGGCACTTGCCGCGACTGGCCGCCGACTCTGGCATTGAAGGGTTCCTTGGACGCGCCGCTGGCGGAGTTGATTTTGGCTCTCGAACAGGAGCCGCTTCGGTCATTGCCCGAACCGTTGCGGGGCAGCTGCTGTTTGCCCCTGCGCGGACTCGATGAGGAGCATCGGACGGGACTGTTGATCGAGGCGGCACATGTCCGGCTGGAGGCCCGCGCCTTTCAATTCCGCGCCCGTGCCCGGCACGCCGGCTGGGAGCAGGCTTTGTGGGAACAGTTGTTCCGAGCGCTCGGATACAAGCACAACCTCTGGCCGATGTTGCATCTGGCGGAGACCAAGTCCCACTGGTCGCGCGGGGCTCGGACTGCATTTGAATTGCAGGTGCGGCTGCTGGGGGTGGGCGCCCTGTTGCCGGCGGAATGGTCGCGCGCCCGGAAAGGCGCGGATCAATATCTCCGACGGGCATGGGATTGCTGGTGGCGGGAGCGGGACGGGCTCAGCGGCTGCCTGCTGCCGCCCGCCGCGTGGAAATTCCACGGCGTGCGGCCGGCGAATCATCCCCAACGCCGGCTAGCGCTGGCGGCGCACTGGTTGGCGGATGAGCATTTCATCTCGAAAATTGAGGGCTGGGGTTTGGGGGGCAGCTCGGGGGTCGCGCCGCCGCACCGCCTGGGTTCTATCGCCGAATCCTTGCGCCAAATTCTGGAGGCGGGCCGGGATGAATTCTGGTCGTGGCACTGGACGCTTCGGTCGGCTCGCACAAAAAAGCCCCTGCCGCTGCTGGGAAAGGAGCGGGTGACGGATCTAGCCATGAATGTCCTTTTGCCCTGGCTCTGGATCCGGGCCGTCGAAGGGGGAAACGAAAATCTCAGGCGGGCGGTGGAGCAACGCTATTATGCATGGCCGGCGGCGGAGGATAATTCCGTCCTGAAACTGGCGCGTCAGAGGTTGCTGGGCGTCGAAAGCTGCCAGGCACTGCGCACGGCAGCGGCGCAGCAGGGTTTAATACAGATTGTGCGGGACTTTTGCGAACACTCCAACGCCGTCTGTGAGAATTGCCGGTTTCCGGAATGGGTCCGTCACTGGAACCCGCAGTCGCCTAAGGAGCCTCACTTTTCGCGAGCGCATCCTTGAACCCGGCCGCTTCCGGCGCGCTGACAGGAGGGGTCTTGGCTTTTGGCGCTGCGGGTGAGGCCGGCGCTGTGCCGTCTCCGCCCCCGGGCCCGGTCTCAGTCTGATGGGGGTTCTTGGCGCGCTTGTTGCGGGGGAGCGGGCTGATCATCAGATTGATGGCTTTGCCCACAAGTTTGGGCTGGAAATCCGGCTGGCCATAGGGCGCGATATCAGCGATGAACTTTTTGATGACCTCGAAGCCGACCTCGGTGTGCGCGTTTTCACGGCCGCGAAATTTCAGCGCGACTTTCACCTTCATATCCTCGCACAGGAAATTGATGGCGTGCATCAGCTTGATTCCAAGGTCGTGGGGGTCAATTCGCGGGCTTAACTGGACCTCTTTGACGATGGAGGCGTGCTGATGCTTTTTGGATTCTTTTTCCTTCTTGGCGATTTCGTACCGGTATTTACCAAAATCCACCAGGCGGCACACGGGCGGGGTGGCGGTGGCGGCAATTTCCACAAGATCCACAGCATGCTGGCGAGCCAGATTGATGGCATCGGTGAGCGGCATGACGCCGAGTTGATTGCCCTCCACTCCGATGACGCGGACTTCCCGTGCGCGGATTTTACCGTTGACCCGGACGAAGGAGGCCGGCGAGGAATTGCGTGGGGAGAAAGGGCGGCTCAAGACACCCTCGTAGGTTGTAGCATATTTCTAAAATGTAGCATCAGAACGATCGGGAACGGTCCGCGATCAATGACTATGCTCTTTTAATAAGGGTTCCCCGCTGGCGGTGCAAGCCAAATTTGGCAGTCAGTCCAAGGGGATTCGCAGGAGGGATAGAGAGGTTCTAGCGGGCGGGTTCCGGTTGGCCGAGTCAAAATAAAATACCCAGTGCCGGCGCGGATCCGAGCATCAGGGGCCGCCCAGCGGCGGGGCAGAGGGGGCGGGGCCGCCCGCCTTGTTTTGCGAGGCCTCAACCTTGATGTAATGCAGCACGACGGGCGCGAGGACCATGCCGGGAACACCCATCAGTTTTTCCCCCAGCACCAGCCCCAGCAGCGTGAGCCACATCGGATTCCGGATGCGGTCGCCCACAATCTTGCTATTCAGAAAGTATTCCAGCTTGTGGATGACCATGAGAAAGATCAGCGCGACCAGCGCCATCCGCGGCGAAATGGTGAACCCGACGAAGACGATCAGCGTGTTGCTGAGCACGTTGCCAACAATCGGCAGCAGGCCGCATAGAAACGTCAGCGCCGCGATGACCGCAACATAGGGATAGCCGTTCCAGAGGAGAAAAGCCCCCGTGATCGCTGTGTTGATGGTGGAGACGATGATTTGGGCGCCGATGACCCGGGAGAAGCTGCGAAAAAAAGTTTTAAATCGGAGGCTTAGCTCCCGAACCATGGTGGAGTAAAGGTTGTCGTGCGCCGTCCCAGGCTCGCGCTCCGAGCCCCACCTCGCACTCAAAAAAAGGCTCGCCGCCACCACCAGCCCGATGAGCAGTTGCACGCCCTTGAACGCCACCTCGCGCGCATGCCGTCCGGCACCGGCCACGTCCTCTTTCATCTCCGTGAGCACCACTGTTTTCAAGCCCGCATAGTCCGTGAAGGGCAGCTCGATCCCCTGTCGCCCGGCAAATTCAGCAACGGCTGGAATGGTGGTTTCTGCAATTTTTGGAAAAGTTTGATACGCCTGCTTGGAAAAATAATACAGGCCCCAGCTGATGACAGACACCACCACCACATACAAAGCCAGCCCGAGGAATTTGCTGCGCCCAAGGCTGAACACCCGCAGCGCAAAGAAGCCGAACAGCGCGGACAGCACCAGCGTCCCCAGATGCAGCGAGCCGATCAGCACCAGCAGGGCGGCCATGATGATATAAGAATTGCGGATAGAATGGCTCATGACAGGAGGATGCCCCGCCCGCTCCCAGCCAGTGGCCGGAAACGGTCGGAATCGGATGTGGGTATCAGATAAAGATAATTCATGGTCCGGTAAATTCAGCGGATGCGCGCGAGCAGCCAGTCGCGGAGTTCGGAGATTTTCAGCCGCTCCTGCCGTCCGTCGTCGCGATAGCGCAGGGTGACCGTATCCAGCCGCTCCGGGTTTTCGCCGAGCGTGTCGAAATCAATCGTCACACAGAACGGCGTGCCGGCTTCATCCTGGCGCGCGTAGCGGCGGCCGATCGAGCCCGCCTCGTCATAGAACACATTCATCCAGGGCCGCAGGGCATCCCGGATTTCCAGCGCTTTCTTGACGATATCCGGCTTGTTCTTCAGCAGCGGCAGCACGCCAACTTTGATAGGGGCGACGCGCGGATGGAACCGCATTGTCACGCGCGTTTCGCTCTTACCCTTGTCGTCCGTCTCGGTGGTTTCCGAATAGGCGTTGGCCAGCAGCGCCAAAATCAAGCGATCCACCCCGGCGCTGGGCTCAATCACATGGGGAATGTACTGCCCCTTCGCCAGGCCGTTCGCGTCATCGGTCGCCTGCCGGGATGCGGGCTCAGCCTCGACGCCCGATTTCAACAGGTAGTTTTTACGGTTCTCGTAATAGCGGCGCCAGAGGTCGTCCGATTTTTCCTTCGGCAACTTTGCCCACGCCGCGCGCAGCTCGTCGTCGAACACCCCCATCGGTTTTCCGGAAAAACGCTGGTGCTGGCTCAGGTCGAAATCGCTGCGCGCGGCCACCCCCTCCAATTCATCGCCGATGACATTGCCCTGCTCATCCTTTTTGCTGAACGGAAACTTGAACAAAATATCCGTGCAGGCGCGGGCGTAATGGGCGAGCTCCTGCGGCGTCTGGCGGTGAAAGCCTAGCGTCGAGCGGTCCAGCCCGATGCCCTGGTAAAAGCGCACGCGCTCCTCCACCCAGTATTGGTGCCAGGCCTGCCAGCCCCAGTTGGGCTGGGGCTCCAGCGCCGGGGAATCGGGGCCGGGGATTTCGGGGGTCGCCACCGCGCCATGAATCGCCTCAATCACTTCATCCGGCTTGATGAAGAACTCCAGCTCCATCTGTTCGAACTCGCGCGACCGGAAAATGAAATTGCGGGGGGTGACCTCGTTGCGGAAGGCCTTGCCGACCTGGGCGATGCCGAACGGCACCTTCTGCCGCGCCGTTTCCATCACATTCTTGAACTGGGCGAAAATCGCCTGCGCCGTTTCCGGGCGGAGATATGCCAGATCCTCCGCCGTGGCCGTCGGCCCGACGTACGTCTGGAACATCAGATTGAACGCGCGCGCCTCGGTCTTCTCGCCATGGCATTGCTGGACGCACTGGCTGGGCTTTTGCGGGCAGGAAATCTCCCCGGTCTGGTCCGCGCGAAAACGGCCCTTGCACGTCTTGCAGTCAATCATCGGATCGCTGAACGTCGCAACGTGGCCGGACGCCTCCCAGATTTTCGGCGACATGAGGATGGTCGCCTCGAGGCCGGCGACGTCATCGCGCTGGCGGGTCATGGCCTGCCACCAGAGCTCCTTGACGTTGCGCTTGAGTTCCGCGCCGAGGGGGCCGTAATCCCAGAAGCCGTTGATGCCGCCGTAGATTTCGGAAGACTGAAACACAAACCCGCGCCGCTTGCACAGCGACACGATTTTTTCCATCTGCAAATTTTCTCTGGGTTCGGCCATAGGCAGGACAGTGTTTGCTGACCGCGCGCGCGATGTCAAGGCGTCGGCATCCCGCCGCGTTGGCCGCCTCCGGGCTTTTAGCGGTGCCGGGAAATCCGTTTTATCCGGCTTCCGCGCTGCGGATGGCGTCGGCCCATTGCGCTTGAGCAGGGAGCTCTGGCCATAGTGCAGCGGCGGCGTGGGCCGAAAACAAGCGGCTTCATCATTTCATTTACGATTGGCGCCGGGCGATTTACGATACCCGAGTGATGCCGGCCGCAAACAGACGTCTGACGCGGGATCGTCGCGCCAATTGTGTGAGGCGCCATCCTGAATCATCCATCCCCAATCGCTAATGACCAACCGTGTCAATGTGCTGGGAGTTGGCATCAGCGTCCTGAACCTGCCGTCGGCGCTGGAGGCCATCGCCGGTGCCATCCAGATGCGGCGCAAAGGGTACATCTGCGTGACCGGCGTCCACGGCGTAATGGAGGCGCAGGGGGACGAATCCTTTCGGCGGATCTTGAATGCCGCGTTTCTTTGCACCCCGGACGGGATGCCGATGGTTTGGATGGGAAGGCTCCGCGGTCATGCGGCAATGCGCCGGGTGTACGGGCCGGACCTGATGCTGGAGGTCTGCGCTTGGAGCGAGACCAGCGGCTGCCGCCATTTTTTTTATGGCGGCGCACCGGGCATCGCCGAAGAGTTGCGGGACCGGTTGACGAAGCGGTTTCCCCGATTGCAGGTTGCGGGCTGCTACACGCCCCCGTTCCGGCCATTGAACGCGGCAGAGGAAGTTCAGCTGGAGGAAGCAGTGCGCGCCGCCCGCCCGGACATTTTATGGGTCGGCTTGAGCACCCCCAAACAGGAGCAATTCATGGCGGCCTTCCTGCCGAAGCTGGAGGTGACGCTGATGGTGGGGGTGGGGGCGGCGTTTGATTTCCATGCCGGCCGGGTGAGTCAGGCGCCGCGCTGGATGCAGCAGAGCGGGCTGGAATGGTTTTACCGGCTCTGCCAGGAGCCGCGCCGGCTGGCCAAGCGCTACCTGAAGAACAATCCACGCTTCGCACTAAAAATCGCCGGGCAACTGGCTGGGCTGAAGAAATACCCCCTGGATTGAGGCAGGAACGATAGGGTCTCAGCCGGAACCCCGCAGTTGAGTTGCAACGCCGGCCGAATTCAAAAAGACAACTAATGCTGTGTGTGCCACCTGCAGACCTCAATCCGGCTCAATTTGCAGAGGGGGGCCGGCGTTGCCTTTTCTGGAAAGCTCTTAAAGGCAGGGAGAAAACAGGGGCCGAGTCCAGAGGCGCCCTGAGCCCGGTTAGAGGCCTTGTTTTTTATTTCCTTTGGCGGGAATTTAGCTACTATATCCGTCGGCAGTAGCCATCAGCCTTAATAAAGCACTGTCCGCCATTAATTTATGCCACTGACACATACACGGGACCTGTTCGCAAAAGCGTTGAAGGGCAAGTACGCCCTCGGCGCTTTCAACGTCAACAACATGGAACTCATCCAGGCAATCGTTGAAGCCTGCGAGGAGGAAAAAGCGCCGCTGATGCTCCAAATCTCCAAGGGCGCACGGCAATATGCTCATCCGACCTATCTCAAAAAATTGATCGAGGCGGCCGTCAGCCTCTCCACCGTGCCGATTGCGGTCCACCTGGACCACGGCGACACATTCGAGCTGTGCAAGGAGTGCATCGACGAGGGGTTCACCAGCGTGATGATCGACGCCTCGCATGAGCCGTTCGAGAAGAACGTGGAGATTACCCAGAAGGTGGTCGAGTACGCCCACAAATATAATGCGTCCGTGGAATCCGAGCTCGGCCACCTGGTCGGCGCGCAGTTTGACGAGGGCGAAGAAGGCGGCGCCCATTCCGCCAGCGGCCATTACACCAACCCGGAGGAAGCTGTCCAATTCGTGAAGCAAACCGGCTGCGATTCACTGGCCATCGCCATCGGCAATTCCCACGGCGCCTACAAGTTCAAGGGCGAACAGCACCTGGACCTGGAACGTCTTAAGCTGATTAAGCAGGCGCTCATGGAAGCCAATCTGGGCGATTACCCGCTCGTGCTGCACGGCGCTTCCAGCGTCCCGAAATATCTGGTGGACGAAGTCAATAAATACGGCGGCAAGATGCCCGACGCCCAGGGCGTGCCGGAATCCGACATTGAAGTCGCGCGCCGCGTGGGTTGCACCAAGGTGAACATCGACACCGATCTGCGACTGGCCATGACCGCCGCCATCCGCAAGGTGTTTTCGGAAAAGCCGGGTGAATTCGACCCGCGCAAATACCTCGGGCCGGCCCGTCAGGCCGTGAAAGATCTCGTGCGCCACAAGGTCAAGAACGTGCTGTGCTGCGCCGGTCACGCGTTCGACTAAACCCCGTTTCAATCAAGCCAAAGCCCCGGACGAAACCGTCCGGGGCTTTTTATTGGAGGGGCTGGTCCAGGCGGGGCCTGGTTGCTTGAGAATTTCAGAACTGATCTTCTTTTTCCTTGAACAGGATGTTGAAGGTGGTGAGGGAGCCGTAGCTGCGCGTGAGGTATTGCTGCATCTCCACCTTATCGCCGTCGGACAGTTTTTCGTGCGCGTTGATCTTCTGTTCCAGCACGCGCAGGTTGTTCCGGACCATGACGATTTTGTGGAAGAAAACCTCCAGCGGCACTTCCTTGGACTGCAGGGCGGCGTCGGCCGGGTGGAGGACCAGCTTGCCGCCATGCCAGCGCAGGCCGAGCTGTTCCACGACGGCATCCGGCTTTTCTAAGCCGAGTTTAATCACCGCCGCCGCAAGTGTCTGTTCGACGAACTGCTTCAGCGGCACGGCCAGGCCATGAAAGGAGGCCTGCGGTTCGGCGGCTTCCAAGCCGGCGGCAACGGGTTCCACCGTGCGCCGGCCGTCGTTGAATTGAACCTCCGCCGTGATTTCGGCGATGGCCTTGACCGTGCCGAGCCCGTATTGCGGATGCCGCACGCCCATCCCGATATGAAGTGAATCAATGGTCATGGGGCCACTCTAGCCGCAGCCTGCCCGGGAGGCCACGGCTTTTTCATTGCCTCGCCGGGGAGGCCGCGTCATCGTGAAACCCATTTAAATGACCGCCAAACCCATTGACCGGTTCGAGTTCGAGCGCGCCCTGTGGCGGCAAAATCGGATGCGCGTTGCGGGCGTGGACGAGGCCGGGCGCGGGCCGCTCGCCGGGCCCGTGGTGGCCGCCGCTGTCATCCTCCCCCCCCGCTGGGCGGAAACGGGTTTGCCCGCGGAACTCGCCGGCCTCAATGATTCCAAGCAGCTCACCGAAGCGCAGCGCGAAATTTTTTTCGCCTTCATCACCGGCTGCAGCGAGATCCGGTTTGCCATCGCCCAGGCCGATGCGGCGCTGATCGACGAGATTAATATCCTGCAGGCGACCCATCGCGCCATGAATGACGCGCTGGCGCCATTGGATCCGGAGCACGCGCTGGTAGATGGGCTTCCGGTCCGGACGCTGCGCGTGCCGCAGACGGCGCTGGTGAAGGGCGATGGGCGGAGTTATTCCATCGCCGCCGCGAGCGTGCTAGCCAAAGTGACGCGCGACCGGCTGATGCGGGATTATCACGTGCAGTTTCCAGAATATGGCTTTGCCGACCACAAGGGCTACGGCACGGCGAAACATCTGGCAGCAATCGCGGCGCATGGGGCGTGCCTGATCCACCGGAAAACATTTGCGCCCTTGAAGCCGAAGGCGCCCCAATTATTTTAGACGCGAAGATTCCTTCTGTGCCAGATTCAAGGCCGTGAGCCTGTTGGAAAAAATAAAGTCGATGCTTGCGGGCCGGGCAAAGCCGGAGCATCTGCGGCGCGGCGAGTTGGGGGAGCGGGCGGCTGAACGTTTTTTGAAGCGGGCGGGCCTGAAATTCCTGACGGCCAATTTCCGCTCCGCGCGCGGCGAGATCGACCTGGTTTTCCGCGATGAAGACTGCCTTTGCTTCATCGAGGTGAAAACCCGCTCCTCCGAGGACTGGTCGCGGCCGGCGGCGGCAGTGGACGCGCGCAAGCGGCGGCTGCTCTCGCAGACGGCGCTGGATTATCTAACGCTGCTGAAAAAGCCTCCGGTCAAAATCCGGTTTGATATCGTGGAGGTCCTGCTTCAGAACGGCAGGGTGCGCGAGGTGCGCCACCTGCCGAATGCTTTCCCGATGGCCAAGCCCTACCGTTATGGCTGAAGTATTTTCTTGCGCCCGCCAACCGCTGAGGAGAGCTTGGCGCTCACCGGCATGAGCGACTTATTACACAGCGCATTGAGGGTTGTTCTCCTCGTCGTGGTTCTGGGATTCACGGTCTGGGTCCTGATCCGCGCCCTGAAACGCAGCGACGACGCGGCGGGGCTGGTCTTTAAATGGGTTTTCACCGCCGGGCTGATGGCGCTCCTGTTTTTCGTGGCGGTGCCTCAGTTCAAGAAGGGCGGGTTTGAAGCGATTGTGGCATTGGGGCTGACGGGCTTCTGGGGTCTGGCCATGACCCTCACCTGGCGCAACAGCCTTATCGACCTGGTGGCAAACCCCATCGCCTCGCTTTACGATGGCGGCCGGCAGGAGGTGGAGCCGCGGCCGCTTTATTCCATCGCCCTTGCGAAGCGGAAAACCAACCGGCCGCTGGAAGCCATCGTGGAAATCCGCCGGCAGCTCGCCGCCTTTCCCAATGATTACGAGGGGGTCACCCTGCTGGCCGGCATCCAGGCGGAGGACTTGGGGGATCTGCCGGCGGCGGAGATCGCCTTCCACCGTTTTTGCGACCGGCCGGAGGCGCCGCCTAAACAGGTGGCCGCGGCCTTCACGCAGCTGGCCGACTGGCACTTAAAAATGGCGCAGGACGGGGATTCCGCGCGCGCGGCGCTCGAACAGATCATCCGCCGGTTTCCCGGCACCGCCCTTGCGGCGCAGGCGGCGCAACGGATTGCGCATCTGGCCGGCACGGAAAAAAGATTGATGGCGGCGCAGGAGGGTCAGCCGGTGGCTGTCCCCGAAGGCGTCCGCAACATCGGACTTTTGGATTCCAGCGAGTTTCTGCGCCCCGCCGAAATGGATCCCGAATTGCAGGCGGCAGCTTACGTGCGCCAGCTGGAACAGCATCCGCACGACTTGGAAGCGCGGGAGGCGCTGGCGATTCTCTATGCGCAGCATTATCAGCGGCTGGATCTGGCGGCGCTCGAGTTGGAATCGCTGGTCAGCGCGCCCGGGGCGCCGGCGAAGCGCGTGGCGGACGCCTTGAATTTGCTGGCCAACCTGCAGCTCCGGGGCGGCGCGGATTACGACACGGTGCGCGCGACGCTGGAGAGAATTGTGGAGCGCTTTCCAGATCTGCCGGCAGGAGAAATTGCCCGGTCCCGACTGTCGCGTCTCCGGCTGGAGTTCAAGGGGCAAAAAGAAACGCCGAGCGTGAAGCTCGGCGTTTATGAACAAAATATCGGGTTGAAATACGGATCACCGCGCCAGCTGTAAGGCGATCTCCTTCTCCAGTTCATGCGACAGGGCGATGTCGCTGACGCCCATGGAGGAGCGGGACTGTACAACCACCTGAGTGACGCCGGGATCCACGGCCTGGACGCTGACCCAGACGTTTTTATTGTTCACCTTGCCCTGCAGCGAGCGCAGGCTGTTGGTGGTGTCGTGGGGAATGTATTCGGTGACGATCACGCCGTTGTCGGAGATGACTTTAACGGAGGCCTGGTAAACCTGCTCCACGGATCGCTGGTAGCGGCCTTCCACCCGGTCCTTGGACCAAGTCAGGGCTGGGGAATGGCTGCCGGTGGCTGTTTTAACGCAACCGGTGGCGACGAGGATGAGGCCTGCAAATGCCGCAAAAATGAATGTCTTCATAGGGGCATACTCCAAACAAAAAAGGCGCGCGCGTCAAGCACGATTGCTGTTTCCTTTTGGCGCGGGCCGCCGGGATGGAAACCCGTAAAAGGGCGGGTCAGGGTCAGATCAGGCCGGATTTTACGAGCATCGCCGAAAGGAGCGCGTTGAAGGCGGCGGGCTGTTCCAGCATGAGGAAATGGCTGGCACCCTCCATCGTCCGATAATCGGCATGGGACGAGAGGGAGCGGACGTAGTTTTCATAGTCACCGGTCCACCAGGAACTCCGGGCGTTGATGACGAGCACGGGACCGTTCACATGCTGCAGCCTCCAGTCGGGCTGGGTCGGGTCCAGCAGGGCCAGCATTCCGGCGAGCAGGACAGATTGCGGGGTTTTGAGCATTTCGGCGGTGACCTGTTCGCAAAGAGTTTCGGCTCCGGGGAAGGGAAAGAGGTTCCGGATGAATCCGGTGGCGTGTTCGCGATAGTGCGGAGTGGCGAACGGCCCTGCCAACGCCCGTCCCTCGGCCGCAGTGCCCGGCAGCCGGCATAACAGCCCATCCACCGAGACCAGCGCGAGGACGCTTTCGGGAGCCTGATGGTAAACGCGGCAAATTACTGCGCCGCCCATACTGTGGCCGATGTACACGGCTTTTTCGACCCCGGCATCCCGCAGAACAGCCCGCACGGCTTCGGCGAAAGCATCCATCGTGGAGGGCGTTTGTGGCGGGTCGCTCCGGCCGTGCCCGGGAAGATCGAGCAGAATGAGCCGCGCCCGGCTGGACAAGGCGGCCACCTGTTCGCGCCAGAATCCGATGTGACACCCCCAGCCGTGGACGAAGACGAGGGTGGATTCCCCCTGGCCGGCAGTGACGTAATGAAGGCTATTCCCATTGACGGAAACAAAATGCGACTGGGTGCCGGTCATGGGGGCAAAGGGGGTTTGAGTCATGACGGGATGCGGGTGGTTAGGCTGGGCTGGGCGGATCAAAAATGGAATCCCACGGAAGCGATGATGGCCTGGCTGTTGAAGCTGTATTTGCCATCGGCGGATTGGCCGGCAAATTGTCCGGGCGTGGAGGAGGGCGTGCTGCCGGTGACCGTGCGGGTGGGGCCATAACCCAGCTGGTAGGCGACATCAAAGTCGAATGTTTTCCCCTTGCGCCCGGCGCCGACGCTGAAGAAATGCCGGTCCATATCCGCGGCCAGCGGGGTGTAGTAGGTGTCGGGAACCGAATTCTGGTTGAAGACGTATCCGGCGCTCACACGCCAGCCGTTTTCGAAATACCGCGTCACACCAAGCTCATACATCCAGCTCGACTGCCAGCCCAGATTGACGGGGATGTCTTGTTGGATGGGCCGGTCCACGGGCGGCTGAGACTGCTCGATGGTGACTTTATCAAAACTGTTCCAACCGGTGTAGTTCGCATCCAGCTCGATATTCCAACGGGGCGTGGGCCGATAGGAAACGCCCCAGACGGCGGTGAGCGGAAAGGTGTAACTGGCCTGCGCCCCTCGTTGAGCGGGCTGGTCATACGGCTGGGGCTGCAGTTGAAAATCCGTATTGCCCTGAATATTCATGGTGGCCGCGCTGCGAAAAGTGGCCCCAAATGAAAGTTGCTGTATCGGCTGCCAGAGAGCCCCCACATTGTAGCCCAGGCTCCAGCCATCGCCGCTGAAACTGAAATGATTGGTCAGCGGTGTTGAAAAACGGCGCAAGCCTTGGGACGTTTCCAGCCGCGCGTAGTTCACCATCAGCCCGGCGCCCAGAGAGAATTCAGGCGACAGCTTCACCGCCACCACCGGATTGAGGGTGATGTATTTTAGTGAGCCGCTCACGGCGACGGTGCGGAAGCCCGTGTCCTGAGGCCAGCGAATATTCCCGCCAAAGGGGGAATAAACCCCCAACCCAAAACTGATTGAGGTGTTTGTCAGTGTGCAGGTGTAGAAAAACTGGGGGATGGCAGCGTAGTTATCCGAGCTGGTGTAGGTCTTGCCCTGATTGGGCGCGCCCGGCGGCGGCTGATAGCTCGGATTGTAATTAATCCCGTAAATGCCGGCCCGGAACTGATTGCCTTCCAGCTGGGTGATGCCTGCGGGGTTGTAGTAGATGGCCGAAGGGTTATCGGCGGTGGCCACCACCGCCTCGCCCCGCGCGGTGGCAAAGGCATCCTGATCGGGCAGCCCAAAACCGTTCGCGGAAAGTCTTAGCGCGGAGGCGATCAGCACCAATGTCGCCAGCAGACCTGATGATTTGAGCCAGTTCATCAATTCAAACAACGGAACGGATTCGATGGATTGATCGTGGGCTTTGCATGGGGTCATAGCTTACCGATCGCCTTGAGGCGTGCCAGCAAATATCGGTTTGGTCAGGGCGCCTTTCCGGTCCCCGCCGGAAGCGGGGATGCCGCGGACGGCCACTTTACTTTACGGCGACACAATCTAAACTGGCGGGGTGAAAAGTTCGTATCGGTTCACGTGGGTGGCCTTGTTTTTCTGGGCGAGCCTTTTTCCGGTGCGCGCCGGCTTCTCGTCGCTCTCTATTTTTGGCGACGCCCTTTCGACCACCACTAACAATCCCTCTGTCGGATCTCTTTACTACGGTATGCGTCGCTCCAACGGGCGCGTCTGGGTTGAGGTACTAGCGCAGCGACAGGGTTTGAATTATGACCCTAACAAAAACTTTTCCTACTACGATCACAATAGCTCCAACTTGCTGACGCAGATTAAAAGCTCCCCTGCGACCTATACGGCCAATGATCTGATCATCCTCTGGGTCTGTAATTCAGACACGTTTGATTCGGCGCAATCCTCAGCGAATTCAGGTCAATGGATTGTTAACAACAGCCAATCCCAGACCAACCATTTGCAGATTATTACCAATCTGTATGCCAAAGGCGTCCGCACTCTGATCCTGCCTAATGCCGTGGATATTTCCAAGGTTCCGGCTTTTAACCAAGGCAGTCTGACCAGCGTCATGAGTGCTGGATGCATCGACTACAATGTAAAATTCACCAACACGCTTTATTACTTTAGGACCAATCCAGCGTATGCCGGACTTAAAATATACGCCCCGGACTTTTTTAAGTTGCTCAACAGCGTGATTACCAATGCGGCTTACTACGGATTATCCAATGCTCTTTATAATGGCAAAAGCATCGATGCGTTGAGCGATCTGCCCAATGCCGCCACCAATGGGCCCGGGACCAACTATGTTTTTTGGGATCCGGAAAACCCGACCGCGAAGTTCCATGCGGTGATTGCCGATGAAGCCCAGAAGCTCCTTCCGCAGGTGGCGCGCATCAGCAAAATCACGCTGCTGAACGGCAGCAATCGGTTGGATGTGGTGGATATGCCCGGCGGCCTGAATGGCTTTGTGGAAGGGGCCACCAATCTGGCGCCCGCAAACTGGGCCACCAATCTGGCCGCCTTCGCCAGCAGCAATACCACCCCCTCCGTCTTTGTCCCCGCCTCCGGTCCTCAGCGGTTTTACCGGCTGCGCATCCCTTATTATCCTTACCTCTGGTCGTGGCCGTGAAACGCGTTTCCCGCCCGCACCGCCGCGCTCAGGCGACGGGAGCAGCGGCCGGAATCACCTGCCCCAGATTTTCGTAGCCCCAGCGCAGCATCCGCTCGGTCGTCTCCCAGCCGATGCAGGAGTCCGTGATGGAGATGCCGTGTTGCAGGTCCGCCGGATTTTTCGGCATGGGCTGGCTGCCTTCGTACAGATTGCTTTCCACCATCGTGCCGATGAGCGACCGGGTGCCCGCGACGCGCTGCTGGATCACGCTGCGCCAGACGTCCTCCTGCCGGGCGAATTTTTTTTCCGAGTTCGCGTGGCTGCAATCCACCATCAGCACCGGCGGCAGTTTGGCCAGAGTCAGGATTTCTTCCGCCGCTCGGATGCTGTCCGCGTCGTAATTAGTCTTTGCCCGTCCGCCCCGCAGCACCACGTGCGCGTGGGGGTTTCCGGCGGTGCGCACGATGGCGGTCGCGCCATCCTGGTCGATGCCCAGAAAACTGTGCGAGTGCCGCGTCGCGCCCATCGCGTCGATGGCAATCTGCAGGCTGCCGTCCGTGCCGTTCTTCAGGCCTACGGGCATGGACAGTCCGCTCGCCATCTCGCGGTGCGTCTGGGACTCCGTGGTGCGCGCGCCGATGGCCGCCCAGGTGACGAGATCGGCGATGTATTGCGGGACGATGGGGTCCAGAAATTCCGTGGCGGCGGGGAGGCCCATGCCGGTGATTTCGAGGAGCAGCCGCCGGGCTATTTTCAGGCCGGTCTCGATGTCCTGTGATCCGTCCAGGTGCGGATCATTGATGAGCCCTTTCCAGCCGATGGTGGTGCGCGGTTTTTCAAAGTAGACGCGCATCACGATCTCCATGCGGTCGGCAAATTCCTGACGCAACGCGTTCAGCTTCCGGGCATATTCCAGCGCGCTTTTTTCGTCGTGGATCGAGCAGGGCCCGATGACGACCAGCAGGCGCGGGTCCTCCTGGCTGAGAATGCGGATGATCCGCTCGCGGCTTCGGGCCACGGTGGCGTTCGAGGCCTCGGTCGTGGGGGTCAGCGCCTTCAGGGCGTTGGGCGACGAGAGCCGGACAATTTCTTTAACATGTAAATCCTGCGTCCGATACATGCGGCCAGTATAGCGCGCCGCCGCCGCGCGGAAAGCCGAAACACAAGGGCATTGTGCCGTCTGCGGGTTTTTTGTAGGGTGGCTCTGGTTCGAATTCTATGAACAACGAAAAGCCCAACACCGGACAGAAGGCGCTGCAGATCAATCTCGACGCCAAGAAATACGGCACGTTCGCTGAGATCGGCGCGGGCCAGGAAGTGGCCCGCTGGTTTTTCCACGTGGGCAAAGCGTCCGGCACCGTGGCCAAGACGATTTCCGCCTATGACATGGCGGTGAGCGATGCGATCTATGGCCCCGCCGAACGGTATGTGAGCCGCAAACGGCTGCAGGCGATGCTGGATCTAGAATTCGACCTGCTCCTCAGGCGCCTCGAAAAGACCCGGGGCAGCAAATGCACTTTTTTTGCGTTTGCCGACACCGTGGCCACCAAACAGGGGGCCCGGCCCGGCCAGGAAGAGGGACAGGGCTGGCTCGGCATCAAATTCCAGGCGCATCCCCTCGGCGATCCCTCCACCATCATCATCCATGTGCGGTTGCTGGATTGGGAGACCCCGGACCAGCAGGAAGCCGTCGGAATTCTCGGCGTCAATCTCGTTCACGCCGCCTTCTATCATCATACCGACCCCGTCAGCCTGATCGGCTCACTGCTGGACGGCCTCACCAGCCAGCGGGTGGAAGTGGACATGATCAAATTTTCGGGCCCCGCCTTTGCCGGCGTGGACAACCGGCTCATGGCGCTACAACTGGTGGAGCAATGGCTCACCGAAGCCGCCCTGTTCACCGCCGACGGCGAGACTATTATTCCCGGCGAACTCCTTTACAAAAAGCCCGTCCTGCTCGAGCGCGGCAGCTTCCGGCCGCTCACCAACCCCATGCTGGACATGCTCGAGCGCGCCCAGGAACAGTTCGTCCGCGAAGCCTCCCTGCAGGGCGAGCCGCCGGTGGTCATGTTCGAGATGACGCTGCGGCAGCTGCAGGTGGGCAACGCCATCGATCACCGGGATTTTCTGGACCGGGTGGACACCTTGGGGGCGCTGGGCAAGCCGGTGCTGATCTCTAATTTCCTCCGCTACCACCGCCTGGTGAGCTACCTTTCACGCCAGACCCAAAGGCCCATCGGCCTGCCCATCGGCCTGGTGCGTCTGCGCGATGTGCTCGACGAAAAGTTCTACACCGACCTGCCCGGCGGGCTAATGGAATCCCTCGGCCAGCTTTTCAAGAACGGGGCGAAACTCTACGTCTACCCCTCGCTCGATAAGAAGACCGGCAAGATCACCACCATCGAAAACCTGGAGGTCATGCCGCATCTCCGGCATCTTTTCGCGCACCTCGTGGAAAACCGGTTCATCGAGAATATCACCAGCTACAATGCTGGGGCGCTAAATATTTATTCCAGCGAAGTCCTAGCCAAAATCCATTCTGGGGACGAGTCGCTGAGCCAGCTCATCCCCGCGCCCATCTTCGAGCGGATCAAGGCCAAGCAGCTGTTCGGATGGAAGCAGAAGGTGCCCGCAGCCGCCCAGTGACCCGCCCTCCGCCTCTGGGACCGGGCTTAACAAGTCAAAGGCGGGATCGGTTGCGATAAGCGGAAAGGGCTGCCTGCCCCTCTACGTCAGGCTTACCCACCGGCCATTTTGGGAGGATTCCTCCACGGCCGTCAGGACGCGCTGGTTTTTCAGGCCGTCCTCAAAGGTCGGATGCACCGGCCGTCCCTCGGCGCAGGCATTCACAAAATCGGCGAAGGTGTGGATGAACGTATGCTCATAGCCCAGGCCGTGTCCCGGCGGCCACCAGTTGCCCACGTAGGGCTGGATGCCATCGCGTTCGGTCACGAGGATGGACCGGAAGCCGCGCCGATCCCCCGGGTCTTCGGCGTTGTAGTATTGCAGCCGGTTCATGTCCTCAAAATCGAAACAGAGCGAACCCTTGCGGCCGTTGATTTCAAGGGTGATTTGATTCTTGCGGCCCGGGGCGTAACGCGTCGCCTCCAGATTGGCCAGGGCGCCGTTTTTCATCCGACCGATGAACAGGGCGGAATCCGGGGCGGTGACTTTTCCCATTTTGCGGACGCCCCGGGCCAGGGCGGAGGCGAGCGGGCGGCGGGGGACAAACGTGTTCACCAGGCCGCACACCTCCGTGAACTCGCCCACGAGATAGCGCGCGAGGTCGATCAGGTGGGACTGGATGTCGCTGTGGACGCCGCTGCCGCTGGTCTCCTTTTGCAGGCGCCAGTCCAGGGGGAATTCCGGGTCGGCCAGCCGGTCCTGGGCGTAGCGGGCGCGGAAATGAAAGATCCGGCCCAGGGCGCCCTCGTCCAGCATGCGTTTCGCTAGGGCGATGGCCGGGATGCGCCGGTAATTGTGGCAGACCATGTGGACCACCCCGGCTTTTTTCACGGCCGCAACCATGGCCTCGCACTGCTTCAGGTCCAGGCCGAGCGGTTTTTCGCACAGGACATGCTTGCCGCAGCGTGCGGCGGCGATGGCCATTTCCGCGTGCGCAAACGTGGGCGTGGCAATGTCCACGATGTCAATCAGCGGCGACTCGACGATATCGCGCCAGTCGGTGGTGGCGTTTTGCCAGCCGAGCGGGGCGCGGGCGGCCTCGACGCCCGCTGCGTCCCGCCCGCAGAGGGTGTGCAGTTCAATCCCGGCCTTGAGCTTGAAAAAGCGGGGCGCCTGGCGCCAGGCATTGGAGTGGGCCCGGCCCATGAAACGGTAACCGATCAATCCGACGCGGAAGTTTTTTTTCATCACATCAAAGGTCTGGACGGGTTTGTTGCTGGAACGCCACCCCGGCGCCCCGTGGGCGCCTGCCGCCAAAAGTAGGGATTGGAAATGGCGGCGCACGCCTTTATAGTGAGCCGCACGCACCAAGTCAAATATGCCTTTTACCACCGCTGAAATCGCAAAACATCTGCAGGGCGAAGTGCTCGGCGATGACCACGCCCTGTTGACCGGCTTTGCCGCTGCCGAGCAGGCCCGCCCGGGCGACCTGACCTTTGCGGAAAACGAGGCCTTCTTTGCCCGCGCCGAGGAAAGTGCGGCCTCCGCCATCCTTGCCGATTCCCGGTTCAGCTCGACGAAGAAAATTCTCATCCGCGTGCCAAACGCCCGCATCGCCTTCGCCAAGGCGCTCGCGCTGTTCTTCCCGGAACCCGTCCATCCCGCCGGCATCCACCCGCTGGCGGTCGTCGCCGCCAGCGCGCAGGTGGACCCGACCGCGCACATCGGGCCCCATTGCACGGTGGGCGAACGCGTGAAAATCGGCGCGCGCTGCGTGTTGCAGGCGGGGAACTTTGTGGGGGACGATGCCGCGCTGGGCGACGACACGCATTTATTTCCAAACGTCACCCTGTATCCGCGCACGGAAATCGGACGGCGGGTCCGCGTCCATGCCGGCACGACCATCGGATCCGACGGTTACGGCTATGTGCTGGACGGGGCCGTCCACCGCAAAGTGCCGCAGGTGGGCAATGTGATTATCGGCGACGACGTGGAGATTGGCGCCAACGTGGCGATCGATCGCGGGGCGCTGGGGCCGACGGTGATTGGCCGGGGCACGAAAATTGACAACCTCGTGCAGATCGCCCACAACGTGGAAATCGGCGAACATTGTCTGGTCATCGCGCAGGTCGGCATTGCGGGCAGCTCCAAGCTGGGCAATTACGTGGTGCTGGCCGGCCAGGTCGGCATCGGCGGACATTTAAAAATCGGCCATCAGGTCACGGTAGGGGCGCAGTCCGGTGTCATGACGGATATTCCTGACAAAGCCACCTGGCTGGGGGCACCCGCCCAGCCTGACCGACAATTCAAGCGTCAGGTCCTGGCCATCCAGCGCCTGCCCGATTTGTTGAAGCGCATTGCGGAATTTGAACGCCGGTTCGGTGTCCAGCTGGACGGCGGCGCGGAATCCACCTGAGGAACCGGCCCGCGCATCCCGCCGAAAGCCCCTTTATCTGATAGAAGGGCAAACCTTTTCTTTGCAGCGGGGGTGGCATGTGCTAACAACACCCCCGTGTATTTGGAATACTACAGGCTGAGTCAGGCGCCGTTCGACATCACTCCGAACCCCCGCTTTCTGTTCCACAGCACCAAGCATCAGGAGGCGTTCAATCACCTGCTCTATGGCATCCGGGAGAGAAAGGGCTTTGTGCAGCTGACCGGCGAGGTGGGCGCGGGCAAGACGACGCTGTGCCGCGCCCTGCTGGAACAATTGGATGCGAGTTTTTCGACGGCCCTGATTTTGAATCCGGTCTTGAACCCGGACGAATTGATGAAGGCCATCGCGACTGAGTTCGGGCTGGAGGTGAAGGGGCGCGACCGGCTGGAAACGGTTTCGGCCATCGGGGAATTCCTCCTCCGGCAGATCGAGCTGGGCAAGGAGACCGTTCTCATTATTGACGAGGCGCAGAATTTGACGGAGGAACTGCTGGAGCAAGTCCGCCTGCTGTCGAATATCGAGACGGACAATCGCAAGCTGCTGCAGATTGTTTTGCTGGGCCAGCCGGAGCTGCGCGAGCGGCTGAACAGCCCCCGGCTGAAACAGCTGCGCCAGCGCATCACCGTGCGGTACCACCTGGCCCCCCTCACGCGCGGCGAGGTCTCCCAGTACATTCAGCACCGACTTCATATCTCGGGGGCCAAGGGCATTCCTTTTTTCACGGCGCCGGCCGTCTGGCGGGTTTTTCATTATAGCAAGGGCATCCCGCGCCTGGTTAATGCGGTCTGCGACAAGGCGCTGCTCGCCAGTTTCGTCGGGCGCAGCGAACGCATCACCTTCTCCATGGTGGGTCGCGCCATTTGCGAGCTGGAAGGAAATTTTTAAGCATGAGCCTCATCAACGACGCGCTGAAACGCGCCCAAGAAGCCCAGCGCCCCCATAGCCCGCCCCGCCTCGCCTCCCTGTCTTCCCCCCTCTCTCAGCCCCAGAAGGGCCCCTTCCCAAGCCGAACTCGGGCGGTGCTGCTCGTGCTCCTGATGGCCGGGGGGCTCTTGTTAGCGGGGCTGTCCCTGCCCGGAATTTTTGCCAATAAAAAGACTGTCCTCCCACCCGTTCCCCCGCCGGCAACGCTGGTCGCCGCGCCGCCCGTCGCGGATGTCCCGTCTCCGCCCGCCACGCCCGTCGTCTCCGCCCCGCCGTTGGAAATTGCCGCGCCCGCTCCGGAGCCGCTGGCCCTGGCTGATTCCTTGCGACTGCAGGGGATCGTCTTTGATTCAGTGCAGCCGTGGGCGATTGTCAGCGGCAAGACGGTCTACATCGGTTCCCTGATCAAAGGCTGGCGCGTGACGGCGATCACGCGCGACTCTGTGACGGTTGGCAATAAGGATCGTTCGCTCCGGCTCGGGATGTAGGAGTGATTTCCGTCCCCTGTAACCTATGCAAATTTCTGGGCAAAAACTGGCTGGCTCCTCCCGCCTCGCGGCCTACTGCCGGGACCATCCGGCGGCGCCCCGGGTTGCACCCTTTGTGGTTTTTCTGGCGTTGACCGTCTGCCAAGGAAAATGCGGCGCGGCCTCGGTCTATTGGTTTTACCTCGCCAAAACAATCGTCGGAGCCTGGCTGGTGTGGGAGATGCGCCCCTTTGTACCCGAAATGCGCTGGGCGTTCAGCTGGGAAGCGGTCGCGGTGGGCGTCGGTGTCTTCGCGCTGTGGGTCGGCATCAGCGGTGAATGGACCATGCAGGCGTCGCTCTGGGTCAAGTTGGGCGCCGCCCCGGCCCCGGACTCTGCCCCGGCCGTCTGGAACCCCTTCCACCAATTCGGAGAGAACTCCTCGCTGGCCTGGCTATTCGTCCTCACCCGGATCCTGGGTTCCACCTTTGTGGTGCCGCCTCTGGAGGAGGTGTTTTACCGCTCGTTTTTGTACCGCGCCATTGCCCGGCCGAATTTTATTTCCGTGCCGTTAAACCAGTTTTTACCGTGGCCGTTTTTAGGGACGGTGCTGGCCTTCGGTTTTTCGCATAACGAATGGCTGGCGGGGATTTTATGCGGGATGGCGTATCAATGGCTGGTGCTGCGCAAAAACCGGCTGGGGGATGCGATGACGGCGCACGCCCTCACGAATTTCCTACTGGGCGGATGGATCGTGTGGCGCGGCGCCTGGCAATTCTGGTGAGGCGGCGCTAGCGGGTCTCGAGCTGGATGCTGTTGCGTTCGAGCGTGCTTCCCTCCGCGGCGGCGAGGGCAGCGAGGGCCTTGTTGTAATCGACCAGCGCGCGAATTTCCTGCAGGCGTGCGGCGGTGAGGTTGTTCTGGAGCTGGAGGACGGTAAAGGTGGTGCTTTTGCCGACAGTATATTTTTTCTGCTCGGCATCCAGTGCCGCCTCGGCATAGACGCGCGCCTGCCGGGTGGCCTGTACGCCCTCGTAATCCGAGCGGGCCACCCCCACGGCGTTGTCAATCTCCACCATTATACTTTGCTCAAGCTGCTTCAACTGGAGCAAGAGTTGCTTCAAGGAGCCCTTTCCCGCCTTGAGCTGATTGCGGGGACCAACGTTGCTCAGGGGCATGGAAAGCTGGGCGCCATAGGTGTAGAACGCACGGTTGGCCTCATTCATCTGGTTGAAAGTGTCGCCAAACTGTCCGCCCGCGCCGTTGAACCCGTAGGACCCGATCAAATCCAAGGCCGGGAACACCTGGTTTTTTAAATATTTTAGCTGGATGCCCTGCAGTTCCACATTCAGCCGCGCCTGCAACAGATCCGGGCGCTGGGTCATCCCCTGGTTCCAGCTGTCCTGCAGGTCGAACAATTGGAGCGGCGCCTGCAGCGCTGTCGAGGGCCGGATGTCGGCCGCATACCATTTTGAATACTCGTCGGTGATCAGATTCTTCAAGACCCGATCCGCCGTGCCCAGGGCGCTCAGGGCGGAAATCAACGTCGCTTGGTTTTTGGCGACCTGCGCCTCATCCTGCTGCACATCCAGAGGGGCAAGGCTGCCGATCTGAACGCGCTGGCGGTCCTGATCCAGCTGCGTCTGCGCCAGGTCCAGCGCCTCCTGCTGCACCTTCACATTGTCCTGCGCGAAGATCAGCTCGTAATACGCATTTTCCACGGCCGTGATGCTGCTGATGATCTGTCCGCGCACGCCCTGCTCGGAATACTGGAGGCGGTTTTTATTGAGGCGGATGGTGAGCCGCGTCCCGTCGATCCAGAAGTTTTTCAGCAGCGGCTGGGTGAGGCCCAGCCCCGCCTGACCGGAGGAATTCTGGATGGGCAGGAACGTGCCGTTGGTCCAGGGATTGTTGCCGGCAGTGCTGGAGGCGCTGCCCCTTAAATCGTAGGTCATGCCCCACGGCGTCCCCCCGCTGAAGCCGGAGCTGTAAGTGTCCGAATTGTATTGCGAACCGGCAATGCGCTGACCGCTTTGGAATTCCGCGCCGGTGTTGTTGTACCGGTGCAGCCCGGAGAAGTTGAAGACCGGATCGTAGCCGGCGTAGGCGCTGTCCAGATTGAAGAGCGAGATCTGGGGATTGACCCGCTGAATCTGCACGTCGAGATTGTGCGCCAGCGCTTGCTGGATGCAGTCCGGCAAGGACATCTCGCGCGCCGCCGGAACTCCGTTTGTCTGAGCGCCCGCCCCCAGGGCGGCGGCCGACAGACACAAAAGAACGCCTAATTTTTTCATGATAGTCCGTGAAAACACAGTGACCGGCGGTGAACGCCGCCGCCCCTGCACTTCGCGTCCCAATCCAGACGCTCTAGCCAGGTCCTAGGTAACCGCGAGGTCAGGCCGGCTTTGCTTCCGCCGCCGGCACATCCGTAATCACCGCGTTGTTTTCGAGGAACACCAGCACCTTCTCGTGCGCAATCTGGTCGTACAGCTCATTGATGCCATTGCGCTTCTGCAAGTCCTTGATGAACTTGTCCACGGGGATTTGATACGCTGCCGCCATGGCTTGGACGCGCTGCAGCACCTCCTCCTGCGAAACTTGGACGCTCTCTTTTTCCGCGATGCGCCGGATCAAAAACGCAATCTTCACGCGTTCCTTGGCACTGGTGGCAGCGGCATTGTAAATCTGGTCCTTTTCCTTCTCGATCAGGTCGCGACCCACGCCGCGCTTGGTGTTTTCCTGAACGATGTTATAGACGACGTTCTTGGTCTCCTGGGCGACGGCGGATTCCGGCAGGTCGAAGCTGGCCTGGGCCAGCAAGGCGCTCAGGATCTGGCCGCGCACCGACTTGGTTTGCGCATATTTCAGCTCGTTTTCAAGGTCCAGCTGCACGCCCGCCCGGAGTTTTTCCAGGTTTTCCGCCCCGAAATTCCGGGCCAGCGCGTCGTCCACCGGCGGCAACACTTTCGCCTTCACCTCGAGAATCTCCACGGCGTAGATGGCCTTTTTTCCGGCCAGCTCCTTGGTCACGAAGTCGGCAGGGAAATCCACGTGAACCGTGCGCCGCTCGCTGGCGCCCGCGCCTACCAGCTGTTCGGCGAAGCCGGTGATGAAGGCGTTGGGGGTGATGTCCACCCAGAAGTTTTTCTGCTCCGTCAAACCCTTGGCCGACGGCGCCATCTCGGTGAGCGGCTTGCCCTCGGATGTGCTGGTGTAATTCACCACCGCGACATCGCCCAGCTGCAGCGGACGCGCCACAGTCTCGAATTGAGCATGCTGCTGCGCCAGCAGTTTCAGCGCACGCTCAACATCCTCTCCCGTCACGGACTTGATTTCGCGTTTCACCGCCAGCCCCTTGTATTCCGGCAGCGGAAAATCCGGCGCGGTCTCAATCGTGGCGGCAAACTGCAGGCTCTGTCCCCGCCCGAACTGAATCTCCTCGATGTCGGGATAGCTGATGGCGTTGATCTTCTTCTCCTCGAGCGCCTGTCGATAGGCATCTCCAATCAGCTTGCGCTTGGCTTCGCCCTGGATTTCGGCCTCATATTTCTTGGCCACCAGGTCGCGCGGCGCCTTGCCGGGACGGAACCCGGGCAGAGACGCCTGTTTTTGATAGTCCCTCGTGATGGTGTCAAAGGTTTCGTCCACGACCTTCGCGTCCAATTCCACCCGCAGCAATTTTCTGCAGGGCGCCAGATTTTCGACAGTAATATTCACAATAGTTCTCGTTGAGAGAGCCGTAAAGAGTAGCGGAACCCCGCCGATTTCGTCAACGGATTTGAACGGTTTTTTGAACGGTTTTTGGCGGGAACGATTGGCGAAATGGTTTACCCTCCGGCGCTCCATCCTCACCGCAGCCTCAAAGCTCGTCTTAGCCCTCGATGTAAAACAACCGGCGGGCCCGGTCCTAATCCGCCTCCAGTACGTAGACCCGTGCGGGAGGGCTCAGCCGGAACCCTGCAGTCCGAATAAACCGCCAAGGTGCCAAGGACGCCAAGGGGTAAGACCTGAGCCGAGGTCATAGCGTCTTTGAAGGAAACCCGCTCATAAAACGAACCCGACGCTATTCGTATGCTCCCTCCAATGGATCACCCCACCGCGAGGAAATCCTGCTGCAATGCCGCAGAATTGAGTTCCTAAGGAGTTCGCACAGTGATCGGTGTTGTGTTGAATTCGGCCGGCGTTACAACTCCACTCCATTTTGATCCGGCTCAGAGCCTGTCTGATAATGTGATGGCAGGCATTTCTGCCTGCCATCGAGGGCGGCCTCTGGCCGCCCGATCCCGGATTCAGAGGGGCAGCAGGGTTCAGGGCTCGCTCAGCATGGCTTTCAGCTCTGCCGCCGAACGCGTCGGAGGCCGGCAGACAGTGCCGGCGCACAGGTAGGCGGTCGCCCCCTCCGGCGCCGTCAAGGTCCGGGCAAACCCATCCACTGCGCCCGCTGTGCCCAGCACGATCTTATTTGGCTGATACACCGCATGCGCGGCGCGCAGCAGTCCGGCCGACTCGCCCGCTGTCCCAGCCAGGACGACCCGGCGCGGCTCTTCCAGCTGGAAATCCACCGCCTGCAATAAAAATGGCAGCGCCTGGGGGAACCGGTGAAGCCGGTCTGCAAAGAGCTCCAGCGTCTTCTCGGCGGCCGCCTTGAATTCCGCCCGCCCAGTGAGGGCGCCCAGTTTTAAGAGCGACAGTACGGCGACGGAATTGCCCGACGGTTCCGCACCGTCGTAATCGTCCTTCACGCGCAGGATTACATCCGCGCCGGCGGCGCTCTGCCAGAAGCCCCCGTTTTCAGCGTCGTAAAAGGTCGCCAGCATTGCCTCCGCCAGTTCGACGGCAAAATCCAAGTGCCCGAGTTCCAGGGTCGCCTCATAGAGTTCCAACACGCCGGAAAGCAGGAAGGCATAGGCTTCTAGCAATTGCACGGAGTCCCGTTCGCCGTCGCGCCAGCGGTGGAACAGGGTGCCGCCCTCCCGCCCTCCCGCCGGGGAGGGATTTCCGGCACCAACCCAGAGTTCTTTTCGCAGAAAGGAGAGATTTTTCTCAGCCGCCGCGCGATACCGGTCCTCGCTCAGCACGGCGGAGGCGCGAGCCAGAGCGCCCAGCATCAGGCCGTTCCAAGAGGCGAGGATCTTATCGTCGAGGTGCGGCCGGATACGTTCCGCCCGCGCTGAGACCATTTTCTGTCGGGCCGAGGCCAGCAGCGGCACATCCGGGGCGGGCACGTCCGGGTCTTCAAGGCTCAGCACATTCAGTCCGGCCAGTGGCTGAGGATGGCTGTGGTCAACGAAGTTGCCGTCCAGCGTAATGCCGAAATGTTTCGCCGCCACGTTAAACTCCTCGGCGGTGAGCAGCCGGGAAAGTTCGGCATGGGTCCAGCAATAGAATTTCCCCTCCTGCCCTTCGCTGTCCGCGTCTTCGGCGGAGAAAAAACCCCCGCCCGCATGGGTCATGTCCCGCAACACATAATCCAGGATGTCGCGCACGGTATCGGCGTGGCACTGGGGCACACTCCGGTCCGCTCCAGACTGGCTGACCAGGTAGGCGTCGAGATAGAGCTGCGCCAGCTGGGCATTGTCATAGAGCATCTTCTCGAAATGCGGCACGAGCCAGACCTCATCCACGGCATAGCGCGCAAAGCCGCCGCCCAGCTGGTCGTGGATCCCCCCCGCCGCCATCGCCTCGCAGGTGTGGAGCACCATCGCCGCAGCCTCGGGATCGTCGAAGCGCTTCGCGTAGCGGAGCAGGAAGGCGGGGATGCTGGGCTGCGGAAATTTGGGGGCGCCGCCGAATCCGCCATGGCGCGCATCATAGCCCCCCTTGAACAGGGCCCCGGCGCGCCGCAGTGTCTCCCCGTCTGGGGCGGCCCCGGGGACCGGCGCTCCCATCAGGCCGGCTTCTAATCGGGCGAGCATTTCCGAGGCGGAGTCGACCAGTTCGCCGCGGCGTTCCCGCCAGAGCCGGCCGAGGTGCTCGAGCAGTTCCACAAACCCGGGTCGGTCGTGGCGCGCTTTCGGAGGAAAATAGGTGCCGCCAAAAAACGGCTTTAAATCCGGCGTGAGGAATACGCTCAGCGGCCAGCCGCCACTGCCGGTGGTGGACTGCACGAAGCTCATGTAGATTTTGTCCACATCAGGCCGCTCCTCGCGGTCCACCTTGATGCTGACAAACTGTTCGTTCAGGACCGCCGCCACCGCCGCTTGCTCGAACGATTCGCGTTCCATCACGTGGCACCAGTGGCAGGTGGAATAGCCGATGCTCAGGAAGATGGGCTTGTCCTCGGCGCGCGCCCGGGCGAACGCCTCCTCGTTCCAAGCGAACCAGTCCACGGGATTGTGCGCGTGCTGCAGCAGGTAGGGGGATTTTTCTCGGGCGAGCCGGTTGGTGTGCATGACGGAGGGAGGATATTCCGTCCGGGCGCTCCCGGCAACCTTACACCCGTCTTGGCTGAATTATCCGGGCCGCCCTTTTCCGGTTGTTTTACGGTTTGCCACCCCCGCCGTTTTCAGGGATAGTTCCCGCTCCGTTTTTACGGTCCATTATGAAACCCCAAGTCGAAATCTACGACACGACCCTGCGCGACGGTTCCCAGGGCGAAGGCATCAACTTCTCGGTCGCCGACAAACTCCGCATCGCCGACAAACTCGATGCCTTCGGCGTGCATTACATCGAAGGCGGCTGGCCGGGGAGCAATCCGAAGGACATCGAGTTTTTCGCCCAGGCCAAGAAGAAGAAATTTCGGCACGCCCGGCTCGCCGCCTTCGGCTCCACCCGCAAGAAGAATACCCCCGTGGAACTCGACGACCAGGTGCGGCTCCTCCTTGAGGCGGAGACGCCCGTCGTCACCATCTACGGCAAAACCTCCCTGCTGCACGTGAAGGAGGTCCTCCGCTGCACGCCGGATGAGAATATCGCGATGATCGCCGACACCGTCCGCCACCTGAAAGACCACGGCAAATTCGTCATCTACGACGCCGAGCACGCGTTCGACGGCTACAAACTCAATGCCGGGTACGCGCTGGACACCTGGCGCGCCGCCGAAAAGGCGGGCGCCGACCTCGTGGTGCTGTGCGACACAAACGGCGGCTGCTTGCCGGACGAAATCGCCGCCATCACCCGGGCCGCCCTCGGCCAGCTGAACTGCAAGGTCGGCATCCACACCCACGACGACATCGGCCTGGGCGTGGCCAACGCCCTAGCGTCGCTGAACGCCGGCGCCGTGCATGTGCAGGGCACCATCAATGGCTACGGCGAACGCACCGGCAATTGCAATCTGACCAGCGTCATCCCCTGCGTGGCCTTCAAGATGAAAAAAACCTGCGTGCCCCCGAAATCGCTCGCGAAGCTCAAAGAGCTCTCCCTGTTCGTGGACGAGGTTGCGAACCTGCGCCATAACTCGCGCCTGCCTTGGGTGGGGTCCGCCGCGTTTGCCCACAAGGGCGGCGCTCACGTCAACGCCGTCCAGAAGCTGGCCTCCAGCTACGAGCACGTGGACCCCTCGCTGGTCGGCAACGAACGGAACATCCTGATCAGCGACCTCTCCGGCCGCAGCAACATTGTTATCAAGGCCCAGGAACTCGGGTTCAAGGTCACCAACGACACTCCGGAACTTCGCCAGATCCTCGACTCGATCAAGCAGCGCGAGCACGAAGGCTACGAATATGAGGCCGCCGAGGCTTCCATGGCGCTGATCATCCGCGGCATTCTCGACCACAACCCGGAGCTCATGTTCACCGTCGAGAAATACCACGTCTCCATGCGGCGCGACGCCAAACAATCCCTCTGCGAAGCCACGGTGCGCGTGCGGGTTGGCAAAAAAATCCACGATGAGGTCGCGGAGGGCGACGGCCCGGTGAATGCCTTGGACTCGGCGTTGCGCGCCGCCTTGGCCAAGTCCTTCCCCAAACTCAGGAAGATCACGCTCACCGATTATAAGGTGCGCATTCTCGACGGCGTGGCCGGCACGGCGGCCAAGACCCGCGTGCTGATTGAATCCACCGACGGCCGCCGCGAATGGGGCACTGTGGGCGTGAGCGAGAATATCATCGAGGCCAGCCTGCAGGCGCTGGTGGACTCGATGGAGTATGCGTTGTTGAAGAAGTGAGACACCAATTAACACGAAGCACTACGAAACGAGACACGAATTTCACGAATTCATGGGCGAGCTGATATACAAGGCGGAAGCGTTCAAGATCATCGGTTGCTGTATGGAAGTGCACCGCGAGTTGGGCAAAGGCCACAATGAAGTCATTTACAAAGATGCGCTGGAAATTGAATTCCAACGGCAGGGAATTCCTTTTAAACGTGAACCGGAATTCAAGTTAGCCTACAAAGGCGTGATCCTGCCGCACCACTATTTCGCTGACTTTGTGGTGATGGATAAAATTATTTTGGAAGCGAAAGCCATCGAGAGTTTGAATGACTCGCACGTCAAGCAGACGCTGAATTATCTGGCCGCTTCAAAACTGAAACTCGGATTGCTGGTGAACTTCGGCGAAGATTCGCTGACTTACAACCGGGTTGTCTTGTGACCTTCAATTCGTGTTCATGAGTGAAATTCGTGTCTATTTAAGTTGTTTGTCTGATTGGTGATAATTAGTGAAATTCGTGTCTATTTATGTCTGAACTTTCCAAAGCTTACGAGCCGCAGTCCGTTGAGGACAAATGGTACGCCTTCTGGCTGGAACAGGGCTGCTTCACCGCCAACCCTGCGTCCGCCAAGCCGGCCTACTCCATCGTCATCCCGCCGCCGAACGTCACCGGCATGCTCCACATGGGCCACGTCCTCAACAACGCCATCCAGGACATCCTCAGCCGCAAGGCGCGCATGGACGGCAAGGAAGTCCTCTGGCTCCCCGGCACTGACCACGCCGGCATCGCCACGCAGGTGATGGTGGAAAAGCAGCTCAAGAAGGAGGAGAAAAAATCCCGCCACGATCTCGGCCGCGAGGAATTTCTCAAGCGCGTCTGGGTGTGGAAAGAAAAGCACGGCGACATCATCATCAACCAGCTCAAGAAGCTCGGTTGCTCGTGCGATTGGACGCGCGAACGCTTCACGATGGACCCGGACTATTCCCGCTGCGTCCAGAAGGTGTTCGTCGAGCTTTATAAGAAAGGCCTCATCTATCGCGGCAAACGGATGGTGAACTGGTGCCCAGTGTCCCAGACCGCGTTGTCGGACGAAGAAGTGGAAATGAAACCGCAGAAGGGTTTCCTGTATCACTTCAAAGTGCAGGTTGCTGACTGTAGCGGCGCTGTGTCAGCGCCGAACTCGGCGGTCACAGACCGCCGCTGCATAGAGGGCGACATCAAACTCACTGACACCTGGCTAACCATCGCCACCACGCGCCCCGAGACGATTCCCGGCGACACGGCTGTGGCCGTGAATCCGAAAGACCCGCGTTACGCGCATCTTATCGGCAAGCACATCGTGCGGCCGCTGCCCGCTGAATTGCCGCAGGGTCAAAAACTCATCCCCATCATCGGCGACGAGCATGTGGATTTTGAATTCGGCACCGGCGTGCTCAAGGTCACGCCCGCCCACGACAAGGCGGACTTCGACATCGGCGCGCGCCACAAGCTGCCGCTCATCGAAGTCATCAACGCCGACGGCACGATGAACGCTTTGGCGGGTGGGCCGCTGGCCGGGCTGGATCGTTTCAAGGCCCGCAAAGTTGCCGTGGAAATTCTCACGGAACAGGGCGTGATGATTGAATCCAAGCCTTACGAGAACAACGTCGGGTTCAGCCAGCGCGCGGATGTGCCCATCGAACCGCGCCTGAGCGAACAATGGTTTTTGAAGTATCCCGCCGTGCCGGAATCCAAAGCCTGCGTGGCCGAGGGCCGGATGAAATTTCATCCCGACCGCTGGGCTAAGGTTTACGATCATTGGCTGACGAACATTCAGGACTGGTGCATCAGCCGCCAGCTCTGGTGGGGCCATCGGATTCCGGTGTGGTATCGGGGTGAGGAAATCCACTGCGGCCTCGAAGCCCCGGCGGGCAGCGGATGGACCCAGGACGCCGACGTGCTCGACACTTGGTTCAGCTCGTGGCTGTGGCCGTTTGCTACCATGGGCTGGCCGGAGCCGACCGAGACGTTGAAGAAGTTTTATCCGACCACCGACCTGGTCACCGGGCCGGACATCATTTTCTTCTGGGTCGCGCGCATGATCATGGCCGGCTACGAATTCATGGGCGAGGCGGAGTCCGCCGGCCCCAAGAAGTTCGCGCTCCCGGACGCGATGCCGTTCCAGAATGTTTATTTCACCGGCATCATCCGCGACAAGCAGGGCCGCAAGATGTCCAAGACGCTCGGCAACTCGCCCGACCCGCTCGACCTGATCGCGCGCTACGGCGCCGACGCCCTCCGCTTCGGCACTATGCGCAGCGCCCCGCTCGGCCAGGACGTGCTGTTCGACGAGAAGGACGTGGAGCTGGGCCGCAACTTCTGCAACAAGCTCTGGAACGCCTGCCGGTTCCGCCAGATGCAGGGCGGCGAAGTGCAGGGCGAGATCGACCCCGCGCTGCTATCCAACGACGATCAATGGATCCTGCTGAAGCTGGACACGGCCATCCGCGAGGTCACCCTCGCTCTGAACGAATACAAGTTCAGCGAGGCTACGGGCGCTCTCTACCGTTTCTTCTGGAGCGAGTATTGCGACTGGTATGTGGAAGCCAGCAAAGCGGTCTTCTTTGGCGACGATGCGGCGCGCAAGGCCAACACGCTCGCGGTGATCGATTTTGTCCTGTCCCACGCGGTGCGCCTCTTCCATCCCTTCGTGCCCTTCATCACCGAGGAACTATGGCACGGCATGGGATACGCCACCGACATGCCCGCCAACCAGGGCGGCACCACTATCCTGTTCGCGCCGTGGCCGATGCCGCTGGATGAGGAAATCAAGGCGCATTATGGGCTCACCGACGACTCCCTGAAGCTTGCCGATGCGAAATATGGACTCGTCACCCAAGGCCGCAATCTGCGGCGCGAGGCCAATCTCTCGACCGGCAAAAAAATTTCCTGCGTTCTGAAGCCGACCCGGGAATTGGCGCCGCATGACATCGCCGTCATCCGGGTGCTGCTTAATGCCGAGGCCGTGGAGGTTGCCGCTGATTATCAGCCCGCCAAAGGCACTCTGACGGCGCGGACGGAGCTGGGCGAACTGTACCTGCCGCTCGAGGGCCTGCGCAGTCCGGAGGAGCTGGATGCCGAAAAAATCCGCGTCGCGCGCGAGCTCGAAAAAATCGAGGCGGAAATCGCCAAGGTCGAACAAAAACTGGCCAACCCGAACTTCACCCAGAAGGTTCCGGCCGCCGTGCTGCAGGAACATTCGCAGCGCCTCGCCGAGTGGCGGGCCAAGCGCGACAGCGTGAAAGCCGCTCTTGAGGCTTTGAACTAATTCCAAGAGAAAAAACACTGCTATCACACCGTGCGAAAACGTGCCTCCACATCTTACGCCATGAAAACTATCCCCATAAAAACTGCCCTGGCCACCGCCGTCCAGGCCGCGCACGCCGCCGGAAAAATCATGCGCGACAACTGGAACAAGCCCAAGCGGGTGGCCTCCGCTGAGGCGCACGACATCAAGCTCGAACTGGACGTGCACTGCCAGAAACGCATCGAGCAGATTCTTCTCGCCGCCTTTCCCAAGACCGCCCTGCTCGGCGAGGAAGGGATGGCCGGCAATGCGGATAGCGACTACCGCTGGGTGGTGGATCCGATCGACGGCACCGTGAATTATTTCCTAGGTCTGCCGCACGCCTGCGTTTCCATCGCACTCCAGCAGCGCGACCCCTCTCAAACCCCGAATCCCAAGCGCCCGCCCCACCTCACCGTGCTGGGTGTGATTTACGATCCGTTCCTGGATGAGCTGTGGACGGCCACCCGCGGTGGAAAAACCCGATTGAACGGGCGCGTGGTCCGTGTCAGTTCGCGGGACAAAGCGGGCGATGCCGTCGTGGCCATGGGTTTTTCCAAGAGCAAGGCGAACCTGGAAAAGAGCCTGCCGCACTTGAACCGGCTGGCGCGCCAGACCCGGAAACTCCGCGTCATGGGCTCGGCCGCGCTGGAGCTGGCCTACGTCGCCAGCGGTCGGATCGACCTGTACGTCGAACGCACCATCAACTTATGGGACATCGCAGCCGGGGCGCTGATGGTGGAATGTTCCGGAGGCGAATGCTGGCTCAATCCTCTGCCCGACGGGCGTTTCCGCATGTGCGCCGACAACGGGCGCCTGCGAAAAAAACTTCAGCTCGCCAGCTTGCTGAAATAATCCTTGAGCTTCTCCAGCGCCCGGGCGCGGTGGCTTAAGCGGTTTTTCACTGACTCGCCCAACTCGGCGAATGATTGCTCGTGCCCTGCCGGCACAAACAGCGGGTCATAGCCGAACCCGCCCCGCCCGCTGGCGCCGGACTGGATCCGCCCCTCGCACGCTCCGTCAAAAAGCCGCGCGCTGGCCCCGTCCGCGCACGACACCAGCGCCAGCACGCAGCGGAATCGTGCCGTCCGCCGCCCCGCCGGCACCTCTTGCAGCAGGCGCAGCAGCTTGGAATTGTTATCCGCGTCCCGTGAATTTTCGCTTTTGTCCAAAGCGGCGAAGCGCGCGGAATGAACCCCGGGCGCGCCGCCCAACACATCCACTTCCAGCCCGGAATCATCCGCGAGGACATAATCCGGTTTGGCATTTTGAGCTTTGAATTCCGGGCTGCCGCTCAGCCACCGGGCCAATTCCACGGCTTTCTTGGTCGCATTGCCGGCGAAGGTGTCCGCGTCTTCAAGGACCGTCGGCGCGTCCGGGAATCCGTCCAGTGTGAGGCAGTGGAAACCGGCGCCGAGGATGGTTTGGATCTCTCCCACCTTGTGGGCGTTGCGCGTGGCGATGAGCAGCGTCGTCATGGACCCAGCCTAACAACTATTTTATGGCTGGCGAGCTTGACGGAACGTATTCCGTCGCGCGGTGTGGCGCGTGTGGCGCTCTACAAGCTCACGGCGGCGAAGGGACATCCGATGGCGGGCTGCCGGATTTCGACGGCAAGTGGGCAGAAGCCATCGCACCCTGCGCCCGGCGACGCAGGGCGATCACCGCCAGAACACACGCCGTCCACGTGGGCAGCAGGTCCACAGCCGGAATCCATTCGGCGACGAACGTCGGCAGCAGCAGCGGGTGGAAGCCGATGCCCCAGACCGTCAGCACGAAGGCCACCACGTCAACACCCTGATCCAGGCCCGCCCAACCGAGCGGACCGAGGCAAAACTGTAGAACATCGGCGGTCACCGCCGCCGCCAAAACAAGGATCCGCCGCCGCCGCGTCACTTCCGGCACCCGCCACCAACGTCTTTTGGCTTTCATCAAACCCATGATATCCATCCCCAAAAAAATCGCCGCTTTTTTCCAAACGCGCCGTTGCCCGCCGGACCTAGCCGCAGGCGGGGCCTGGCGCGCGCCCATCCGTTTAGCTCGGAGCCGCTTTAAAGTTCGCGGCACACGTTCGCGGCACACGTTGCGGCTCATTTTTTTGGGTTAAACCGAATATTGACACCTCTGAACCGGTCTGACACGGTGACTTCATCGGCACGCTTTGGGACAATCCATGGTTCCCTGAGGCCCGCAGCAGCCTGTTCAGATGCACGCCGCCAAGAACCACTCACATCAGCCACTATGAAAAACGGACCCGGACAAACCGTCACAGGGAAATTATCAGGCCGCCCCATTTTCATCCCGGATGTGAATGCGCCACCGATGCCTTCCATCGCACCGCCCGGCCCGATCTACAACGGCAAGGTCACCTCCGCATTCTCGGCGGCGGAGCTTTCCAAGGGCCATCCGGATGCCTGCAGTTACCGGCGGCGAATCGGCCTGCTCATCCCGGCCACCAACACCGCCATGGAGCATGAATTGTGGAGCATTCTCATAAAAAACCGGGAGAACGGGCTCGATGGGATCGGGCTGCACACGAGCACCGTGCTCACGCCCAAGCCGGTGGTGGACGACGCCGCGGGGCTCGACACCTTCAAGCGGCAGTTTCTCGGCGGGATAAAAAATTCCGTGGACAGCGGCCTGCTCGCCCGCCCGCAGTATTTCATCATGGGCTGCAGCCTAGAGCACATGCTGGTGGGGCTGGACGCGATTCGCGCGAACATGGCGGAGGTAGAGACTTACAGCCCGCTCTCCTGGGCGTCGTGGCACGAAGCGGTCCAGGCCGCACTCCATTGCTACCGGGTCAAACGCATCGGCATCCTCACGCCCTGGGAAACACTCGGCAACACGTCCGCGATCCGCATGTTCGAGGACATGGGGGTGGAGGTCGCGGCCAGCGTCGGATTGTCCTGCGCCCACATCCAGCACATCGCCCACCTGCCGGATGCCGCCAAGGAAAAAGCGGTGCTCGAACTGCTCGCCACCAAAGAAAATAAACTGGATGCCGTGGTCCAGTGCGGCACCAACATGAGCATGACGGCGGTCATGGAAAAACTGGAGCCCCGGATCGGTATTCCGATTTTCGGCATCAACGCGACTCTGCTCTGGTATGCCCTGCGCGAAAACGGATTCACCGCGCCGGTGCAACACGCCGGAAGACTCCTGCGTGAATTCTGAGCCGAAACAATTCAATGAAAAAGGGTTCGACCCGCCGCGCCCGCCCGGTCCTGCCCTGAGCGAACTCCATCGTTCCGATTCAATGGTGTTGTCAAACGCTGGCGCGCCGCCAGCCATCTGCTAATCTACCGGCGTGCTGACACACGATGATATCAAGAACGCCCTGGCCACGGTCAAATATCCGGGGTACTCGCGCGACATTATTTCCTTTGGGCTGGTCAAGGATATTTCCATCGCCAGCGGTGCGGTGACCGTCCTCCTGCAGCTGACCTCGCCCCATCCCGAAGCCGCCCGCCAGATCCAAGAGGACGCCGAGCGCGTCCTCAAGGGGCTGCCGGGAGTGAATCAGGTCCAAGTCGAGGTGCGGCCGCCCGCCGCCGGACAGGGCGCCGCCAGCCCGTTTGCAAACCAAAAGGGCATCCCGGGAGTGAAGCGCGTTCTGGCCATCGCCAGCGGAAAAGGCGGGGTGGGCAAGTCCACCTGCGCCGTAAACCTTGCCTGCGCGCTCCAGAAGCGCGGCGCGAAAGTGGGGCTCCTCGACTGCGATATTTATGGGCCGAGCATTCCCCTGATGATGGGGGTCCGCGAACGCCCCACCGTCAATGCGGATGAGCGCTTGGTGCCGCCCTCCAATCACGGCGTCAAGGTGATGAGCATCGGGCTGCTGGTCACCGACGACCAGCCGGTGGTATGGCGCGGACCGATGATCACCAAAACCATTCAGCAGTTCCTTCTGGCGGTCGAGTGGGGCGATCTGGATTTTCTCCTGGTGGACCTGCCCCCCGGCACGGGCGACGCGCAACTGTCGCTCTGCCAGACCGTGCCGCTGGACGGCGGCGTCATTATCAGCACCCCCCAGGAGGCTTCTCTAGGGGTCGTCCGCAAGGGGATCGCCATGTTCCGGAAGGTGAACGTGCCCATCCTGGGCATCGTGGAAAACATGAGCTATTTCACCGCGCCCAACGGCGAACGCCTGGCGATCTTTGGTCACGGCGGCGCCCGGGAGGAAGCGGCGCGGCAGGACGCCCCGTTTCTTGGCGAAGTCCCCCTCTTCACCGAAATCCGGGAGGGCGGCGACCGGGGGCTGCCCATTGTGGTTTCGACCCCGACCCATCCGGCCAGCCAGGCGTTTCTTCACATGGCAAAGAAATTGCAGGATGGGTTTTCCAATCCCGCAAAGTGATTTCACGCGCGCGCCGAGTCCTCAACCGCCCCCGGGCGCGCAGAAAAAACGGGTCCCGCTGGATTCCAATTTCAGCGCCCCGATTTCAGTTGCGGCAATGCAGCCAAAGATTTAGTGTGGGTACGTCATTGATTTATGTCGAACGCTGCCAAAGATTCATCGCCGAACGACTTGCTGAAGAACTCCTCGCTGTACCGGGAGTTTCAGGCCGAGCGGGAGGAGATTTTGCGGCACAAGTGGATCGAGTCGGAGAAGGCCGGACGCGACATCGGCTTTGAGCAGGCCTTGACGGATTGGATCATCAAGCACCGATCCACCTGGCGCAAAAACCGTCAGGCGACCGCTTCGAATTGAGCCGGTTTTTGTTCTGTTTTGTTCCTTTAACGCGGCCCTGCGAGGCGGCGAAGGACGCCATGAATGTCAAATGCCTGATGAAAACCGCCCACGGCCACTCGGCCGGTCCGGCGGATTTGTTTTTCACCCCCCTTCCTCATGCCTGAATCCGCTATTCTCCTCAACGCTGCTGCCCTGCAACGCGCCCTCACGCGGATCGCGCACGAAATCGCCGAACGCAATGAGGCCGGCGCGGAGGTGGTGCTGGTGGGCATCCCGCTGGTGGGCGACCAGCTCGCGTTCCGTCTGGGCAGCCTCCTCTCGGACCTCTGGAAACTGACCGTCCCTGTCGGCACCTTGGATGTCTCCATGCACCGGGATGATCTGGACCGGCGCGCCGCCCCGACCATCCATCCCACGCTGATGCCGTTCGATGTGACCGGGCGGACGGTCGTGCTGGTGGATGACGTCCTATTCACCGGGCGCACCACGCGCGCGGCGATGGACGCGCTCAATGACTTTGGCCGGCCCAAACAAATCCAACTGGCTGTGCTGATCGACCGCGGACACCGCGAGCTACCGATCCGAGCGGATTTCGTCGGCAAAAACGTGCCCACCACCCTGACAGAGAAGGTGCGCGTGCGCCTGGATGTCCCGGGTCAGGAGGATGCGGTTGTACTGGAAAAATAATATGAGCTGGAACCGCAAACATCTGCTCGATATCGAATCCCTCACTGCGGAGGAAATCCTGACCGTGCTGGACACGGCCAAGGCGTTCAAGGCGGTCGGCGAACGGGCAATTAAAAAAGTCCCGGCCTTGCGCGGCAAGACCGTCGTGAACCTCTTCATCGAGCCCTCCACCCGCACGCGCATCAGCTTCGAGCTGGCCGCACAGCGGCTGACCGCCGACATCGTGAACTTCTCCGCCGATGCTTCATCGTTCAAAAAAGGCGAGACGCTCAAGGACACGGCGCGCAACCTGGAGGCCCTCAACGCCGATTTCATCGTCATCCGCCATAGCGCCTCCGGCGCACCCCACTTCCTGTCGCGCGTCGTCAACGCCAGCATCATCAATGCCGGGGACGGCGCGCATGAGCATCCCACCCAGGCCCTGCTGGACGCCTTTACCATCCGGGAGCACAAAACAAACATCGCCGGGCTCAATGTCACCATCCTGGGCGACATCCTCTACAGCCGCGTGGCGCGCTCCAACATCTGGGCGCTGACGAAACTGGGCGCGCGCGTGACGCTCTGCGGTCCGTCCACGCTCGTGCCCAAAACATTTGAGCAGATGGGCTGCCGCGTGACGCACAACGTGGAGGAGGCCATTCGGGAGGCGGACATCATCCATCTCCTGCGTATCCAGCACGAGCGCCAGCGCAAGACCATGTTTCCGGGCATCGGCGAATACACCAGCCTGTTCGGCCTCAATCAGGCGCGCCTGGCCAAAACCAGACCGGATGCGCTCATCATGCACCCTGGCCCGGTGAATCGCGGCGTGGAGATCGACAGCGAGATCGCCGACTGCCCGCGCTCGCTGATTCTGGAGCAGGTGACCAACGGCCTGGCTGTGCGCATGGCGGTTTTGTTCCTGTTGAATGGCGGCAAGGGCCCGCAGGAAGTCGCCTAGCCGGCCCCGCCCAGGAGCGGCTTGCCGCACCAGTCCCGGGGCGGGAATTTTACTCCTTCCGCGCCGCTGCACGTGATTTTCAAAAATCTGGTGGAGAATCCCGGGGCCGCGCTCTTTCAGGTCCCGTTTTAATGCGGTTTCAAGAGTGAAATTGACGAGGGGGTGTTTTTTGATAAAATTGCCATTCGTATGAATCGTAATCCTCATGTGGCCGTGGTCGGCGCGACGGGCGCTGTCGGCATTGAAATGATCAAGACGCTGGAAAAGAGACATTTTCCCGTGGGCCGCCTCACGCTGCTCGCCTCAGCCCGGTCGGTCGGTCAGAAGCTGAAGTTCCAAGGCCGGGACATCCCGGTGCAGGAACTGACCAAGGATTCCTTCGCCGGCATCGACATCGCCCTCTTCAGCGCGGGCGGCAGCATCTCCAAAGAATTTGCGCCCCACGCCGTCAAGGCCGGCTGCGTGGTGGTGGACAATTCCAGCGTGTTCCGCCAGGACCCCGATGTGCCGCTGGTGGTGCCGGAGATCAACCCTGAAGACGTGAAGGGGCACAAGGGCATCCTTGCCAACCCTAATTGCACCACCGCCATCACGCTTATGGCCTTGTACCCGCTCCATCGGGCGTTCGGTGTGCGCCGCATTTTCGCCTCCAGCTATCAGGCGGTGAGCGGCACCGGCGCCAAAGCGCTGGCGGAGCTGGAACGGCAGGTGGAGCAGATCGTCGCCAAGCAGCCGGTCACCCGGGAGGTGTACCCGCACCAGATTGCCTTCAACGTGCTGCCTCAGGTGGACTCATTCCTGCCCAGCGGCTATACCAAGGAAGAGATGAAGATGGAAAACGAAGGCCGCAAAATCATGCATCACCCGGCGTTCCGCGCCAGCGTCACCTGCGTGCGCGTGCCGGTCTACCGGTCGCATTCCATCGCCGTCAGCGCCGAATTCGAGAGGCCCGTGACGGTGGCCGCCGCGCGTGAGGTTTTGAAACTGGCCCCCGGCTTAGACGTGGTGGACGATCCGGCGGGTCAAAAATATCCGATGCCCCTCTTCACTTCCGAACGCGACAACTGCGAAGTCGGACGCCTCCGCATGGACTGCGCCTTGGACAATGGCCTCTGCTTCTGGGTGAGCGGCGACCAGCTGCTCAAGGGCGCCGCCCTCAACGCGGTACAGATTGCGGAAGAGCTTTTGAAGTAAACGCCGGCGCTTGAATCCGAACGCCCCAATAGGAGTAAGCGCCCGCGTGATAGGGTCAGCGCGCCGCGGACCTCGCCCGCTTTCAGCAGACGTCAGGAAGGCGGTCAGAACGAACGCCCCACACGTTCCTTCCGCGCCGGTTTTTGACCGGTAGGGATCGCCGCGCTGCGGCGTCCCCCAGCGCCGAGCGCAGCGTCAGGCGACGGAAAGCGCGTCGCAAGGAGAGCGTCTTTTTTCCGTTCGTTCCGCCCTCCCGGGCGGGGGCATCGCAGCGCGATGCCCTCTACCTGCTTGGATGGCGGGATCCCATTTTGTACCCGTTCCCGAATAAAAATGTTGCGCCGCGCCACACCGCGCCGCACTTCAACAGTCTTGGCCGTCCCAACGCCCCAGGTAGGGATCGCCGCGCTGCGGCGTCCCCGGCGCCGAGCGCAGCGTCAGGCGCCGGAAAACGCGTCGCAAGGCGGGTGTCTTATTCCCGTTCGTTCCACCCTCCCGGGCGGGGGCATCGCAGCGCTGAAGAATTGTCAAAATAGCGCCACAGGTAACCAGTGATTTCACAGACGGGATAGAATGTGTCCGTGGGAAAACAAAGCGGGCGGGTTTCGTGAGAAACCCGCCCGTGGCGAATTAAGTGACAGGTTCAGCGGCCGGCTTACGGCTGGCGCAGGAGATAGAACAACTGGGCGTTCGTCGCCGGCGTTGAGTTCGTGTATTGGTAGCTGCCGGAGCCTGCCGGGCTTTCCACCGCCGTGCCCACCACCGGCCAGGTGGCTTTGGGCGCCACTATGTTATTTGTAGCTAACACTGAGAAGCTCAACCCGGTGGCGTTGGTGAATGTGAATTTCAGCTTGCCCCCGGTCAGCGTGATACCGCCCAAATTGGACTGAATGGGCGCGGGGATGTTGAATCCGGATGAATTGGTTGTGAGTCCGGCGAAAGTGAAGGTGATAGTGGCACCCGAAACGCCGCTGGCACTGGTCGCCGTCAGATTGGTGAAGGTGGTCGTACCGGAAACAGCGGCCTTGTTTGTGTTACCGCCAATGGTCCAGACTCCATTGCCAACGGTGGCCACGATGCCGGCCGTGTTGGTGGTGGTATTGCCATATTGATCTTGGATAGCCACCACGGGCTGGGTGCCAAGAGCGCCCCCGTTGCCCGCCGGGGCTGCGGGTTGCGTCGTCACCACCAGCTTCACCGCCGAACCGGCTGCGAGCGTCTGGATGACGGTGTTGGTGCTATAACCGGTCGCGCTAATAACAATGATTTTAGCGCCCGAACTTTGCAAGAGCGAGGACTGTGACGAATCAAAGGTGATTTTACCGGATTGATTGGTGCCGTAGGCAGCCGCCGGCAAGTTGGTTCCGTTCACCGTGATGCCGGTGATGGAAGCGCGCCAGACCGCATCATCCGGGGTGTTGGTGATGTTAAACACTCCGCTGACCGTTGCGACCGTTTGAGTGCTGAGAATCGGCGGGGGATTCAGCTCGGTGGCATAGGGCGTTTGCTGCGGCACAAAGGTGAGGCCTTTGATCGAGGTGGTCGCCGAGGCGGTATAGATCACGTTGCTGGAACTAATGTTCATGGCAGCGTTGTAGCCGGCAGCGTCGGTTAAGCGAATCACACTGTTGCCGGCCGTACCGCCGCCGCCCGTTGTGTAATAGAGATAGATGCTGCCGTTGCCATTCGTGCAGGCGAAAAGGCTGTCGGCGCCGTTCCCCATGGCGAAGGTGCCGTTGGTAACCCAGTTGCCCGCCACCCATGAATATTTGTTGATGAGGCCGCTGGTGGAGCTAATTTGATCCAGGACGTACAGGATGTTTGTGGATATCATATAGAAATCCACCGCCAACGGATCCGTCGATAGATTGTTTCCGACGGTGATGGTCGGGTCAGCGGGGTCCAGGGAATAAACCACCGGAATCGGCGAGCCGCCGACGGTCTTTTGAGTGGCGACATATGGAACGCCCCCGAATGTCCTGACCACGATATTATTATTGGCATTCAGGTTCGGCTGGGTGGGCACGTTATTGGAGTCCCCGTAATAGAGCCCGGCCTTGTCATCCGCGATCCAGTTGACGTTGTCCACGCTGGCACAGGCGCGCCCCTGGCTGCCACCCAGCGAGGAGGAGACGTAGCTGAATGGCTGGTTAAAAAGGTTGGTGAAATTGAATGTCCCCACCGCCCGGTTGAGGACAAAGGTTTCATCCGGCGTGGCTGAGCTATCATCCTTAAAGCCGACAAAGGAGATCAGGGTTCCATCGTCGCTCAAGGTCAGCCGACCGGCGCTGCCGGTGGAGCTGAGCCGCAGCGCATTGGTGCCTGTGGCGCTGATGGGGGTGACGGCCACGGGCGCTGTCTGCTTCTCCGCCGAAGGTTTGATTTCGATGATGCTAAAAGTAGTGTTGTTCGCCACCGTATCGATTTGAACAACCGCCAGATTGCCGCGGGTAAATGTCGGCTGCGGCGCGCTGATGCTGAAGTTAGTCGAGTTGGTGACCGAAAGAGGGGCATAGCCGGTCACTGTAAATGTGATGGCCGCTTTGGCGACGGCGGCGGTGGCGGTGGCGGTCAGGTTGGTAAACGTGGCCACGCCGTTGATGAAGGTCTGGTTAGTGGAGCCCCCCAATTTCCAGGCGACAGAATTACTGACGCTCGCGCTGACGGTCACGTTGGCATAGGGATTGGTGGTGCCGTTGCCATACTTATCCGTGATGGCCAAAACCGGATTCACCGTCAAGGTGCCGCCGCTGGCCGAGGGTGCCGCCGGCTGCGTCGTAATCGCCAGTGCGGTGGCCACGCCGGCAGTGATCGGCTGTGTGACTTTGGCATTTGAATAATTTGTGGCGTAGAGGACGATGGATTTCACGCCGCTGGATTGAAGCAGTATCGAGTTGGTGGGATTAAAGACAATCTGGCCGGCATTGGTTTTGACATAAGCGGTGTTCGTCAAAAGAGAGCCATTTACATAAATGGAACTGATGCTGGATCTCCAGCCCGCATCGTCAGTGAACGTATTGGTGAAAGGTCTGTCCACGGTGGCATTGGGATCGTAGACAATCGTCGGCGAAACCGAGCCGCTGAAGGTGCCCCCGATGGTCACGTTATCGTAGCGCCAGTTGCCGGAAGAATTATTATAGGAGCCGCCATTGTAAGCCACGCAGTCCCCGTTTTTAGCAGCATTGACGATGCGAAAGGCGAAGTTGGCATTGCCGGCTACCCCGGGAACGCCGGTGAAGTCCACAATCAAGTTGTTGTAAAAGTTTTGACCCACGTTCTGATAAAAATAGGTGCCCACCACCGTGTCGTCGCTGTGATTCGGGCCCGACGCCGGGTTCGTGAAAATAAAGGTGGGGTTTGCCGGATAAAACAGGCTATTAGCCGTGTTGGTCGTCACCCAGTTGTTTGTGGTGTAGAGCACGCACATTTTCGCCTCACCTTGGCTGGTCGAAAACAGGTCGAACGAGATCACCACATCGCTGTAGTTCACGGTGCTGACCACAAATTCAGCGCCCTGGGTGCCGATTTCCGCCTGCGTATTCCACCCGTTGCCCGCACCCGCGCCGCGTGCCCGCCAGACATTTTGGCCGGAAGCGCCCGTCGAGCTGTAGGGGATGCCGTTGGCGAGAACGTCAGGGGCGTTGGTGCTGTTTTTCTTGCCATCGGAAAAAGTATAACTGGTGTTAAAACCAATGCAGTTGGCAGTGCCGGAACCAAATTCAGGAACCGGGTGGGCAAAATTAGTTGAGGCCGTAGAAGTTTCAAACGTCCACGCCGTGATGGTGTCGATGGAAACACCCTGAACCACAACGTTGTCAAAAGTCCAGCTGCCGGAATTGTCCGCATAGGGAGCGCCTGCCACGTTCACACAGTTGGATCCCTTAGAAGCATTCACCAAACGGACGGCAAACTTGGCATTGTTGTCCACCCCGGAAATGCCGCTCAGGTTGACGGAAATCTGATTGTTCCAGCCCGTGGTTCCATTGTTGGTCAGGACCACATAGGAGCCCATCACCGTGCTGTTGGTGGCGCTGTTGCTCGCGATCACGCCCAAAGTCCCCACGGAGGCGATGGAGGCATTGTTCCAAATCACCCCGTCCGTGGTGTATTGAACCTGAAGATTCGCCTCTGCATTCGTGGTGGCATAGACATCGAAGGAAACTTGGATTTTATAATATCCGAGCGTGCTGGCGGCAAACTGGACGCCCTGCGCACCCAGCGCGGCACTTGTCGACCCGCCTCCGCTGACCTGCCAACTATTAGCCGATCCGGAAGAACTGCCTGCCAGAGACTCAATTGTGGCCCCGCTCAAGCCAACCGCAGCGCCCGTGCCGAATCCTGAGGAAGGCGAGGGGCTGCTGTTGGCGCCGGTTGCCAGAGCGTCAAAGTTCCAGGCAGTGAGGGTGGCGGCTTTTGCTCCAAAGAGCGAAGCGATGAGGAACAACGCTGCGCAGGCGAGGTGTTTTATTTTCATATGTGTTTTTGGTTTTTCTAAATGAGACAGAAGCTGATAACTTCTCCTGAGGTTAATTATCTCTTTTTAAGTTACGAACAAATGTCCGGAACGTGACAATCAAGTGACAACCCCCCCCCTTCGGTAAAGCGTCACCATTCCGTAACCTTAAAGACATTTATTCGTAACGCTGTGTTGAGAAACTGGGGGCGTGGAAAGAACAACTCAAACAAGTAAAATTGGCCGGCCGGTCAGCGGCTTTACGCTCATTGAACTATTGGTGGTGATTGCCATTATCGCCATTCTTGCGGCAATGCTGCTGCCAGCCCTGTCCAAAGCCAAAGCCAAGGCGCAGCAGGCGGTTTGCCTGGGCAACACCAAGCAATGGGGGCTCGCGCAATCCATGTATGTGGACGACAACAATCAAACCTTTCCCTACCCGCGCTATCAGGTGTCGTCCACAGCGGATCAAGACAATCCCTCCTGGCTCGCCATCAATGGCTATCATAATCTCAGCCAAGGGGAAGATGTCTGGTTCAATGCCCTGCCTTCGTATGTTGCCAGTAAACCCATGTATGCTTGGGCGTCGACGGCAGCCAATATCGCCCTGTTCCGGGACGTAAAATCCATATTCTCGTGTCCGACTTCAAGCAGCCAGGGCGTCGACCCCGTAGATCAGGTGGCCCAGCCGCCCAATCATAAAAACATGATTCCGGGCGGCCGCCCTTTGTTTGGCTATGGCATGAATTCCAAAGCATTGGCTAATGAACAAATCAACAACATCAACGCCATCCTTAAAACGAGCAAAATTACCCATCCTTCCGCCTTTGCGCTCTTTTCGGATGTCCGCAACCGTTCTCAGGAACGCCCTTATCAAGGGGCAACGGACAATCAGGACGTTCTGGCTACCCCCCACAATTACACCACGCGTTTTTCTGCGCGCCACAATCTGGGCGGGAATATCACCTTTAGCGACGGTCACGCGGCTTTTTTTAAGTATGACTATGTGGTCGCCGACGGCGTGAAGAACCCGGAGATCGTCCCCGGCAAAGATCCGGGCAACCCGGACATCAACTGGGATTGCAGTGGAAAAATCGTTCCTTAACCCTTTTATAATAGATCCAATGAAATCCCCTATAATATCCGTCCAGTTTTTTCGTATCGCCGCCATCGCCACGCTCGTGGCAGCCGCGAGTCCGATTGTTTCCGCCAAGGAAACCGCTCTCCACTTTCTCGACGCGGGTCAGCCCAGGGCTGCGACGGTGCTGGCGCCGCCGCCGCTGGCGGGATCCGCAGAGCAAGCCGCCGATCTGGAGACGGTTCGAGCCGTTTATCACGCGGCCAGTGATCTGGATAAAAACGCTGCCTATTCAGAGAAGGATTTTTCGGTATTCAATTTCACTAGCGCCGTCGGCCCGTTTTTCACCGCCACCAACCTGCCCAAAACCGCGGCGTTTTTTGAAAAGGTTCAGCTGGACGCGGACACCGTGACGGACCTCGGCAAACAGGACTTCCATCGCTCTCGCCCCTTTACGGTGGACACCAATCTCGCCAACGGCAAGCTGGAGAAATCTTTCGGCTATCCCAGCGGCCATTCCACGGAATCCATGGCCCTCGCGCTGGTTCTCGCGGACATGATGCCCGATAAGAGCGACGCCATCCTGGCTCACGCCCGTCTCATGGGATGGCACCGCGTCCAGATTGCGCGCCATTATCCGACGGATATTTATGCCGGCCGCGTCTTGGCCCAGGCCATTGCTCGCGACTTCAAAAAAAACGACGTCTTCGAGCGGGAATTTGCCGAGGCCAAGGCTGAAATCCAGCGGGCGGCGGCTCTGTTCCGCAATTAAATCTCCGGGCCGCCCCGGCCAGATGACAAAAGTGTCATGCTGTTTCTATTGCCTTGCCCCTCGGGTTGGGCATTTAATGATTTTGTTATGAAACCTTTTTCACTCCTGGCAGTGGTTGTCACTTTCGTCGCCGCTCAGTCCGTCCTGTCCGCAGGCGTGAATTATCATCTCCTCCAAACCATCCCCGTGGGCGGTGACGGGGAATGGGATTATCTCTCGGTGGATTCGGCGGCGCAGCGGCTTTATGTCTCGCATGGATCGAAAGTGGTGGTGATCGATCTGGCAAAAAGCACGAGGGACATCCGCATCACCTCGGCAGAAAATACCACCCGTGTCCGCGTGCGGCTGCCCTGCGCAGGAGGCATTCTATAAAATACGCACTCCTTTTTTTAGCGCTCTGCTTGCTGTCCGGGTGCGCGCATTATCACGCGCGGCCGCTGGCGCCAGAGAAGTCCGCTGCGCAACTCGACCTGCGCCGGTTGGACGAGCCGGGCCTGAAAGTTTTTATTGAAAGCAATTCCATCTTCAAACCGGATCATTGGCCGCTGGAGAAATGGGACTTGGATTCGCTCGCTCTGGCGGCATTTTATTTTCATCCAGACCTCGCCGTCGCCCGTGCCCAATGGCAATTGGCTCAAGCGGGGGTGAAGACGTCCCAGGGGCATCCCAATCCAACCCTTGCGGCCTCGCCGCAATATGACACCACGACATTAACGCCCACCCCCTGGGCGCCGGGGCTGACGTTTGACCTGCCCATCGAAACTGCCGGCAAGCGCGCCAAGCGCATCACGGAAGCTAGGCGAAACGCTGAAGCGGCCCGCTGGAATTATATCTCTGCAGCCTGGCAGATTCGCAGCGGCGTTCGCACGGCTCTTACGGAGTGGGTGGCCGAGCAGGCCCGATTGCCATTGTTGAGCCACCAGCGGGCGGCCCAGCGCGAAATGGTGCGGCTCCTGCAGGGGAGCTTCGCAGCGGGTGAGACAGCGCGCCCGGAACTCACCGCGGCAGAAATTGCGCTGGGCAAAGTGGAGCTGGATTTTTCCAGCGCGGAAATCAAGTTGGCCGAGGCGCGTTCCCGCCTGGCACAAGCGCTGGGCGTGACGCCCGCCGCACTGGAGTCCATCCCGCTGCCAACCGATAGAATTCTGAATGACTCCCCCCAGATCGATTCCATTGCCGCGCGCCGGGCCGCCCTGTTGGGGCGTTCAGATATCCTCGCCGCCCTGGCGGACTATGCGGCGACCGAGGTTGCCCTGCAGCTGGAAATCGCCAAGCAATATCCGGATGTGCATTTCAACCCCGGATATCAATACGATCAGGGGGATAATAAATGGACGCTTGGATTCACTCTGGAATTGCCTGTGTTCAATCAAAATCAGGGGCCTATTGCCGAGGCGAAAGCCAGGCGCGCGCTGGCAACCGCAAAATTTCTCCAGCTCCAATCCCAGGTCAGCGCCCAGTTGGATCGCGCCGGCGCCAGCTGGCGCAGTGCCCAGGCACAATTAAAAACATCCAAAGCTCTGGGTGAGGCTGTCGCGCGCCAGCAGAACGCTATTTTAAATCAAAGGGCTGGCGGGGTTGCTTCGGGCAGGGATTGGGCGGCAGCGGAAATTGAAATTGATTCCATCCGGCTTGCGCAACTCGATAGTCTCACCCAGGTCGATATGGCGATGGGCGCCTTGGAAGACGCGGTGCAGCAGCCTTCTAAAAATTTAACACTTCTAAAAATAGTCCCATCCTCTTCAGACCGTAAATCCAAGCCATGAAAACTATTCAGAACATTTTAATTTGTGTCGCAGCACTGGCGCTGCCGCCGGCGGTGCGCGGCGATGACGAGGCCGTTGTCAAATCCGACTCGGTGAAAATAGGGCGCGCAGCGAACGGCGAAACGATTCTCACCATCGATGAGGCCACCCAAAAGCGCATCGGCTTGGCCGTGGCGAATCCGTCCGCAGCCGACGGACTGCAGGAAATTCAGGCAACGGGCCAGGTGCTCGATGTGTCGCCGCTGGTCGATTTGCTGGGGGAATACAGAAAAGCTCAAATTACCCTAGAGAGTTCGCGGCGGGAGCTGGAGCGGGCGCGACAATTAAAACAAGATGATAATATTTCCGAACGCGCCGCGCAGGAGGCAGAAGCCGCTTATGGGTTAAATCGGGTTGCCGCTGGCACAATAGCCAGCAAAATAAAATCCGGGTGGGGCAATAAAGTTTTGGAAAAAATCGGGCCGCCGCCGGTGGCGCTCGCAGCCGAGCGGTCGCCGGATTCATTCCTGCAGGCCCTGTCCGATTCGATGATTTTAATCCGGGTCGATTTGCCTGCCGGCCAACGCTGGGGCGAAGCCGCTCCTGCGGCCCGCATCTTTTCTTTAGCACAAAAAACCGGGCCAGTGTCGGCGGTTTTTTTTTGACGTCCTGCCAGTGGTTAACTCGCAGACGCAGCAGCAAGGCGCGCTCTTCGTCATCGAACCCGCCCGTGCCAGCCGGCTGATGCCAGGCGAATCAATCACAGCCCGGATCGTCCCGTCTGGCGAATTGCCCGTCAAAGGTGTGATGATTCCCGCGGAAGCGATTGTGAGGCATGACAACCAGGGTTGGTTTTTTGTCCAAACCAGCGCGTCCGAATTCACCCGCCGCTCTGTTCCCCTGGAACAGCCTTCCGCCACCGGTTATTTTTGTGCGGACCTTGCTGCAACCAATCGCATTGTCGTTGTGGGTGCTCAGACGCTGCTTTCGGCGGAGCTGAGCGAAGGCGATTTCAATTCTGGCCAGCGCGATTGATATGCTTCGCCGACTTGTTGAAATTTCTTTGCGGCAGCGCAGCGTGGTCATCGCGCTGGCGATCGGCCTGATTTTCCACGGCCTCTACGTGGCATCGCGCGCCAAGCTCGATGTCTTCCCCGACTTTGTGCAGCCGCAGGTGACGGTGCAGGCGGAATCGCCGGGTCTGGCGCCGGAGCAGGTCGAGGCGCTGGTGACGCGCCCGGTGGAGAATGCGCTGAACGGCACGGTGGGGCTAGAATCCGTCCGCTCGGAAAGCATCCAGGGATTGTCCGTGGTGACCGCTGTGTTTGCCGAGGGCACGGATATTTTCAAGGCCCGGCAAATGCTTGCGGAACGGCTGGCGCAGCTCGCCGGCACTCTGCCGCTCGGCGTCGCCGCGCCCAAGATGGAGCCACTCACGTCGTCCACCATGGACCTGCTGAAGTTTGGGCTGACTTCGGAGAAACTTTCGCCGATGGGGCTGCGCACCTTTGCCGACTGGACGGTGCGCCCCAAGCTGCTGGCTGTTTCCGGCGTGGCGGCAGTGAAGGTTTTTGGCGGGGCCGTGCGCGAGCTGCAGATCCAGTTTCAGCCGGAACAATTGCGGAGTTTCGGTTTGTCAGTTCAGGACGTGGCCAATGCGGCGCGCGCCGCGACGGGCATTCGAGGTGCGGGTTTTGTGGAGACCGCGACCCAACGGCTGCCGATTCAGACTGAAGGCCAGTCGCTCACCGCCGCCCAGCTCGGCGAAGTCGTCGTGGCGCAGCGCGACGGTCGCAGCGTGCGTCTCAAAGACGTGGCCCGGGTCAGCGAAGGCGCATCGCCCCTCTTCGGTGACGCCATCGTCAACGGGCAGCCAGGCGTCTTGATGACGACGTCCAGTCAGTACGGGGCAAACACGATGGAGGTGACGCGGGGAGTAGAGGCAGCATTGAATGAATTGCGTCCCCTATTTACGGCGCAGGGCATTATCTATGTGCCGGGGCTGCACCGGCCGGCAACCTTTATTGAGCACGCCATTCATAACATGAAGATCTCGTTGCTGCTGGGAGCGGCGCTGGTGGCCGTGGTGTTATTTCTTTTCCTGCTCGATCTGCGGACGGCGCTGATTTCGTTCGTCTCGATTCCGCTGTCGCTGCTTGCAGCCGTCATTGTGCTGGACCGTTTTGGCGTGACGCTGAACACGATGACGCTCGGCGGCCTTGCTGTGGCCGTCGGCGTGGTGGTGGATGATGCCATCATTGACGTGGAGAACATTCTGCGCCGCTTGCGCGAGAACCAATCCGCCGCCCTGCCGCGCCCGCTCTTCGCCGTGGTGCTGGCGGCGTCGCTGGAGGTTCGAAGCGCGGTCGTTTACGCGACCTTCATCGTGGCGCTGGTTTTTTTGCCGGTGCTGCTAATGACGGGATTGCAGGGCCGGTTTTTTGCGCCGCTCGGCTTCGCCTTTATTCTCTCCATCCTGGCGTCGCTGGCGGTGGCGCTCACGGTCACGCCCGCGCTGTGCTATGCGCTCCTCTCGCGGATGAAGCCGCATGAGGAGCCGGGTTATCTCCGCCGCCTGAAACAGTTGCACCGCACCCTGCTCGAAAAAATCTGTCGCTGGCCGAAGACAGTGATCGGCGCCGGCTTGATCACCTTTGCCAGTGCAGTGGCGACGCTGCCGTTTTTTGGAGGCGAATTTCTGCCGGATTTCCGCGAAGGCCATTTCGTCTGCCAGCTCACGATGGCCCCGGGCACATCCCTGCCGGAAATGCTGCGGATGGGCGCGCGGATTTCGCAGGAACTTTTGAAGCTCGACGCCGTTCAGAGCGTCGAGGAGCAGGTTGGACGCGCCGAGGGGGGCGAGGACACCTGGGGCACGCATCGCGGCGAGATCCATATCGAACTCAAGCCCGCAGGCGGCGAAGACCAGGAATTAGTGCAGCGACAGATTCGCGAGGTGCTGTCAAAATATCCCGGCATTCAGAGCGAGGTGCTTACTTTTCTCGGCGATCGTATTGGTGAAACCATTGCCGGCGAAACCGCCCAGGTGGTGGTGAACATTTTTGGCGACGACTTGGAAACGCTGGATGCAAAGGCGGGTGAAGTGGCGAATATCCTGAAAAAGGTTCCCGGTGCTGCCGATGTTCAAGTTTCCGCGCCGCCGGGCGCGCCGCGCATCTCGGTGAAATTGCGTCCCGATCGGCTGGCGCAGTTTGGCTTCCGCCCGACGGAAGTTCTGGAAGCGGTCCAGACCGCTTATGAAGGCGATGTGGTCGCGCAGGTCTATGAGGGCGAAAAAGTTTTCAACGTCACTGTGATTCTAGATGCCGTCACACGGACACAGCCGGACAAAATCGGAGACCTTCTGGTCGCCAATGGTCAGGGCCTGCTGCTGCCATTGCGCGAGCTGGCGACGGTGGAGCTAGCGTCCGGCCGCTATGCGATACTGCACGACGGCTCGCGTCGGAGACAGACCATCACCTGCAATCCGGCTGGCCGGGACGTGGCATCCTTCGTAGCCGAGGCCAGAAAACATATCTCGGCCCGGGTTAAATTGCCAGCGGGGATTTATCTGGAATTCAGCGGCGCCGCGGAACAGCAGGCGGCGGCGCGGCGCGAGCTGATTGTCCGTTCACTGGCTGTGGCGGCCGGCGTCGTGCTTTTGCTGGCGCTAATGTTTCGAAAGGCCAGCCATGTGATTTTGGTTTTGGCGAACGTGCCCTTCGCATTGGTGGGCGGTGTGCTGGCAATCTTTATGGCCGGATTTTTCGGCGATGAGGGGCACGCGTCCCTGTCGCTCGGCACCCTGGTCGGCTTTGTGACGCTGTTCGGCATCACCCTGCGGAATTCGATCATGCTGATTTCTCACTTTGAACATCTGGTGAACGAGGAGGGGCGGGCTTGGGGGATGGAAACGGCATTGCGGGGCGCGACCGAGCGGCTGATTCCCATTTTGATGACCGCCTTGGTGACCGGCTTGGGCCTCCTGCCGCTCGCCCTCGGCTCCGGTGACGCCGGGCGCGAAATCGAAGGGCCGATGGCCATAGTCATTCTCGGCGGGCTGGTCACATCTACCGCCCTGAATCTGCTGGTATTGCCGACGCTGTCTTTGCGGTATGGACGGTTTGAGAAAGTGCCGGCGGTTAGCAGGTGAGCGCTGAATTCAGCTCAAGAATTTGATGGTTCACCGGGTCGCACCGCGCCGTGACACCTTTCCAATTGTCAGGTTTATGAGTTTCAGGTTTCAGCCAGGTTACAGGACTGCGATTATTATGTGACAGCGACTTCGATGGTTGCCCTGATTGTGCGCCTTGTTGCAGATTTTAGTTTTCGATGACATGAAGACGACTCTAAAAAATGCGGGTTCTCATTCGGATGAGATGATTGTCTGCCGGTCTGTCTGGATTTCCGATGTTCATCTGGGGACCAAGCATTCCCGGGTAGGGGAATTGCTGGAGTTTCTGCGCGTGGTGGATTGTAAATATCTCTACCTCGTCGGCGATTTGATTGACGGCTGGGAATTAAAGTTCCGGTGGTATTGGCACGATGATTACAATGTGCTGATTCAGAAACTGCTCCGCAAAAGCCGCAAGTTGACCAAAGTGATTTATATCTCCGGGAATCACGATGAGTTTATCGAGCAGTTCATGGGAATGCGTTTTGGGAATGTGACGCTGGCGCGGCAGGTGATGCACACCGCTGCCGACGGGAAAAAATACCTCGTTATCCATGGCCATCAGGCGGATGGGCTGACTCACTTCAATCATTTATTGGAAAAGCTGGGATCGCACCTCTACATGTGGATTCTCGACCTGAACCTTTATTTCAATCGCCTGCGCCGTGTGTGTGGTTTTGGCTATTGGTCGCTGGCCGCGTATTTAAAATCGAAAGCCAAAGCCGCCGTAAAATACGTCACCGAATATGAGGACACGCTCGCTGCCATGGCGCGCAGTCAAAAGGCGGACGGCGTCATCTGCGGTCATATCCATCGCGCCGAGATTAAAATGATTGAAGGGGTGCGCTACTTAAACTGTGGCGACTGGGTTGAAAACCCCACGGCATTGATTGAAGATTTTGAGGGCAACATCAAACTCCTGCGCTTCCATGAAAATAATGTTCTGCGTTCTGGGCGAGGGTCGGGGTCACATGACTCAGGCCATAGCCACCAAAGAAATGCTCGAGGCGGAAGGGCATCAAATCGTCGCAATAATAATCGGAGTGGGTCCGCAGCGGCCAATGCCGGCATTCTTTGCATCGGCGATGAAGATGCCGGTCCGGCAGCTGCCGACGCTTGAGTTCCGCTACAAGCATAACCGGTCTGTGAGCTATGCGGCGACGCTGCTGGGAGTCTTCGGCAATCTTCCAAAATACGTTCGCACTCTGGGCCAAATTGCCGGCATTGTCCGGGAAGCGAAGCCGGATGTAATTCTAAATTTTTTTGAGCCGCTGGCCGCGGTGTATGCCCTGTTGTGGCCTTCCCGTCCTCCGGTCTTGGCCATTGGACATCAATTCATGTTCCAACATCCCGGGTATTTCCGTACGCCGCGGTTTTGGAAACAGCACCTGAGCATGAGAGCGTACACCTGGCTGCTGGGGGCCCGCGCCAGCAAGCTGGCTCTTTCTCTTTATGAAGCGCCCGACCTACCAAAGAAACGATTGATCGTAGGGCCGCCTATTTTGAGGAAGCAGCTTTTCCAATTGGAATCCAAGCCGGATGGAGATTTCGTCCTTATTTATCTGCTGAATCATGGATACGCCCAGCAAATCATCGAGTGGAGCTCAAGAAATCCAGGCATCCGGTTGCATTGTTTTTATGACAAGCCGGATGCGCCGCCAGTTTTTGAGCATTCGCCGGCACTCACGTTTCACGGGCTTGACGGGGAGAAATTTTTAAAGATGATGGCGGAATGTCGCCACGTCGTCTGCACCGCGGGCTTTGAATCGGTGAGCGAAGCCGCGTGGCTGGGCAAGCCACTGTTTCTTGTCCCGGTGGAAAATCACGTTGAGCAACAGGTCAATGCGCTGGACGCGCAGCAGTCCGGCCTGGGCATCGCCTCCAATAATTTCGATCTGGATCGGCTGGCCCAATTGCCCGACCGCCTGTCTTCTGGAAAGTTTTGCAACTGGGTGGGGCGTGCCCCGGAAACAATCATTGCCGCTATCCAGCGCGCCACTGACTCCGAGCGATGAATCCTGGAGAGACACTTGATTTCCCGCCAGGTTTTTTGTGGGGCACAGCCACATCGCCAACCCAAGTGGAGGGTCACATCGAAAATGAATGGACTCAATTCACGGCATTGGATGGCGGCAACTGCCGCCGCGCCTGCGACCATTATCATCGATACCCCGAAGACGTGGATTGGATGGCTCGGCTGGGCGCAAATGCCTATCGCTTCGGCATTGAATGGTCGCGGCTTCAATCCGCCCCGTTCGCGCCTCTGAATCCGAATGAGCTGGCACGCTATGTTCATCTTTTGGAGTGTCTTCAGGCAAAAAGCATCACGCCCATGGTGGTGCTGCATCATTTTTCTAATCCGCAGTGGATTAACGCCTGGGGCGGCTGGACAAATCCCGCCACGATTCCGGCGTTTGTGGATTATGTCCGGCAGCTGGGCGCGGCGCTGAAGGGAAAAGTCCACCTCTGGAATACCTTTAATGAGCCGGACACTTATGCCTGCATGGGGTATCTCCTGGGCGGTTTTCCGCCGCATAACAAATGGAGGTTGGGGAAATTTCGCCGCGTCATCGATCACATGGCTCGCGCCCATGTGAAAGTCAGCCGCATTCTCCAGCAGGAGGGGGGCGGCAAAATTCAGGTTGGCATCGCCAAGAACTGGACTTTTTTTCACGCCTACAAAAAATGGCTGCCGTGGGACCAGGCGATGGCCTACGCCTGCCATTACACGTTTAATAAATTTGTGCTGGACGCATTTATGGGGGTCGGGCGGCGGCGGGCTTCCACGTTTATTGGCCTGAATTACTACGGCCGGGTTCGCTTTCATCATTTCCGCCCAATGATTCCGGCAAGTGGCATGTCGCCTAAAACGTTAAAAAAAATCGGCTTCGTCTGTGACGACATGGTGGAGCGCAATCCGGAAGGCCTGGCAACAATAGTATCTTATCTCAACCGTAAATTCAGGCTGCCGATTTACATCACAGAACATGGTTCGGCTTCATCCGATGAAAAGTTCCGCGAATCCGACCTGCGCGAGAACCTCGCCTCGCTTCACGGGGCCATTGCCGAGGCCGCGGATGTGCGCGGGTTTTTTTACTGGTCCTTGATGGATAATTTTGAATGGCAGTTCGGCTACGCAAAAAAGTTTGGATTGTTAACGGTTGATTTCGAGGACGAAAAACTACCGAGGAGCCTGAAGCCGCTGGGGGATTTTTATTCCAAGATTTGCAGGACCAATACCGTGGCGCGTCCTTAGAAGCAGTTTCACGCTCCCCCTATCGTGGAATTTGATTCCGTTAGGATGATTTCAAGCGCGGTCCGCCCTTCGTGCGGTTCGCCGCAGGCCGCCGCGCAGGGGGTCAGCGGGCGAAAATCTGGCGGATCACGTCCTCGATCGGCACCTCCTGGATGTCGATGTCGGTCACAGGCATTTCATCCAGCAGCGCCTTGCAGACGGGGATGACGCGGTCGCGCTTGACCTTGAGCGTGATGGCCCCAGGGGTTTGTTCGACCACCTCCCCGTACAGCGCCAGCTTTTCGGGCGACGATGTGTTTGCCTTGTCGCACTGAAGGGTGACGAATTTGAAATCGGCAAAGCGGTCCACAATCTCGCCGAGCTTGCCGTCGAAGAAGATTTTCCCGTGGTCGATGATGATGACCCGGTCGCACAGCGCCTGGATATCGGCCATGTAATGGCTGGTGAGCAGGATCGTGGTCTTGCGCTCGGCGTTGTGGCGCCGGATGAAATCCCGCACGGTTTTCTGCGAGGTCACGTCCAGGCCGATGGTGGGTTCATCGAGGAATAGCACCTTGGGCTCATGGAGCAGGGACGCGATCAGCTCCATCTTCATGCGTTCGCCGAGGGAGAGCTCGCGCACGCTGACATTGAGCTTGTCGCCGACGCAAAGCAGCTCGCTCATTTCGGCGAGGGTGCGTTCAAAGCGATCTCTGGGAATGCCGTAAATTTTGGCGTTTAGCTCCAGCGATTCCCGGGCGGGCAAATCCCACCACAGCTGGTTTTTTTGCCCCAGCAACAGGGCAAACTGGCGGCGATACCCGTCGGCGCGCTCCCAGGGTGTGTAGCCGAGCACCTGGGCGGTGCCGCTGGTCGGGTGAAGCAAGCCGGCCAGCATTTTGAGCGTGGTCGTCTTGCCCGCCCCGTTCGGGCCCAGAAAGCCGACCAGTTCGCCGGGTTCAATCCGGAAGCTGACGTCGGAGACGGCAACGGTCTGCTCGTATTGGCGGCGAAACAATCCCCGGACCGCGCCTGCAAAGCCCGGCTGCTTTTTATAGGTGCGGAAGGTCTTGGTGAGATGGCTGACTTCGAGGACTGACATGGGCGATATTCTGTGTTCCTGAGCGAAAATCGGGACCTGGCCTCGGAGCTTTAATAAGATCCCAAACTGGAAAGCCCTTTCAACGCATCAGTTGCTTTTCGAGGTAATGCACGACCTGGCGGACGTTCGCGTCCACTTCCATGCGGTCTTTGACGAGGCGGCAGGCGTGCAGGACGGTGCCATGATCCCGACCGCCGTAGGCTTCGCCGATGGTGTTCAGGGAGCTTTCGGTCATCTGGCGGGTGAGGTACATGGCGATCTGCCGCGGGAAGGCGATGTTTTCCGGCCGGCGCTTGCTGGTCATGTCGGCCAGGCGGATGTCGAAATGCTCGGCGACTTTCTTTTGGATGAGTTCCACGTTGATGGAATACCGGCCCTCTTCGTGCAAAATTTCCCGCAGCAGGCCTTCGACGACTTCCACGGTCAGTTGTCTGCCCGTCAGGGATACGTAGGAGGCCACCCGGATTAGCGCGCCCTCCAGACGGCGAACATTGGTGCGGATGCGGTTGGCCAGAAAATTCATCACATCGTCGGGCAGGTTGACGCCCATGGCCAGGGCTTTTTTGTTGAGAATGGCCTGTCGCATTTCAACATCCGGCGGTTGCAAATCCGTGACCAATCCCCATTCAAAACGCGACACGAGGCGGTGCTCCAGCCCTTGAATCTCGCTGGCGGGGCGGTCGCAGGTCAGGACGATTTGCTTGTGTGCTTCGTGCAAGGCGTTAAAGGTGTGGAAAAACTCCTCCTGAATCCGCTCCTTGCCCGCCAGAAACTGGATGTCATCGATCAACAGCACGTCCGTCTGGCGGTATTTCTTCCGGAACTTGGCCAGCTGGTTGTTTTGAATGCCGTCGATGTATTCGTTGGTGAATTTCTCGGATGACAGGTAGGCCACCCGGGCGCCTTTTTTATTAGCCCCCACGTGCTGTCCGATGGCATGCAGCAGGTGCGTTTTGCCCAAGCCCACGCCGCCGTAAAGAAACAGCGGATTATAGGATTTCCCCGGGGCTTCAGCCACGGCCTTGGCGGCCGCGAAGGCAAAGTTGTTGTTGTTGCCCACCACGAACGACTCAAAGGTGTTCTTGGGGTTGAAGTGCGGTTCGCCATTCCCGGCGACCCGATCCCGCGCGACCGCGGCTTTCAACTTTGGAGCCGAAACCGTTACCGGGGCGGCCGGGGTCAGCGATCCCGTTCCCGTCGCCGCCTTGAATTGGATTTGCAACTGACGACCCGCGGCAATGCCCACCGCATCCTGCAAAAGACCCAGATAATTGTCCTTGAGCCAGACCTCGCAAAATTCATTCGCCGCCTCCAACGTGACTTGCTGGGCGTCAATCGCACACGCGCGCAACGGCGCGAACCACATGTTGTAGGTGTCGGCACTCAGCTTGGAACGAAGATGTTCCTGCGCTGAACTCCAAATTTTTTCTGCCGATTGTTGCATTTGCGTTCTGTCGAAAAGCTTGTAAACAAGCGTTTTATTCACCTGATCCCGCATTCCTCTGGGGACCGTATTCGCGGCAGGCACCCCGTCCCTCCCCGCTGGTCCTCCGAGCCCGCCACCGCCCCGCCTTCCCCCCGAACGCAATCAAAATCGTTTCCGGTAAAGACATAAATGACTCGTTTTAAAGTCTTTATAAAAAAAATTCCCGCCTTGGGACCACCACCACCACCCCCTGCAAGGAATCACTTCCATCTCAGTGGGGCTTGCCCCTATGTTTTACGTAAATGCGTCCAGCGGTTCGAGGACAACATATTAACATTTGTTCGCAAGTTATTCACAAGCGGATTTTCAACCAATAAAATCAAGGGCTTCAAGGTTTTTATTCCTCTGGGTGACTTCCTGCTCCGACTCGCTGGAGGGTCTGCCCTCATCCGAAATTCACACCGGCCGTTTTTCCCCGCCACATTTTTAGGTTGTCCGAGGCAGCTTCGCTTCTCTGTCTGCCATATCCTTTGGACGGGGGGATCCATCCTAACAGTCCGGGTCTTTCTGTAAATAGGATTTTTCTCTGAATGGGGCCTGTTTCGACGCGCGCGACAGGGTCAATCTCTTCCTAGGGTTTGCCCTTCCGGCCGTTTGCAGGCACAACGGCGGTGGGCAGTGGACTACCTGCCCTACCCGCCGATGTCCCAAGGTTAAGTTAACTTAAGCACGAACGCCGCAATAGGAGTTCTCGCCCGCGTGGCAAGGTCAGCGCGCAGCGGACCTCGCCCGCGTTCAGCGGACGTCAGGAATCGGCTTGGAAGAGACGCCCGTAAAAGTCCCTACCGCGCCGGGTTTTTTACCGGTAGGGATCGCCGCGCTGCGGCGTCCCCCGGCGCCGAGCGTAGCGTCAGGCGCCGGAAAACGAATCGCAAGGCGAGTGTCTTTTTTCCGTTCGTTCCGCCCTGTCGGGCGGGGGCATCGCAGCGCGATGCCCTCTACCTATTTCGGAGTTCGGGTTAAGGTCTGGAAATAGCCGGCCGCCCCCCCTTTGGCGTGTGGGGAGGGCCCGGAATGAAGTTCTGGGCGGGCGGTTGAAATGACTTTTCTCGGCGGCAGGCATGCGGCATTCTTTTTGGGTCCATGATTCCTCAAAAAACTCCGGTGATTTCCACGATCGACCACAAGCCGCATGCGGCCTTTTTCCGGCAAAGCGGCTGGCTGATGATTGCGGCTGTCGGCGGCGGGGCGCTGACGTGGGGCGTTCATTTTCTGGCCAAGTCCATCCCCGAATCCCAATATGCGGTGTTCGGGACGTTATTAATGGTGGTGGCCTGTCTGCCGACCATGCCGTTGCAGATGGTGTTTGCGCAGCAAACGGCCCGGGCGCTGGCCGGCGGCCGCGAACGGCAGCTGGCTGGCATGATCCGGCTGGCGTGGTTGCTGACGTTTCTGGTTTGGGCGCTGGGCGCGCTGGTGATTGTGGCGTTCCGGAAACAGATCGTGGCCGGCTGGCATCTCCCGGATGCGACCGCCCTGTGGGTGACGCTGCCGCTGCTGCTGGTGTCGTTGTGGCTGCCTCTGTTTTCAGGGGTGGTGCAGGGCCGGCAGGATTTTTTCTGGCTGGGCTGGTCCACCATTCTGGGCGGGGCCGGGCGTTTGCTGCTGGCTGCCTTCCTGGTGCTGGCGCTGGGGTTGGGCGCGGCGGGTATGCTGGCGGGGGCGCTGGGCGCGGTCGGGCTGGCTTCTGCCGTCTTAATATGGCGGTCGCGGGATTTATGGGGCGGTCAGACGGAGCGGTTTGACGGGAGGGAGCTGATGCGGCAAGTGGTCCCGCTGTTATTGGGATTTGGAGCCTGCCAGTTCATGTTCACTGCGGACACGATGTATGCGAAGGCTTATTTTACTGGTGAGGAGATCGCGCCGTATGTGGCCGCCGGCACCCTGTCGCGGGCGCTGCTCTGGCTGGTACTGCCGCTGGCTCAGGTGATGTTCCCCAAAATCGTTCACGCGGCCGCCAAATCGGAGAAGACCAACCTGTTCAATCTGGTGGTGCTGGGCACGGCGGTGCTGGCCATCTGCGGGGCGCTGGGATTATGGCTGGTCGGACCGGTTCTGGTGAAGATCGTTTACAAATCAAGCTATGTGGCGGCGACCACCGCATTGCTGCCGTGGTATGCGGGGGCGATGGTGCCACTGGCGCTGGCAAACGTGATGGTGAACGATCTGCTGGCGCGGTCGCGGTTCGGCGTGGTCCCGTTCATGGGCGCGCTGGCAGTGGCCTACGGATTCACGCTGCCGTTCCTGCTGAACCGTTTCCCCGGGCGTTTGGAGGTGCTGCTGCAAACGCTCGGCGCGTTCAACCTGCTGCTGTTCCTCGTCTGCGCCTGGTTTACCTGGGGCGTCCGAAAAGCGACCCCCTCGGAACCGAAACCCTAGCCGGGAATCAAGGGGGATTCCCCGCCGCCCGCCTTTGGCCCCATCACTTGATTTCCGGCGTTCGCCGCAGCGGCGTGGGTGCGCGCAAGGTTTTATAGAGCCACGCTTCCAAAGGGCGCAAAGGACGGAGCATTTTATAGAACGGAGAATAAATCAGCCGCACCCGCACGACGGATAAAAACATGGTCAGCGAAGAGCGGCCGAGCGCCACTTTCGACCCGGCCTGATCCGTCCATTCCGTCGGCGCCTCCAGGATGCGGAAGCCCGCCCGCTGGATTACCACCAGCAGATTGATGTCGAAGGCCATGTCGGCGATATGCAGAAAGGGATGAATTTTTTCAGCGACCGCCCGCTTCATCACCTTCGCCCCGCATTGCGTGTCGCGGATATTCATCCAAAACAATGTCTGCACGATGAAATGAAATACGCGGCTGGCAAACCGGCGGTTGCCCGACTGCGATTGGTGGATGACCGCGCCCGGCAGCCAGCGCGAGCCGATGACGCAATCCACCGGACCGATTTTTCGCACCAGATCCAGATAGGCGTCCGGCGGCGTCGCGCCGTCCGCGTCCACATACCCGATCAAATCCGCCTTGCCCGCAAGTTTGAGGCCCTCGATGAGCGCGCCCCCCTTGCCGATGGGTTCGGGGAAATCCAGCCAGCCCACCGCCGGGAACTCCTTGGCCACGCGCCGCACCACGCCGAGCGTGTTGTCGCGGCACCCGTTGAGGATGACCATCAATTGAAACGGGCCGGAATAATGGCGCTGGAAAAAATCCGCATAGCGGCGCAGCACCGGTTCGATGCGCGCTTCTTCGTTGTAAGCGGGAATGAGGAGCAGCAGGCTTGGCTCGGGCACCGTTATTCAGTATCAGAAACATTCGGCTCGGGCAACCCTTGGAAAAACTCTCACCTGGGAGGCAATGGAGAAAGCCGGGGCTGTGTTCAGAGACGTCCCCCCGGAGGAGGGATGCCCGCGCCACATCCAGTTGCCGCGGAAACATTCCTTGCAGGCATCGGAGACCGGCATTATCTAGCTACATGGAGTCTCAGGAGGCATTCGTGGCCTTGAACATGATTGAGGGGGTCGGGCCAGTGCGGGTGCGGCAATTGCTGGAGCATTTCGGCGATGCGCCCGCCATCCTCGCCGCCTCGCGCGGCGAACTGCTCCGCATCCGCACCATCGGCGAGGACACGGCGGAGGCCATCGCCGGCTGGGAAAAATCCGTGGACCTTGCGGGCGAACTGAAACGCATCGCAGATTTCGGCTGTCACATCCTGATCCAGAGCGACGAGCAGTACCCCGAATCGCTCCGGCACATCTACGACCCGCCGCTGGTGCTGTACGTCCAGGGCGGGCTGACGGCCAAGGACAGGAACAGTGTGGCGCTGGTCGGCTCGCGGCAGACGACGCATTACGGCATTGAGACGGCGCGCAAGCTGGCGTATCAGCTCGCCTACACAGGGGTGACGGTGGTGAGCGGCGGCGCGCGCGGCATTGACACGGCGGCGCATCAGGGTGCATTGAGCGGCAAGGGCCGCACGGTCGCGGTTTTGGGCACCGGGATTAATTTAATTTTTCCGCCGGAAAACGCCGGTCTGTTCGAGCGCATTGCAGCGAACGGCGCCGTCATCACCCAATTTCCCTTCAACCGTTCCGCGGACAAACAGTCCTTTCCCATCCGCAACCGCATCGTCGCGGGCATGACGCTCGGGACGGTCGTGGTGGAGGCCAACCTGTCCAGCGGAGCGCTCATCACCGCGAATTTCGCCACGGAATACGGGCGGCAGGTGTTTGCTGTGCCGGGGCGGATCGATTCGCCGCGCAGCAAAGGCTGTCATGACCTGATCAAGAAAGGCGCGAAGCTGTGCGAAGGGGTGGAGGACATCCTGAGCGAGTTTGAATACCTGTTTCCGCCCAGCAACCGCCGGCCGATGCCGAATGAGGCAGGAGGGTTGTCGGCGCTGGAATTGAGCGAGCACGAAAAGCGGGTCTACGATGCGCTGGAGTCGGGGGAATCCACCACGGACGAGGTGATCCGCGCCTGCGGACTGCCCAGCTCTACCGTCAGCGTGGCGTTGTTCAGCCTGGAGATGAAGCATGCCGTGCGACAACTCCCAGGGAAGCTTTTTGTGCGGAACCAGTGAAGCGATGAGGCGGCAGGGGTCGCCGCTCCGGCCTTCTACTTTTTCGCCGCGGCCGCGCGACACACCCGGAGGAGGCCGTATTCATATTTTTCGCCGAGCGCTTCCCGCGCGCCCACAATATTGCCCCAGCCAGTGCGCTGAAAAGCCCCGGCAATCTCCGCCTGGGCCTCCGCGCTCACGAGTTGGTTCAGATCCACCGGTTCGCCGGCTTCCAGGGCATTGGCCAGATGGCCGAATACCGTGCCGGGCGTGATCTCGCGGGCGGCGGCGATCTGCGGGACGGATTCGCCCGCGCGGAACCGGCGCAGGGTTTCCTGGGTGGTTTCATTGAGGCGGGACGGGCGGGCGGCGGGTGCAGTGAAGGAATCGTCCGCGAACATCTGGCGCGGATTCGTCAGCAAATGTGCGGCGATCTCCAGGAGGAACACCTCGCCGAACTCGCGCAGCTTCTTTTCACCCACGCCGCTGATGCGGGCGAAGTCGCGTTCGCGTTCGGGATAATTCCGCGCCATCTGCCGCAGGGCCACATCGGAGAACACGATATAGGCGGGGACATCGCGTTCGTCCGCCAGCCGCTTGCGGAGTTCGCGCAGCCGCTCAAATAGGACTTCATCGCAGGCGATTTCGCCGACGTGGCGGGTGGTCGCCTCGGGCGCGGCCACGGGTTGGGTCAGGGTGAAGGACCGGCGCTCCTTGAGTGCGGTGCGACCGGCGGGGGTGATTTCCAGCACGCTGAACTTTTCCGTCGTCTGGCGGAGAAAGCCCAGCCGGATCAGCTCCCGGCCGATGGCGGACCATTCCGGGCGGCTGTGTTCACGCCCGATGCCATAAGTGGAAAGCTCCTGATCCCCCCATTTCCGAATTTTTTCCGTGTCCGCTCCGGTAAGGACTTCCACGACGTGGTTGAGCCCCACGCCAAACCCATTCTTTTCCCGGAGCCGATAGACGCAGGAGAGCATTTTTTGCGCGGCCAGGGTGCCGTCGAATGTGGCGCGCGGCGAAAGGCAGTTATCGCACGCGCCGCAGCCGTCGGCTGAAAATATCTCCCCGAAATAGGCGAGCAATTCGCTGCGCCGGCAGTTGGCGCACTCCGCGTAGTGGACCATCTGCTGCAGCTGTTCGCGCGCAATCTGGCGCTCCTGCGGATTCGTCTTATCATCGATGAATGAGGTCTGCTTCACCACATCGCCCGCGCTGAAGAGCAGGACGCATTCGCCCGGCAGACCGTCGCGGCCGGCCCGGCCGGTCTCCTGATAATAGCCCTCGATGTTTTTCGGCAGGTCATAATGCACCACGAAGCGGACGTTCGGCTTGTTGATGCCCATGCCGAAGGCGATGGTCGCACAGACCACCCGGATATTATCACGGAGAAACAGTTCCTGATGCGTGCCGCGTTCCGCGGGCGTCAATCCGGCATGGTAGGCCCGGGCCTTGACGCCGTCCGCACTCAGGCGTTCCGCCACGCTCTCCGTCGCTTTGCGCGACAGGCAATAGACGATGCCGCTGTCCCGGGGCCGCGACCTCAGAAAGTCCAAAAGCTGGTCGTAGGGTTTGTTTTTAGCAACCACCCGGTAGGTCAGGTTGGGCCGGTTGAAGCTGGCGACGTAACATTTCGGTTCGCTTAGTTTCAGGTGGGTGATGATATCCTCGCGGACGCGGCCGGTGGCGGTGGCGGTGAGCGCCATGAACGGCACCCCGGGAAAATGGGCGCGGAGTTCCGCGATCTGGCGATATTCCGGGCGGAAGTCGTGGCCCCATTCACTGATGCAATGCGCCTCGTCAATCGCGATGAGCTGCACGTTCCAGCGCTGCAGATCGGCCAGAAAGCCAGAAAGCATCAGGCGTTCGGGCGCGACATAGAGCAGGCGATATTCCCCGTTGTGCAGGCCCCGCAGCCGGGCGCGGCCCTCGCCCGGCGCCAGCGAGGAATTGAGAAAGGTCGCCGCGATGCCGCTGGCCTGCAGGGCGTCCACCTGATCTTTCATCAGGGCGATGAGCGGCGAGACCACCACCGTGAGTCCGTCCCGCACCAGGGCCGGCAGCTGAAAGCAGAGCGATTTCCCGCCGCCCGTGGGCAGCAGCGCAAAGGTGTCCCGCCCGGCGAGCGCGTCCCGGATGATGTCCTCCTGCAGGGGGCGGAAAGAGGTGTACCCGAAGTATTGCTTCAGCAGCGGGAGAAGTTCTGGCGCGGACAATTTCACAGCGCCACAGTAAGACCGTGACCTTGGGTGTCGAGGAAATTACAGCCTTCAGGGCTGGCCTAGGCCGCCCGCCTCCGCTTCCGTGTGGCTCATTTTCCCGCGCGAGCCGAAGTATTTTAGCGCATCCACCCGCCGCGCACCCACCGTGTCGCGGTGCAGGGAGCCGCCAGCGTGAGTCAGGAAAAGAGGGGCGGCAACAATAGCAGCCAGAGCGATCCGTAAAGGGGGGGGTTCATGGCCTGACGGACGGGGTATGACCCGTCGCCGTTATAAGTGTTTGGGCCCGCCAGAGGCAGGGCCGGTCCCGGCTTGGGCCCGGCCTAATGATATTCCTGCACCGTCTTGACCGAGTAGCCGGATTTTTTCAAGGCGGCGATGCCGAGCGCGGCGGCTTTTGCGCCGCTCAGGGTGGTGGTGATGGGGGTTCCGGTGTAGACGGCGGTGGTGCGGATTTTGATTTCGTCCTCGCGCGGCACGGCGCCGCTGGGGGTATTGATGACGAACTGGATTTCCTTGTTCTTGAGCAGGTCAATCACGTTGGGCCGGCCTTCCAGCAACTTGAGAATATGCCGGACCTTCAAGCCGGATTTTTCCAGGACCGCTGCCGTGCCGCGGGTCGCCACCAGTTCAAACCCGAGATCGGAGAATTGCCTTGCGACCGCCGCGACCTCGCCCTTGTGCGAATCGCTGACGCTGATGAAAATCTTTCCGCTCAGGGGAAGCGGCGAGTTCGCCGCCATCTGCGACTTGGCATAGGCCACGCCCAGGTCGGCGTCGAGCCCCATGACCTCGCCGGTGGAACGCATTTCCGGGGAGAGCAGGATGTCTTGGCCCACAAACTTATTGAACGGAAAAACCGATTCCTTCACCGCCCAATACTTCGTCCAGATCTCCTCGGTGAACCCCAGCTCCTTCAAAGTCTTCCCCGCCATGACCCGGGCGGCAATCTTCGCGAGCGGCCGGCCGATAGCTTTGGAGACAAACGGCACGGTGCGGGAGGCCCGGGGATTCACTTCCAGCACATAAACCGTCTCCCCCTTGACGGCGTACTGCACGTTCATCAGGCCGACGACTTTCAATTCGCGCGCCATCGCGTGGGTGTAGTCGCGGATGATGCCTATCACTTTTTGAGACAGCGTGTGGGGCGGGAGCACCATGGCGGCATCGCCGGAATGAACCCCGGCAAATTCGATGTGCTCGAGGACGCCGCCGATGACAATCGTGCCGCCGGTGGCTCCGTGACCCGGTAGGCCGACATCGGCGATGCAGTCCACGTCCACCTCGGTCGCGTCCTCAAGAAACTTGTCCACGAGCACCGGACGCTCGGGGGAGGCCTCGACGGCGAACCGCATGTAGTGCGAGAGCTCCGCATCGGAATAGACGATCTGCATGGCGCGGCCGCCGAGGACGAAGCTGGGGCGGACGAGCACGGGATAGCCCAAGCGTTTCGAGGCGACCAGCGCCTCGGCTTCGTTTGTGGCGAGGCCGTTCGGGGGCTGCGGGATTTTCAGCTTATCGAGCATGGCCGCGAACAGCTTGCGGTCCTCCGCGATTTCGATGCTCTGCGGGGAGGTACCGATGATGTTGACGCCGTTTTTCTGGAGGCTGAGGGCGAGGTTCAATGGGGTCTGCCCGCCAAACTGCGCAATGGCGCCCCAGCATTTTTCGCGCTCATAAATGTGCAGCACGTCCTCCAGGGTGAGCGGCTCGAAAAAAAGCTTGTCGCTGGTGTCGTAATCCGTCGAAACCGTCTCGGGATTCGAATTGACCATGATGGTTTCGTATCCGTCCTCCTTCAGGGCGAAGGCGGCGTGGACGCAGCAGTAGTCGAATTCGATCCCCTGGCCAATCCGGTTGGGCCCGCCGCCCAAAATCATCACCTTCCGGGCCGGGTTGCCCTTGACCTCGTCATCGCCGCGATCGTAGGTGGAATAATAGTATGGCGTGTAGGCCTCAAACTCCGCAGCGCAGGTGTCCACGAGCCGGTAGCTGGGAACGAGGCCGATGCGTTTGCGCTCGGCGCGGATGGCGTCTTCGGTGGTGCCGGTCAGATGCGCGATCTGCCGGTCGGAAAATCCGAGCGACTTGGCTTGGGTGAGCTTTTCAGTATTGAGTGGTGGCATCGGTCGAAATTCAGTTGCCCACAGTAAGCCGGAAAGGAGTCGGCGTGTCCAGCCAGAGTGTCGAGTCGGTCCGGGGATTGTCCCTTGCCGGACTCAGGCATCGGCATTAGGAACAGGAGTATGAGGAAGAGGGGACAACGACTGCTCGGGCTGTGGCTGTTCGTCCCCTTATCGGTTTTCGGGCAAATTGACCCCGTCCCGCGCGATCTGGTCCAGATCGGTTACAATCAGGCGTTTCAAGGCCATACCCCCCTGGCGGGCTATGCATTTTATTACCACAATCAGCCGGATTTCCTGCGCACGAACTTGACGCTGCGCCTGACCGTGGCGCCGGTGTATGCGGACTCCGAGCTCGGATTCGTCAACGGCCTCGGGCCGAACACGGATTTCGGGCTGGGTCTGGCGGGCGGTGGTTTCGCTGACGGCTACAACGAGATTCACGGCGGCACGTTTTATCCCAGCCAGTCCTTTGCGGGCAACGGTGCGGAGCTGTCCGCGAGCCTGTATCACCGGTTCAACCCGGCGGCGCGGATTCCGCTGAACTACATCCTGCGCGGTGGGGCGCATGATTCGTTTTATACCAAAAACAACGATACGGCGGCGGACTTCAAGCTGCCCCCTAACCATGCTGATCTCAACCTGCGCACCGGCCTGCGCTGGGGAGGTGTGGAGCCGACCCTGTTCCCGCCGCTGGCGATGGAGCTGTCCGTTTGGTACGAGGGCCATCTGCGCAGCCATCCCGGACATTACGGCAGCCAGGAGGACTGCACCTTGGAAAAGCAGAGCCACCGGTTTTGGGCGGAAGCGGCGCTGGCCTACACGCTGCCCGACAGCCAGCAAAGTTTTTACGTGCGCCTCACCTCGGGGACCAGCCTGGAGGCCGACCGGCTCAGCGCCTACCGGCTGGGGGGCTTTCTGCCGCTTGTATCGGAATTCCCCCTGTCGCTGCCCGGCTATTATTTCCAGGAAATCAGCGCGCGGCAGTTTGTCTTGTGCAATGCGAACTACCTGTTGCCGCTCGACAAAGGCAAACGGTGGAGCCTGGACCTCAACGCCTCCACGGCGATCGTGGATTATCTGCCCGGCGAGGGGCAGCCCGGCAACAGCCTGACCGGCGTGGGCGGCGGCCTCCTGTATTATTCCCGGTCCCGGCATTTGAAAGTCATGCTGAACTACGCCTACGGCATCGACGCCCTCCGCGCTGCCGGACGGGGGGCCAGCAGCATTGGGGTGCTTCTGCAGCTGGACCTCGGCCGCCTGCGGAACGAACAATTCAGCCGTCCGCAGCCCTCGCTGTGGCGGGGTTGGGGAAATATTTTCAAATGAGGCAAAACGGCGTGGAGGCTGATATGATTCCAGATTTGGGCCCGGCGTCACGCTGGCTCAGCGCGCGTTGCGGTTCAATCGCTCCCTGAGGGGGCAGCCGCAGTGCCAGCCCCAAAGGCGCCTAATCCAAGTGACCCTTCAAACGAATTCGGCGATTCCTCAAATCCTTAAAATCAGGCGTTGACAGTCGGAGGAAATCTGGTTTAATGCCCGACCCTTTGCGGGGAACAAATTTATGTACGCTGTTTTAGAAACCGGTGGCAAACAATATCGCGTCGCGGCAGGCGACACGCTGGAAATCGAACGCCTCGAAACCGAGGCCGGCAAGCCGTTCAGCTTTGACCGGGTGCTGCTCGTCAATCGCGACGGCAAGCTCGCTGTGGGCACGCCCACGGTGAAGGGCGCCACGGTGGATGCGGACGTGGTGGAACACATCCGGGGCGACAAAAAGCTCACGTTCAAGATGAAGCGCCGCAAGGGCTATCACAAAACCATCGGGCATCGTCAGGAATTGACGATCGTCAAAATCAAAGAGATCAAAGGTTAATTTTTCAGGCTTATGGCACATAAAAAGGGACAAGGGAGTGTACGCAACGGTCGCGACAGCGTCAGCAAGCGGCTGGGCGTCAAAGAATTTGGCGGCACGGTCGTCTCCGCGGGCAGCATCCTCATCCGCCAGCGCGGCAGCAAATTCCTCGCGGGCAAGAACGTCGGCACCGGCCGGGACTGGACGCTGTTTGCGCTCACCGACGGCCGGGTGATGTTTGACAAGAACAGCCGCCGCGTAAATGTCGTTGCGGAGGCCGCCGCCGCGAAAAACTAATTTTCGCCAACCGATTTCAAGGCGGGGCTTCGGCCTCGCCTTTTTTTGTTGGCCCGACTCCATCATGTTCATTGACGAAATAAAAATCTTCGCTCAGGCGGGGCACGGCGGCAAAGGCTGCGTGGCCTTCCACCGCGAGGCCTACATCACCAAGGGCGGCCCCAGCGGCGGCAACGGCGGGCGCGGCGGCAGCGTCATCCTTCAGGCCGACCACGACCTGAACAACCTCATCGCGCAGTACTACGTCCCGCGCCTCATCGCGCCGGGCGGAGAGTCAGGCATGGGCAAGGGCATGGACGGTCACGCCGGCAAAGACCTTATCATCAAAGTCCCCTGCGGCACCCTCGTCTGGCAACTGGCCAGCGCCACTCCGCCGCCGTTGATGGAGGAGGAGGATGAAGACGAAGAGGACGGGGACAGCGAAGAGGCGGGCAAAAACCCCCTGTTTAGCACCGGCACCAGTCAGCGTCCGGTCTTGCGTGCCTCCGCCGGCATTCGCGGCATGGAAGTGGACTTATCGCAGGATGCGGAGGACGCCAAACCCCCCGCCCGGTCGCCCAAGGGCGAACTGGTTGCCGATCTCACTCAGGACGGACAGCAATTCGTCCTGTGCAAGGGAGGACGCGGCGGGCTGGGGAACCGCAATTTTGCCACTGCAGCGCGACAGACGCCGCGCTTTGCGCAGCCGGGCGAGTCGGGCACCGAGGGCGATTTCCTCTTGGAACTCCGCATCGTGGCGGAGGTGGGCCTTGTCGGCTATCCGAACGCCGGCAAGTCCACGCTGCTCACGGCCATCTCCAAGGCGCGTCCCAAAGTGGCGGCTTATCCCTTCACCACGCTGACCCCCCAGATCGGCATTGTGGAATACGCCGACTGGAAGCGGCTGACGGTCTGCGATGTGCCTGGGCTGATCGAAGGCGCGCACCAGAATGTGGGACTGGGCCATAAATTTCTCCGCCACATCCAACGCTGCAAGATCCTGGTGCTGCTGCTCGACATGGCTGGCACCGATAATCGCAAGCCGTGGGACGATTATAAACAGCTGCTGAGCGAGCTGGAGCTCTATGACCCGGCGCTGCTCGAGAAGCCGCGGATGGTCGTGGCCAACAAGATGGACGAGGCCGCCGCCGAGGAAAACATGAAGCAGTTCAAAAAGAAGATCAAAAAAGTGAAGTTGCTTCCCATTTCCGCAGCATTTGATCAGGGCATGGGCGCCTTTTTGGAGGCCATTCGCCACGAGGTCGAAGAGGCAGAGAAAACCGAAAAGTAAATCCCGGGAATACGGGGTCGGAAATACGACCAACACGCCCGCCACGACCAACGCGGCATTATGTCAGCGGTTGGGGCTCCAAAAACCTCATCATGGTGTCGCCGTGCTTGAGCATTTTAACTTCGGTCCACGGCGTTACGAGGTCGAGCGTGTCGCGCTTCGTGTGACCCAGCACCAGCCTTCCGCCGGCCGCAATCAGCCCCGGCAGGCTGGGATCATCGAGCAGTTGCTGGGCGAAGGAAGTCGAGCGCCGGTTCACATTTTTCTCCCCATACGGCGGGTCGGCCAGAATCAGATCGAATTGCCGACCGCTTTCTGCCAGCTGCCTCATCACAGGAAAAACATCCTGGGTCCGGATTTCAAGAATGCCTCCGAAGCCCGCCGCGTCCGCGTTGCTGCGGATGAATGCGGCGTGCCGATGTGATTTCTCCACACAGAGGACGGCGGCCGCGCCGCGGCTCAAACATTCCAGGCTCAACGCGCCGCTGCCCGCAAACAGCTCCAGCACCCGCGCGCCCTCCACCCGCGCGCCCAGGCTGTTGAACACCGCCTGCTTGACGAGGTCGGGCGTCGGGCGGACGTCCAGACCCTTGGGGACCTTAAGAATTCGTCGGGCGGCCTGACCGCCAGTGATGCGCATATATTTTGTGGCGGGGTCGGGTTGCGGCCCGCCCCCACGGGGAGGCGGCACGGCCGCGTCGGCCTGCCGGGCTGAAGTTACCTGAATATTTCCGCGAAGAACATCTTCATCGCCGCCCAGGAACGCCGGTCAGCCTGCTCCTGATAGGCCGCGCCCTGAGAGGGGTCGCTGCCAGCCATCGGCTGCGTGAAGCTATGGACCGCGCCGCCATAAAAGGTGATTTCCCAATCCACTTTGGCACGGCGCATCTCCTGTTCAAACGCGCTCAGATCCTCTGGTTTTTGGAAGGGGTCGTCGGCCCCGGCCAGGGCGAGCACTTTGCATCGGATGTTTTTGCCATCGGCCGGCGAGGGGGAATCAAGCCCGCCGTGGAAGCTCACCACCCCGGCGAGGTGAGCGCCGCTGCGCGCGAGTTCCAACACGGTTGTGCCGCCGAAACAATAGCCGATGGCCGCCAAGCGACCGGAATCCACCCGCTCGTTTTTCCGGAGCTCGTCCAGCCCGGCATTCACCCGCGCGCGCAGCAGGGTGCGGTCGGTCTTGTGCCGGGTCGCTTCCCGTGCGGCCTCCGAAAGGGTCTGGGGCCGGATGCCCTTGCCGTAGAGGTCGGCGCAGAACGCTACATAGCCGAGTTGCGCGAGCTGTTCCGCGCGCTGCCGCTCGTAACCCGTCACGCCCAGCCATTGATGCGCCACAAGGACGCCCGGCCGCTTGCCGGAAAAAGAATCATCGTAGGCGAGGTAGCCCTCCAGTGTGGCATCGCCCTGCGTGTATTCCACGATCTGGGTGATGATTTTGGCGTGGACGGACAACGTGCCCATCAGTGCCAGAAAAAGTGTGATCCATTGTTTCATGACGACCCATACATAAACTGTTCAGGGATGGAACGCCAGCCCGTCGTCCTCTGGCGGTCAGGGTGTGAACCCGCGCGGGCTCTCGGATTTTCCAGCTGCCAGGGAAAGGGCGGGCACCTTTTCCGCCGGGCCGGGAAGCCCGGATCTCCGTTAGGTTAGCCCCCGCCGACACCCCGGCCCCCAGTCGGAAGCCATGCGCCTTGTGTCATTTGAATCTGCGGTTCGGGCTGAACTTGCAAAACGGACGGTTTTCGGGTTCTCTTAAGGCCGATGTGGCCAATCTTGAGACGATGGGTGTTGATCGGATGTCTGCCGGTCGTGTCGGTCTGCATGGCTTCGGAGTCCGCCGAGGTGAATCTCGACTATGTCGCCCAGCGCGCATTGGAGCGGGCGAAGCATCCGTTCCGCTCGCCGCGCGCGGACCTGCCCCGGGTCCTGCAGCAGGACCATCTCGATTACGATAAATACCGTGAGATCCGGTTCCGCCGGGAACGGGCGCTGTGGTCGGCGGACAAGCTGCCGTTTCGCATCGAGTTTTTCCATCCCGGCTATCTGTATCAGGAGCCGGTTCATCTCTATGAGTTCACGCTCACGCACGTGCAGCCGATCCGGTACGTGCAGGATTTTTTCGACTACGGTAAGCTGAAGATTCAAAACCAGATCCCCTCCAATACAGGGTATGCCGGCTTTCGCATCCTTTATCCGATCAACAAGACGAACCAGATGGATGAGCTGGGGGCGTTTCTGGGGGCCAGTTATTTCCGGCTGCTCGGCCGGGACCAGCGCTACGGCCAGTCCGCCCGCGGTCTGGCTCTGGACTCGGGCGAGAGCGACCGGCCGGAGGAGTTCCCCATCTTCACGGACTGGTGGCTTGGCAAGCCGCACAGCGACGACAACGAGCTGCGGCTGTTTGCGATCCTCGACAGCGTTCGAGGGACCGGCGCGTATGAGTTTCTGATTCATCCCGGCGAGACGACCGCGTGCGACATTGAGGCCATCCTGTTTCTGCGCGAGACGAATCTGGTGCGGGCGGTGGATCCCCAGCGCCTGCCTATCGCCACGCTGGGCCTTGCGCCGCTGACCAGCATGTTCTGGTTTGGCAAGAATTCCGAGCGCAAGCCGGATGATTACCGGTCTGAGGTCCACGACAGCGACGGCCTGCTGGCGCACATGGGGAACGGCGAGGTGCTCTGGCGGCCTCTCAACAATCCGCCGGTTCTGCGGCACCAGATTTTTGCCGCGCCGGGCATTCGGGGGTTTGGCCTGCTGCAGCGCGAGCGATCCTTTGCGGCGTATCAGGACAGCTTCAACCCCTATCATCTGGTGCCGGGCGTGTGGGTGGAGCCGCACGGCAATTGGGGTGAGGGAAACCTGCATTTGGTGGAATTGAATTCCGGGTTCGAGGGCCTGGACAACATCGTCGCGTTCTGGGATCCCAAGAAAAAACCCGCGCCGCTCAAGCCCTACCGCTTTGGCTACACGCTTTATTGGGGCAAAGACAGCGACATGAAACTGTCGGAGAACCGGGTGGTGTCCACGCGTATGGGGTTGGATTTGAGCTGCCGGGATTGTCGGCAGATCGTGATTGATTTTGACGGGCCGAAACTGGATGCCATCCCCGAAAGCGCACCGCCGGTGGCCATTGCCAATTGCAGCCCCAACGCCGCCATTCTGGACAGTCAGGCCACCCGCAACGCCTATCTCGGGACCTGGCGCGTGATCCTCAAGCTGCAGCCAGCCGCCGGCAACGTGGATCCGGTGGACCTGCGCTGCACCCTGCAGCAGGGGACCAATGTGGTCAGTGAGACCTGGACGTATCAATGGAGTCCGCCGTGAACCCCGCGATTTTGCCCGATGCCTCCGGCCAGCTGGCCGGCCGTCCGCTGGAAGAGTGGAATGCCGCTTACGCCAAGGTGGAAAGTTATTTTCACGCGCTGCGCATCCATAATAAGCCGCTGCTGGGACAGCTCGTCCTCCGCGTATTGGAACGTGCTCAGCGCCGCGCCCCCGCCGAGCTCCACGCCTCCGCCACCCAGCTCGCCGCCGAGGAGATGGATCGCATTGTGACGGAATGGTTTTCCGAAGTGCTGCAATCGACCCCCGCCAAGACCGATCAGACCCTCTCCACCCGCGGCCGGCTGGCCCTGCTGCTGGCGGACATGCCCGGCAAATGGCAGGATCAATTCCTGCGTCCCGGCCCCTGGCCGGAGGAGTTCACCAGCGCCATGCGGGAGACTTTTTTACGCGCCGGACCGGACTTCCAGCTTTCCAAAATGGCGCCGCGCCCCCTCGACCTCGGCCCGATCACCACGCTGACCAACCTGGGCCGGATGCCCTATTTCCGCATGGTGCTGGCATGGGTGCTCTTCGCATTGATCCTCATCGCCGTTTTTATCCTGACCCACAATCGGTAATCGCTCCCTCCTCGTTTTCGGGTTCTTGAGGAGGGTCGCTGTGAGATTCGTGTGGATTCATCCCGCACTCCCAAGTCAGCCGCGATCCCGCGCAGGCGCTCCCCTCGTGTGTTTTCAAGGGGGGCAAAATAGGGGGCGGAATGGTGCGCGTGACGGGGGTCGAACCCATAACCTTCGGCTTCGGAGACCGACGCTCTATCCAATTGAGCTACACGCGCGACACAAAGACGAAGCCCACAATACGGGTAAGCCGGGCTTTGCTCAATTGGAATCTTGCCGGGTTTTGTTCCAGCTGCAGGCGGGAGGCGACGCATGCCCCCAACCTCAACCTGCGTCGGGGTGATTTTGGGGCGCTGAAAATAAAAAGGGACGGCCCCAAGGCCGTCCCTCTGTGTCTCTCCGATTCGATCAAAATCAGTTTTTGGCGGGCTTGTCAGTGGCGGGCGGAGCGGTCGGGGCTCCGGCAGCGCCTCCTCCGGGCGGTCCATTGCGACGCATGCCCTGGCTCATTTTTTCGAATTTGGCGAACTGTTCCGGGGTCAGCACCGCTTTCATCTGCGCGGCCATGTCTTCCTGGATGGCCTTGGCTTTGGCCTTCTTGTCTTCCATTGACAGCGAGGTGTCTTCGCGCAGGGCCTTGCGCTTCTCCATGCTGGCCTTCATGAGCGCCTCAACCTTGGGCTTCTGCTCGTCCGTTAAGTCGAGCGCCTTGGCGATGTCCGGACGGCCGCCTCTCATGCCGGGGCCGCGTTCCCCTGCGGGCGGACCGCCCGCCGGAGCGCTTTTTTCAGCCGGGGCAGCCGGGGCGGCGGCATCCTGGGCGCGCAACGAGGAGCTGCAGGCGATCAAAGCACCCACAGCCAGTGCGGCAACGAACGTGTTTTTTGTTGTTTTCATAAACGATAGGATTGTTTGTTTGTTATTATTGCCGTCGTACCTGAGAGGACGGCGGGTAGAAATTGAGACGAAGGGCACCGCGGAAGGTTACAGCCCGCGCATTACTTTTGCCGCCGCCGCTACCGTCCGCTCGATGTCCCCGGCCGTGTGGGCGGTGGAGATGAAACCTGATTCAAACTGGGACGGGGCGAGATAAATGCCTTCCTCCAGCATCCCCTGAAAAAATCGTTTAAACCGATCCCGATCGCTCCGCATCGCATCGGAGACGTTATGAACGGGCGCGCCCGTGAAGTAGGCGCAAAACATCGAGCCGCAGCGGTTCAGCGTCACCGGCACTCCCGCGCTTTTCGCCGCGGCCTTCAGGCCCGCCTCGAGCTGCGCCCCCCGCTCCTCCAGCAGCTGGTAGGGAGCATCCGTCCCCAGCGCCTCCAGATTGGCCAGCCCCGCCGCCATGGCGATCGGATTGCCGCTCAAGGTGCCCGCTTGGTACACCGGCCCCAGCGGTGCGAGACAGTCCATGATTTCCGCCCGGCCGCCGAAGGCGCCCACCGGCAGGCCGCCGCCAATCACCTTGCCAAAACAACTCAGGTCCGGCGTGATGCCGAATCGCTCCTGGGCGCCGCCGCGGGCGAGGCGGAAGCCGGTCATCACCTCGTCTAAAATCAGCAGCGCTCCGTTGGCCCGGGTGATCTCGCTGAGAAATTCCAAATAGCCCGGCTGCGGCAGGTAGAGTCCCGCGTTGCCCGGCACCGGCTCGACAATGATGCCAGCAATGGTGTTTGGGTTGGCTGCAAAACATGCCTTCACCGCCTCTGCGTCGTTGAACGGCAGGACGAGGGTGTGCCGGGTGAAGGATGCGGGCACCCCCGCGCTGTCGGGATGGCCGAACGTGAGCGCGCCGCTGCCCGCCCGCACCAGCAGTGAATCCACATGGCCGTGATAGCAGCCGTCGAACTTGATGATATTGTCGCGCCCGGTGAACCCGCGTGCCAGCCGGATGGCGCTCATGCAGGCCTCCGTGCCGCTGCTGGTCATGCGGACTTTTTTCACGCTCGGCACCCGCTCGCAGATGAGCCGGGCCATCGTGACTTCGAGCGGGTTGGGGATGCCGAAACTCGTGCCGCGGTCCGCGGCGGCCTTCACGGCGGCGATGATTTTGGGATGCGCGTGGCCGAGAATGGCCGGCCCCCAGGTCAGCACGTAATCGATCAATTCATTGCCATCCACATCCCAGAGCTTGGAGCCGCTGGCCCGGTTGACAAAAAAGGGATTGCCGCCCACCGCGCGGAAGGCGCGCACCGGCGAATTGACGCCGCCGGGAATATATTTCAATGCCTCGGCAAAAAGCTTTTCAGATTCCACCCGGTTCATTGGATTAAATTAACCAGGAAGCCGCTTGGATACAAAGCAGAATGGAGCGCCGCCGTCGAAACGGCCGGGGCGGACTTCAAGATCCGGACGGGACATTGCTGCCCGGCTTGGAAGATGCGCCCACTCAATCCAGCCGCTCCCCGTGGCGCAGTCCGAGCATGAGTCCCCGCAGTTCCGCAAGGCCCCGCATCCGGCCGATGCAGGAGTAGCCGGGGGTGATGCCCGGGGGCTTCAACTGGTCGTCCATCATGGTGTGCCCGTGATCCGGGCGGAAGGGGAGCTGCCAGTCGGCCCGGCCCGCGGCCCGGCGTCGGTCCTGTTCCTGAAGCAGCACCTGCACGACGGCGGGCATATCCACCGACCCCGCCAGATGATCGGCCTCAAAAAACGAGCCGTCCGGCAAACGCTGTGTGCTGCGCAAGTGGGCGGCATGAATGCGGGGCGCGAACTGCCGGGCCATGGCAGGCAGGTCATTCTCTGCGCTGGCACTGAAGGAGCCGGTGCAGAAGCAAAGGCCATTGGCAGGGCTGTCGGCCATTTTTAAAATCAGGTCGATGTCTGACGCCTTGGAAACGATGCGCGGCAGGCCGAGCACGGAAAACGGCGGGTCATCCGGATGAATGGCCAGACGCAATCCCACTTCCTCCGCTACAGGCACCACGGCCTGAAGAAACCGGGCCAGGTTGACGCGCAGTTCCTGTTCCCCCACCTGCTCGTAGCGGACGAGCCGGGCTCGTATATCGTCAAGCGACAGCGACCATTTCACGCCCGGGAACACATCGATGATGGTTCGGACGAAGGCATCGCGGGCGGCCGCGTCAAGACTGTCCCAGAAGATGCGGGCGCGTTCCTGTTGTTCCGGCGTGTAGTCGGCCGCGGCTCCCGGACGCTTCAGAGCCAGGATTTCAAATGCGGCAAATCGGACCGGATCAAAGTGCATGGCCTCCGAGCCGTCCGGCAGCACAAAATGCATGTCGGTGCGGACCCAGTCGAGCACCGGCATGAAATTATAAATCACCCGCCGGACACCTTCCGCCGCCAGATTCCGCAAGGTGCCGGCGTAGTTATCGAACAGGTGTTGCAAATCGCCGCCCCCCGTCTTGATGTCTTCGTGCACGGGGACGGATTCCACCGCCGTCCACCGCATCCCGGCGGCTTCGATCGTTTGCTTTCGTTCGCGGATGGCCTCGCGCGGCCAGAGTTCGCCATAGGGAATCTGATGGAGAGAAGTGAATACCGCTGAGGCTCCGGCCTGGCGGATGTAATTCAATGGGACAGGATCGCCCGGCCCGAACCAGCGAAAGCCTTCCTCGAGCAGAAACAGTTTGGGATCGGAGAGATTCATGGCGGCGATGGGGTTTCGGTGGGGTCTATTTTGGAAGCGTCAACCCGTCCGGGGCAATGACGATTTTGTCAAAGACCAGGCCGGGATCGAGCGGACGCAGTTGGAGTGTGTGGCTGCCGGCCGTGAGCGCCTGATGGGTGATGCCCTTGGCGGCAGCGCTCAGGACATTTGTACGCCACTGGGGACTCCCCTCCATGGACTCAAGATCCACGCTCTGGGGTGGGTGACCATCCAGGCTCACGGCATAGCGCAGTTTCAGGCCGGGATAAAGGGCGTGGGTGGGGATGCAGCGGACCATCACTGTGACCTCGCCGGTTTTTGGAAGGGCGAAATCATATTCTAACGCCGCCTGGCCAGTCACCGTGGCGGACGTCGGGAGGAGCGCAACCGAGTTGCCACTGCCGCCCAGCCCGGCGATCACGTGCCAGTCCGCGCCGGTCTGCGGGGTCCTTCGGGTCGGCTGCTCCGCTTCCATGGAGAGGGCGCCAGCGGCGGGTGCGGCAGTGGTGGGCGGGCGGGCGGGTGGTTTTTGAAACACCGGTTGATTGCGGGGGTTCGCCGACATCATGTGCCGCCATTTTCCACCGGCGACCTGTTCATTGTAGAATTTTGTTTCGGCCTGGATCTGGCCATGGGCGGCCAGCGCGAGTGCCGGACTGGGACTTAAAAACTTCTGGTTCACTACTGTCCCGTTTAGCTTTTGACGACAGCGATTTTACTATTGTAAAAACTGGATAAAACCGCTGTCCGGTTATTTTTCGATTTCAATTCTGCGACGACTCCCAGAGGGTGTTTCACCGCCAACCAGCGGTTTTTCA
>CAILMI010000034.1 GCA_903835255.1 uncultured Verrucomicrobia subdivision 3 bacterium
ACAGGCGTTCTGGTTCGATGTGCGGAACTTGTAGTTCCGACAACATCTGTGATTCGAATACCGCCCTGATGCCTTGTCGGGCGGTTTTTTGTTTGCAGATCTTCTGATGCGTTGAAAGCAAAACAACGCATGAACATAATAACGGCTATCCGGGTGGACTCGAGTAACCCGGATCATCATCTCTGGAACAATCACGGCACCTGGTGGTGCCATTTCACGCTGCACCTGCCGGACTTCACCAAACAGCGCATCCGGACCTCGCTGGACACAGCCTCGCCCAAGGAGGCACGCCAGCTGCGCGACGGCTTGCTGGCTTTATTCGGCACGAGAGTGGAAGCAGGGAGAAACGTCGGGTGAGTAAAACCTAGGTGAAACGCTTGTGTAAACGGCGGTGGATTTCACTTGTACGGCTCAACCAGTAAACAAACAAAATTATGACCAACAAAATTAAAAACAAAAAAGTAATGAAAAAGAAACGCACACCACCATCCACAACTCAGAATACGACACTTGGTCCAAACATCGAGTTTTTGAAGGCGATGTCAGAGCGCAATTGGGGAGGCGCAAACAAGCCCTCGACGCTGCAGAACGGCTTCGCCGGGACGTTCAATCAAGAGCAAATTACTAGGGCGGATCTGGAGCTGCTGCGCGAGATGTTTCAGGGTCGTCAGCGCCTTCCCTAAATAATGCCGAAACCAAAACGAAACGGGCCCGTGAAAAGAATTGGCCCTGAAAAATTAATGAAATTGGGTAAATAAATGCAAAAGTAATAAATAAATTTAGTTTTTTATTTGATTACGTCATTTAGTTTTTTTCTATCGTCTGGTGAATTTAATGCGTGCATTCGCCGATGACAATTCGGGCATAATGCAACCGTATTGGCTATCGTGTCATCCCCGCCGCTGGCTAGCCAGATAATGTGATGAGTCTCAAGATAAGGCTCACCCTTGGCGTTAATAAAAGGAGCAGGGGCCTTACAAAGTTCACATATTCCTTTTGCTCTTCGTTTTGCGTGTTGAACTACGTAAGGACTGCGTTCGAACTGTCTTGTAACCACATCCCGTTCGCCTGCCTTGTGTGGGGCAGATTTAGCTCTTTTTTCAAGTTCAGAATCGCTGAGTTTACTGGCTTTTTTCTCACGTATTATCCCCCCGCCTACAAATCCACCCATTCACGTCATATTCAAAAATTCGTGTCCATTCTTGATAAAAAAGTCCAACCGCGAATTAATCGCTAAAATCGACTAGCAGGTAAATGAGCAGCCTGACAAGCTGGCAGCCCTGCACCGGGAGCTGGACAGCTTTTGCTAGGCAGGCGAGAATTTTAGAGAGATAGGATCCTTATCGAGCATGCCCCCGACTGCCTCCAAGCGATTTCTTAATTCTAATTTAAAACAGCTTGCTTTTGGATGAGGGGAAAGAACTAACCCGTTATTATAGGAATAACTGCGCCAAAATGGCACAGCTCGCAATCTCTTTCAGTTTCCAATACTAGTTCCATTTGGATGGGAATATGTGGATCAAAATGATGCCATTTTATGTGTTGCAATGATAGGCCAGGTTCCGACTACTTTGGCATAGTTTTTACCTCACTTTATTTTTCACAACCACGAAAACTCTCCAGGATTTGTTTTAAGCGGTTTTTAAACATAGTCCGCCACATATATATTAATAATTGAAAAAAGCTGAACCTGACGCATTTTAGAGCGCTTGGTGGCCATCCTGAAGTTAATTATAGGTTCGAAATAAGACAGTTAAAAGAGTCGAGGTCAACTTTTTTTGGGGTGGAAGGTACCCCCTCGCCCATAAGCGAGAGGGGTGGATCCCTTCCATCCCTCCTCTCCTTTAGGGAGGACAGGGGGAGTTTATAGGGGGTATATGGGAGTAGTTTGGTCATACAATTGTCATGGGCTTATTTGTTGGGTTTTTCGCATATTTTTTTCTCAAGTGAATGACATTTCTCGATGAGATTCTCAAGGCATATGGCATTATTCAGGATGATTTTCTCCATTCTGATGTTGTCTTTTTTTAATTTTTCAATTGCGATTGTGGCGTACGTGATCTCGCCTCCGACTGGTGCTGGAGAGGTGTTGCATCCGCGCCATTTGCGGTTCATTGAATCGAACAGCATTACACCGCTTTTTCTGCCGGTCATAAAAATGCTGGCGGCTTTGCTGTAGTCGCAGTTCATTTTTTCTCGAATGTAGGCGATTACTTGAGACTTAGACTGGTCTCGGTCATTCGACAGTTGCGGCATGTCTTTGAATATTTCTCTATATGTCATGGCTTTAGTATTTTTGGTTGTTTTTTGTTTGTTTGCTCCCGATTTGCTACGAACATTTTCTTGGCGGCATACTCCCATACGATCCCAGAGTCGCCGTGCGATAGCCTGATCGACTTGGAAGGTTCGCCATCGTTATTCACCATTCCTGCACGTTTTCCTCTTTTGGTCAGAGTGAACGTGAAAGTTGGCGTACCGTCCCCCTCTTCGCGCTTGAGTACGGCAACTTCTCGGCTCCAGTTGGTGAGGTCTGCAGAACCGGCGCCGGCGTACGCCAGATCGCTGATGGTGCCGGTGGACTGGTCGCCCCTCGGTGGCTTCGGCATATGATGAAGCCAGACCCAGATCGCGCCGGTGTCGGACAAGACCGGATTGATCTGATTACGGAGAAAGGAGGACATGAAGGACTGCTCGGAGATGTCGTTGCCGGCATACGCCAGCAGCGGATCCACGATCACCAGTTGCGCCTTGTGTTGGACAATGATCTTGCGCGCCAGTGCCACGAACTCCTCACCGGTCTTGGTCTGCTCGTCATAGAACCGGACGTTCTTCTCAAGCGTTTCCATGTCATGCTGCCCGAATTTCATGCCGGCAATGACGCCTTGAAACGCCTCCGCCATGTCGCCCATGTCGTTTTCAGCCTGAATGAACGCCACCCTGAGCGGATCCTTGACGCTGATGCCAAAGAATGCGCGTCCGGTTGCCGCCATGAGACCGAATTGCATCGCGAATGCCGATTTACCGACTCCTGACTGACCGACAATGGTCATCGACCCGCCCCTGCATAGCCAGCGGTTGCCAAACATGCTGTTTGGATCGTTCTCAGTGTCGTAGTCCATCAGTTGTGACGGCTTTTTCGGCTCGATCAGATCCTTGGTGGCAAGGTGTTCCTCGAATGCCTCCCAATTGAGCGATCCAATGTTGAGCGCGATCAACTTTTGCTCGACGTCACCGCGCATAATGCCGGCAAGACGCGAAAACCGGCTGGCATTTTTGTTGGCAGCACACGGTGAGTAGTCCGACATGTACTGGTACACGGCATCTCTGCGAGATGACCACTGCTCCTTGTTGGCGGCGTCCACTTTGACCCATGCATGGACCGATCTGCCGCCAGAATCAATCACCGCCGCGATCGGCAGCTTGCTCCTGTTAATGATATCGAGCTGCTCCTCCTTGGGCTTGTCATCGAACTCGATCAGCACATGGCGCCATGCGGCTACGGATGACTCGTTGCCGTCATACCGGTCTGGCAGCATGGGATTAATCCGGATCCAAGCACCCTGTGGCTTGCCTTCCCAAATGCTCCACGGAAAATATTTTCCATTGAGCCATTTTGAGACCGGCATGAATGTGCCGGCACAATTCGGTTGCCACTTGTCATGCACTTCGTCATGCGTTGCCGAATTAGTGATGCAGATCCACTCATCCGGTTTAAACAGGGTCTGGATTAGTTTGATGGTCGAGTCGTAGCCGGCGCTTTCCGTTTTTTTGATCGGCTGAGCTAGTCCGCGATTGGCAATGAACTTGCCGGTCGGAGAAATGCACGAGCGCCACTGATCGTTTATGTCTTCGAGCAGATGTCCGCGGGGTTTGTTGTGCGGAGTCTTGATCGCCGAGTTTATCTTGTGCTGCAGATCGCGCTCAGACCAAGGCGGCTGGCATGTTGCGTTGTACTCTCTGAGAAGTGACAGTGCCTGTTCCTGATCGAATGCGAATCCGTTGACCAGTGCCACTGCCACCGTGAATGTTGTCGAATGACCGCCCTGTCCACTGATAGCCGGTGGGCATTTCGACATGTATGCCCTAGCTCGATCAAGATGATTGCTAGAGCTAATCATACGTTCCCCCCTTCCAGTCCGTGAGCGTGGGTAGTCAGGTTTTCGAAAATATGCCGGAGCATTTCACGGCGTGGAAACCGTACTATTTTTGACGTGAGTTTAACGTAGCTGATACGCTTTTGGCGCATCATGTTGTCAATCGATCGAGTTGATACCCCTAGCAGGCAAGCAGCTTCGGGTTTAGTTAGCAGTTCAGGCTCTATTTGGACCGCCGAGTCTGGGGCGGGATTTTTGTTATCTTTCATGCATATGACGACGGCTGGCCAGAGGGACGTCATCAGATGCGTTTATTCGCCAAACCGGGCCTGCCGGCGCTCTGATGCGTCTCCTGGAGACAGCATTCGCGTCAGCTGCGAATAAACCACGAAGGGACGGAAGGAACTACGTGCGGAAGGAATTATTCGTTCCGCATTTTTCGCACATATTTTTTCCCGCGTTTTCTATGCGAAGTTTTCTTAAGAAGTTTCGCCAAATCAAATTGTGGAAAAACAAGCGAGACGAGCGATTTCATGTACTCGCACCGGCGATAAAAATAAGTGCTTTTATAAATTTTATTGGATTGCTTCTCCTCAGAGGCAAGCCAGTCTTTCCATTCGGTTTCCAAGCCCAAGAGCTCGCTTTCGTCAAGGAGTTCGCCATCTAGTAGATTTCCGTAGAGGTTGCTACCCCGTTTCAATTCACTTGATAACCACCCGCCCATAGCCTTCGCGCTGGCTTTGGTGAGTATCGTTTTGGGGATGGCAAAGATACGGTAATCGCTGGCGAGGTTTTTGAATTGAATTATTTGATTCAAATCGCGCTGGGTTAGCGTTCCTGATACGCGAAAGTTAGCCAGGCTTCTGTTGTGGAAAAAGTTTACTTCATGTGGTGCGGGCGAATCTCCACGGTTTTGAGTGAGCGGATTGTTGGGACGGCTATCGAATAAATTACACCAAATGTATTGAAACTCGCGCTTGAAACCTTCCGGCGCTTTTGACCAAGGATGTTCTACTGTGAACGGCCACGGATAGCGACGCCATTCTTCTATTGGATTCACCTTGCTCCAAAGCTTTTTAAATTTGCTTTTGGTCCAAAATACTTCAGGGCCGCGGCGCATCAAATGTCCGCCAACTTCCGACTTTTGTGGGTTTCGCCAGACCCATCCTTTATCCTCGATATTAGCTATTATTCCTTCACCCTGCCGTATTAAAATAGGAATAAAAATTTCTCTTTTTTCCCATTTTTTGCCGGGCGGCCGCGTTAAAATATGGCAATGAAAAAGTGGTTCTGGCACTAGCCATTGGAGCGCAATACCCGCGAAGGGATTTGTACGGCTTGCATTCTCGATTATGCGTTTAGCAGATAACCAAGTTTTGCTTCTTAAGGAGTAATTGGCATTTAAATCTCGGGATTCTGCGCCACTTTGTCCTAGTCGAGTGCCTCGGTCTTGGAAATTTTTGATTTTTAAATCAATCGACTGAACCCGTAAGTCGTGCTTTTTTAAAAGTTCGACCGCGTTCTTGAAGGCTTCATTTCGCCTCAGTAGTTCCCAGATTTTAGCGGGTAGTATCTGCTCGCTCTCCTTTAGGGAACAAGGATTGTAAGATGGTTGTAAATTATGATCCATATAGTTTTAACATGAACGTAGATTTACCGCGCATTTACAGTGCTGTTGCAAAAATTACCGAACCTATTGTTAAAATTGCAACTTTGATCCTGTGCTGGCAACCTCAATTTTTGTATTAGCTGCAGCCTTGAAACTGGTAGTTGCAGTGAAAGTGGCTCCCTTTTCGCGCTTGGGTGGCACAATGGAAAACCACGCTTGTGCTTCACTCTCGCGAACGAGTTGGCGGTAATGTTTAAACACCATCCCGGGTGAATTGCCCGCTTCGAGGCTGACCTGGCCCACATCCTTGATCAGGGCCAGCCGGTAGCTAATGAATGAATGTCTCAATCCATTGTGTTTCCATGGCACGCCGGACTTTTCTGCCAGATAAAGAAACAGTTGCTTATCGGCACGGGACAGATTGATGACGGGCCCGGAAGTTAGCGAATACTTTTCAAGCCACGCGGCACAATTGTCGGTGATTGGCACGGTGCGACGCGAGGCGGTCTTGGCATTGCCCGCTTTGATTTCAACGAACCGCTCATTGCCTGTAAGATGAATCTCTGACCAGTCGAGCCGCATGATTTCCGCAGCCCTCAAACCGCAGAATGCAGCAATAGCCAAATAAGGAATCATTTCTTCTCGGGTTCGCCATTTTCCACGCTCTTTAACGGGTTTTAAGCAGGCATCGAACAACTTTTTAAGTTCGTCAGGACTAAACACCTCAATTTCGCTGCTGTCCACCGTGGCTTTCTCAACTCCCTCAATTTCATCGTGATCTTTCGGGAGATAACCGCGTTTGATGGCAAATTTAAAAAGGGTGCCGATCAGGCGGCGAATGTTGTTTTGTGTCCGACCGGCCAAGCTTCGCCGTTGGCTTTCATCGGATCCTATTGTTTTCAATGCCCGAATGTATTCCTCGATTTGCTTACCGGAAACTGTCGAAATGGGGATGTTGAAACTGTTGGCAAAGGCGCCAAGTCTTAGGGTTAAGTCTTTAATATAAACGTCGCTCTTGCCGGCATTGGATTTGGAAGCAATTAATTCATCCACGACTTCACGGATGGTTTTTTTAGGAAGGCCGATGGGGTGACGCTTCAGATAATATTCGAGCACATCGCTCAGGCTGACATATTCTGGCAGACGGCGAACAGCGGTGACGTAATCAGTGACGGCCAAATTGAGATCCACGCCGGTCTTCCAAGCGCGAAGTTTTTGAATGGCGCGGATATAATCGGCGCGGTCAGCGCCGGTGAGCTTAAGGGCTTCAGATTCACCGTTGGCGAGTTTAATGGCAATTAATCCAGCTTCGCGGCGGGCTTTTTGGATATCGGAGAATTTCTGTCGGATGCGCTTAGTCCCCTGGTAATAGGCCACTGTGTAGATGACACTTGCGTATTTGACCAAGGCCTTCGGCTTTGATGTAGCGCCCGACGGCTGGGTTTCGTAAAGGATAGTGCCCGTCTGGGGATTGCGCTGGGGAATGACGTTGGTGTGGGCGTAAATTGGGATCGAAATACTACCCTGCTTTACAACTTCAAACGGTTTAGTGTTTTTGCGTTTTTTAGCTTTTTCCGGGTCAATTTTCACGAAAACATTGTCCCGTCCTTGTCCCGTCCTGTCAAGCAATCTGTCAAAACACCAATAAAAAGTGGTGGAGGCGGCGGGAATTGAACCCGCGTCCCAGGTCAGCCTGCCAGCCGCGACTACATGCTTATTCCGGATAAAATTTTCTGCTGTGCGATACTGTCCGGACTCAAGTCGCACTGCCTAGTCCGCATGATAAGATCTCGGTCAGCATCGCGCGGTCTCCGGCGCCGACCATGCCTGCTGTTGCGTTCCTCCACCGTAGCAGGTGTCCAGTGGCGAACGTCGTGGCACTTAGGCCGCGAGAGCTAGTTCTTGATTAGCTGTTTTGTTTTGATGCGAATGATTAACGAGGCCAACGCATCTTCCTCGGCATGCCGCCTCTGGCGTGTTCACCTGGTCGAAACCAGTACGCCCCCACAGAGTTGACAGCGCCAGTATCACGTGTTTCATCCCCACCGTCAAGGGGCGGATGGATTGGCGGATGGGCCGTGGGTGAAGGGTCTGCACTCTCGCCAGAGCCCCGACCCCACAGGGAAAAATCCTGGCCGCCCTTCCTGTTTTTCAGGGGTTTAATCGCCGTAGTTGAAGGGGTCGGACCATTTTGTGTCGGTCGCGAGAGCGGGGTCGGTGAGGGTCTTCAGGAATGCGACCAGGGCGGCTTTTTGGTCCGAGGTCAGGTTCAGGCGCAAGGGGGTGCCGTTGCGACCCAGCAGGGGCGGCGAGAGGTTGGGGTTGGCGACCACGCCGGAATCATAGAAGTCCACCACCTGCTCCAGGGTCGCGAGCCGGCCATCGTGCATGTAGGGGGCGGTGAGTTCGATATTGCGGAGCGACGGCGCCTTGAACATCCCATTTTGATTTGTCGCGCCGGTGACGCCGCCCACGCCCAGATCCGTGTACGGGAATTCCAGCCCGTTGTTGTTGAGGCCGGTGGTGGGTACAAAGTTGTCGGTACCGTGGCAGGCGGCGCAGGTGGCGCGCGGAGCCCCCGGCAACCCGAAAAAAATCTGGCGCCCGAGATTCTCCGACGCGGTGAAGTTCGCAAAATTATTCGTTACTCCCATATCATACTTGGATGCGGTGGAAACGATGGAGCGAACAAACTGAGCGAGCGCCGCTGAAATGCGGTTGGTGGTTATCGCGGTGGAGCCGAATGCTTTCGCAAACAGGTTGGTGTAGAACGGTTCGGAGGCGAGCCGATTGGTGAGCGCGGCGAGCGTCATACCCATCTCAATTGGATCCTGCACCGGCTGCAGCGTCTGATCTTCAAGCGTGGCGGCGCGTTCGTCCCAGAAAAAACTCTTTCGCTGATACCAGCGGGCATTGCTCAGGCCCATCGCATTCCGCGAGCCCAGCCTGCCATTAAAACCCACACTCACCGGACGCGGATCGGCGAAGCCGTGCGCCTGCTGATGGCAGGAGGCGCAGGAGACGGTCTGGTTGGTTGAAAGCCGCTTGTCATAAAACAGCGCGCGCCCCAGCGTCGCTCCCGCATCCGTCGTCAGGTTATTGGCCGGCATGTTGTCCTCCGCGAGGATGGGGTTGGCGGAGAAGCTAGCGGGCAAGACGGGGGCCGCGTAGTTGTAGGAGGTCGCCGGCAGCACCAAGGCATTGGCGGTGGTGCGGGCGTTGGTCTGGCGCGCGGCGTCATAATAGGCCCGGTAAAATAAATTGCCTGCCGCCCCGTTGGTGTAGCGCCGCTGGAAGCTGCCGTTGTAAACCTGCAGGCTTTCCACTTCCGTCCAGGTTGAAAAGTTACTGGAGCTTTGGAGAATCCAAGCCTGATCTCCAGCATTGCTGATACTTAAACTAAACCCGCCGGCCGTCGCTTTAACGAGGCTCAAAGCGGATTGAGGCTGAGGTGTTGAGAGGGTGGAAGCCGATGCGAAGGCTAACGTCATGACCCATGCCGCAACGGTTACCGCTGTGGAGTGAATGAGTTTGATCTTCATGGCTACATCTTGCCCCTTCGAACCTTAAGGGAATATGAAGCGGATTGCCGAGCATGGCAGCAGCACTTACTCTCTCCCTATGAACCTTGAAATCCGGCTGGTGCTTTTAATCCTGATGGGGGTCGCAACGACCGGCAGTCTTGCCGGCGAATCGCTTGTTTATTTCGGCACCGCCACTAGCGGCCATAGCCGGGGAATTTATGTTTCCCGGTTTGATGATTCCAGCGGCATCCTTTCCGCGCCGGAACTTGCCGCCGAGGTCCGTAACCCCATGTTCCTCGCCGTCGCACCCGGCAATCGTTTTCTCTATGCCACCGGGGAAATGGAGGGGGCCGATGGAAAACGGGCGGGAGCGGTGAACGCCTTCGCGCGGGACGCCCAAACCGGCAGGCTCACTTGGATCAACCGTCAATCTTCCGGCGGCTCCGGCCCCTGCCATCTGGCTGTGGACGCCACCGGCCAATGTCTGCTGGTGGCTAACTACGGCTCCGGCAGCATCGCCGCCCTTCCGGTCCGGGCCGATGGCAGCCTGGGGGAGGCAGCCACCCTGTTTTCGCGCAGCGGCTCCGGACCCAATCCCAAGCGACAGGCCGGGCCTCACGCGCATTTTATTCTGCCGTCGCCGGACAACCGTTTCACGCTTGATTGCGATCTCGGACTGGACAAGGTTTTCATCAGCCATCTCGATCCGGCAGCCGCCCGGCTCACGGCGGCAGATCCGCCGTTCGCCCCGCTGGCGCCCGGTTCCGGGCCGCGGCACTTAACCTTTTCCCGTGATGGGCGATTTATTTATGTCATCAATGAAATGGGCGGCACGATCAGCGTTTTTAGCTATGCCGCAACGAATGCGTCTCTGACCGCAGTACAGACTATTTCGACGCTCCCGAAGGATTTCGCCACGAACAACACCGCTGCGGAAATCGTGCTGCATCCCAACGGCCGGTTTCTGTACGGGTCGAATCGGGGGCACGACAGCATCGCAGTTTTTGCCGTGGACACGGCCACCGGCCGGCTTGCGTTGGTGGAGCACGCCTCCACCCTGGGCCGCACCCCGCGCCACTTCGCCCTGGACCCGTCCGGCCGGTGGCTGCTGGCGGAAAACCAGGGATCCGATTCCGTCGTCGTGTTCGCGGTTGATGGGGACACCGGCAAACTGAAGCCCACCGGGCAGGTTCAACCCCTGGTTTCACCGACCTGCGCCGTGTTTGTGAACGAAAAATAGGGCTGAAAGCCGGGCGTTGGCGTGCCGGATGCCGGCTTCCCGCCCCGCCCCCCAATGAAACACCCTGTGGGTGTCCGGCACGCGCCGACATTCGCATTGATTGAGGGGTTAAAAACATCTAATCTTTCGAACGTTATGAAACATCAGCTCGATTTCGAGAAGCCGGTGGTCGAACTGCAAAACAAGTTGAACGACCTTCGGCAGCATCCGGAAAAACACTCGCTGGGCATCAGTTTTGAGGAGGAGATCCGGATGATTGAGGAGAAGCTGGAGGAGACCCGCCGCCAGATTTTCCAAAACCTGACCGCCTGGCAGCGCGTGCAACTCGCCCGCCACCCCAAACGCCCCTACACGCTCGATTACATCCGGCACGCGTTCACCGATTTCCACGAACTCCACGGCGACCGGCTGTTTGCCGAAGACCGAGCCATGGTCGGCGGCTTTGCTAGGCTGGGGGGGCATCGGGTGGTCGTTATCGGCACTCAAAAGGGACGCGACACCAAAGAAAACATCCTGCGTAATTTTGGATCCGCCCATCCGGAGGGCTACCGCAAAGCCCTGCGCCTGATGCGGCTCGCGGATAAATTTGATTTGCCCATTGTCACCCTGATTGATACCGCGGGCGCGTATCCGGGCGTGGCGGCAGAGGAACGGCACATCGCCGAAGCCATCGCCGTGAACCTCCGCGAGATGACGCTGCTCAAAGTGCCCATCATCGCCGCCGTCATTGGGGAAGGCGGCTCCGGCGGCGCGCTGGGCATCGGCGTCGCCGACCGCGTGCTGATTCTGGAGAACGCCTATTATTCCGTCATCAGCCCGGAAGGCTGCGCCGCGATCCTGTGGAAAGACCGGGCCAACGCGGCCAAGGCCGCCGCTGCCCTGAAAATTACCGCCCTGGATCTGCTCAAATTCAAGCTGGTGGACGAGGTCGTGCCCGAACCGCTCGGCGGCGCGCACACGGACCCCGCTGCCGCTGCGGCCAACCTGAAACAGCACCTGCTCCAAAACCTCGAGCAAGTCCTCGCCCAATCCGTCGCCGAACGCCTGCAGACCCGCTACGCAAAATTCCGGGCGCATGGACATTTTGTGGAGCAAACCGAATCCACCGCCAACGGCGTCGTCCCGCAGGCCGCCACCTGATTGCCTGTGCTTTACCCGCTCACCTTCCAACCCGCCTTCAAGGAACGCGTCTGGGGCGGACGCGAATTGGAACGCCTCTACGGCAAGAAACTTCCTCTAGGTGCCCGCATCGGGGAATCCTGGGAAATCAGCGACCGGCCCGGTGACGCCAGCGTCATCGCCAACGGACCGCTGGCCGGCCAGACTCTGCGCTGGCTGATGGAGCAGCACCCGGCTGAACTGCTCGGCGGCGCCCGCCCGGCAGCGGCAGGAGGCTTCCCTCTGCTCTGCAAAATCCTGGATGCGCGGGACAAACTTTCCTTGCAAGTTCATCCGCCCGCAAATCAGGCCTCCGCCCTGCAAGGCGAACCCAAGACGGAAATGTGGTTCATCGCCGACGCCGCCCCCGGCGCCTGCTTGTATGCCGGCCTCAAAGCAGGGGTGACCCGGCCGGAGTTCGAGAGAAAAATCTCGGACGGCACCGTGGCCGATTGTTTCCACCGCATTCCAGTCAAGGCGGGCGACACGATGTTTCTGCCGAGCGGCCGCGTCCATGCCATTGGGGACGGCCTGGTGATTTTCGAGATCCAGCAGAACTCAGACACCACCTACCGCGTGTTTGACTGGAACCGGGTCGGCTTGGACGGCAAGCCGCGGGACCTTCATATTGCCCCCTCGCTCGCGAGCATTGATTTCAATGACTTCGAGCCGGCGCTGGTTGACAGTACCCCCGAAGCAGACGGAAAAATCCGGCGCAGAGCGCTGGTGAAGGACCTATTATTTGAGACCGACTTGCTCGAAATGCCAGCCGGGACGGCTTATCGGTTGCCGCCCCGCAAACTACAGATCCTCGCGGTGACAAGTGGCGCTGCGCACATCCAAAGCGGAGCGGCGTCTGTCTCCCTGTCCGCCGGCCAGTTTAGCCTCATTCCAGCGAGCCTAGAACGGACAGAAATCCTCGCGTCCTCGGAAGCCGTTTTGCTCTGCGTGAGAGCGGGTTAATGTCCCCGCAGCCCGATTCAGGTCATCTCGCCCTTTGCACAAAGGGGGGTCCGGGCGTCCTGGGTTTTCCGTTGGCTTGCTTCTCCAGTTCGGAAAGCCCAAAGTATTGAGGAAATGCGTCCGGCGCAGACTCGCAAAATAAAACTCCGGGCGTTGATCCGAATAGGTCCGTGTTCCTCCGCGCTTAAAATCTTAAGAACATGATTCATCCCACCGCCGTTATCCATCCGCAGGCAATTCTGGACGCCACCGTCCAGGTCGGTCCCTATGCTGTCATCGATGCAGGCGTTGAGCTCGGCCCTCACTGCATGGTCGGGCCGCATGTTTATCTGACGGGGCATACCAAGATAGGCGCCCATAACCGTTTTCATGCCGGCAGTGTCATTGGGGATGCGCCGCAGGACTTGAAATACCGGGATGCGCCGACGGGCGTGCGCATCGGCGACCACAATGTTTTCCGCGAACATGTCACGGTGCATCGCGCGACCACCCCGGAGGGCGAGACCCGGCTCGGCTCGAATAATTTCCTGATGGCCCACTGCCATGTCGGCCATGATTGCCGGCTGGGCGATCAGGTCATTCTTGCCAACGGCGCGTTGCTGGGCGGCCATGTGACAGTGCAGGATCGCGCATTCCTATCGGGCAACTGCCTGGTGCATCAGTTCGTGCGCGTCGGCACGCTGGCGATCATGCAGGGCGGCTCCGCCATCAGTAAGGATCTGCCGCCGTTCACGGTGGCGCGCGGCGACAACGGCCTGTGCGGATTGAACGTGGTGGGACTGCGGCGGGCGGGTTTCACGGCGGCGCAGCGGCTGGAATTGAAGCAGCTCTACCACGCCCTGTTCCGGAGCGGCAGGTCATGGCAGGCAGCCCTGGCCGAGGCGCAGGAAAAATTCAGCAGCCCGGCGGCCCGGATTTTTCTGGAATTCGTCGCGGCGGCAAAGCGGGGCGTGTGTGCTGACACCGGCCGCCGGGGGCGGGAAGACGCCGACGCATGAAAGCGACTTACAAAATCATCGGACAAGACGGGCGGGAGTATGGCCCGGCGACCCCGGAACAGGTCCGCCAATGGATTGCCGAAGGCCGGGTGGACAGCCAGACGCCCCTGTTTGCGGAGGGCGCGACGGAATGGACGCGAGTGGGGCTTTGGCCAGAATTTGCGGGAAGTTTCGCCGCTGGGAAAGAACTCCCGCGCGGGTCAAAAACCAATGGAAACGCGCTTGCTGGGATCATTTTTGGAGCTTTATCGATAACCTGCTGTTGTTGTTTCCCCTTTGGCATTGTGGGCCTGATCTTCTCGCTTATCGGGTTGTCGCAGATTCGCACGAACCCGGAGGGGCAGTCCGGACGCGGCCTGGCGCTGGCCGGGGGGGTGCTCTCGGCCTTGAGTCTGGCGCTGGGTGCGGGGGCTCTACTTTTCAACCTGGCCACGGGCCATCTGTTTTTTCTGTGGAATGCCGTCGGATTTTAACCCCCCATGCGCATTGCACCAACATCCGTGCCGCCCAGGATTTCCGCACCGCGATGGCGCCGTTTTTTGCCAGCGGGCGCTGCGGGGCTGGCTCTGGGAGCGCTGGTGTTTTTCTTCAACCCCGCCACGCACGGTTTTTATCCAGCCTGCGTTTTCCATTCGCTGACGGGATGGAATTGTCCCGGCTGCGGGGCGACGCGGGCGCTGCATGCGCTGCTGCATGGGAATGTGCGGCTGGCATGGAGGGACAACGCTCTGTTTGTGGCCCTGCTCGCCGGTCTGGTGCTTTACGGTTTTCGGTTTGCGGGGCGGCGGCAAAAGTCCTCCGCTGGCCGCCGCTGGGCGCACTGTCTGTGGGCGCTAGTGGGCGCTTCGATTCTGTTCGCGGTGTTGCGGAATCTGCCGGGATACGAATGGCTTTCGCCGTAACGACCTTCAGTCACTGCCCCGGAAATACCGTTTTTTTCGGCTCCGGGACTTCTGCGGAAAGTTTTGCCCCGGGAAGTTTTGGCTTTTGCCGGCGCGTCCGGTCGTGTTCAATTCTCTTTCATGAGTCTGACCCATCCACTGACCACCACGACGTTTGAGCTGAAGGGCTACCGCGTGGTGAAATCGTTCGGCGTGGTGCGCGGCATCGTGGTGCGGTCCCGTTCCATTGTGGGCAACTTCGGCGCCAGCATTCAGGCGCTCTTTGGCGGGAACATTTCGCTCTACACTGAGCTGTGCGAGCAGACGCGGGAAGAGGCTTTCAATAAAATGCTCACGCACGCCGGGCAGCTCGGGGCGAACGCCGTCATCGGCGTGCGCTATGACGCGACGGAAATCGCCCCCGGCATCACCGAGGTGCTGTGCTATGGCACGGGGGTTTCGGTGGAAGCGGTGCCGGCCTGAGCGGCGCGGTTGACGCATGAAGGCACTTAGCTCCCACTCGATCCTGGCCCGGCTCCTGACCCGGCTGGCGGCGACGGTCTGCCGTTATCCCCGCTGGTTTTTGTACCCGCAAATCGTTTTGTTTGCCGGGTGCGTGCTGTACACGGTTGCCTTTCTCCAGTTCAACACGAACCGGGACGACCTGGTGGATGCGAACAAGAGCAACCACCGGAATTATCTCCGCCTCAGACAGGAATTTCCCCAGCAGAGCGATCTGGTGATCGTCATTGAGAGCGAAAACATCGAGAAAAACCGGCAGTTTGCCGAGCGGATCGGGGCGAAGCTGGAGGCGGAAACGAACCTGTTCACGGACGTTTTCTACAAGGGCGACCTGCCGATGATGGGGGCGAAGGCGCTGCTGTTTGTGCCGGACCGGGACTTGGCCCAGCTGCGGGAGACGCTGCACAACGACCTGCCGTTCATCGAAAAGTTCACCCAGACCACGAATCTGGTATCCTTTTTTGAGCAGATCAACACCGCGTTCCGGACGGCGTCCCGCGAGACCAATGCGCAGACGGCATCCCTGATTCAATCGCTGCCGGCGCTGACGCGCATTGTGACTCAGGCGGATGACACGCTAGGGCGGTCTGGCACGCCGCCCTCGCCCGGGGTCACGGCGCTGTTTGATGCGGGAGACCAGGCGGTGCGGCAGACGTACATCACGTTCGCCGGGGGGCGGATTTTTCTGGTGACGGCGCATGCCCCGACCCAGGAGTTGAGCGTGCGGGCGGTGGAGCGGATCCGGGAATTGATCCGGGAAACGCAGGACGAGGTGCCCGGGCTGAATGTGGGTTTCACGGGCGAGCCGGTGCTGGAGCAGGATGAGATGGCGCAATCGCAGAAGGACACCACTCTGGCCAGCCTGGTGGCGCTGGTGCTGTGCGCATTGATTTTCATTTATGGCTACAACGAAACCGGGCGGCCGGTAAAGGCCACCCTCTGCCTAGTCGTCGGCTTGGGATACACGATGGCGTTTGCGACCGCGACCATCGGGCATCTGAACATATTGACGATCACCTTCGCGCCGATTCTGATCGGGCTGGCGATTGATTACGGCGTGCATCTGGTGACGCGCTATGAGGAAGAGTTGCGCCACGGCAAATCGGAGCAGGAGGCGCTGACCAAGGCGATGGTGTACACGGGCCAGGGCATTTTCATTGGGGCGCTAACGACGGCGGGAGCGTTTCTGGTGATGGGTCTGACGCATTTCAAGGGAGTCCAAGAGATGGGCATCATCTGCGGGGGCGGTTTGCTGGTGTGCCTCATCCCCATGATGACATTGCTGCCGGTGCTGTTGCTGCGCGGGCGGCAGAACGTGATCGATCATCAGATTGGGGATCTGGAGCGGCGCGCGCGCATTGAAAACCTCTGGCTCAAGAGACCGGTGCTGGTGACGGGCCTCGTGCTGGGGTTGTGCGCGCTGGCGCTGACGCAGGTGCACAAGGTTTATTTTGATTATAACCTGCTGAACATGCAAAGCGCGGGGATGCCGGCGGTGGTATTTGAGCAGAAGCTGATTGATTCCGCGGACAAATCCGTGATCTACGGCGCGGTGGTTGCTGATTCGCTGGAGGAAGCGGTGCGGCTGGAGGAAACCCTCAAAACGCTGCCGACCGTGGCCTCCAACGGCGTCCAGTCCATCGCTTTTTTTCTCAACCAGAACCAGACCGAAAAGCTCCAGGTCATCGGCCAGATCAAGCGGGATGTGGAGCCGCTTCAATTCGGGGAAGCAGACGGACGGGCGGTTAACCTGCCGGCCTTGAGCCGCACGCTGTATTCGCTCCACGGCTATCTGGGCGCGGCTCTGGATGAGATCAAGAACAGCGACACCAATCTATCGGCGCAGATGGTTTTGCTGCAGACCGCCATCACTGACCTGCGCAAGGCCATGCTGGGCGGGGACGCCACGGCACTGGCCCGCCATGCGGACAAGCTGGGGGCTTTTCAGCGGTCCCTGTTTGCTGACGTGCGGGAGACCTTTCAGACCCTGCAGAAACAGGATGACCGCGCCCCGCTGCGGGTGGAGGATTTGCCGCTGGCGCTGCGCCACCGGTTTGTGGGCGTCACCGGCAAATTTCTTTTGCAGGTCTATCCCAAATACGATGTGTGGCAGCGGGACCGCCAGGAACAGTTCATCCGGGAATTGCGGACGGTGGACCCCCAAGTCACCGGCACGCCCGTCCAGCTGTACGAATACACCACCCTGCTGAAAGACAGCTACATCACCGCCGCCTGGTATTCGCTCGCCGCCATCACCGTCCTGGTGCTGCTCCATTTCCGCAGCGTGGGCGCCGTGCTGTTGTCGCTGTTGCCGGTGGGCATCGGCACGCTCTGGTTGGTGGGACTGATGGGCTGGCTGAAAATTCCCTTCAACCCGGCGAACATCATGACCTTGCCCCTGGTCATTGGCATCGGCGTCACCAACGGTATCCATATCCTGAACCGGTTTGCCGAGGAAGGCACTCCGGGCATTTTATCCCGCAGCACTGGCAAGGCCGTGCTGGTATCCGGATTGACGGCCATCGCCGGCTTTGGCAGCCTCATGCTGGCCCAGCACCGGGGTATCCACAGCTTGGGATGCGTGATGGCCACCGGCATCGCCACCTGCATGATTGCCGGCCTGGCGTTTCTGCCGGCCCTGTTGGAATTGCTGGGACGCCGCAAGCCATTGATAGAAAAACCCGGTGTCAGCAAAACATCGCCAACACCGGGTCAGGAGGAACCGAGGTGAAAACCTCAATTGCCTCCATTGTAATATTAATTAACAAAATGTCAACGCAATCTTGCCGAATGTTAAAAACCGCTTTCGTACCCCTTAAAAAACGTTCAAAAGAATAAAGTTAACGTTAATTTAAATTGAATTCATTGATTACATTGTTTGGGGGGCGGAGGGAGGGGCTTGAATGGGCTCGATTGGGTTGGGCTGTATTTTTGTGGGTTTGGGTGTGTGGGATTGCGAGCCCGGGATTCGCTCAAGACGGGTTCCGGGCGGGACCGTTCTACGATCAGTTCCCGTTGACGCTCGACGCGGGGCGGCGCACGGAAGCTTTGGGGCCGTTTTTTTATGAGGAGCAGCGGGACGAGGAAAGCACCTGGGCGCTGCCGCCCTTTTTTTCCCGTCACAGCCAGCCGGGGATTGAGGCGCGGGAATATCAGTTTCTCTATCCTCTGAGCACCTATGAACATTACGGCCAGGAATCCCGCTGGCATTTTTTCGAGCTGCTGAGCCGGGCAGGCGGGCAGAATACGGCGACCAACTCGTTGGAGAAACGGTTCACCCTCTTTCCGTTCTATTTCCAGCAGCGCTCGCCGAATCCCCCCGACAATTACACCGCGCTGGTGCCTTTCTACGGCCATATTCACGACCGCATCCTGCGCGACCGGATTTTCTTTGTCCTGTTCCCGATTTATGGGCAGTCGCAGAGGAAGGATGTGGTCACGGACAACTATCTCTTCCCGTTCTTTCATCTGCGGCACGGGGACGGGCTGGCGGGCTGGCAATTCTGGCCGTTGGTGGGCCAGGAGCACAAGTCATTGACCACCAAAACGAACGGATTTGGGGATAGGGTGACCGTGGCTGGGCACGAAAAGTTTTTTGTGCTCTGGCCATTTTATTTTCACGACACCCTGGGGATCGGCACAGCGAACCTGGAGAAATCCTGGGGGGTGCTGCCTCTGTATGTGCAAGTGCGGTCGCCCCAGAGGGACGTCACCACGGTGATCTGGCCTTTTTTCAGCTGGAGCGACGAGCGCGCGAAGCGCTATCACGAGTGGCAGGCGCCCTGGCCATTTGTGATTTTTGCCCGCGGCGAGGGCAAAACCACCTCGCGCGTCTGGCCGTTGTTCAGCCAGTCCCAGAACACCAACACCACCAGCATTTCCTACCTGTGGCCCCTGTACCAGTACAAGCACGTCCGCTCCGATCCGCTGGACCTGCAGCGCACACATCTCCTCGTGTATTTGTATAGCGACACGCAGACAAAAAATACCACCACCGGCGGGGACAAGCGGCGGGTGGAGTCCCTGCCTTTCTTCACCTATCACCGGGATTACACCGGCAACCGGCGCCTGCAGATCCTCGCGCTTCTGGAGCCGGCCGTGCCTAACAATCGGGGCATCGAACGTAACTGGTCCCCCCTCTGGTCGCTCTGGGTTTCCGAAAGCAATCCGCGAGCCTGTAAGAATAGCCAATCGCTGCTCTGGAATTTATATCGCCATGAATCTGCGCCGGGCGTCAAAAAAGTCTCGCTCCTGTTCGGTCTTTTCCAGTATCACTCTGATTCTGAAATGAAACGCATTCGCCTCGGCTACATCCCGGTGTTCACCGCCCGCCCGACGCCCCCCTGAGCCATGTTCCAAAACATCGGTGAAATCGCTCTTTTGTTCTGGCGCACGCTGTGCGCCCTGCCTTTCGCTTGGCGCCAGCGACAGAAGGTCTACGACCAGTTTTTTGAAATTGGCAACGCTAGCCTGTTAATGGTCTGCGTGCTCTCTTTTTTCATCGGGGCGGTCATCGCCCTGCAGACCGGCCCGGTGCTGGTGGAACGCAGCCTCTCCAGCGCCGTCGGCGGCATCGTCGGCATCTCCATCGCCAAGGAGCTTGCCCCCGTGATGATGGCAATCCTGATCGCCGGGCGCATCGGCTCGGCCATGGCGGCGGAGATCGGCTCCATGCGGGTCTACCAGGAAATCGACGCCCTGCGCACCATGAACATCGACCCGATCCATTATCTGGTCCTGCCGCGGATGCTGGCGATCGCCATTGCGCTCCCGCTGCTGGTGGTGTTTGCCATCCTGGTCGGCTGGTTCGGCGGCGCGGTCATCGCCGAGGCGAACAGCCGGATTGGCGTGCCGTTCCAGGCGTTTTTCTCCGGGCTGCGGGACATCGTCGAGGTCAAGGACGTGGCCAACGGCCTCTTCAAAAGCTTCTGTTTCGCCCTGATCATCGGGTCGGTGTCCTGTCATCAGGGCCTGGCCACCCTCGGCGGGCCGCGCGGCATCGGCCGCTCGGTCACCAAGGCCGTGGTCAATTCCATCGTCCTCATCGTGATTTTCGATTACATCCTTACGCGGTTCCTGCTCAAATGACCCCTCCTCTGGACACAACCAGTTCCGGCGTGGGCTTGCAGGTGCGCGGCCTCCGCAAAAGCTTTGGCGGACAAGCCGTGCTCCAGGGCGTGGACCTGGAGGTGCGGCCCGGGGAAATTTTTGTGATCATGGGCCCCAGCGGCAGCGGCAAGAGCGTCCTGCTCAAGCACCTCATCGGCCTGGAAAGCCCCGATGCCGGGGAGATTCTGATCAATGGCGAACCCGTGCACGCCGCCGCCCTCGCCGCCAAATACCGCATGGCGCTCGTGTTCCAATCCGGCGCGCTCCTCAATTCGCTTACGGTGGGCGAAAACGTGGGGCTTTACCTCACCGAACACCGCCTGAAATCCCCGGAGGCCATCCGCCAGATCGTCGCCGAAAAACTTGAGGCCGTCGGCCTCGCGGAAGCCGCGGACAAAATGCCCGGCGAACTTTCCGGCGGCATGAAAAAACGCGCCGCCCTCGCCCGCGCCCTGGTCATCGAACCCCAGCTCATCCTCTACGACGAACCCACCAGCGAACTCGACCCGCTCTCCTCCATTGTCATCGCCGAGGAGATCCTGGAATTGAAGCACCGCATCCGCGTGACCTCGCTGATCGTCTCGCATGACCGCGACCTGGCCTTTGGCGTGGCCGACCGCATCGCCTTCATCCATGAGGGCCGCATCCTGATCGTCGGCACTCCGGACGAGGTTAAGCGCTTCCAGAATCCCCTGGTCCAGCGGTTCCTGCATGCTGACTTTCGCCGTGCCCCCTGATCCTGATCCGATTTCAAACCCCAAGATTTTATGAAAAATTCGCTCGAAACCCGGCTTGGTATTTTTGTCGTGCTCGCCGTCTTTGCCGCCATCCTCGTCATCGAAATGCTCGGCGGCCTGGAATCCCTGCGCACCGGCCTCCACGTCAGCGCCCTGTTCGACACCGTGCAGGAACTGAAGGTGGGCGACACCGTGAAAATGGCCGGCGTGGAAATCGGCCGGGTCGATGGAATCGCTTTTGCCGACAACAAGGTCCGGGTGACGATGAAGCTGCGGCCCGGGGTCGGAGTCAAGACCGACAGCCAGGCGGTGATCAAGTTCGCCGGGCTGATGGGCCAGAATTTCGTCTCCATCAACTTTGGATCCCCGGGCGGGCCCGTGGCCGTGGACGGCTCCGTGATTGCCAGCGAGGAACAGCCCGACCTGAGCGCCATTATGGCCAAGCTGGACAAGGCGGCCTCCGGTATCCAGAAATTCGGCGACAGTTTCTCGGGCGACAAGATCGACAACATCCTCGGACCGCTGACGGACTTCTTCAAACAGAACAGCAGCCACATGAGCGGGATCATCTCCAATGTGGACAATGTCACCGGCCAGATCGCCGGCGGCCAGGGGACGGTCGGCCGGCTGATTTATCAGGATGCTCTCTATAATTCGGCTCTGAACACGGTGACGAATTTGCAGGACGCCATCGTTCAGGTGCGCGGGGTGGTGGATGGAATCAGCAGCGGCAAGGGCACCATCGGCAAGCTCGTCAACGATGAGTCGCTCTTCAATTCCACCGCGGCCTCGATGACCAACCTGAATCAGATTCTATTCAAGATCAACCAAGGGGACGGCACCATCGGCAAGCTCGTCAACAATCAGGAGTTCTACCAGAATGCCAAGGTCTCCCTCCAAAAGCTGGATAAAGCCGCCGACAGCATTGAGGACACCGGCCCGCTGAGCGTCATCGGCATCATCGCCGGCCGCCTGTTCTAGGATCTCTAGCCGTTCTTGGAAACTGTGGGGCCGGCTGAATGACCCTTCGCAAATACCGCCCAAAGCCAGCGGGGCCAGCGCAACGTGCCGCCTTCTATGGCAGTTAAACTTAACCTTGAGACATCGGCGTTCAGTCCCTTGCCCGCTGCGATTGCCAACCCGCGTCACCTGATGCCCCGGGACGGCGCGCACGGAGTGACGCGCCCTACCTGTCCCAAAGTTGCCAAGAACGACTCTACCCTGATGAGCGGGACTCTGTTCCGGAGCTTAGGCGAGCCCGAGGTTTTTGAGGACCCGGAGCGTGGAGTGGGGCTTGTTTAGGGTATAAAAATGCAGTCCCGGCACACCGGCACGCAGGAGGGCCTCGCACTGGCGCGTGGCGTATTCGATGCCGAACTCGCTGGCGGCGGCCTCATCCGTGCCCAGCGCCTCCAGCGTGGCGCGAAGGGCGGGCTTGATTTGGGCTCCGCAGAGCTGGGTGAACTTGAGAATCTGCGCCGCATTCAGAATTGAGATGACCCCGGGCACCACCGGGACCCGCACGCCCAGCGGGCCGGTGAGATGATCGCGGAACTCAAAAAAATCGTCGTTGTCGAAGAACAACTGGGTCAGCACGAAATCCGCCCCGGCCTCCACCTTGGCCTTCAGATGGGCCCAGTCGGCATGCTTGCCTCCGGGGCACGCGGTGTGCCCCTCTGGAAAGCCCGCCACGCCGGTGGAAAAATCGCCCGCCGCGCGGATGAATTGGACGAGCTGGGAGGAAAACTCAAATCCGCCGGGCGTGGGCTTGAATTCGCCGCCCCCGGGCGGGTCCCCGCGCAGGGCGAGGATGTTCTGGCAGCCGAGCGCGCGGATTTGGGCCAGCAGGGCGGCCACCTCATCCCGGGTATGATTCACGCAGGTGAGATGAGCCAGACCGGTAAGGCCATGCTCGCGCTGGAGGCGTTCCACCAGCGTCAGCGTCTTCTCGCGGGTGCTGCCGCCCGCGCCATAGGTCACGGAGCAGTAATCCGGTCGGGCGGCGGCCAGAGCCGGCAGGGTCCGCTCGAAGAGGGCGCGGTCGCCCTCTTCGGTTTTCGGCGGGAAGAATTCAAAGGAGATGACTGGGCGCCCGGCGGCCCGTTTCGCGGCGTAAATGTCCCGAATGAATGGCATCGGCCAGGGAGTATGCAGGAAAGGGCGGGGATGGGAAAACAAAAAGCCCCTCCCGGTTTTGCCGGAAGGGGCTCTGAGTCCTAAATCAGATTAGAACGTGTAGATTAACTGGGCGGCGAGCAACCAGGCTTCGCTCTGGTTGAGTTCTCCGCTGCTGATGCTGCTGTAGCCGTTGCCATGTTCCACATGGTCCCAGCGCGCTTCCACACGGCTGATCACGTTCGCCCACAGGTTGTACTGAACCGTGGCGGTGATTTCGTCCGCAGCGTTGTTTTCGCCACCGTTCCCGTAGTAATCTGAGTAGGTGGTGTAGGCTCCGGCATTAAGAGCCGAAGAGCCCGACAGATGTTCATAACGCAGGTTGAGGCTCAACTTGTCGTTGAACGCGTAGGTGCTGTACCCGGCGAGGTTCCAGGTGTTGCCACCGGAATGCACGTTCAGGTAGTCAAACGAGCCGCCGAACTTGAGCTTGGCGATCGGCGTGGGAACCGTGGCGCCCACATAATAGCTGGTCGCGCCCGTGGGGTCGCCGTCAACGTTTGTGCCTTCCGAGGTGTTGATGACCACACCGGACAGAACCGCGCCCTTGGCCCAGCCGAAGCTGTCAGGAGCCGTGAGGGAGACGCCGCCGATGAGGGTCGGGTTGCTCAGGCCGCCATTGTTGCCGTTGGCGCCGGAGTTATTGATGTTCGCGGTGTAAGCCGAGCCATCAAACGAGGTGTTGGCAATGCCGCCCTGGAGGGTGACGATGTCATTGACCTTGTAGGAAGCCAGCGCGCCCGTGTGGGTGGTCGGCTCGATGTTGAATCCGAAGGAGCGGCTGTAGTTCGGGTTGTTGCCCGAGGTCAGGCTTTCGTAGCCGATAATCGTGTCAAACACGCCGATTTTCCAGTCGATGCCGTTGCCCACCGGGGTGCGCAGGGCGATGTAGGCCGAGCGGATGGCGGCCTGGCTGTCCGAGGACGAGGTGCCCAAGGTTGTGCCATCCGGTCCGAGCCAGAGCTCGACATGATAGCCAGCTGCCCAGGGGGATTCATCCAGCGGCTTGTCCAGCGCGAGATCCACCACATTGAGGCTGATCTGGTTGGCTTTGTTGCCGAGGTTGTAGTTCGGGCCGGAGCTGACGGAGGAGTACCCTTCGCCATCGACATAAGCACCCGGGTGGGTGCCGCCGCCGCCGGGGTTGAACTGAGCTGACACGTCAACGTAGCCGCTGAGAGTCGTGTTCGAGAGCGCGGTTTGCACCTGGCTCATCTTTGTTTCGTCTGCACGCGCCGCCGAGGCCAAACTGACCACGCCGACTGCTGCCAGACCCAATGTCCATTGATTAAACTTCATCTGGTTCCTCCGATGTTGTTTGTTGTTTGTTGACTGCCTGCATTTTAGGGCAAAACCGGTTTGCCCCGTTCGCACCATTTCTGATGCAATTGAGGCTGAAACTAGTGAAAACCCAAGGGAATGACAACAATTTTTTTCAGCCCTAGCGTTGCCCTCCCCCGTCGGGCAGGGTGGAAAGGCTGGATTTGGCCATTTTTGGGGCTTTTTAGGCCTAATTCCGAAATAGAGGCTCGCCAATCCTAGCAGGGACAGCGCCGAAAAAACCGGTCCCCTCTTGTATCTGAATTTCCGTCTAACTTTGTCTATGAGGAAGATGGGACTAACCGCTCACGCTTTCGCGGGGCGAGGGGGAGGACTTGCGCGAGAGTCGGGCCCGCTTCATTCGGCGGGTGAACGTTTTAATTTGAATCTCCATTCTGAATTTAAGATGGGGATCCAACGGCGAGGCGTCGCTGCCTTCACTCCCTCTCTTCCATGAAAATGGAGGAGAGGGCTGGGGGAGGCGCTGGGAGACGGTCGAAGGGCTCCGAGAGCATGGCCTGCTTCGGAATTCGGGTTTAGCCTGATTTCAGGCCGGGGACGGCTTAAAAACGGGACACTCCGGCGGGGTTCTTTTCCCAGTTCAAGGTGCGCCCGCCTTGAAATACTGGTTTCAGCCGTGTGGAACAATTGATGCTTTCACGGGTGCAAGAGCGAACTGCAGGCTTGCAATTGCCGTGGGTTGTTTTATCACGGGCGCAGTCGATTTTGCCAATTTTATCAACTCACTATGCCATCCTTTGCGTACACCGCCCGAGAAACCACCACCGGCCGCGAAATCCGGAGCATGGTGGAGGCAAAGAATGAGCAGAGCGCCATCGCGGCATTGCTGAACCGCAATCTGCTGGTCGTCAGCATCCAGGAAAAAATCCCCAAAAAGGGGAAAACCCAGGGCGGTCGGGTGCTTTTGGCGGATCTGGTGGTGTTCACCCGCCAGCTGGCCACGATGATTGACGCTGGGATTTCCCTCGTGCAGGCGCTGCAGGCGCTGGCCGAACAGACGCCCAACAAGATCATGCGCGATGTGATCCGGGATGTGTGCACACGGGTGGAGGGCGGTGAAAGCTTTTCTGAGGCGCTGCAAAAGCATCCCCGGACGTTCAACCGGCTCTATTACTCCATGATTTCGGCGGGGGAAAAAGGCGGATTGCTCGCAGAAATCATGGCTCGGCTGGCCACCTACCTCGAAAACACCGAGCGGCTCCGCAAGAAAGTGAAGACGGCCCTGATGTATCCCACGGCGGTGACCGTGGTCGCCATTGTCATCACCACCTTCCTGCTGGTGAAAGTCATTCCCACTTTCAAGGACGTCTATTCCGGCTTCGACGCGGCCCTGCCCGGCCCCACCCAGATCCTGATGAACATCAGCGATGCGGTGAGGGACTACCTGATTTTATTCATTTTCGCAGGCGGAGCGGGCATTTGGGGCTGGCTTTATTTCATCAAGACCAAGGCCGGGCTGGAGTTCTGGGATGCCCGGCGCATCAAGCTGCCCATCTTCGGGCCCATCGCGCACAAAATCTGCCTGGCCCGCTTCACCCGCACGCTCGCCTCGCTCGTCCGCAGCGGCGTGCCGATTCTGGAAGTCCTGCAAATCGTCTCCCAGACGGTCGACAACGTGGTCATGGAAAAAGCCATCAAGAAGGCCGCCACCGATATCGAGCGGGGAGAAGGCATTTCCGCCGCACTTAGTAAAAACCCCATCTTCCCCAGCATGATCATCCGCATGCTGAGCGCCGGCGAACAGACCGGCAACATCGACAACATGCTCGAACGCGTCTCCAACTTTCTGGACGAGGAGATCGACACCTCCCTCTCCGGCCTCATGTCGCTGATCGAACCCCTGCTCATTGTTTTCCTCGGGGTGGTCATCGGCGGCATGGTCATCTGTATGTTCCTGCCGATTTTCAACCTGGCCAACATCGTCAACGGCGGACACTAAGCCGGAACCCTGCAGTCCGAATCAACCGCCCAGGCGCCACGGGAGCCAAGGAACAAGACCTGAGCCGGATTCATGCCGATGGAAGGTAGCCCGCTCACAAGGCGTGCCGGGCTATTTGATAGAAGTTCTTGGAAACTGTGGGGTAGGTGGGGCGCGTCACTTCTTGAAGTAAAGCTCCTCCGCGTTCCAAGTGACGCGGTAGGAGCTTAGCGGCGTCGGCCGCAGGTTGCCGATGTCCGAACGCGCGGCGGCATAGAAATAGGGCGTGACCGTGAAAATCATCGGCATCTGTTCGCCGAGAATCTGTTGCACCTCATCGTAATATTTTTTCCGGACGCCGAAATCGAGCGTCTTCATCTGGGCGTTCATCAGGAAATCCACCCGCGCCTCCCATGCCGTCGAAGGCGTCTTCTGACGGGGAAACCACTGGTGCGTGAAGCCGTCCGACTTCAGGACGTTCAGGCTGGAGGAGGGGTCGGTGCCGCCGCCGCCGATGCCCATCAGGACGCAGTCGTAATCGCAGGTGTCGTTGATCTTACTCACGAGCGTGTTGAATTCAATCGGCTGAAGGATAACGCGAAAGCCGAGCTGCTTCAGGTCCGACTGAATCAGCAGGGCGGTCTTTTCCCGCGCGCCATTGCCGGTGTTGGTGTTCATCACAAACTCAATCTTGCGCCCCTCGGCGTCCTCAGCGTCGCCGTCGCCGTCGCGGTCTTCGATCCCGATCTCCTTGAGCAGGGCCCGCGCCTTCGCCACGTCGTGCGGATACTGCGGGGTGCCGGGGTTGCACCATTTTTTGTTGCCGGGCGTCACAAAGCCATAGTTGGGGATCGCGCGGCCGGAATAGATGGATTGGATGAGGCTTTCCCGGTTGATGGCATACGAGCAGGCCTGTCGGAATTTTTGGTCGCGGAACCATTTTAACTTGGCCGCCTCCACCCTGGGCCGCCCGGTCTTGGCGTTGAGGTTCGTGTTCTGATTGAACCAGAAAAAGCCGGCCTCCAGCCCGACGCCGGGCTCGACCAGGCGGAAGCGACCCGACGCCGCCCCGGCCTTGAACCGGTCGTATTCGTCGGGGTAGATGAAGTCGTCCACGTCGCTCTCGCCGCTCAGGAAGCGCAGCGTGAGGGCGTTCAGATTGGGCACGACCGTAAAAATGATGTTGTCGAAATACGGCAGCCGCTGCCCCTGCTTGTCCACCTCGTAAAAATAAGGATTGCGCTCCAGCAATACCGATTGCGCCTGCTTGTAGTCGCGGAGGCGGAACGGCCCGCTGCCGACGATATCCGCCGGCTTCCAGTTCACACCGTAGGCCGAAGTGAAGGTTTTCTCCGCAACGGATCGGGCCAGAATATGTTTGGGCAGAATCGGCACTCCGCCGAAATTTTCCAGAAACGGCGCGTAGATGCCCGGCGTCACCACCTGCACAGTCAGGTCGTCCACCCGGGTCACGGCGAATTTCTTCCCGTCAATGATGAAGGCGTCCCTCATGACGTTGTCGATCTCGGGATTGTAGATGGTTTCCCAAGTGAAGATCACATCCTCCGCCGTGAGCGGCGCGCCGTCGCTCCAGCGCAGGTTTTTTCGCAGCGTGAACCTCCATGTCCGTCCGTCCGGCATGTTCGTCCAGGTTGCCGCCAGGCCGGGAGTGACCTGCTGGGTCGTCCAATCAAAGCCCAGCATGCCCGCAAACAGGTGCCGGAAAACCTGCTCGGAAGAGGATTCGTTGGCTGTGACAGGATTGAAGGTTTTAGGGTCGCCAAAAGTCGCCACCACCAGCCGTCCGCCCGGAATGCCCGGCGCGCAGTCGGCGATCAAAGGGGGCTCGGGCAGCGGGACCGGGCCGGCAGAGCGCGTTTCGGTTTTCTGACCGCAGCCGCAGAAGAGCCCGGCACCGACCAAAAAAAGGGAAAGGGTTTTTGGAGGAAGAAAATTCATAAGCGGGGTTCTCGCGCTTGGATCGGCGGAGGACTGCCTCCGCCCGGGCCGTCCGGCGTCGGGCCCAGCAAAAAACCGCGCGGGAAGCTCCCCGCGCGGCCTGCTCGACCCGGTTGATTAGCGGGGTGCAAAATGGAGCGGCTTGCTCTGCGGCATTTCATGGGCGCAAGGCTGATTGATGGGCGCGTCCGGCGTGCGGTCATTGGGCGTCACGATGTGATTCGCGAGCATCCAGGATTCCACTTCCTCGCCGCTGATGTCGGGCAGCATCTGGCCGTTGATCTCAACGCAGGGGCTCATCATCTGGCCGCTTTTCTCGATCATTTCCTGGCGTTGCAGCGGGTCGTTGATGATGTCGCGATCCTCGAACGGCAGGTCGTATTTGCGCAACACGGCGCGAACTCCCTGGCTCCAGCCACAGCTCGGTTTCAAATAGGCAACAATTTTTGGTTTGCTCATGGCAACAGAGTGCCACATCCAAAAGCGCAGGGCAAATGCTTTAGCCGAGGCCTCCGCGGCGGGGCGGGGAATCCCTCACCGCTCGTCGCCGGCCGCTTTCCGCGCGGCCAGGATTTTTTGCGATGGCTTGTAGTGGGCGATGAAGTGGCGGTGATACTCTGCAAACGTCCCCGCCGCGATGGCCGCACGGACTTCGGCCATGACCTTCAAATAGAGGTGCGAATTGTGGACGCTGACCATGCGCAGGCCGAGGATTTCATTTGCCCGCAGCAGGTGGCGCAGGTAGGCGCGGGTGAAGGTGCGGCAGGCGTAACATTCGCAGCCCTCCTCAATGGGTCCAAAATCGGTCTTATAGGAAGCCCCCTTGAGCCCGAACGCGCCGGTGTGCGTGACCGCCGTGCCGGTGCGGGCGATGCGCGTGGGCAGCACGCAGTCAAACATATCCACCCCGCGCGCGATCAGTTCGATCATCTGGGCGGGCGTGCCAAGGCCCATGGCATAGCGGGCCTTGTGCGCGGGCAGATGCGGCTCGGCCAGCTCGATGGCGCGCATCATTTCCGGCTCTGGCTCCCCAACGCTGACGCCGCCGATGGCGTAGCCGTCAAAATCCATTTCCACGAGCGCCTTGGCGCACTGCTCGCGCAATGCCGCGTCGCTGCCGCCCTGGACAATCCCGAAAACCTTTTGACCGGCGGCGCGCGGCTGGGTGCGGCACTCGAGCGCCCAGCGGATCGTGCGCTCCACGGCGAGGCGCTGCTCACTGGCGGGGGCGTCGTGCGGCGGGCATTCGTCAAAAACCATTGCGATGTCCGAGCCGAGCACGCGCTGGATTTCCATGGATTCTTTCGGGCCAATGAACAGCAGCGAGCCATCCAGATGCGAACGGAATTCAACTCCGTGCTCCTTCACCTTCCGGATTTTTGCGAGGCTGAAAACCTGGAAGCCGCCGCTATCCGTGAGGATGGGCCGATCCCAATTCATGAAGGAGTGCAGACCGCCGGCGGCGCGGATGACCTCCAAGCCGGGGCGCAGATTAAGATGGTAAGTGTTGCCGAGAAGGATCTGCGTGCCCATCTCGTGAAGTTCGCGCGGGTCGAGAGCCTTGACGCTGGCCTGGGTGCCGACGGGCATGAAGACGGGAGTTTCGATGACGCCGTGCGCCGTGGTCAGTCGGCCGAGGCGCGCCTTGGTGTGCGTGTCGGTTTTAAGAAGTTCAAACATCGCGCGCAGGATAGATTAAAACCGGCGCGATTGAAGGTGAAAATGCACTGGCCGACCCAGTCCGGTCCGGGATGGGAGCAGAAGGGGTCCAGAGAGTTATTCCTTTTTATGACCCGGTTTGGACCGCTCCAGCAGTTTCCAGACACGCAGGGCCTCTGTCACGCCCCAGGCCTGCGCATCGCAACCCCGCTGGGTGTGCGGCGCATCTCCGTCAACGATTTCGGGGAGCTGCCCGAGGCAGCCCTGATTGAGGAGGGATACCGAACTGCCCAGATACGCCTTCGCTGCGGCCACGGCGGCGGGTGAAAAATCCCAGGCGCGGGCGAGCGCTTCGCAAAAGGCGGGGAAGGTCCAGGTCCAGGCCGTGCCATTGTGGTAGGCGGGTTTGCGCCGTGAATCCTCGTCGCCTTCGTATCGCGGCCAATAGGGTGCGGGCGGGTTGTTGATCAGTCCGCCTTGGGCGTTGTAAATCGGCAGGGGAACGGAGACCGGCAAGGGCGCCAGCGAACGCAGCGCCCCCGGCACGACCAAATGTTTCAGGGCGGCGGCCACGCAGCGTTTCGCCGGCACGCCGGAGACGAGGCCGAGGCTGACGGCCAGGAGGCAGTTGCTCCGCAATGCGTCGCTGGGGGTGGCCTTGCCTGCCGCCATCCCCGGCGGGGCGAGCAGCACGTCCGCGAACCAGCCGGGACCTTCCAGCCAGAACAGTTTTTGGAACGAAGCCGCCGCCTGTTCCGCCCGCTCGCGCCATTGTTTCCGTCCCGGTTCCGCTCCGGTTTTTCCCAGCCACCGCAGCAGGCGGATCCAGAGCGCCTGAATCTCGACGGGATACCCTTCCCGCGGAGTGCCGGCGGGATAATTCGTGTCCATCCAGGTGAAATGGCTCGGGCTCCAAATTAACCCCGAGCTGGCATCCATGCGGATGCCGTTCGGCGTGCCCCGGCAATAATTTTCCGCGATGCTCGTCAGCACGTCCCGAAGGGTTCGGCCGCCTTTCCCCTTCTGGTTAAAAAACGCGTCCTCTCCCAGGTCCTCGCAGGCGACGGCGAACCAGAGGGGGGCATCGGAGGTGTCCCGGTTGGAGACGTCGTTTCCGTGGATTGTATTGGGCAGCGTGCCGTCCTGCTCGAATCGGGCAAAGGTGAGCAGCAGCTGTTTCACTTCCTCGGCCCGTCCTGCAGCCAGCAGTCCGCGCGCGCAAATCAATGAATCGCGGCCCCAATCTAAAAACCAGGGATAGCCGGCGATGATAGTCTTGCCCTCATCCCGTCGGACGACAAATTGGCCTGCAGCGCGGGCGAGCCGCTCAGCAAAATCAGGAGCCAGCGCCGTTTCTGGATGCGAGGATTTTTTATCAAGCCGGGCTAAAGATTTCTCCTCCGCTTTCTCTTCCAAAATGCCGCCCGATTCGGCGGTGAGCACGAGGGTGGCATGGGAGCCCTTGGCCAGTGGCACCTCAAACCAGCCCGGGCTGTAGGCATCGCCGGCAGGGGTCTGGCCGCGGCCTTGTTCAACCGGGTGAGGGATGTTCTCGCACCATTCCGGCTGGGGATGGAATTCGCCGCGGTCAGTAAAAACCCGGAGGTGCCGGTCGCTGGCGGGCGTGAAGGCGAAACCCCTCAATGGTCCGGTCGCCAGCGGGGTGGGGCCGCTCATCGGGTGGCAGTGCGAGGCGAAGTGGGAGTCTGCGCCGCCGTTGCGCCGGGTCTCGCTGTGGAAATTGCGGTCTTCGATGTCCGGTCGCAGGGTCAGGCGCACATCGGTCCCGGCAGGGAGCTGGCTGCCATGCGCCCGGTCTTTCGTGGGACGGCTGAATTGCAGCACCGTGGTGTTTTCCCCTTCAACCATTGCGGCACGCAATTCGATTTCAACCGTGCGGCCGGTGCCGGCATTGGCCACAAAATTCCAAACCGCCGGCGGGCCGGCCTCGAAGGAGGTGAGGTTCCTGCAATCCAGCGTCGAGAGGAACCCATCGGCATTCACCCAGGCGCGGAGGCGTTTCACAAAAACATGGCGGTCCACCGGCACGGCGGGATTCAGGTTTGCGGCGAGGACACAGTCATATTTGGAATGCACATTTCCCAGATCCGCGACCATCCGGGCCATGCCGCCCCGGCCATTGGTCAACAGCGCCAGATCTGAAGATGAAAACGAGGGAGTGGACGAAGGTTCGGGGGGGAGAAAACGCAGGGTTGCTTCCACTTTTTGGAAGACGGGGGCATAGCGCTCCAGGCTTAGCGTCGCTTCCCCGGCCGCCTGATTCGGGTCCAGGCAGGCGACGAAGCCGTCGTCGACTGCAATGGATTGAATCTGCACCGGCGCATTCGACTTTCCCGATTTGTCCGCGTTCACTTTCAGAGAGGCGCGAAAGGGGGTGCGATCGGTGATCAGCAGCCAGTGGCCGGGCGGCACGAGGGTGATGCGGCGGGCGTCTTCCATCGACCATTCGACCACGCGCGGGAAGAGGGTTCCTGATCCGGCTTCGGCCAGCACCTCGGCCAGCGGGGTGCGGGCGGCCCGCGCGCCGAACTCGCTTGCGACGGCGAGGAAAAGAGCGGGGGCGCGGCGGACCTGTTCCGCGAGCCAGCGCCAGTCGAGCCCGCTCAGGGTTTCGAGCGGCGCGATTTGACTCAAGGCCTGTATTGCCCAGGCGGCCTGGGCCCGGGCCCGCCTGTAATCGTCGCCGCTCAAGCCCGCCGGCTCAGGGGTGGGCGCGAGGCAGTAAGCCCCGCCGGGGAGAATCGTAAAGGTGGTGTTCAGTCCGGCGACGGTGCTGTGCGGGAGGGGCTGTCCAAGCAGTTCGAAGGCGGCGGGCAGTTCGCGGTCGGCGGGCCGGGCCAGGGTGATGACGCCTGTCTTTTCTGGGTCGGTATTGACCAGAACCAAAACCGCATCGGTGCCTTCGGCGGATTCGCGGAGCAGGGCGTAAACCGGAGAGTCCAGCCCGCTGAGGCGGGTGAGCGTTGCGCCGTCGAAAAAAGCAGGATGATCCGAGATGACCTGGTTCAATCGGGCGAGTTCAGGGAGGAGGTTGTCGGGGCTGTCCCAGTTCAAGCCGGTATTGCCGTGGACGCGGATTTTTTCTGTTGCGAGCCATTCCACGCCGCAGGTGAAGCCGGATCCGCCGCTGGGGCTGGTGAGGGCACAGAGGCGGTTTCGGAGGAGCGACCAGGCCCGCCCGCCCGCCGTGGCTGGGGCGGCGGGGAGGCTGACGGAAGAAGCTGGATCGTCGGCTGTTTGTCCCGCGCCCGGTTTTTTGGCGGCGAGGCGGCTATTGTCGTGTGTTTCGCTGTAGTGAACATAGCTGCCGATGCGGCGGCTCTGGCGGATGGAGTAATCCAGATAGCGGGCGACCTCGGGCCCGGAATAATTCTGGAACAGCTCGGAGTAGGCCCATTGCATGCCGCCTTCTGTCAGCAGCTGTTCGGTGGCGTCCCAGGAGCCGCCCAGTCCTTCAAGGAGGAAAATGGTTTCGGGGAATTCCCCCTGCACGCGGGCAACGATGTATTGCCAGACCGCCGCCGGGATTTTATAGCCGGCGTCACATCGGAAACCATCCACGCCGCGCCGGCACCAGGTGAGGAGCGATTCGGCGATAAGGTCCCACAGGGCGACCTCCTCCAGCTTGAGTTCCACCAGATCCTCCCAGACGGTTCCCCAGGCGCCTGGGCTGGCGAAGTCGCCGTTCGGTTTTTTAAGGAAAAACTCCGGGTGATTTTCCTGGAGGCGGGAGCCCCAGCCGGTGTGGTTGATGACGATGTCGATGAAGACCCGTGCGTCGAGCGAGTGCGCGGCATGGGTGAGTTCGCAGAACTGTTCGACCCCGGTGGTCCGCTGGTCGAACTCCACCAGCGCGGGATCCACGGCCGTCAGATCCAGGGCGGCATAGGGGCTGCCGAAGCGGCCAAAGCGTGCGTAGGTCGTGGGCGAGGGATTCACCGGCAGCAGGTGGAGGATGCGGCAGCCGAGCCGGCGGACGATGTGCGGGAGGTGTTTGGCCAGATCGCGGAATTTACCCGACGGGGGCAGCGTGGCGTAGCCGAGGGATTCGAGGGATTGGAGGCGGGCCTCTAGCCCGGGGTCGGCGGTGGTGATGAGGTTATGGGTGGGCCCAAAGAGCCGGGTAAAAGCGCAGTAGAGGGTGTTTGCTGTCCGGACCCCATTCGGGTGGACGGCAATCCCCACATCCGGTCCGTCCGGCCAGTGCTGATGGTTTTTTTCGTCGAGCCAATACGCCTTGGCCTTGAAATAGCCGGTTTCAGCGAGCGGCAATTGGATTTCCCATCCGTCGCTGGTTTTGTGCATCGGCAAATCGCGCCAGGAAGAATTGGCTGCGACCGGCTGCCCGGCGTGGGCGGCAATGATTTCGCGGCGCCGGGCGGCGGCGGAGCCCAGGTTGGTGCGCAGGCGGGCCGTCCCGTGGCGGGCGGCGCCGGCCTGAGAGGGATTGCCGCGCGGCCCGGGGGCCTGCAGCGTAAAACGGAGGGAGTCACCCACGAAGCGCAGAAGTTGTTCGCCGGTTGCGGGAGACTGGATTGGCTTGGGATGATCCACCTGGAAAAGTTTTACCAAGAAGCAACGTCGCGAAAAGGGTAAAAGTGTTTTTCTTTGGATTGCTTTGGGCCGGGGAAGGTTTTAGTTTGACGTCCCACCTGCTGTCTTAAGCGGGCGGGAAGAATCATTTATGGCGGTGGCAGCATTAAGTCCGGGTGAAGTGTCTCAATTGCAGCAGACGATTGAGATGTTCGAAGTCATTGTCCAATCGCAGCCGAATGATTGCCAGTCCCTGGAGATTCTCAAGGAAGCCTATTCCAAGCTGGGTCGCGAGCCGGACGTGGTGGCGACGTCCAAGCGCATCGCCAAGGCCTACATGCAGACGGGGCAGCTGTCCTCGGCAATTCTGGAGTTTGAGACCGTCCTGCAACGGTGTCCGGACGACGCGGAAGTGCAGGCGGCGCTGCTGGAGATTGAAAGCCGGGCGAACCACGCCGGCATGCAGGCAGCGGGCGGGGACCTGTCGGCGTTGGGGCTGGACGGGAAGCCGGCGCCCCTGAAAAGAATGAGGCTGGCGCAGGAGATCGACGACGGGCGCAAGTCGTTCTTTAAAATCTTTGTGGAGAGCAAGCTGATCAGTGCGACCGATTTTGACAAGTGCTGGCCTGGGAGGGATCTGTCCGAATCCGTGGCGGACGTGGTGGAGCCGTTTATCCATGTCCTGCAAGAAAAAAAGATCCTGCCGGTGGATGAGTCGTTGAAACTGTTGTCAGAAAAGTCGCGCATGGCTTATCTGCCCCTGGAAAACTACGATGTGGATATCGATCTGACCCGGGGCTTTCCCGCGCAGGTGTGCCGCCGCTGGTGTGTGCAGCCGTTTGACCGGATGAGCAAGGCCATTCTGGTGGCGACCTCGAATCCTTTTAATCAGCAGGCCATCAAGGAGCTGTCCGAAGCCACCTCCCACCGTCTGGTGTGGTATTTGGTGCCGCCGGCTGACCTGTTGGCCAACCTCCGCAAGGCGTTCCGATAAACATGGCCAAAATCAAATCATTTGGGGAGCGGATTGTCGACGCCCTGGTCGAGGATGGGTTGCTGGATGCGGGGCAGGTGGCGGAACTGTTGGAGCAGCAAAAAAAAGAGGGCGCCCGCCTGGTCAAGCTCATCGTCGAAAAAGCCTATGTGAGCGAACAGGATCTCGCGGTCTGCATGGGGCGTGTGCTGAACGTCACCCCGATCAACATCGCCCGCGCCACCATGTTCCCTGAGTTGCTGGACTTGATCCCCCGCGAGATGATGCAGAGCCACCGGATCCTCCCTGTTTCCAAGCTGGATCGCCGGCTGTTTCTGGCGATGGCTGACCCGCTCAATGTCCTGGCCATCGACGACGTGCGGCGGATCACCCGGCTGGAGATCACCCCGCTGATCGCCTCCGAAAAAGCCATTGCGGACAAGCTCAATTTGCTGGACGCGGCCCAGAATGGTTCCATGGAGGACATCATTCAGTCCGCCCAAAAACAGCAGGAGGCTGAGGAAGAGGCCGCATCGGTGGAGAACATCAAAGCGGTGGACGAGGACGTCAGTCTCGACAAGCTGGCCGCCTCCAGCGAGGAGGCGCCGGTCATCAAGCTGGCCAACTTGGTGATCATGCAGGCCATCAAAGACCGCGCCAGCGATATCCATCTGGAGCCGTTTGAAAAAACAATGCGCTTGCGCTATCGCGTGGACGGGGTTTTGCTGGACGCCACCCCCCCGCCCAAGCAGATGCAGCTCGCACTGTCTTCGCGCTTCAAGATCATGAGCAACCTGGACATCGCCGAGCGCCGCCTGCCGCAGGACGGACGCCTGCGCGTCAAGGTCAGCGGCAAGGATTATGATCTTCGGGTTTCGGTTCTGCCCACGGTTCACGGGGAGAAAATCGTGCTTCGCGTGCTGGACAAGACCAATCTGTCGGCCAGCATCGACAAGCTGGGGCTGGACGCCGAAACGTTTAAGAATTTCAAGGCGGCCATTGATGCCCCCCACGGCCTGATTTTGGTCACCGGCCCGACCGGTTCCGGCAAGACCACCACGCTTTACTCCGCGCTCAATGAGCTGAACAATCCGGCTTATAATATCATCACGGTGGAAGACCCGGTGGAGTTTCAGATTCCTGGCATCAATCAGGTGCCCACCAAGAAAGACATCGGACTCACCTTCGCCAACGCGCTCCGGTCCATTTTGCGCCAGGATCCGGACATTATCATGATCGGGGAAATCCGGGACACGGAGACGGCGGAGATTGCCATTGAAGCGGCGCTGACCGGGCATCAGGTGTTAAGCACCATGCATTGCAATGATGCGCCTGGGGCCATTGCGCGCCTCGACGACATGGGCATTGCCCCGTTCTTGATTTCCTCCTCGGTGATTCTGTCCTGCGCGCAGCGGCTCATGCGCCGCATCTGTTCGCATTGCAAGGAGTCGGTGGTCTACCCTGATAAAATGTTCGTTGATTTGGGCATTGAATCCGGGATGTTCAGCGGCGTGCAGCTTTACCGCGGGCGCGGCTGTGACCGCTGTAAAAATTCCGGTTATGCCGGCCGCATGGCCATCATCGAAGCGATGACCATCACCGATCAGATCCGCAAGCTGATCATCGCGCGTGCGAACACCCGTGAAATGGGGAAGGTGGCGATCAGTCAGGGGATGAAAACGCTCCGGATGGTCGGCCTGGACCGCGCCCGGGAAGGGGTCTCAACCTTGGAGCAAGTCCTGGTCATGACCTCCGCGCAGTGACGGCCCTCAATATCTCAGTTTGGGAAAAGCCGTGGTGGGAGGGGTCTGGGATGCCCAGGGAGGCGGTTGCGGTTTCCAGCTTGGAATCACCACCGGTTGAATACGGGGCGTGACGACTCCTGGCAGCGGTGTCAATCCGATGGGCCGGCCAAGGTTGCTGGTAAGGGGCTTGAAGGACGCGCCGGCGGGATTGGGCGTGAATTCCAGGTGGGTCAGGTTGGGGTCCCGGGCCGGTTTGGGCACGGGGAAAAACCGGTTGTTCGGTGCCGGCTCGGCGCTGGGTGCCAGCATCTCCCGAAACCGCTGCATGGACGCCTGCTGCTCGAGCTTCTCCTGAGTCGCCTTTTTTTGCGCAAAGGGATCAAACGCATTCCGGCTGGCAGTGGCATCGGAAAGGCCAAATAGGTTGGCGGCCGGGGGTTTATTCTGCAGGCTGTCCAGAAACGGGCTTGAATTTTTGGGTGGACCTTCCATGCCATCGCGGCGGCGGGCGAAGGAGTCCGTGACGCCGGCAGCATCTGAAAGCCCCCACGGCATACGGTTCTGGCGGTTGCTCCAGTCATTGGTCGCACCCATCCGCGCCTCGTTTTCCCGGTTGATATAGCGCTCCTGTTGCGTTGTCCTCTTTTTCCGGCCAAAGGCATCCCGCTCCGACGGTGGAAGCAGAATGTCCGGGGTCGTCACCCCGAAAATCTCCGCCGGCGTCATCAGCGTCCAGTTCCGGCGCTCCTCTTGCCATTGTTTGAGCCTCTGTTGCCCGGCGGAATTCCCGGACAGCGGCAGCGGCCTCGGCGTTGACGGAGGGGAAAAAATGGGCATCGGTGCCAGCAGGGTGTCTGGCAGGGTTGAGGGCGTTGAATTTTTCGGGGTCAGGGAGGGCGTGTCCCCCGGCGCCTCATCGGTTTTGGGCGATGAAAAAATAATCATCTGACCCGACTCTTGCGCGGTAGCAGCCAGCGTCATCAACCCCGTTGCAAGGATCAACCACTGCCGCTTCAGTCTGGGCCACGAAAAATTCATGAACAGAGTGAAACCGTAGTGCATTGGATTCTGCCCGTCAAAATCGATTTCACAATGAATGCCGGTTCAAAAAACGGCGACGTCCTCCCGTTGCCCCCTTTCGGACCGATGTGAGGGGGCATCCGTTTTCGTGCCCTAGGGGGGAGGAGCCCGGATTCCGGAAGGGATCGCGGGGATGGAGTGCGCAATGTCTTCTTGCTGGAGCGCCCCGGCACCTGGGACTCTTGCCCAGGTCGGAATCCATGTATCGAAAACGGGCGGCGGGCGCCGCCTATTTTTTTAACAGAGCGGGTTTATGATACCCCGGGATCGAGGCGCTGGCCGGTCACCAGATAGTTGCGGACGTAATCTGCCACCGCATTTTCGAGCGTGGTGATGGGTGCGGCGTAGCCGGTGCCGCGCAACCGCAACAGGTTCGCCTGGGTGAAATACTGGTATTTGTCGCGGATCGACTCCGGCATGGCAATAAACTTGATGGCGGGCTTTTTTTTGAGCGCGGTGAAAACGCTGTTCGATAGATCAATCCACGTCCGCGCCTGTCCGCTGCCGACGTTGAAAAGCCCGCTGGCCTTGGGCGTTGCCGCCAGATGCAGGGTCATCGCCACGCAATCCTTCACGTAGAGGAAATCGCGCTTCTGCTCTCCGTCCTTGTAGTCCTTGCGATAGGACTTGAACAGCTGGATCAGCCCCTTGCTTTGAACCTGGTCGAAGCTTTTATGGACGAGGGAACGCATGTCGCCCTTATGATCCTCGTTCGGGCCGAAGACGTTGAAGTATTTCAAGCCGACTATTTTGTTGAGGAACCCGGCGCGCTTGGCGTGCAGATCAAACAGATGCTTGGAGTAGCCATACATGTTCAGAGGGCGCAGCCGGTCGAGATTCCGGTCGTCGTCCTCCATGCCGGACGAACCGTCGCCATAAGTGGCGGCGGACGAGGCGTACACAAAGCGCGCCTGATTGGCCAGGGACCACGCGGCGAGATCCCGGGTGAATTCGTAATTGTTCTTGATCAGATAGCTCGCGTTCTTCTCGGTCGTGGCCGAGCAGGCGCCCAGGTGCAGCACGAGATCGAATTTCCCCAGCGCCTTGTTCTGCAGCCGCGGGAGGAGCGCCTCGGCTTCGACGTAGTCGGCAAACCGCAGGGGAGCGAGGTTGCGCCATTTTTCGTCGCTGCCCAGAACGTCGCAGACCACGATATTATCGCAGCCGCGCCGGTTAAGCGCCCAGATCAGCGCGCTGCCAATGAAGCCGGCGCCGCCCGTCACGAGGACGCGCGCATTGGAGAAGTCATCGGGCTTCATGCGGTCTCACCAGCCGAGGACGTGGGCGAAGATCAGCGGCGCCACGATGGTGGCGTCCGATTCAATGATGAACTTGGGCGTCTTGACCCCGAGTTTGCCCCAGGTGATTTTTTCATTCGGCACCGCGCCGGAATAGCTGCCGTAGCTGGTGGTGGAATCGCTGATCTGGCAGAAGTAGCCCCAGAGCGGCACGCGGGTGCGCAGCAGATCCTGATGCAGCATCGGCACAACGCAGATGGGGAAGTCGCCGGAAATGCCCCCGCCGATCTGGAACATCCCGATCGGGCTCTTCTTCGTTGCCGTGCGCGTGTAAAACTCGGCGAGCCAGGTCATGTATTCGATGCCGGTGCGGACGGTGTGGACGTTTTTGATATCGCCGCGGATGACGGCGGCGGCGTACATGTTGCCCAGGGTCGCATCCTCCCAGCCCGGCACGACGATGGGCAGATTCTTTTTGGCGGCGGCGAGCATCCAGGAATTTTTCGGGTCGATCTGGTAGTACTTCTCGTATTTGCCGCTCAGCAGCACCTTGTAGAAAAATTCGTGCGGGAAATAACGTTCCCCCTTCCGGTCTGCGTCAGTCCAGACTTCGAGCATGGCTTTTTCCATGCGGCGCATCGCTTCGCCTTCAGGAATGCACGTATCGGTCACGCGGTTCATATGCCGTTCGAGCAGCTTCTGTTCATCTTCCGCCGTCAGCGAGCGATAGCCGGGCACCCGCTCGTAATAATCGTGGGCGACGAGGTTGAAAACATCCTCCTCCAGATTCGCGCCGGTGCAGGTGATGAGCTGCACCTTGTCCTGCCGGATCATTTCGGCGAGCGAAAGACCGAGCTCCGCGGTGCTCATCGCGCCCCCGAGCGTGATCATCATCTTGCCGCCCTTGTCGAGATGAGCGACGTAGCCCTTTGCGGCGTCCACCAGCGCCGCAGCGTTGAAGTGGCGGTAATGATGTTGGATGAAGCGGGAGACGGGGCCGCCGGTGATTTTGGGTGATTGTTTTTTAGCCATGATTGTTTATAGAAAAAAGTATTCCATTACGATACGGATGCGGGCGCGATTGCCAATCTCAAATTAAGGTTTTGGAGGGCGCAAGGGGGGATTTCCGCGGAAGGCCGCGGGATAATCTATTGCAACATCACTAAATCCTGCTGTGCCAGCGATAGTCCGCCGCCGGGATTTTGATCAAACAGGGCGCGAATGAGAACGTTGTTGGTGCAGGTGACGTCATTGATTCTAAACGCGGGTCCGCCGCAATCCACCGCTACGAGGTTGGTGAATGAATTGTGGGTGCACGCGGTCTTCGGCGCCGGGCCCCAGCCCAGGGCGGTCGGCGTCTCGGCGTGGGCCATGAAAATGCCGAAGTGATGGCTGCCGTGGATGGCAATGTTGAAGAATTGGTTGTTGCGGCTCGAACGCATGAACACGCCCAGATCGTTCGCGGTTAGGACGGCGTTGCTGATGACATTGTGGTTGAAGGCGAGATCCAGCGAAATCCCGGCGCCGGGATTGTCGTGCAGGTTCAAGTCCGTGAAAAGGCTGTCCTCGGTCTGGTAGCAGGCGAGGCCGTCGAATTCATTATCAAAGGCCTCCAGATGACTCACCACCAGCCGACGCACGCCGCGCGTGGTGACCAGTCCCCCGGAACGGCACCGGGCAGCGGTGACGTTCGTGATCAGCGAATCGCTGACGCCCTGCACCGTGATCCCGTTGTTGCGGATTTCCGAGCCTTCGCCCCGTTGTTTCCAGAGCTCGCGGGTCTGCTGGGAACGGTTGCCGTCAATCCCCAGATCCCGGACGCAGAGATTTTTTACGATGCGCTGCGGCGTGTTGACCGGCTCGCCCAGAAGGAGCACCGGGCAGTCGGCCTTATCTGCCAGCCGCAGCACGGTCCTGGTTCCGGCCCCGCGCAGGGTTTGGGAATCCCGATGCATCCGGAGAGGCTGGCGGATCACGATGACCTCCGGCGGCAGAATCACTTCGCCCCCGGCGGCCGGCAGGGCTTCCAGCGCCTGTTGGATTTCCTCCCCGGTCACGCCGGAAGGCAGCCTGAGAAACGGTGCCGGGAAATCGCCCGCACCGGACAGCCCCACCCAGAAAAGCAAGAGGGCGCCTGTTATCATCGCCCCTGGGTGACCGATGCGATTGAAGTTTGTTGTCATGAGGACGAAACTTTTGAGCCGATCGGGATTGACGACTCAACCTCGTCCATTTTTTGGAATTTGCCATAACTTATTTCAAAAAAAACCCATCCCCGGTTGTCCGGAGATGGGGGGGTGACAGGGCCGCGGTTTGATCCGGGGCCGCCGTGCCGGAAAGCCGGCCGGCTATTATTTTTTGGGCGCTTCGGCAGGTTTGCTCGGGACGGCTTTGGCTAAGCCCGCCTTGATAAAAGGCTCGAGGTAACGGCCGTAGCCGGCCTTTTCCATTTCTTCGACCGGGATGAATTTCAGCGATGCGGAATTGATGCAATAACGCAGGTGGGTCGGCCCGGGTCCGTCTTCGAAAACGTGTCCGAGATGGGAGTCCGCATCCTGGGAGCGGACCTCCGTCCGGATCATGCCGTGCGACTTATCCGAGTGTTCCACCACTGCGGTTCCGGCCAGCGGCTTGCTGAAGCTGGGCCAGCCGCAGCCGGAATCAAACTTATCCAGGGAGCTGAACAGCGCCTGGCCTGAGACCACATCCACATAAATGCCAGCTTGGTGAGTGTCCCAATACTCGTTGTGAAAAGCCGGTTCCGTGGCGTTTTGTTGGGTGACCGCAAATTGACTGGCGGTCAGTGATTTTTTGAGTTCGTCGGCGGTGGGTTTCTTATAATCGCTCATGGGGGTTGTTGGTGGATGGGTTGAAGGGGTCGTCGGTTCGGCGCGGCTGGCGCTATGAATCAGCGCAAGGACGCCGCCGGCCAGCAATACCCCTGCGATTCCTGCTATTTTTTTCGATGGCATAACTGTTCGATATTCATCACGCAATTTGCGTTCAATCTTGGAGGGGCGGCCGCCGGGCGGCAGGCATCAAATCCCCGCCATGGCGCGGCCTGCCAGCCAGCCGGTTGTCCAGGCGGCCTGAAAATTGAACCCCCCGGTGATGCCATCCAGATTCAGCAATTCGCCGGCAAAAAATAATCCCGGACAGGTTCGGCTCTCCATGGTTTTGAAATGGATTTCGTTGAGGCGCACGCCGCCGCACGTCACGAATTCGTCCTTGTTCAAACTCTTTCCGGTCACGGGGAATTCCGAGCGCAGCAGGTGCTGGACCAGCTGGTGCTGGCCGGACCCCGAAAGCGCCGCCCAGCGCGTTTCGCGGGCGAGGCCGGACGCCAGGACGAGCTGTTCCCACAATCGCGAGGGCAGTTTTGCCAGGGGGGTGTTGGCGATGAATTTTGCCGGCTGCAATCGGCGGCAGGTTTGAAATGCGGCGGCGAGCTGCTCGGCGTTCAAATGCGGCAGCCAGTTGATCTGCAATGGAAAGTTGTAATTTCGATCGTGCAGTTCGCGCGCGCCCCAGGCGGACAGCCTCAAAACCGCCGGGCCGCTCAAGCCCCAGTGCGTGAGCAGCAGGGCGCCGCGCTCCCGGAGTTGGGTGCCGGGAACGGACGCCTCAGCCGTTTCCAGGGAAACTCCCGCCAGCGCGCGCACCCACGGGGTTTCAATGTGGAATGTGAAAAGCGACGGCACGGGCGGCTCCAGCGCATGGCCGAGCGAAAGCGCCAGCCGCCCCAGCGCCGGCGTGCGGCAGCCGCCTGTGGCGAGCAATAATTTATCGCAGGGGAGCTTTTTGCCATTGGCCAGCGTGAGTTCAAACCCGCCGCCCGCGGCTTTGACGGCACTTTCGACGTCGCAATTTGTTTTCAGCTTAACGCCGGCTTCGTTCGCCGCGCTGATGAAGCAATCAACGATGGTCTGCGAGGAATCGGTTGTGGGAAACATCCGGCCGTCGCTTTCGGTTTTCAGTTTCACGCCGCGCTGCTCGAACCAGGCGACGGTGTCGCTGGGCTGAAACTGTTGAAACGGTGCGATCAGGGCGCGCTCGCCGCGGGGGTAGCGCGCGGTGAGCGCGCGCGCATCAAAGCAGGCGTGGGTGACGTTGCAGCGCCCGCCGCCGGAGATCCGGACCTTGGCCAGAAAGTGGGCGGTCTTTTCAAGGATGACGATTTCCGTGCCCGGCAGGGCTTCGGCACAGGCGAGCGCGGCGAAAAAGCCCGCCGCCCCGCCGCCCACAATCACGATGCGTTCCGGATTCATCCGCGTTAAAATAGCAGGTGCGCCGCCGGCATTACAGATGAAACCAGTTGTAGGGATTTGGGAAAATTTGCCAGTCGGTGGCGATTTCCGTCGCCAGCATCAGCCCCAGCAGCGCAGCCAGCACCGCGAACTTTGTCGGGGCACTCCATTTTTTTAGGATCCAATCCAGTCCGAACGTGAACAGCAGCAGGAACGGAATCAGGGTGCCCAGCATCATCCGCCCGGAGGTGAAATAGGGAAAGTCGCGTGACGGCCGGAAACAGTCGTGGAAGTCGTAGGTGGTCGAGAGCAGGCCGAGGAATGCGACCGCGGCTGTGAAACACGCGAAACCGAACCAGAGCGCCGCGCGCGGGGGCTTTGCCGGGGCCGGGGATTTTGATAACAGCCCCGCCAGGGCGCAGGCGAGAAAGGCGATGGAGAGAAAGACGTAGGCGTGATTTGCCGCTGGCAGGGCCAGCGGCTGGCGGTCCCAAAGCAGTTCGCCCTGCCAGAAAGTCGCGAGCAGGTCGGAAAAAAATGACCAAAAACCGTGCGGCGTGAAAATCGGATGGTGCCACCATTCGGCGACCGATTTGTGTGTCCAGCCGAGAAGCTGAATTTTGGCTTCCGATCCGGTGAAGTCGCCGAAGTGGTGTTTGCACCATGCCAGCCAGAGCGCCATGGGCAATCCAGCGCAAGCGGCGAGCGAAAAAAGGGCCGGCGCCGCCGCCCGGAGTTTTCCGGCTCTGCCTAGCTTGTAAGCTTTGAGGAAAACGAAGGCCGCTGAAATGGCGAGCAGCGGGGCATTGCTGATTTTCGCCAGAAAGGTCGCGGCGAGGGCGAGGCCCGCTAGAATACCCCGTCGGACGCCGGGGATTTCTGCGTCCCAAAATTTCACCAGGAAAATGAACGCCGCGCCGAACCCCAGCGGCGACAGGACGTCATTTTGAAGGGCGTAAAAGGCGGTCTGCGGGATGCAGGCCAGCAGGGCCGGGGTGGCCAGCCGTAAAAAAAGGTTGTTCGGAAAAACAAGACGGGCGGCCCTGTGGCCGGTCCACACCAGCGCCACCATGAAAAAGGCGTTCAAGAAACGCATCCAGTAGAGGAGGTGGCCGCCGTCCATCCCGACCCCTTTCCCCAGCTGATACCACAGCGCTGCGAGGGTGTAATAGAGGGGCGGTTGCGAGGCCTCCTGATTTTTTGCCCGGGCCTTCCAGAGCGCCTTGGTGTCCAGCAGGATTTGGGTGGTCTCTTCGACCGGCCGCGTCCAGGGCGGCGGCGGGATTTTTCCGTCAGGGAACGTGGACGGTGGCCAGAGGTATTCCGGCGTGTGATAGACGGCGACAAAGTTCATCGCCTCATCGCACAGCGGCTCGATGGCGCGGGGAATGTCGGCATGGGAATAGCGCACGATGACGTCGAAATGCATCTGCTCATCCACGACGTTAAAGAACGGGAACACGGCTGAAAAAAGCAGGACGTGGGCTGCGGCGAACAGGCACAGGAGCCCCACCGTCCGGCGCTCGCGGGCCGGGGAAATGCGGGTCGGCAGATTGTCCGCGGCGCTGTTCGTCATGGCAGGCCAGAATAAAGGTCGCAGTGCAAAGCTCAAAGAAATTCCCCGTCGATCAGTTCAGCCTCACCAGATACAGCGTGTAGGGCGTAAAGGTGCGGTTGGAAGGCCTGGGGAAGGCGTGTTGCCCCATCAGGGTGCCGTGGTACTTCGCGAGCCAGTGTTCGAGGGATCCGACGGTTCGCCGGACGGCGGTCTCGCTGACCACCACATAACGAATGTTCAACGACCGTAGCCGTTCCGGGGGATCCTCGGGCAGCAGGTATTCAATGCGGCGTTGTCCGTAGTAGGGCAGCAAGACGCCGGCTTCGTCCACTTCGCAGACGGAGGTGAAGTATCCGATGACGGTTTCGCCGGGCGGCAGCCGTTGTTGCAGGTAACGGCTGCGCGCCTCCATCATCTGATAGGGAGACTCGAGATAATGGGAGCACAGCGCTGAAATCAGCTTGCTGTCAGGAAATTGTTCGCGCAGCTGCGGCAGCAGGGTTTTGGCCGGGAAAAGCGGGCGGTCGCCAAGTGTCGCCATTAAAACCACCGTAAATGCCATGACCAGCAGGCCGCACCGCTGCCAGGCGCGCGGGCGCACCAGCGCCCGATGCTCGGTTCTGACCAGCCAGGCTGGCAGCAGGAATGCGTAATAGGGTGTCAATAGCCGCGCGATTTCAATGCTCCCCACCTTGGCCATGAAAATAAACAGCAGCCCCCAGGGAGCCAGTCGCAGCCCTCGCAAAAAAGGGTCTGACGGGGGGCGGGGGTGCTTGAACCCAGTGGATTGTCGCCGCTGATGGAGAGCGAGGAAGGAGATGAAGATCAACAGACAAATGCCCGCGCCGAGGCCGACGTTTCCCTCAGATGTCCCGGGATAATAAACGCTGCTCATGAACCCGAAATTCTGGAATGAGGCGAAGGGCGCGCCCCAGGACGTCGCCAGAAACTGACGCATCATCTCGTTCCAACTGATGGCCCAATAAGTGTAAAAAGGCGGAATCAAATCATAGAGCGGCGGCAGCAGGTTTTGGGCGGGAATATAAAACGCATTGCCGAGGATTCCCCAAAACGGATCGAGGCGCAGTTGTCCGATGCCATTGATATCCAGGGGCAGCCAGGTGCCAGTGTGGGCGTGGTTTAAAAGGCTGATGGGCGCGAGGGAAGCGAGCAGGCCTGCCAAAAGGACCAGAACGCTTCTGAGAGGCCGGGTTCGGAAGAGTGGAAAGCTGGGCCAGGCGGCGATGATCCAGAGGAGTGCCAGAGGCAGGTTGGTCTGCTTGGTG
>CAILMI010000035.1 GCA_903835255.1 uncultured Verrucomicrobia subdivision 3 bacterium
CACCAAGCAGACCAACCTGCCTCTGGCACTCCTCTGGATCATCGCCGCCTGGCCCAGCTTTCCACTCTTCCGAACCCGGCCTCTCAGAAGCGTTCTGGTCCTTTTGGCAGGCCTGCTCGCTTCCCTCGCGCCCATCAGCCTCCTGAATATGTATTATGCCGGCTCGTGGCTGCCCGTCGGCAACGCCGGCATTGCCAGCCTGGGCAAGTTTGAACTGACTCCCTTCTGGGGGGTTATCGGGAATTTATTTTGTCTTCCGGTTCAAAACCTGGTCCCGCCGTTTTTCGAGCAACTCCCCCCGTTTTATAGCTACTGGCTATCGCTCTGGAATGAAGGGATGCGATATTTCCTGCAGACCCCCCTTGGAACCCCTTTTCATTCCTTTGAAAACTTCGGCCATTTGAGCGGCACTTATTATCACGGCATCTCCGAGGGCAATGCCGGATTGGGGCTGGGGATTTGCATCCTGATCGCGGTGTCGCTCCGAGAAGCCTGGCGCCAGCGGAAAACAGGGCCGCCGAGGGCGACCGTCCCCCGCCATAAAAACCTGCAACTGTTGCGGACGGTTCCGTGGGCGTTGCTCCTGGTGTTCATGGCCAAAGTGGGGACATTTGAAAATGCGCGCCACCTGGCCCCCTATTACGCTTTTTTATTCCCAGCGCTCCTCGTCTCCTCCTCCCAATCCCAAGTCGTGCGCCGCCCCCCATGGCAGCGTCTGAGCCGGGTGATGATGGGAGTCACCGTGGCGCTGGTGGCCGCTTCCGGCGATCGCCCCCTGTTTCCGGCCCAGACCCTTTTTTCGGCTCTGCGCGCAAAATTTCCGGACAACGAATGGATTTCCGAGGAATGCGGCCGTTATGTGGACGGCGGTTATCGCGTCACCCAAGCCCGGCGGGAATATCTGCAAAGCGCCTTGCCGCCGGGTGAATCCCCGGTCGGCTATTATGCGCTCATGTTTGATGTGGACGAACCGGGCCTCTGGCTGCCCTATGGCCAGCGCTCGGTGGTTTGCGTTTCCCCTGACGACTCGTCCGAATCCCTGCGGGCGCAAGGCGTGAAATACGTCGTTGCCAATGGGAACGCCCTGCCCCAACAAAGCCTCGACGGCTGGCTCCGGCGCTACGACGCCTCTGTGGTCGGGCAATACACCTTCCATCGACCCGGATACAAACCCTTGGGCCCTGACCTTTACCTGCTCCGATTGAACGGGTGGAACCCTGGGCACTGACGAAACATTCCTTCTCGCGTCGCTCTCATGAAACCAAAATCCCCTTTGATTTTCAGTCGAGTTTTCCCTCCGGCTGCCTATCCTGAATCGTGACCATGCTGACCCTCGTGCGGCTCTGGATTTTGCTGTCATGCCTGCTGGTGGGCGCCGGATGGGCCTTATCAGCGCTGCACCAGCTCAATCGGGCCGGCTATGGAATCGTCTTTGCCACCGCAGGAATCCTCCTCGCGGTCTGGCGGCGAAAGTCCCTACGGCGACCGCCCCTTCAACCCGCGCGGCTCTTTCATTCGTTCCGCCGCCGATTCCGACGTCCAGCGGCGGGTTGTTTTTTACTGCTGGCAATCCTGGCCTTAGTGGCCGGAGGCCTTTATACGCCGCTGAACTATGACGCCAACGCCTACCGGTTGCCGCGCATTCTTCATTGGCTTGCGGCCGGCCAATGGCACTGGATCCACACGTGCGATCTCCGGATGAACATCGCCGCCTGCGGCATGGAATGGCTGTCCGCCCCCCTGATTTTATTCACGCACACGGACCGGTTTTTGTTCCTCATCAACTGGGTCTCTTTCCTGATGCTGCCCGGACTGCTTTTCAGCGTCTTCACACGCCTGCAGGTGCGTCC
>CAILMI010000036.1 GCA_903835255.1 uncultured Verrucomicrobia subdivision 3 bacterium
AGATACGGCGGATTGGCCACGACGACGTGATACCGCTGGGTGAGCGCCTCGGCTTGTTCGAGCACGCGCAGGACTTTGAGGTGCGTCTCGCGCAGGAAGAGCTGGCCGCCGAGGTCCTTCGCCTCGATGGCGCGGCGGGCGTCGGCGATGGCCCGTTCGTCGAGGCACGGCTGGATGAGCGAGCCGAAGTTCTTCGCCTCCTCGAACTGGTGGAGCAGCCGGAGCATGGGCTGATTGAAGAGGTCGCCCAGCCCGAGGGCGCGGATGTAGTCGCGCAGCTCGTTTTCCGCGAAGCGCACGTCGCGCAGCTCGATGATGTGGGGCCGGACGAGGTGTTCGGGCTGGAAGAAGCGACGGGACTTTTCCCGGGCCTTGAAGACGAGGGCCAGCTCGGCGAGCTGGGCGGCGCGGGGGCAGATCTCCAGCCCGTGCAGATTGTGCCGCAGGATGAGGGCGGGGATATCGGTGGGCGCGTAGCCTTCCTCCTCGTAGATGAGGGTGAGCAGGTCGAAGGCGTAGGTGAGCATGTGCCCGCTGCCGACGGCGGGATCGCACAGGCGGATTTCCTCGGGTTTGGTGATTTTGAGGAAGTCGTCCGGCGAGCCGCCGGGGGCATTCTTTTCGCCCTCGATGTAGTAGGGCATGTGCTCGCGCAGCCGGGAGCCGGGGCGATTGAGCAGCCAGAGCCGGCCGAGGGAGTTTTCGACGAGGTAGCGGACGATCCAGTGCGGGGTGAAGAGCTGGGTGACGGCGGGGATGTCCTCGGTGGGCACGGCGCTCTTGCGGGCCATGACCGCGTCCTTCCGCTCGGAGATGTAGAACTGGTAAAGCCAGCCGAGGATCTCGACATTGGCCCGCTGCCCGTCGCCGCAGTCCTCGTCGCTGATCTCGGTGCGGAAGCCGTGGACGACGGAGTGCTCGGTGAGGAGGTCGTCCGGCAGGAGCAGCTCGGTCTCGTCGTCGAGTTTCTCGAAGAGGTTCGGCAGCAGGGCGTGGTAGAAACGGCAGGCGGCGAGGACGAGGTGGCGATAGACCTCGCCCTGCGCATCCGGCGAGGGGATGCGGCCATCGAGGAGGTCATTGAGCCGGGCGGGCTGGGTGTGGGCCTTGAGTTCCTCGGGCAGGGCACCGGAGCGGAGGAGTTTGAGCAGCTCGGGCTGGGTCTCCTCAGGTGTGGCGGCGGTGAGCACACGGGCGCGGAACGGATGCCAGCCGCGGGCATCCATGAAGCGGAGGGCGGCGAGGCGGTTGAACCAAGTGTAGGCGACGCGCTCGATGAGGCCGGCGCGGTCCGTCTGCGCGAGCTTTCGCAACGCGGCGACCTGCGGAGCGAAGGTGGTGAGGTAGTCGGGCGTCTGGGCAGTGAGGGCGAAGTCGAGCTTGCGCGTGACCGCCTCCATGAGCTGGCGGCGGACGGCCGGGGCGAAGGTCTTGAGGGCGGAGGTGTTCATTCTAGTCAAAAGAAGGGTTCTTGCGTTTTTTGACGGGTCGACCTTGTCGCCGTTCGCTCCTTGGCTGCGCTGTATTCCTCCAGCATTTGTAGATCCGGAAAATATTCAGCCATTTGCTCCCGAAACTCGGGATCATTCAGCATATCGTAAGTGACGTCTTTAAAAACGATTTCAACCTTCATCTTGCCAACCTTACCGGCTGGTGTTCCGAAGGCTTTGAACAAATCCTCCAGCGCAAACCACCGTACGCGATTTGGGTCGGGTTTGGGGCCAAGTTTTTTTTGCCAGGATTCGGGTAAATCTTTGAGCAAATCCTCCAGAATTTCATCAGTAAGCTGCTCAGCGGTAATCCGGAATCGTTCCGCTAGTTTTGTTTCAACGTTCGCTGCGAACTTTTCCACCTCCGCCTTCAAAGACTCAACCGCTTTCAAGAAGTCGGCTTTTTTCGACCGCTCGATGACGGTTCCAACGCCTTTCACCGCACGCAGGTATTGGCTTTGAATTGTTTCCCGGCATTTGAAGAGAGTCGCTTGTGAAAGTTTTGGGTCGGTAACTAAAATATCATCTTCATCAATCAGCTTGATGTTTTTCCCGATTTTTTTTGAAAGCGCTGGGTTCTTTTTCAAAACTTGGATGAGATGATCCGGAAGCTGGGCTTTGTGTTCCGACAGTTTACATCCGCCGAGTTTGAGTTCCACAAACTGAACCCGAGCGTTGTAGACGTTCACTGCGCGGGCGAGATCAAAGTTTTTGGGCGGATTTTGGTCCAGATCCTGTTTCAAAGCCGCCAGTTTCTGCTGATCCAAAACATCCAAGCCCAAGGTGCGCGTCGTTTCGCCGTCGGGACCGCTGCCTAGTTCGGTTTCCAACGCGGCGGGTGGCTTGGTTAGCACGATTCCATTTGACTTAGGCTGGGACTGCGGCTGTGGGGTGGTGGCCACGGGTAATTCGCCCGGCGGCGCTTCCAACTGGCGCGCGGTTGGGCTGAAGACAAAAGTCTGGTCGTCGGCAATGACCACGCAGATCCGGACGCCCGGCTCGCCGCCCAATGGCTCGCCAGAGGCAGTAGCGGCGGCTTGCAAAATCTCTAAGCCTTCCAACGAGCCGTAACCCATCCGGCAAATCTCCGGATCCACATCGAGGATGACGGTGACGTTTTTCGATCCCAACTTCTGCCATGCCAGCGCGATAGCCTTCGCCAGCGGTGGCCAGACCCCCGGCCCAATCAGCACCACGCGCTGAGTGGCGCGGTGAATCGCGTCAATCAGCAAGTCATCGGTGATGGATTGGAGGGCAGGCATAACTTTAGGTTTTAGCGCCAAACATGGCGGGCAAAATTCCAAAGCCCTGAGATTGCTCATCCAGCGCCCCGGTCTCCTTGAAATACTTCAGCGATTGTTCGAAGGAACCAAAAGGCAAGCGGCTGTTCAGATTGATCAGGTTCCGTGAGAATGTAATAAAAGGCTCGGGATTACTGTTGACGGTCAAGGCTTCGAGCACCGTCAGGTAGTCACTACGAAGGGAGGTTGGAATGATCAGCCGGGCCTGCCCAACCGCTTCCAGTTCCGCATTCATGGCCAAGCGGGAAATACGACCGTTGCCATCATTGAAGGGATGCACTTCCGCAATCAAAAAAAGGACATAGAGGGCACGAGCGGTAGGTGAAGGCAGGTCATGAGCAGCGGGCCAGCCTTGAACCAAAGTTTCGGCCACCAGTTCCGGCGTAACAAACATGCGGGAACCGAATTGGTTGGGGGTGGTTTTGAAAACACCCGGCTCGATGGCAGAACGGCTGGCCATCATGCGGGCGTGCCGGCGCTTGAGCAATTCCAGCAGCTGGGTTTTGTCCTTGGGAACTTCGCCGCTGATTTTGGGGTCATTGATCAGTCGGTAGGTTTCGAGGATGTCATGAGCATCCTCGGGGCGTTTTTTTTCCAAGGCTTTGGCAGCCTCCCGGTCATAAACAATGACCCGGGCTTCCTCGACTGAGAATTTGGTGCCTTCGATGAAATTGGAAAAATAGGCTTCCCAGAAGGCGCGATTTTCAAATTCATTTGACGGCGGTTTGGGTAATTCCACGAAGCGCTCTGCGGCCAGCCGGGCGTGGAGCGTTCCAAAAAGCGTCATCCGCTCGGGATCAAAGGGCTTGCCTTGGGCGCGGGAACGCATGAATTCGGTGGTGAGCCGGTAGCTGGAGGTTTTGCCTTTGATCGCAGCTACCAACTGGTTGAGCTCCTGTTGCTCGCGGTCCCAGCCAAAACCAGCGGACAATCCTTCCGCCTGCTGGCGGAGTTTATCCAGCCAGCCGATCCCAAAAATGCGAAGGTAGCGATCCAGCCATTGTTCCAACCCGGCGGTAGAAAGCGTTTTAGCCTCGTCGTTGCCATGGGCGCGGGCGATTTGCAAATTCTCAAGCACCGCGCGGGCCTGGCTGGAGGTGAATAATTCTTTTCCCTCCCCCACAGGTGTTCTGGCATCGTCGGCTTGGGGGGCGGGGCCACGCCAAATACGGATCTCTAATCCGGGAAGTTTGCGGACGGGAGCCACTGCGTTGGGCAGGGTCAAATGCAGTTTGCCCCCGGGCGAAACATTACCTTCCAAAGCTGAGCGATGACTGATCAAAGCACCGGGGTAAAAATGGGCAGCGATTTCGAGCCGATGCCGGCGCACAATCTCCTCGGCCGAGGAAGTCAGGTCATCTGTGTAAAGCTTGGACGCAAGCTTGCGCAGCTTCCCGGCCTTTACGGCACGGAGAATTTCCGGATTTCTGGCGGTGCTGGTAAAAATTATGGCCACACTTTTTATATAATTAGGCGGCCAAAGGAGGCCGAAATGTCGATTTTCATATAATTAGAATCAAATTTTGTCGATTTTCATATAATTAAATGAATTTCACATAAGGACGCTAGATTCGCCAGACGATTTTTATCATCGAGATTTTGGTATTATTTGGAGACAAATAAAGGCCGAAAAGTTGATTTTCATATAATTAGACTCAAATTTTGTCGATTTTAATATAATTAAATGAATATGTAAAAATCACAGGCTGATGCGGTTGCCATTTTTCAACTCCGCCTGCGCCGCCGTGTGCAGAGCGGCGAGCCATTGGTCGAGGTCGGCCTCGGTGGCAATAAAAGGAAGATTACACTGCGGACGTAAGCTGCTGGCCGGGGTATACCGGACCGGTGGAGTTTTGTCGCCGGGCTGGCCGCCCGGTTTCGCCGGCGGCGCTGCGAGTCGGGCGAGGAGCGCCAGTTGGGCAGGATAATCCTGCGTGAGATAGCGCTGGAGCCGGTCGCGGATGCCGGTGACGAAACGGGCGGATTGAATGGCGGCTCGAGCTTCCACTGTGAGCGCCAGCACCTGGGTGCGGTTGACCTCGGTAAGCGATGCGAAATCTTCGATGGCCTGGAGCCGGGCCGATTGCGTGTCCACGGTGGCGAGCGCCCGTTCGCGCTCGGCCTTGAGCAAGTCGGCCAGAATGCCGCGCAATTTGGTCACCGCCGCCTTGGCCTTGGGAACGGCATTGCCGCGATAGGGATGAGTGGAGGCGGCCAGATCCCGTAACGGCTGCACCTCGACGGCTGGGACTTCGGCAAAATTCGCCTCCTCCTCCCGCAGGAACGTGATGGCGTCATCAAACGCGGCGCGTTGCGGCCCGTGCATGAACGCCTTGATGGGCGACAGCACGTCCTCTTTGGCGGTGAGTAGGTCGTCCGCAAAATCGTTCAGATTATTCAGGAGATAGGTGTAATCCTTTTCCGCCAGCGCACTGATTTTGCCGACGATGGGGCGCAGAGGTTCCAGAAACGCATAGCGCGTGACCTGATCCAGCAAAACGGTGAGGTCGCGGGTCTCTGCCGCCAAGGCCTCGGAAGTAAGCTGGCCGACGGAGCGTGCCTCGGTGCCGGCATTGGTGCGGTCAAAAAAGTCGTGATGGAATTTCTTGAGGGCATTGACCTTGGTGGCGTCGAATTGCTCCTGCAAGCGCACACGGACACTGCCGTGCTGCCGAGTGTTTTTGAGCAAGTCCAACGCGCTGCGGGCATCGAGCAATTCGGTGTTGCGCAATTCCACCTTGCCCATGCGGAACAGGCGGCTGACCAGCGTAAGCACAGCCATGGGATACCAGCCGTAGGGCCGCTTGCCGAAATTGCGAAGAATTTCCTCGATGGACGTGCGCTCGCCATTGTTTTGATTGCGCATGACGTAGGTGAGGATTTCCTGTTCGGCCTCGGATACGGTCTGCGTGCCGCTGGTCAGGAGGTCGTCCTGCGCGAGCAAGGCGTTGGCCAGCGTGGTTTCGTCGAATCCCCCTTTCAGCATTTTCAGATTGGGGAACGAGAAGGAGATGAGTTCCTGACAGGCCTTGGCGAAACGGTTACGGGCATCGCCCTCGCCGACGGTATCGAGGCGGGAGCCGTTGAGATACAGCGGGGCTTTGCCGAGGAACTGGCTGGCCAGTTCCTGCATGGCCGTGCGCCGAAGACTGTTCTGCTGGTTGCGCTGGTCGAGAATGGCTTTGCGCGAGGCGTCACCGGCACCGGTGTTTTGCTGGACGTATTTCTGCGTCTTGAGATAGAGCCGGGCCTGATCGGTGAGGCTGGTATCGGCTGGAAGGACAGCGAGGAGTTCGGCTTTGCCGGTATTTTGAGCGGCGAGCGTGGCAGCGTTCGTGTGATTGGGATGCTCGGTGGTGATGATGTTGAGGGCGATACTTTCTTCCCGGCTAAGGAGGGCATCATCCAGTTTGCGGGCATAGGCATAATCCTGACCGTTGCCTTCGTAACGGATCTTCGGGTCCCGGAGGACGTCAGCAAACAAGACCTTGTTGAGCAGATCAGCCACCATCGAGTCGTCAATTTCCGTGTTCTTGATTTCGACTTCGATGTCTTTCTCGGTATCAGTGAGAAACTCGTAGAGATCACCATTGCGTTGCAAGTAGGACTGGCTTTCCAAATGTGCGAGCGCCTCCCGGACCGCTTTTTCATGGGCGCGAATATCCATGTCCGGCTGGTTGATCAGGAGGATGGCGACATTTCGGGGCGTGGCCTTGAACTCGCGAACCCATTTGAGCAGGAACAGCGACTTGAGAATCCGGATTGGGAGACCTTCGCCCAACTGGCGCTCGGCCATTTTGATGGTGGTTTGCATGTCGCCTCGGATGGAGGCGGAGATACCATCGTACATGAGGTCGAACGTGGCGAGGTGTCCCACGGTCTGATTGCGCACGGCCTTGGCGACCTCCTGAAAAACGGCCAGCATGGAGCGTTCGCCCACTGAAAGGTATTTGCCGGTGAAGACGCCATGCTTGGAAAGCTGCTGGATAGCGAGCTGGAATAAATCGAACTGGTAGGTGTGGAAAGGGTAAAAATTGCAGAACTCGTCACTGCCGCGCCAGCCGGCGAGATTGAGGGAGTTATCGCCAAACCGAAAAAGCGTTTGGAGATTATCTTTCTCGTGATCGTAGATGTCGGTAAGGACTTCCGGCTCCTCCTCGGTTTTCGCCAGTAGCCGCTTTTGGATCACCTCGCGCACGTCTGCGCTGGCAAGCGTAAGCTGGGTTTTGAACCGGCCCATGATTTTGGTGATGTCCTGGGCTTCCATGCCCTTGAACGCGCCGAGCACGCCCTCAAGGTCGGCCTGGGACGTCACGAAGACCCAAGCTCGGCCGTTGCAAACGGTGCCGAGGGTTTCGGCGACGGTCTGGAGATTCAACATGAGTTTGGAGTTCTGGCCAATGAACTGGCCGACTTCATCCACGAAAAAATTCAGGCGGAAACCGGCGGGCTGGCGGGCGATGTAATCCTTGACCATCTGCGCGAAGCTCTCGATGGAAACCCGATAATCCTCACGGACCTGCCGCATCAGGTTGGAGGCTTCGGCTTCGGCCACGCCGAAATGCGCAGTATAAGCTTTGGTGAACGCGGCCTTGCGCGCCGTGGCGATGGCTTCGCGGTCGTTCTCCCATGTCGCCCCGTTCAACTTCATATACGTTTCCTTGAACGGGCCAAAATCGCCGCGCATGTCCAGATCATGCTCGAATTTGGCGATGTAGCCCTGTTTGCCGTAGTAGCCTTGGAGTTCATTCAAGACCTTGACGAACACTTCTAGAATCGGCGCGGAATGATCGCCGCCGATGCCGTCGAATTTTTGATCAATGTTGAACAGGATGCTCCGCGACGGGATTGCGGTGGCCTTGCGCAGGTTGGCCTTCACGATCTCGTCCTCAATTTTTGGCAGGATCACGTCTGCCGGCTTGGTGCCGTTGGCGAGGGGGTGTCCATCGAGGATGAGCGAGAGGATTTTTAGAAGATGCGATTTGCCTGAGCCGAAGAAGCCAGAAATCCAGACCCCGTTGGCGGTCACTTCATGAAGATAACGATGGGTGAAAGTGTCCAGTCCCAGGGCTACATCACGCGTGACCACATATTCCTCTAACTCGGTCTGCAAGTTGCGGGCATCATCGGCCTTGATGACGCCGTCAATGGGGCGGTCAACCGGTTTCAGAAACAGTTCGTGAATTTTCATACGTGTCAAAGGCGGTAGTGATCGAGATTGGTGGCGCGATAATACGGGTTGTTTATGCGCGGACTGGGGATGGAGCCGAACAATCGCAGATGCGAGCCGCCGGTCGAATCCTGAGCGTATTCACCAGGGAAGAAAATAACCACCGGATGCCGCAACATGGCGGGCTGGAGCGATTCAAGAATGGTGTGGGTGCGCAGAAACGGAAAAATACGGCCCGGGCCGGTGATGAGCGTCAACTGGGCGCCGTCACCCTCGATGGCGCGAATCAGCCTCGGAATCATGTGCGTCTTAGGATCGGAATAATTTTGCAGGGTTTCCAAAACATCGGAGCGGTGCCAGGTGGTTTCATCCTCCAGCAAGCCGGTGAGAATTTTATGTTCTTCCAATTCCTCCAAAACCAATTCAAACAGGTCGAGAGACTTCAGGATGATGCCGCGGTTTTGCAGCCGGATGGCGAGACTTTCCACCATCCGCCGGAGAGCGTCCTCCTGCGCTGGCTCGTAGGTTTGAATAAAAATCGGCACTTCGTTGGCCAGCCCTTTCATACTCAGAAAATTGGGGTGGCTGAGGGTTTTGAAAAGCCGCTCGGATAAGTCGTGCATGTTCATGATGGGCGGCGGTGGGAGATTTCCATATCGGGCACGAGAAAGGCGGCGAGCCAATGTGGGCTGTCGGCGCTGATGACCTTTATCACAGCCGGCGACACGGCCGGCCGGTGAATCGTCAAGGCGCTACCTTTGGTCAGCAACCCCGCTTCGGCGAGCATTTTAAATAAGACTTGGCGAATTTTATTTTTTGAAGAGGGAGTTAATCGGCCCAGCTCCGGGTGAGGTAGGCATTTATTTTCAACGTAGATTTCGTAGTCGGACGGTCGCAGGACCGCATCATGCGCGGCGAATTTGTCGCGCAACACTTCGGTGGCGAACTCGAAGGCAAACCGGACGCGTTTGCAGACCGCCAACCAAGCCATGGCGGTGCGATCTTCCACCGTGGCCTGCGCCAGCAAAGTCATTTGGTCGGGAGTCAAAGCTTCCAGCCGCTGGCGCAATTCCAATTCCAGGCGGACGGCACTGCTGGCGCTCCGGCACTGGAGCGCGTTGGTGGACAGGATGCGCTCTTTCACAAGCGCCCAATCGCCAAGCGTCAGAAAGCATTCAGCAACAATTCGGGCCAACTCGGGTCGCAAGGACGCGGCGGTGAAGCTGAGATGGTAACCGGATACGGGGTTCGAAGCCTGCCCGGGGAGCTGGCGATCCGATTTGATGTCATCAAGGACGAACATGCTTTTTTAAATGTTATCCATCTTCACTTTACGATTTGGCGCTGTTGAACGCTGTAGAATTTTATGAGGGCGATTGAGCTTAAAATTAAGGCGGTTTGTGGTGTTTAAATGAATTTTGCTTTATTTCCGAGGTGTCAGTGTTGTCAGGTCGCCCCGTGGCGGCAAGTTTTTAAATGTGACGTGGATTACAGTTGCCAATTTATGAGCCTGGATGCATCCACCACCACCCCAGCTAGCCGATAATCATAATCATCAATTTTTATTGGCCTTTTAAATGGGACAGCAGTGGTTTCATGTCTCCATTTTACCCAGGGGGGTGGGTCAAATAGAGGGTCAGGCCCAAAATATTTTCAGAAAGTTATTCACAGTCCGAAACTACGGTGTTCAGGATCCACCCAGGGTTAGAATCAATAGTGTTGTCGGATAATTGCTGGGGAAAACACATCGGCTGAATGAAATAATTTGCTTTTCTTACTGAGCCTGATAGGTTTTTACCAAGTTTTGGCTTTGCGGTTGCATTTTTAAGCCTCTCGGGGCTGCAAACATGGTCAATTCGTTGGTTCTGCAGATTGCTAGGTTCGTCTTCAAGTTCTGAAATCATCCGAGGGGCATCACTATGTTTTGGAACTTAACGATCATATGCAAAGCAATCAATCAAGTGCGCCCGTACGGTATATTCCGTTCAAAAAATTCCACATCGCCCCTCTGAGCGATATCACCCCGGCTGCTCTAAAACACGCGGCCGATCAGGCTTGCACCGTTTATCGCGGCGACGAGAATCTTCAGTCGCCTACGGCGCTGAATTTCATCTCAAACACGCTGGGATTCAAAGGTGGGTTCGGAGGATTTCTGCAAGAATACGACTCCAAACTCTCGGACTTCATGAAAACAAATGAGCTTCAAGTTCGGAAAGACCTCATTAACAAGAACGATCCCGGTTTTGACATCGTCTCGCTAAAACCTAGGCAGTTGAGTGACCGGTTGTTTTCTAAAGACCAACTAATGCCTCGAAAGGTTTTCACGGGTCACGATGTGGATTGGCTTGAACTCAACAACCGATTCTTTGATTACAACCTTTGGAAGGAGCACGCCTCATATCATCAGTTTTGTCTGCCGTTTGACGTGGTAATGGACGAGTTTGATAAAGCCGAGGTTCAGTCGCCTGGCCTGGGCAGTGAGATTGTAGAGGCTGCGGTCGCGGCCTGTGATCCCTCTATCCGCTCTGGCGTCTCTAATTTGCTGGGCGACCAATTGCTATGGTTTGAAGCTGCCCGCCGGGTTGATCTTAAATTCGCTCCGCGTATTTACCGGGACAGGAACTGCTCGCCAGAAGATTTTCACCGTGACGAAGGAAAAATTCGGGACGCGGCGCGGATATTTCGGTTCTGGATCGAGCGGCTGGAGCGCGGTTGGGTGGAGGTTATTCCCTACAACCGTTCCTTGCTGTTCTTGAAAGGCCCTGATGGAGCTTATGATTTCTTGTTCCCGGGTTTCAGGGATGAGCCGTTTGACTACAAGCCATTCCGTCCTTATTTACGGCGACGCGATGTGCCTGAATCTCACGATACTGGTCATTATAGCCGGTGGTTGTATTTTAAATTCATTGGCTGGCTCGAAGCCGAGAATCATCATTCCGAAATAACTTTTTACAGCCGCGACCACACAGCCAATGACCATCCAACACCCGAGGATGTGCTGAAACAACACCTGACCTTGAAGGGTCTGTATCGTCCGCGGAAGAAGACGGCCAAGGGTGTGGAAGGTTATTATCCGGTCAATGTGGATAATACTTTACTCCACGTTGGTAATCTTGTTTCGATTCGCGAGTTCCGGGATTTCATGGCGCAAAATCCGGAATATGCCGCTTACAGCCGGAAGCCGGAGCGCGTGGACTGTTGGGAGACGGTGAACTGCGAGCAGGATGATTCACTCCCGGCGGCGGTTACCTGGTATGATGCCAATGCCTATGCTGCATGGATTAGCCGGACAAGAGATTTGCCAGTGCGGCTGCTCAGTGATGAGGAGTATCAGAAAATTGCACGGCCAATTGTTCAACCCCCCGAGGAAATTCAACTTCAAGATTTCCTTAATACCAACCGGGAGCGATTGTGTCGATTTTTCCAGCCCGACGGAACCCCCATTGCGGGACATCCGCCATACATGCCGGAGGCGGACTTTCAAGCCCTGAAGCTGTGTTACGTCCCCGAGGCGATGAACTGGAAGCGGTCGCCATCCGGCTTGAACTTTCTTGCTTCGTATCAATTCGGCGAATGGCTCAATGAGGTGGCTGCCGCTGTGAACAGCCGTTCACTCTCGTCCCTTTGCCACTTGGGTTTTCCACCGGGAAGGGGTCGGTTTTCGGCGACGAGCACGGGGAAATATAAATCAAAAAAGATCGGCTTCAGATTGTGTTTCTGTGGTGAGCCACTGGACAACGTTAAAACCACGGCATGAAAGGAGCGCATCATGAAATTACGAATTCTTGGCGCTCTTGGGCGCATACCTGGTTCATGCTCGTTGCTCAATCACCGTGATCGCTATTACTTGGTGGATTGCGGAAGTGCTCAGACTGGCGACACCGTCGAGCTGAATGAGGGTTCTGCCTTTCCATTTAAAGCCGGCGGCATTCGTGCCGTGTTTTTAACTCACGCCCATTTCGACCACTGCGGACTGCTGCCCGTGCTGGTGAAGGAGGGTTTCCGTGGAAAAGTTTATTGCACGCGGGCCACGGCCGACTTGACGCGACATGCCCTCATGGACGTGGCCAAACTGGGCACCGGTAGTTTCTCGGTTTCCGATGTGGAAAATTTGAAATTTGTTTGCCCGGACGAAAATTCGCGATTCCAATTTGGCGCATTCTTCCCCGTGGATCGCGACTTGACGTGCGCGTTCATTCGCACTTCGCATGTTCTCGGCGCGGTGAGTTTTGAGTTTCAATGTTCCGACTGGAAAAATGCAAGCCAGAACCAACGCGACACGATTGTGTTTTCGGGGGACATCGGTTGCAACACCGATGCGAACCCTTACCAGGCGCTGTTGAATGGGCGGCAGTATCCCTCCACTCACGCGAAATTCATTGTTTGCGAATCAACCTATGGCGACCGTGACCGTGAACCCGCCCACATGGATTTTTGGGCGCGCATGGAAGCTTGGAAAAATCTGCTGGCCAAGGCGGCGGCACTTGGACCCGGGGCAACCATTGTGGTTCCCTGTTTCGCGTTGCAGCGGGTGCAGGAAGTGATCATCGATCTGCATTATGTTTTGGAGATTCTGCTGACCAGCGATGAGCGGTGTGCCTGGATGCAGCACAACAATCTCAAGGGCGGGGAGATCGCCAACATATTGGTTGATTCGCCTTTGGCGGCCAAATACGGTGCTGTTTTTGCCCGCGAACTGAAACGGGTCAGGTCAAACGGCAAGCCATTCTACGTTAACTCGGCAATGCAGAGCCGCCTGCAACCGGCAGGAATGGATGTGGACGCCACCATCGCAAGCCTGCTGTGCCCGAAGAATGGAAGAACAAAAGGCCGGAATTATTCACTGTCCTATTGCGCCCAAGATGCTTCACCAAAAGCGGCAGTGCAGATCATCATTGCTGCCTCCGGCATGTGTAACGGCGGCCGCGTCACGGAACATTTAAAGCGCTTGCTTGTGTCGCCCAAGACGGTGGTCGCCTTGACCGGTTACCAATCAGCCGGAACTCCGGGGGCTGAGTTAATGCGGCGCGCAAATGAGCCGTCGGCAACAATGGACGCCTCCTTTTGGGGTCTATCTCAAAAACAAGTTAAGGCGAGCATGGTAACGTTGTCTGCCTACTATTCAGGTCACGCGGATAAAAACGGTTTACTTGATTATATTATGCGGAAAAATAGTTCCCACGATTATCAAAGCGTCGAGCGAGTATTTCTGATTCATGGTGAGAATCACGTACGCGCCGCGTTGAAAAAATCAATTATGACACGCGCGGCGGAGATGAGGCTGGGTGACCGGGTGGTTGAAGGCGTGGAGCTTCCGGAGCAGTTTTCGGGGTGGTTCGATTTGTTGAAAAACGATTGGGTCACTGAATGCCACCCAAACGTCGACCGCATGGACATGGAAAATGCCGCACTCAAAGCCGAACTGAGGCGACGTGATGAGCAGATCAACAGTCTGTCAATTAGCTTTGAGCAAAGACAATTTGTAGGATTTTTATCCAACAAAATTGTAGCTATTGACGAAGCGTGGCAGGGCGTGCATTGCGCGAGTTGATCCAGCACCACCGTTAGGGGAGCAAGCCTCCGGTGCCTTCTGGTTTTTTCAACCAACCAGAAACAGAGCATATTAGTGCTGTGTTCTTTAGTAATTCGGCATTTGATAAAAAAATCGGATATGGCAATCCGTGATTGGTTCTCCATTTGGTTTTTTCGCTACCCCCCCCGCCCCCGCCGAGGACGGGACAGGACGGGACAAACAAGGGGTCATTTCGTGCGTAATGGTGCGTAACAGCCGGCGACTGGTCAAAATGCTGAACACGCATTAAACCCTTTATTGATTGCGTTTTTGTGACACACCGCGCACAATTGCGAAAAATAAATGAGCGGTACTGACGATTTCAATTCCCGCCGCCTCCACCACTTATCCCAATATAAATGCAATATGAAAATAATTGCCTGCCCAAAAAAATTCCTGCCACTCATTTTGACAGTTGGAATCTATTTGGTTCCTGCCGTCGCGGGGGCGCAAACCCCGGAAATCCTTCCCAAGTTTGACGGGCTTTATAGCACCGTCGCCGACATTAACAACAATGGGTTGATCGTGGGCGGTGCCATTGACCTGAGCACCGGCGTTGGCTTGGCCGCGCAGTGGAGTAACGGTGCCGTGTCCCCCTTGTCTGTCCCGCAGGGTTTCACTTGGAGCACTGCCAGCGCGGTCAATGACGATGGGGTAATCGTAGGCTCGGGAGGCTCTGTCGCCGGAAATAATGAGCCGCTTGCGTGGATCAACGGTCTTCCGGTTGTGCTCGAGACCCGGGGATTTGGAGGCGCTGCCTTGGACATCAACAAAGCCGGGGACATCGTGGGCTATGTGAACACCGAGCAATTTACCGCACCGGCTCTCTGGCAAAATGGCCAATTGATCATTCTGCCCCGCCTTTTTGAAAGTGATGGCTTTGCCACGGGGATTGACGACCAAGGTCGCATTGTTGGAACCTCGCAGGGAGTCAACGACGGGTCTGGAGGCCGAGTGCCCACTCAATGGGTCAACAATCAGCCAGCCGCTCTGCCAGTGAGCTTTGGCCAAGATTACGTTGGTAGTATTGGCGTAAACCGGACGGGCGGTGGTCGCACTTCCGGTTATGTCATCGAGAGAAGAGCGCTGGACGGAGATCCATATGGCTATCTGATCTGCGTCGCTGTCGGGTGGCAGGATGGAGAGTTTCGCAAACTTCAGAATCCCGCCGGAGATGGCGGAAGCGTCGCCTATGGAGTCAATGCCAGCGGCCTTTTCGCCGGTTACATCACCGCGCCGGAGAATAGCCTCAGGATTCCTACCATCTGGGATCAGGACGGTCCGACCACACTTCCCCTTGAATCCGATCGGGAAGCAATCGCAGTTGCAGTTAATGACACTGGCCTGATTTTAGGTATTGATACCACAGATCGCCGCAACCCCACGCCCGTTCTGTGGCGGCTCAACAACCTGAACAAAATTCAGATGGCGAATATTCAAACAACCGCGGGCCAGTCGGTTACTTTGCAGGCTAGGGCAACCAAAAATGGGGCCCCCCTACCCAACCAGACAATCAATTTTCAAGTGGACGGCAAGACTCTAAGCTTGGTGAACAGTGACGCCTCGGGAATAGCCAGGCTGAGCTACAAAGTGCCCGTTTCGGCCAAGGGAAAACAAGTGGTCACAGCCTCGCTGGGCGCAGGCAAGCCTGTCTCCCGTAATATCGTCGTCGGCAAGTCAACATCCGTTGTCGCCGTCACACCAGCCAGCGCGACCAGAAATAAACCGGTCACACTCAAGGCCAACCTCAGCGCTAATGAAGTCAATACGCCTCTGGCCAATCGCAAACTCATTTTTGTGATCAACGGCAAAATAGTGGGCACGGCAACCACTTCCAGCCGAGGAATTGCTAGCTTCACTTATAACGTTCCAGCCAAATCGCCATTGACTACCCTGCCGCTCGAAGTCCGGTATGCTGGTGATGGCCAGAGCGCCGCCATAGTTGGGCGCGCGTCAATAACCGTGATCCGCTAATTACGAAAGCCTCAGATAGTTGGAACCCCATTTCTGTTTTTAAAAAAAACCTCTATTTTTAACAGCATGAAATGCCATAGGCGCGCCAGAACCACCAAATGCTTTCGGCTCGGATCGCTTCGCTGGAACAGTTTTATTCAAAGGGGTCAATTCCGACCATGATCTTCATAGTGGTTCTCCGGTAGGTTGCAGGTTGATGTTTGTTGACACACCTCAAACTAATCACCCGCCTGCCGGATAACCACGTTTTACTCAAGTGCCAGCTCACGCTTAATGTTCTACAATATTCGTACTGTTTTTAATTGAGGTCTTTTCAATACTGAAAATGAAGTGGGAAACGGGTTTGATCACTGTCCCGTATCCCATCACAGGGACCTTTTCCGATTTCGAGTGCCAAAGACGGGACAAGCCGTATTTCCATGCCCCTGTCAGCCCGGGCCAGATCGTGCATGGGATTTGAACCAACAGTAGCGCTTGCATTGGCCCCGAGTCTCGTTACGTTTTGCCCGGTAACAAAAATAAATCTTATTCCACGTATATGAGCGAAGAAAAATCCCCAGTCCTTCTGATTGTAGGCGGCTCCGGCGGCATCGGGTCCGCCTTGGCGCGACGGCTCTCGACCCGCGGCTGGCGCCTCACGCTCGCCGCCCGCGATTCCGAACGATTGCAGATCGTCGCGGCGGAGACCGGAGCGGAAACGCTCTTGCTCGACGCCAGGGACGGCGCCGCAGTGGAGGCCGCCGTTCAGTCGCTGCTAGCCCGCCACGGCCGCGTGGACGGCGTGGTGAATTGCGCCGGTTCCATCCTGCTCAAACCTGCCCATCGGATCACGGATGCCGAGTTTGCCGATACGCTGGCGGCCAATCTCACAACCGCCTTCAACCTGGTGCGCGCCGCCAGTCGGGTGATGATGCAACAGGCCGGCGGCGGCAGCATCGTGCTGTGTTCGTCGGTGGCCGCCCGGCGGGGTCTGGTGAATCATGAAGCCATTGCCGCCGCTAAGGCCGGAGTGGAAGGCCTGGCGCTGGCAGCGGCCGCGAGCTACGCGCGCCAGGGAGTTCGGGTGAATTGCGTTGCGCCCGGCCTCACCCGGACCGGCCTTACCCGCACCCTCACGGAAAATGAAACGGTGGCAAAGATTTCAGCCGCCCTGCACCCCCTCGGCCGCCTGGGCGAGCCGGCGGAGATTGCCTCGGCGATTGCCTGGCTGCTGGACCCCGAACAATCCTGGGTGACGGGTCAGGTCCTTGGAATTGATGGGGGACTGGGAAGTATTCAAGCCCGGGGTTAAATCTAATTTGCTTCGGGAAAATCTCTCCTTATGTCTGATTCAAAACTCATTCTGGTCACTGGCGCCACGGGTTATGTGGGCGGGCGGCTCATCCCGCGCCTGCTCGCCGCCGGTTACCGGGTGCGGTGCCTAGTGCGTGACCCGGCGCGGTTGCAGGGAAGGGCTTGGCTTGATCAGGTGGAGCTGGCCACGGGCGACATGTTGCAGCCGGAAACTCTCACCGCAGCCATGCGCCAGGTACAGGCTGTGTATTACCTCGTCCATAGCCTGGGCTGCGGCAGCGACTTCTCAGAACAGGATTTGCGGGCGGCCCGGAACTGCGCCACCGCCGCACGTCAGAGCGGCGTGGAACGGATCATTTATTTGGGCGGATTGGGCGATCCCGGCTCCTCTCTCTCCCCTCACTTGCGGTCGCGACAGGAGACTGGCGCGGCCTTGTGCGAGGCGGGCGTGCCGGTGACGGAATTCCGAGCGGCAGTCATCGTCGGCTCGGGGAGCCTTTCTTTCGAAATGATCCGCTATCTCACCGAGCGGCTTCCGGTGATGATTTGTCCGAAGTGGGTATCCACGCGCATCCAGCCTATTGCCATCCGGAACGTGCTCGATTATCTGGTGGCGGCTCTGGACTGTCCGGCCAGCGCGGGCAGGGTTCTTGAGATTGGGGGCCGTGACGTACTCACCTATGCCGAAATGATGATCAACTACGCGCGGGCCCGCGGGCTCAAACGGCATCTGCTCACTGTGCCCGTGTTGACACCCCGCCTTTCATCCTATTGGGTGCATTTGGTGACCCCCATCCCCGCTCGGATCGCCCAACCTCTTATCAAAGGTCTGGGCAACGAGGTGATTGTGCGCGATCCAGCAGCCCTCGAGCTTTTTCCTGATATCCCCCTGCTAGGTTATGACGAAGCCGTGCGACTGGCGCTGGAGAAGATGGACACGCGCGGCGTCGAGACCGCCTGGAGCGATGCCCTGACCTCTAGTCAGGGAGCAAGGACGCCCGTGGCGTTGATCAGCACAGAGGGCATGATTCTGGAACGCCGGCAGCAGATGGTGGACGCACCGGCCGCAGCGGTGTATCAAAGTTTCGCCCGACTCGGAGGGGCGCGCGGGTGGCTTTATATGGATTGGACCTGGCAATTGCGCGGGAGCGTGGACCGGCTTTTCGGTGGGGTGGGCATGCGCCGAGGCCGGCGCGATCCGGATGAACTGCGCGCCGGTGACCCTCTTGATTTCTGGAGAGTCGAACGGGTGGAGCCGGGCCGGTTGATCCGGCTCCGAGCGGAGATGCGGGTGCCCGGGCGCGCCTGGCTGGAGTTCAAGGTTGCGCCCCAGCCGGACGGACGCACGCTGCTCTCCCAGACGGCGTTTTTTGAGCCAAAGGGATTGTGGGGCCTGCTTTATTGGTATGCGCTGTATCCGGTGCACAGCCTGATTTTTAGCGGCCTCATCCGTGAGATCGCCCGACAAGCAGCGGCCCCGGCACACGACACGTGACCCCCGCTATCGTGGAAAGAACCCTGTTTGATTTTTCGACCGTCCCCGGCGACGACGGCTGGCAGATCCTCAATGATGGCGTGATGGGGGGCGTTTCCAGTAGCCGCTTCGAAAGAATCAGAGGGCTGGCCGTGTTTCAGGGAACCGTGTCGCTGGACAACAACGGCGGATTCGCCTCAGTCCGCTCGCCGCTCATCCCCCCGCGTTTATCCGGATGCGACACGTTCGTTCTGCGCGTGCGGGGCGATGGGCACCGATACAAGTTCACCGTCCGCATGCAGTCGAGCTTCGACCGCGCGATTTACCAATCCGTCTTCGCCCCGGCCTCGGCGGCGTGGGAGGAATTGCGCCTGCCCTTTGCTGATTTCGTGCCAACGTTCCGCGGCCGGACACTCACCGGAGAACCTCCGCTGGACTCAGCCGGGATTGTCTCCGTGGGATTCCTAATTTCGGAAAAGCAGGCCGGGCCGTTCCGACTAGAAATCGCCTGGATCCAAGCCGTCGGCCGCTAACCCGCTGTCGCCGGGCCGGCGGGAGCGGCTTCAGGTCAGGACGATTTTTGTGGTGGGCGCCTTCTCGTCCCAGCCGCGGGTCGGCTCAGCGGTGACAGAGGAAATGTCCTTGATGGAAAGCTGACGCCCCAGAGTCTTGGGCGATTTCACATCCACTTCCGCGGGGTTGCACGTCTGCTGGGAAACCTTCTGGTGCGCGGCCGGCTTGTACCGGACATAGAGCAGCGCGGGGGTTTCCGGCGCGAAGAATAGGAGGCGCGATTTTTCCGGGATGCAGGAATAGGCCTTGCCCAGAATGGTCCCGCCGAACGTGAACCGCTTGAGATAGCTGGCGTCGCGGTTGGTATAGGCGCAGGTAAAAACCCGCTCGCGGTCCGGCAGCCCGCAGTAAAACAGCTCCGGCCCGACGAACAGTTTTTCCGGCAGATCGGCGACCTTGTAGGTGCCGTCCTTGAACACCAGCAGCACCTTGTCGAACTTCGTGCACTCGAGCTTGAACTCGTCGCCGCTGACCTTGTAGCCCACATAGCCGGATTCGCGGTCATAGGCGACCTTGAACGATTTGAATGCGGCGGCTTTAACATCCACCTCCTCGTGGCGGGCGGACTTGGTGGTCAGGCGGGGATAGAGCGGGCCGTATTTCTCGAGCAGGGCCTCGAGGTGGCCGATGACATATTTGATCAGGCCCTTCAAATGCTTCTGCGTCTCGGCGAGCTCGGCCTTGGTCTTCTCCATCTCCTCGCGGTGCTTGCTGATATCGAACAGCGAAATCCGGCGGATGCGAACCTGGAGCAATTTTTCCACGTCGGCATCCACGATTGCGCGCACCAGCTGCTTCGCGAACGGCTTGAACCCCTCGTAAACGCTGGCGAGCACCGCCTCGTTGGTCTTGCACTTCTCAATCAACTTGTAAATCCGCTCCTCGATGAAGATGCGCTCCAGGGTGCGGTAGTGCAGCTCGTCCGTCAGCTGCTGTTCGCTCAACTCGAGCTCGCGCTTGAGAATCGCCACCAGCTGGTCGGTGTTCTCCCGCAGGATGTCCGACACCGTCAGCTCCACCGGGCGGTTGTCCCGAATGACCACAATCCGGCTGCTGATGGAAACTTCGCAGTCGGTGAAGGCGAACAGCGCGTCTGTCAGCTTCTCCGCTTCCACGCCTGCGGGGCATTTGACTTCGATCTCAACCTCTTCGGACGTGAAATCATTGATGGATTTCACCTTGAGCTTGCCCTTTTGAACCGCGTCCTCGATCGAGGCGATGAGCGACTCGGTGGTGGTGGTCGGCGGAATTTCTTTGATGACCACGGTGGATGCGTCCTTGGCCTTGATCTTGGCGCGGACCTTCACCGAGCCTTTGCCATCCTGATAATCGCGCGCATCCATGAGTCCTCCGGTGATGAAATCCGGCAGGCACTTGAACGGCTGTTTTTTGAGGATCGCAATCTGCGCCTCGAGCAGCTCCGGGAAATTGTGCGGCAAGATCCGCGCGCTCAGGCCCACGGCGATGCCCTCGGTGCCAAGCATCAGTGTCAGCGGCAGCTTGCAGGGCAGCGACACGGGCTCCTTATTGCGGCCGTCGTAGCTGGGGATGAACTCGGTGATGGCATCATTGAAAACCTCCGAGCGCGCCAGTGCCGTTAAACGGCACTCGATATAGCGGGAGGCGGCGGCGGGGTCGCCGGTGAATAGGTTGCCGAAATTACCCTGCCCCTCAATGAGGTAGCGCTTGTTCGCCAGCACCACGAGCGCATCGCCGATGGACGCGTCCCCGTGCGGATGATACTGCATGGTGTGACCGACCACGTTGGCGACCTTGATGAAGCGGCCGTCGTCCTTCTCGTGCAGGGCCCACAGGATGCGCCGCTGTACGGGCTTGAAACCATCGGCCAGATTCGGAATCGCGCGGTCGCGGATGACATAGCTGGCGTAATCCAGGAAGCCGCGGTCCACCCGCGTGTGCAAGCCGCCCCCGGACTGCTTGGGATCAAACGGCTTGTGGACGACGGCTTCAATGATTTCCGCGATGACATGGCCCGCACCGTCCGGGGCGGCGTCTTTTTTCGTCGGGGCGGCCGTCGGTGCGCCTGCGGCGGGCAATCCAGGCTGACCGGACTCTTTCTTTTTATTGGCTGGCATGAGTTAAATAGTTGGGAGTGGCGGGACCGCTTTATTCTTCCACCGGCACCACGAGCCGGTCCATGATGTAATCTTTCCGTTCAGGCGTGTTCTTGCCCATGTAGAAATCAAAAATCGGACCGGACTCGCCGCGCGGCGCATATTCGACCTGGCTGGTCCGCATCTCTTTGCCGATGAACTGCTGGAATTCCTTGGGGCTGATTTCGCCCAAGCCTTTGAATCGGGTGATCTCCGGCTTGCCGCCGAGCTCCTTGATTGCGTTGTCGCGCTCGGCTTCGCTGTAGCAATAAATCGTCTTCTCTTTGTTGCGCACGCGGAACAGCGGCGTCTCCAGCACGTGGACATGGCCGTCGTGGACCAGCTGCTCAAAAAACTTGAAGAAATAGGTGATCATCAAGTTGCGGATGTGCATGCCGTCCACGTCCGCGTCGGTGGCGAGAATGACTTTGTCGTAGCGCAGCCCTTCGGTGTTGTCCTCCACATTGAGCGACTGCATGAGATTGTACATCTCGTCGTTCTTGTACATCACGTCGCGCTTGAGATCCCACACGTTGAGCGGCTTGCCCTTGAGCACGAAAACGGCCTGATTGTTGACATCGCGGCAGCTGGTGATAGAGCCCGCCGCGGACTGGCCCTCGCAGATGAAGACCATCGTGCCGCGCCCCTTGTCCTTCTTGCGGTCGAAATGATTCTTGCAGTCCTTCAGCTGCGGGATGCGCAGCGTGATCGCCTTGGCGCGTTCGCGCGCGAGCTTCTTCACGTTCTGCAGCTCCTTCCGTAGCTCCTGCGTGTCCTTGACCTTGGCGATAATCGTCTCGGCAATCTGTTTGTTGCGCTGGAAAAAATGCAGCAGCTCCTCGCGGACATTGTTGACCAGCTCGGTGCGGATTTCCGTATTGCCCAGCTTGTTCTTGGTCTGCGACTCGAACATCGGATCCTTCAAGCGAATCGCCACCGCCCCGACCATCGCCTCGCGGACGTCGTCGCCCTCGAACTTGCCGTTGCAATATTCGTTGACCGCCTTGAGCAGGCCCTCGCGGAAGGCGCTCAAATGGGTGCCGCCGTCGCTGGTGTACTGACCGTTGACAAAGGAGTAAAACGTCTCGCCATAGCGCGAGTTGCTGTGCGTGAAGCAAAACTCTAGGGTCTTCCCCGCGTAATGCAGCGGCGCATAAATCGGTTCGCTGCCGTCCGTGCCCAGCTCTTCCATCACCAAATCCATCAGGCCGTGCCGCGACTGGAAGACCTTGGGCTCCGCGCCAGCGGCATTAAAAATCAGCTTCAGGCCGGTGTTCAGGTAGCTGTAATGGCGCAGCCGGCGCTCGATGTGTTCGAGGCGGAATTCGCTGTCCTTGAAAATCTCCGGGTCCGGCTCAAACTCGATGAACGTGCCGTTGGGCTCCTTCGTCTTTCCGGCATCCTCCTTCTTGAGCTTGCCCTGCTTGAACATGGCCTCGGCAAATTCGCCGTCGCGGTGGCTGCGCGCCAAAAAGCTTTTCGAGAGCGCATTAACGGCCTTGGTACCCACGCCATTCAGCCCCACGCTGAACTGGAACACATCGTCGTTGTACTTTGCGCCGGTGTTGATCTTGGAAACGCAGTCCACCACCTTCCCCAGCGGGATACCCCGGCCATGGTCGCGCACGCTGACCCGCCCGTCGGCGATCGTTATCGCGACTTCCTTGCCGTGTCCCATGATGTATTCATCAATGGCGTTGTCCACCACCTCCTTGAGCAGGACATAGCAGCCGTCGTCGGGGTTGCTGCCGTTGCCGATGCGCCCGATGTACATGCCGGTGCGCAGCCGGATGTGCTCCAGGGAGGACAGCGTCTTGATCTTGCTCTCGTCGTACTGATGCTTGGTTTTTTCAGCCATAGAAATAAGTGCCGTGGAAAATAAACAAAGCCGCCGCCAACGCAATCCGTAAGAACAGACCGCGCGCTTCTAATTTTGAGCGGGAAACGCAGCTCACCCCTGAACTTGAATCCCGTGCTTCAGACAGTAGGCCCCGTTGTCCACGTATTTTTGCGCCCACCATTTCAGTCCGGCGCGCTCTTCTTTGGATAGTTTTCGGACCACCTTGGCCGGCGCACCCAGCACCAGCGAGCCGGAGGGAATCTTCATCCCCTGCGTCACCAGCGCCTTCGCGCCGATGAGCGATTGCTTGCCGATCACCGCGCCGTCCAGAATGCAGGCACCCATGCCGACCAGGGTTTCGTCGCCCACAGTGCAGGCGTGCACGATCGCGCCGTGCCCCACCGTTACCCAGTTGCCAAGAATACACGCGTAGTCATCCGCCAGATGCAGCACGGCGTTGTCCTGGATGTTCGTGTGATGGCCGACGACGATGCGGTTGATGTCGCCCCGCAGGACCGCGCCGTACCACACGCTTGAATGCGCGCCGAGCGTCACGTCGCCAATGACCGTGGCGGTTTTGGCGAGGTATACCCCCCGGCCCAGTTTCGGTTTCCGGCGGAGAAATCGATCGAGTTGCAGGGCGACGGTGTTCATATCAGATGGAGTCGGCGGTTTTTTTAAAAAATCGGGCCCGGACCTGCATCGCGGTTCCTTTTGAATTCGGGGCAGGGTCACGCCCGAAGATTGTCGGATTTTGAACGGTTGTAAAGCCCACGTGCCGGTTTCTCCCCGCGCGCAGCTTCCCAGAGCCATCCGCCCGCAATTGATCCGCCCGCAATTCCTGGAAATGAAAAACAAAAAACAGATCCTGATATTCTAGAGATAAAAACTCGAAATAATTCCGCCGATATTCCAGAGTGCTGGCGTGTCCGTAATCCGCCGCACCCTCCAAGCCGAATGGCAGCTGCGCGTCTTCTTTACCGAGGACGTTTTCGGCGCGGGCAACCGCACCCTGCTCAGCGCGCTGGGCGATTCCGCTCCGCATAAAATGCTTGTCGTCGTGGACGAAACGCTGGCAAAGGCCCAGCCGGATCTGATCCGGCGGATGGAAGCTTATTTTTTAGAGCACTCCAGCTCCCTATGCCTTGTTGCCCCGCCCGTCCTGCTGGCCGGCGGCGAACGCGCCAAAAACTCCTGTGAGGCTGTGGCCACGATTCATGCGCTGATCGACCGGTATCACATTGATCGCCACTCCTATCTCCTGGCCGTGGGCGGCGGCGCGTTGCTGGACGTGGCCGGACTGGCGGCGGCCACTGCCCATCGCGGCGTGCGGCACATCCGCATCCCGAGCACAACATTGGCTCAGGCCGATTCCGGGGTGGGCGTGAAGAATGGGATCAATGCGTTCGGCAAAAAGAATTTCATCGGCACCTTTGCGCCGCCGCATGCCGTGATCAATGATTTCAACCTGCTGGCCACGCTCAAGCCGCGCGACAAACGTGCTGGCTATGTCGAGGCCGTGAAGATTGCCTGCATCCGCGATGAGGAGTTCTTTGATGAAATTGAACGGATGGCGCCCCAGTTGGCCGCGTTTGAGCCGGCAACCATGAAGCGCCTGATTCACCGCTGCGCTGGGCTGCACTTGGATCACATCGCCGGCGGCGGCGATCCGTTCGAAACCGGCTCGGCTCGCCCGCTTGATTTCGGCCACTGGGCGGCACACAAACTGGAGCAGCTTTCGAATTTCCAGATCCCCCACGGCGAGGCCGTCGCCATCGGCATCGCCCTCGACGTGGTATACGCGCGCATCATCGGGTTACTGGAGACGCCGGCCGCGGGACGGATTCTCGACCTGCTCGAACGGCTTGGCTTTAGCCTGTTTGCCGAGGAGCTATTAACTCCGGGCGGTAACGAACAATTACAACTGCTGGAGGGACTAGAGGAATTCCGCGAGCATCTCGGCGGCGGCCTGAACATCCCCCTGTTGCCTGGCATTGGGAGGATCATGGAAGTGCATGAAATGAATTTACAGCGCGTGGCTGAGGCCGTCCACGCCTTGCAGGAGCGCCACGCCGACCGCAGCCGTCAAACCGAACGCCCACCGATATGAACCGCCTTGCTGTCATTAATGTGGTGGGTCTTACCGAAGGGCTCATCGGCATCCACACGCCGCGCATTGCCGCGTTTCGCGCGAGTGGCGCTCTAGCTATCATCGAGCCCGCCTTTCCCGCCGTCACATGCACGGCCCAGTCGAATTATCTCACCGGCACAACGCCCGCCCACCACGGCGTGGTTGGCAACGGCTGGTTCAACCGGGAGCTCGCAGAAGTCCAGTTTTGGAAACAATCTAACCGGCTCGTCCACGGGCAAAAACTCTGGGAAACGCTGCGAACGGACCCAGGGCGCCAGACCCCGGGTGCGGGCACCGCCGCCAATTGTTTCTGGTGGTACAACATGTATTCCAGCGTGGATTACGCGGTCACACCCCGCCCGATGTATCCCGCCGACGGCCGGAAAGTGTTCGACGTGTATTCCTGGCCCTATTCCATCCGGGAAGAGATGAAAAAGGATCTGGGGGAATTTCCCTTCTGGGGGTTTTGGGGGCCGGCCGCCGGGGTGGATTCCCCCCAGGGCCGGGCCGATGCCGCCACGCGCTGGATTGCCGGGTGCGCGAAATGGATGGAAGACCGCTATGCGCCCGCGCTGAACCTGGTTTACCTGCCGCATCTGGATTATAATTTACAGCGCCACGGGCCTTATATTTCCAAACCGCACAGCCAATCCCCAGAGGACCTCACCTCCCACTCCGGAAAGGTAGGATTGGAGGCTGTATCGGAAATCAACCCCGCCATCCACCGCGACCTGAGGGAGATTGACGCCATCGTCGGCGACCTGCTGGATCACTTTGACCGGCGCGGGGTGAGGGTGGTGTTGCTCTCCGAGTATGGGATTACGAACGTGGACCAGCCCGTGCATCTCAACCGAATTTTCCGCGCGGCCGGCTGGCTGGCAGTGAAAGAGGAGCTGGGCCGGGAAATCTTGGATGCGGGTGCAAGCCGGGTTTTTGCCGTGGCGGATCATCAGGTGGCGCATATTTATCTCAGCGACCCCTCACTGGAAAAACCTGTTCGCGATTTGCTGAAAAAAACCCCGGGGGTCGGGGAGGTCTGGGGTGAGCCGGAGAAGGCCGCCGCGGGCATCGCCCATCCGCGCGCGGGCGACCTGATGGCTGTCGCCTCCGAGCGGGCGTGGTTCACCTATTACTACTGGCTGGACGAGGCGCGCGCGCCGGACTTTGCGCGGACGGTGGACATTCACCGCAAGCCCGGCTACGACCCGGCGGAGCTATTTCTCGACCCAAAGATTCGAGGAGTCCGTTTAAAAATCGCGTGGCGGCTGCTGCAAAAAAAACTCGGCCTGCGGATATTGATGGACGTGATACCGCTGGAGGCGGGGCTGGTGAAAGGGTCGCATGGCCGTCGGCCGGCGGATCCGCGCGACTGGCCGGTGTTCCTCACCCGGCACCCGGAATTGCTACACGGAAATCGCGTTGCTTCCACGGATGTGTGCGAGCTTCTGCGGCGGCATAGCGGTGCCGCATAAGGCCTATGTCTCCGTGGAGGCGCTGAATTCCGCATCTGTCAGATGAGTTGATTTGAGTCTATCATCGGCTTCGCGGGAGTGATTTGCGGCGCGCTTTTCTCCGGTCCGATTTCTACTTTTGTTGCATATGCA
>CAILMI010000037.1 GCA_903835255.1 uncultured Verrucomicrobia subdivision 3 bacterium
CGGCAGATCTCCATATACGGCAAATCCCCGCTCTCCAACTCCCGCACCGCCTCCATTTTGAACGCCTCACTATACCGGATCCCATGATTGCTTCCTAACCGTTTAGTCGTCATACCTGACAACCTATTTCAGGACGGGACCCGCGCCGCCTCCTCTCCCCGCCCTCTCCTCCATTTTATGGAAGAGAGGGAGTAGGCAGTCGAACGGCGCCGCTGTATTCCCAACTCAACTCCGGAATCGGGTTTGATAGGAACCAATCCAGAAGCGGGTCGTATGGAAAATAGGACAGCGCGGAGCGGGCGGAATAAATTGTGCCCGGTTTCAGGCGCCACCGCACTCATTCCGTCGCCTCTGGACCGGGGACTGGATGGCACGAGACGGAATCGCAAGCCGGCACGGGAACACCGGCGCGCGGGAAGATTCACTTTTGAATCCCGGGAGATTCAAAAACCCTGCCGGTCTTGAGCGGGAATCCGCCGAGAAACTGTTCCGCCGGCAAGCGCCGGCCGCCTTCACGCTGCAGTTCCAGGATCCGCAGGGCGTTTTGACCGCAGCCGACGACGATGCCCGATTTGTCAGCGGATAAAACCACGCCGGGCGGCCCGGATTGACCGTCCACTTCCGCCCGCCAGATTTTCAAAAGCTGCGGCTGGGCGCCAGCCGCATCGGACAGAAAGGTGAACGCGCCGGGCCAGGGGAGGAACGCGCGGAAACGGTTCCAGATCTGTATCGCCGGCCGGCTCCAATCAATCTGGCCGTCCTCCTTTTTTATTTTCGCGGCGTAACTGGCGCCGGTCCCCGGTTGCGGCTGCGGGAGGATTTTTCCGGCGATATAATCGGGAAGGGTTTCGAGGAGCAGCCCGGCGCCGAGTTGGGCGAGGCGGTCGTGCACGCTTTGGGAGTCATCCGCAGGAAGGATGGGGGTGCGGCGAGCGGCTAGAACCGGGCCGGTGTCCAGGCCGGCATCCATGAGCATGAGCGTCACGCCGGTTTCCGGCTCGCCCTCGGCGATGGCCCGCTGGATGGGTGCCGCGCCGCGGTATTTTGGCAGAAGCGAGGTATGGAGATTGAGGCAGCCGAAGCGCGGCACCTCCAGAACGGCCGGAGGCAAAATCTGTCCGTAGGCCACGACCACCATCAGATCCGGTTTCAGCGCGCGCAGTTCCGCCACGAAGGCTTCATCGCGGGCGCGGAGGGGCTGAAGGATCGGCAGGGGAAGCTGTTCGGCGAGGCTTTTGACCGGGGAAGGCGTGAGCCGGAGATCGCGCCCCTTGGGTTTGTCGGGCTGGGTGACCACGGCGACCACGCGGATCTGCGGGGCGCTGGCCAGCGCCTGCAGGGTGGCGCAGGAAAGCTCCGCTGTGCCCATGAAGACGATTCGTAACGGAGTCATTGTGTCAGCGAACGGGAAATTCCCGCCGGGCGAACGGAAAAAGCGCGCTCAGCTTTTGACGGCGTGACGGAGGATGTCGGACAGCACCTTGGCGGGCGACTGGTCGGCATCGATCTCATGCACAAGTTTCTTGCCGTAGAATTTGAGCACAGGCTTGGTTTCGTTCTCGTAGGTCTTGAGCCGCTGGCGGATGATCTCGAGGTTCGCATCGTCGAGGCGGTTTTCCTTCATAGCGCGGCGCTGGATGCGGGCGATCAGGCTTTCCGTATCCTTGCTGCAGAGATAAAAAACGCCCACGACGTCCAGCACATCCCGGAGGATTTCCGCCTGATGCACATTGCGCGGGATGCCGTCGAGCACCAGAGTGTCGCGTTCGGGATGGAGCCGGCCGGTCTTGGTCAGGTCGGCGATGAACTGCTGCCACAGCTCGATGGTCTGGGGATCGGGCACCAATTCACCGCGGCCGGAATATTCTAGAAACGTTTTTCCGAGCGGCGATTCGGCTCGCAGGTTGCGGAACACGTCGCCGCAACTGCAATGGAGAAACTGGGGAATGGAGCCGAGAATTTTCCCCTGGGTCCCCTTCCCCGCGCCGGGGGCGCCAAATAAGAGAATACAGCGATACTTCATGCGTCTTTGGATTGGATTTGGATTTCTTGGATGTCGGCAAAGGGCACGGCAACCTCCTGCCGCGTTTCTCCCAGCACGACCTGCACCTGCATATCGGCGGCGGCGATTTGGGTGATGCGTTCGACGATCATTGGGCCGCTGGCGGTTGTCAGAATGAAAACACTTTGAGCCTCGGCAGCGCTGCGGGTCTGACCCATAAATCCGGAAAACTTGGATTCGATGAACCGGCGGTTGAAGGTGAACTGGCCCCGCTTGAAAACCTGTCCGGCGGCCTGTCCGGTGTCTGCGGCCGGCGCCGAACCCGGGGTGACTCCAGTCACATGCAGGTCCTCCGAGGCCGGCTCTCCGGGCACGGCAAAAGTGACCGGATCCACTTCCGGCGCTGCCTCCACTGGGGCGGCTGGGACCGGCTGCGGCAGGGCAATGAAAAGGATCGGCCCTAGGATGGGCAGGACTGCGGCCACGCCCAGGACTAGGCCCTTGGGCCGGAGGCGGACGACGGCGATTTCATAGGCGGCATAGAAATTGGCCGCATAGAGCAGGAGCAGGGCGAAGAGTCCGGGGGAAGAGGAGAATAAGGCGCCGAGGAGCGACTGCCGCGGCGGCAACTCCAGCCGCGAAACTTCGTTGATTTTTACCGCCGGCTTTTGCGGGCGTTGCGACAGCGGAATTTCGATGAAGGGCTCGACAAAGGGTTTGATTTTGGGCTGGCTGGAGAGCTGCTTCAGCGCTTCCTGGGAAAATTTTGTCCAAGGCACATTCGTGTACGTATTATCCCCCAGGTGCAACATCATGCCGGCGTCCGTGGTTTTGACCACGTCGCCCGTCAGAGCGGCGCCGTCCGCCAGCGGAAAGGTATCCGCCCGGCTGTTGAGGAGCAGACCGCAAAGCCAGAAGCTGAAAATGATCCCGGGGATGTTGCGCACGCCCCGTTCTAACAAACCGCCGATGGCCGCGAAAGAAAATTCAGCCCAGTTTCGGAGGTTTTGACCGGCTTAAAAATCACGGCAAAACCCTTTGACTCCCCGACCGGAGGCGCTATAGATTCGGGCTGGAGGCGGTTTTACAGGGAACATTTCCCATCGGGAGACAGATCAAATACATCAACCCATTCATCCATTACAAAATCATGAAAACGATTATTACAATGTGCGCCGCGGTGATGCTGACGGCTTTAGGGCTGGGGCTGACGGGGTGCCAGACCGGCGGCCAGGAACCCGCGGGCAAGGCGCTTCAAAATGAAGCGTCCGGAGAAGCGGCCCGTTCCGAGGCATTGATTTTGCGGGAAGGCGACATCCTGAAAATCACTTTTCCCGGCTCCCCCAATCTGGACACCACCCAGCAAATCCGGCGGGATGGCAAAATTACTCTGCAGCTCGCCGGAGAAATCACCGCGGCGGGCATCGCCCCCTCCGACTTGGAAAAGGAAGTGGCCATGGCTTACGGATCCCAACTGGTGAGCAAGGAAGTGTCCGTGACTGTGGTGTCCTCTGCCATCGCCGTCTATGTGACTGGCGCGGTATTGCACCCGCAAAAAGTGATGGCCGACCATCCGATTTCCGCGCTGGAAGCGATCATGGAATCCGGCGGATTTGACTATGCCAAGGCCGACCTTAAGGATGTGCGCGTCATCCGCTACGAGCACGGCGCGCAGCAAACCTACTTTCTCAATCTGAAGCGGGTAATGCAGGGGCAGCAGTCCGCACCGTTCCCGCTCAAGCCCTTTGACATCATCTATGTCCCCGAACGGTTCTCCATGTTTTAATCCGAATACAGAAGTAAAGGGGAATGGCGCACCCGGGATGCCATGACAAGGCTCCGCTTCAGAGCTGGGACGTGACTGGGGAAAGAAGACGGGAAAACGGGCGAAGAGCTGCGGTTCTAGCAGGAAGAACGGCAGCGGAAAGAAGGGATGGAAAAAGAGAGGAACGGAGTCGAGGTCTTGGACATCAAACCCTCCGAGCGCCTCGAGCCCCTTTCGCGATATCCGCTAAAAACGATAGCCGACATTGAATCCGACCTGGTTGCTGGAATACGCCAGCCCGGCCTGATCTGTAATATTTTGGCTGTAGCTATAAAAAACCCCCACCGACCCGCGTTTCAAAACCGTGGTGCTCAACCGGACCGTAATCGAATAATACTCGCCCGGACTATTGACAGAGGCGTTGTCGGCCGCCCCGACATAGGTTGTCCAGTTATACGCGCCGGCCACGTTCAGAAAATATCTTTGAAACAGCCGCTGATTCAATTCGGCGCTGACACTGGTATTTTCCGTGATCTGATTCTGGTAATAGGAGGTTTCCACCGTTCGGCCAGCCGCCAAAGAAAACTGGGTTTGCTCCGCAGGCTGGTACTGAATGGAACTGCTAAAAATGGGACTGATCAGGGGGGATTCCCCACCATCCGTGAATTGGGTGAATTCCGTACCGCCGCTGAGGGCGAGGCTCATCTTGTCTGTGGCGCGCCATTGCACCCGTCCCTGGAGCTGCTCGTTCATCGAATCCGGGGTGGCAATCGTGTAGCCCGCCCCCGCCCCCGCCCCCACCACCAGACGCGGCCACAACTCGTAATTCACCCAGTCCAACGTGGACCATTCCTTGGAGCTTTGGTATCCGGAGGGGAAATTGAAATCCTGGCTCACCCCCAGATCCACGGACACCTTGCTGTTGAACGCATGGGAGGCGGACAGATGGGTCGAATAGGTCTGCTCGTCGGTTTGCGCGCCCGTCTGCACCTGCGGCGATGAGGAATCAGTGAACCCCTGCGAAAGGCCCAGAGACCAGTCGTCATAAACGGTTCCGCCTGACAGGATGAGCGAATGACCCACGGTATTCTGGAAATTCTTGTCGGAATAAAAGGTGAATGTGGGCGTGTAATCCAGGGTCCAGTGCGCGCCCAAAACGAAAAGAACGCCCGGGGAAAACGACTGCTCCACCGTCGTCTGCTGCTGGCCGGGGCTGGATTGGATACCGCTGCCGTAGGAGAACTGATAGTTGACATGAGGCCTGAGACTGACCGGTCCCCACTGCAACGGATGCACCGCCTCCAGATAGCTGGCCACGGCGCTGTCAGGTGGAAACACCTGCATCTCGCCGGGGCCTAGTGCGGTGATGGCCGGCGGCGTCAGCGAAACGGTCGACGGCGTCGGCGCCATCACCGGCTGCGCCTGAGCCCCGCCCGCCAGCGCGCACAGGCCGCACACGAGAAATCCTGCCTGCTTGGGTTTCATTGTTACGAGACGGACGAAGACACTCCGCCTGGGAGATAGTTTTTTCATGGGAACAAGGGGAGGGGCGGACCCGGCCGGTCCGCAAAAACGGCGCGGCGTAATTCAGGCCTTCCAAACTTGACCGACCTGAGTGATCACTCCGGACATCGCGTTGCGCGTGTCCACGATGCACGGCACCCAGTCGGCCAGTTCCTGATAGTTGACGGCCTGATGCTGGGTGGCGATGACCACCGCGTCGAACGTTCGCAGCGTCTCGCGGTTCCAATCCACCGAACGCGCGCCGGCCCAGTGGGCGTGCTCGCGGGTGGGGCGGATGACCGGCACATGCGGATCGTGGTACGCCACCTCGGCGCCGCGCGACTTGAGCAGTTCCATCAGAGTGTAGCTAGGCGACTCGCGCTCATCATCCACATCGGGCTTGTAGGCCAGGCCCAGGATGAGGATGCGGCTGCCGTTGACCGGCAGGCGGCGTGCGTTGAGAGCTTCAGCGACGCGGTTTACTACATACTCCGGCATGGCCGTATTGACCTCGCCCGCCAGCTCGATGAAGCGGGTGTTCTGCCCGTATTCCCGAGCCTTCCACGTCAGATAAAAAGGGTCGATCGGGATGCAGTGGCCACCCAGTCCGGGGCCGGGATAGAAGGCCATAAACCCGAACGGCTTGGTCTTGGCAGCGCGGATCACCTCCCAGATGTCGATGCCCATGGCGCTGTAAACCACCTTGAGCTCGTTGACCAGAGCGATGTTCACACTGCGGAAAATATTTTCCAATAGCTTGGTCGCCTCCGCCGCTCGGCAGGAGGAAACCGGCACAAGGGTTTTGATGGCGCGCCCATAGAGCGCCTGCGCCCGCTCCAGACACGCCGGCGTGTATCCGCCCACGACCTTGGGAATAAGCTCCACCTGGCTCTGCGCGTTGCCGGGATCCTCGCGCTCCGGCGAAAAGGCCAAATGAAATCCCAAGCCCGCCTTGAGCGCCGACCCGGATTCTAGCACGGCACGCAGGTCTTCATCGGTGGTGCCGGGATACGTGGTGGATTCCAAAACGACCAGCGTGCTGGGTTGCAGGTGTGGGGCGATAGCCCGTCCCGTGTCCAGGATATAGGAGATGTCCGGCTCGCGATTCTTGTTCAACGGCGTCGGCACGCAGATGAGGATGGCCTCCACCTCCTTGACCCGGCTGAAATCCGTGCTCGCCACGAACTGGCCGGAGGTTGCGTACCGGGCGATGACGGCGGAGTCGATATGTTTGATATAGCTCCGGCCCCGGTTCAGCGACTCGACCTTGACCGGGTCGATGTCCAGCCCCAGAACCTCCACACCGGACCGCGCAAACTGGAGCGACAGGGGGAGGCCTACATATCCGAGACCGATGATGGCTATCTTCATAAAAACGTTAGGAATCTGAATGTTAAAGACAAACGTTGCAACTCAATCGTGAAAATAATCTCAAAAATGTGTTCTACACCGGAACCCTGCCGTCAGAAAGAATGAACCGCGAAGGGGCAAGGGACACTAAGGGGTAAGAGCTGAGCCGGATTCTACCGTCGTTGAAGGAGACCGGCTCACAAAACGAACCCGGCGCTTTTTTATGCCCCCTCCAATTAAATCGCCAAACCGTGACAAAATCGCATTACACGGCAATGGGATTGAGTTCCGAAAACGGTTTATTCAATAGTGCTGCCTTGTTGAATTCAGCGGGCTTTGCAACTCAACCGCTGGGTTCCAGCTAATCCACCCTGCCCTCCGGTCCAGGAGCGGAATTGCCATCGATTAAGACAAGCCTGTCTTAAATCCATTCCCCGCAGACATACGGCGCGGCCGGGCCGGGCGTCATCAATCAGGACAGCTTAAAAAATAGGCGATCTCGCGAGGGTTTGCCGGCTTCAAAACCCGCGGCAGGAAAGGGAGTTTCATCATTCTCATTTTTCAGGACAGTGTCGCAACCCTGTCCTCCCGCCCACTCTCTGGAGAACTAAAAACAGCCCAGCGGCGCCCGATGACGGGTTGGCAAGGGGATTGCGTTAGCTGCCGGTATGATTAATAAAACAGCGGCAGTTTATGAGCGTGTGAGTCTCGGCTCCCTCTCACTCTTCCTCGGCCTCGGGCTGGCCCTGGGTCAGGTCAGTGCCCCGGCGGCCACCAGCGTGACGCTGGCGTGGAATCCGAGCACCTCCCCGAACGTCGCGGGCTACCACCTGTATTACGGGGTCCAGAGCGGGGCCTACACCAACCGGATCTCCACGGTCAACCTGACCAACGCCGTTGTCACCGGATTGGTGGCGGGCCGCACCTATTATTTTGCGGCCACCGCGTATGACAGCGTCGGGCTGGAAAGCCCGCAGTCAAACGAGGCTTCCTACGCCCTGCCCCTCCCCGTCCCGAACCTGACGCCCACGCTCAATGCAATCAGCAACCGGAGCTTCAATGAAAACGCAGGGCTGCAGACAGTCTCCCTGTCCGGCATCAGTTCCGGAGCGACCAACGAAAACCAGCCCCTCACCGTCACGGCCGTTTCCAGCAACCCGTCCCTGATTCCCGCCCCGACGGTGACTTACACCAGCCCCAATACCGTAGGCACGCTCAGCCTGGCCCCGGCCCTCAACGCCAACGGTACGGCGACGATTACCGTTCAGGTCAACGACGGCCAGCCGCTGAACAACACCGTCTCCCGCTCCTTCACCGTGACCGTGAACCCGGTGAACCAGCCGCCGACGTTGAACTCGATCAGTAATTACACGGTGGCAAAGAACGCCGGCGCGCAGACGGTGTTGCTGAGCGGGATCAGTTCCGGCGCGGCTAACGAAATCCAGACCCTCAAGGTCACAGCGGTGTCGGGGAACCGGAAGCTGGCAAGTCCGCCCACAGTGGTCTACTCCAGTCCAGGAGGCACCGGCAGTCTCATTTTTAAGCCCATGACCAACGCCACCGGAACGACGACCTTCACGGTGACGGTCAATGACGGGGCACGGAGCAATAATATCATCCAGAAAACGTTCACGGTCACGATCGCGAATAGCGTCCAGCCCCAGATAACCGCCGCGGCCCAGACCCTGATAGCGCCGATGGTTCAATCCATGCCAGCGACACTCCAACCCGTCGCCCCGGTCAATGGGATGTTTACTCTGGCGGTGGAGGGATCGACGGGTCTTACCTATGTGGTCCAGGCTTCGAGCGACCTGACCCAATGGGAATCGGTTCAAACCAACCAGGCCCCTTTCACCTACACGGATGAGCAGGCCGGCCAGTTCACACAGCGCTTCTACCGGACGGTTTCTGCTCCGTAACTCATAACCGCCAGCCAGATTGAATCCGGTTAAAAAACTGTCGACGGGGGCGGCGATTCTCCGTCGCAGGATAATACTACCGGCAACCAGCCCGGACTCTCTGTTTGGCGTTATTTCCGATGTAAAAAAACATCCATAACACAGGGTCTCCGAGAACTCCCTAACCTGTCTCCCTGCTGGAAAAAATCAACGACTCCAGAGGCTCTCAGAGCATCGTATTCAGAACAAATTCACCCGGAACCGCTTCCTGGTATTTCTTATCACGCGGGGAATTATTGAAGGGACGGTCGACGCGGCAGACTTTCACGCGATCGCGGTTCGACAGCGAGACGCCGGACCCAAAATCTCCCACGAATTGGCGATGCCATAGCTGGGAGGACAGGATACCCACCAAAGCCATCTCATCGGTTTCGCCCATGGGATGACCCGATTGCGCGCGCCTGACGAGCTGGCCCACCGGTCCGGATTTAAAAAGACCGGCCGCCCGGAGGCTTTCCGGACTTAATAAATCCGCCACGTATTCCGGAGATGAATCATTAAAAAAACTGCGCTGGATTGGCGCCCGATAAGGACGCTTGGTTCGTTGTGAAATATTTTTAGGGAGCCACTTCACTCCCAGCTTTTTCAACAGGAACTTCTCAGTCAAGCCGCGGAGTTTAAGGCGGACTGGGAGGCGATTGCAAAACTCCACCAGCCGGCAATCCAGAAACGGAAAGCGGCCCTCGACAGAATGCGCCATCGACATGCGATCACCCTGTGAGGACAGAAGGTAATGGGACAGGAAAATAGAGATTTCAAGGAACTGCGCCTGCTCCAACGGGTCCCAGCTGGAAAAGTCGGGCGGATAGGCCACTGAGTCAAATATTTTGTCCCCGGCAAGCTGAGACGCGATTTCATCGGAGAAAAAGCGGCAAGTCCGCCGGTTGTTGCGCCACCGAACCGCATGGGAGTAATGCGGCAACCCGGTTTCGGAGAGCCCCCGGCTGAAGAAGGCAGCCACAGCGGAGCGGCCGCTCGCCGCCAAGCCCGGTATATCGGCATAAAGACGCTGGAAGAGGAGCGGACGCCATTTTGATTCGGGCTGGGCCGCGCAGAAGCGCCGGACTTTGGCTTCTTTGAAAATGTCATAGCCGGCCAAAAATTCATCGGCACCTTCCCCGGATAGCACCACTTTATATCCGCGCTCCCGCACGAGCTTGGAAAGCATGAACATCGGCGCCGGGGCTGTTCGCATCAACGGCATCTCCGCGTGCCAGACCACCTCCGGAAAAACGCGGGCAATATCCGCATGGGTCGCCCGCACTACCTGATGGTCGGTGCCCAAAAAATGGGCCATCTCCTGCTGATAAACGCTCTCGTCAAAATCACCGTCATCGAAGGCGATTGAGAACGTATCAAGGTGGTTGTCGGTGAACCGACGGATGAGGGCGGCGATGAGAGAGGAATCCAACCCACCGCTCAAGTAGGCGCCCACGGGCACATCCGCCCGGAGCCGGAGCCGCACCGCATCAATCAGGAGACCGGAGAATTCTTCGAGATAGTCTTCCTCGCTCCGGCCGACTGAACCGCTAAGCGACGAAGGAGAGGTGCCAGCAAAAGCAATGTTCCAATAGCTCTTGATGGCAATGCCGTTCGGCGTCGCCCGCAGGTAATGGCCAGGAGGCACCTCGTAAATCCCACGAAAGGCCGTGCGCGGGCCCAGCGGCCCCCAAAAAGTGAACACTTGCTCCAGCGTGACCGGATCCATCTCCGCCCGCACCCCGTCACCCGCCAGGATTGCCTTGATCTCCGAGCCAAAGAGAAGGCGATTGCTGTTCTGAGTGTAAAACAACGGGCGCACCCCTAAACGGTCGCGCGCCAAAAAGAGGCTCTGTTCACGCCGGTTCCAGATAGCAAAGGCAAACTGACCATTCAACCGCTCCAAACATTGCGGGCCGTATTCTTCGTAGAGATGCAAGAGGACTTCAGTGTCGGATTGCGTTGCAAACCGGTGGCCCCGCGCTTCCAATTCGGGACGCAGCTCGAGGTAATTAAAAATTTCACCGTTAAAAACAATCCACAGAGAGCCGTCCTCGTTTGTGATCGGCTGCTGCCCGCCGCTCAGGTCGATAATGCTTAGGCGTGCGCTCCCGAGGCCGATCCGGTCATCGAGAAAAATTCCAAATTCATCGGGTCCGCGATGGCGAATCCGGGCCAGCATGTTCCGCAACAAGGCCTCCTTGGGCGGAGGCGCTTCGGCCAGATTTAAGCTTCCGACAATGCCACACATATGAGAAGAAAAGTTGGGCGGATGGAAATCCGCCGGGGTTACTTAAGGTCAGTCTTTTTAATTTTACCCGAAGCCGTCTTCGGCAGAACATCGCAAAACTCGACGTATTTGGGGCGCATGATGTCCTCCAGATGAGCCCGGCAGTGAGCGAGCACTTGATCCCGTCCAATAGCCTTGTCGCTCACCACGACGAAGGCTTTGACTACCTGCCCCAGAATTGGGTCTGGCACGCCCACAACGGCCGCTTCAAGCACACCCTTGAGACCATAAAGCACATTCTCGACTTCTTTAGGTGCCACCTTTTCGCCGCGCGTTTTAATGATGTCATCTTTGCGCCCCACGAAATACAGGCAGCCATCTTCATCCATGCGAAAGAGGTCACCGCTGAGGCAGACGCGCTCGCCGGGAATAGCGGCCGGCCGGAAGCGTTTGGCGGTCGCCACGGGATCCTCCCAATAACCGCGCATGACATGCCGGCCGCGGACAACGAGTTCGCCCACCTCGCCAGGCTTTAAACGGTTGCCGGCGTCGTCCTCAATCCAGACCTCGGTGCTCGGAATGGCAATCCCAACCGAACCCGGTTTGCGGTCCAACAGTTCTGGCGGAAGGTAGAGCGTGCGCTTGGTTTCGGTCAGCCCATACATTGAGAACAGCGTCACGCCGGGAAACTTCCGACGCAGTTCCTGTATATGACTGGTTGGAAGCGCGGCGGCGGTGTTGGTAATATAGCGGAGTGAGGAGAGGTCGAAACCCGATAAGTCCATCTGGAGCAGCAGGGCAAAAATCGTGGGCACGCCCGGAAAACCTGTTACCCGCTCCCGCTCGATCCGCTTCAAGACCGCCGCCGGATAGGTGAAACCATTTTCCAAGACCAGCGTGCCACCGAACTTGAAGGTCATGAGCAGCTGGTAAAGTCCGTAGTCAAAAGCGAGCGGCAAGAGGTTAATGACGACGTCATCTTCGACGTTGCCCAGATACTGCGTGATTGAGGAAACGGCAAAAACCACGTTCCCGTGGTCAGACATCACGCCCTTGGGCTCGCCGGTAGTTCCCGAAGTATAAATGAGACAGGCTAAATCCAAGTCCATGTTCGTTTGGCGCGGCGACCGGCTCGGGTACTGCGATAGGGCCTCTGAATAGGTTTGGCATCCGTTGGGCCACGGCGAGCCATTACGTTCCAGGCCGCAGACAATAGCACCCTTGAGCGACGGAGTGCTTGCAAAAACACGCTCCAAACCGCCGTTCACGAAAGCATGGCCGTCTACGAGCAAAGCGGCCGCGCGGCAGTTGTTGAGGATATAGCGCAGTTTATCTTCCTTGATTGACGCATTAATCACCACGAAGACGCCGCCGGCTTTGAGCGCAGCAAAGATGCCAACAACCGCCTCCACCGAGTTCGGCAGGTGAACCGCCACGCGGTCACCGCGAACCATCCCTTGGGCAATCAGGGCATGCGCCAGACGATTGGCCATCGAGTCAATTTCGCCATAGGTAAAGCGCTGCGCACCGTGGATAAGGGCAACCTTGTCCGGCTGGCGGGCGGCACTATCCAGCAAAAAGTCCTGTACCAACATAATGATCTTGAGCTAACTCGGGTGCGTTTTTAACCCAAATCTAAGGCTGGCCATGGCTCTCGGGCTCTACCAGCACCGGTGGCGAATGAAGATAGCGGGCCGCGCGCCGCTTGCCCTCGATATCACGCAAGACGCGCTCGACCTGCTCCGCGCTGAGGCCGGCTGACGGCGCAATTTCCGCCGCCGTAAATTGATTGTTTCGGCCGTAGAGCACTAAATCCATTTTGTCGTAGGGCAGTGAAAAGTAGAATTCCTCCTGGCTCTGCGGCAAAGAATAGGTATCGGTGGTCGGCAGACGATTCCGGATATCCTCCGGGAGCTGGAGGAAGGCCGCCATTTGATATACTTGAGTTTTGTAAAGGTGGGCGATGGGCTTCACGTCGGCGGCACCGTCGCCTAGTTTGACAAAGAAACCTTGATCATATTCCAAGCGGTTGGGCGTGCCAGAAACGGCGTAGTTCAATCGGTCGGCGTGATAGTATTCCAGCATCTTCCGGGTGCGCTGCTTGAAGTTTGAGGCGGCCACTATGCCGAGATAGGCGGTGAGGTCGAGGCGGGTTTCCGTCCGCCGCCCATCCGGATACTGCACCACCAGCTTGAACAACCGGTATTGATCGCTGTCAACGACCGGCGGCAGGACCATCTTGCATTTACAGTTTGAATCATAATCGGGAACCACATGCCGGATGGCTTCGTCTCGACGACGGTAGCAGCCGGCGGCTTCCAATATCGGAGTGATATCCTCATGCGCATATTGAATTCCGAAATGGTCAACAACTAAACGGCTTAGCCCGGGCGTCTCACTCGCCGAATCGCGTTCCGGCAACAGCAAGCCAAAGACACGCTCCTTACCCAAGGCACGGACCGCTAGCGCTCCCACAACACTGCTGTCCACACCCCCTGAAAAAGCGATCACCAGGCCTTTTTTCTTGAAGCGGTGTAAGACCGCCTCACGCAGCATGGCGCCAATCCGGTCAGCTTCCTGCGCACAGTCCAGCTTTAGCAGGTTGGGCGAAAAATAACTTGGGCTCATAAGGGGATGGATCAGGGGTTGCTGGTTAAAATACATATGAGGATTCACTACTGTCCCGTTTAGCTTTTGACGACAGCGATTTTACTATTGTAAAAACTGGATAAAACCGCTGTCCGGTTATTTTTCGATTTCAATTCTGCGACGACTCCCAGAGGGTGTTTCACCGCCAACCAGCGGTTTTTCA
>CAILMI010000038.1 GCA_903835255.1 uncultured Verrucomicrobia subdivision 3 bacterium
ACCAGCTCGACCCCGGCCGCAACATGGGGAAGACCAACCCGCTCAACGACGCCGACCTCGCCGAGTTCATCGCGCTGCAAAAGACCAAAGCCGACTCGCCCAAAAGCTGGAGCGTGGACGTGGCGGCCATCGACCCGAAGATCTTTGATCTCTCCGTGAAGAACCCCAACGGCGGCGAGGAAATCGCGCATCGCAGCCCCGAGGCCATCTTGGAGGAGATAGCCGCGCTGGACGCCGAGAGCGCGGAAGTGCTGGGCAACATCAAGGCGCTGCTATGACCTCACTCGCCCGAACAACAATGCGTGAGCCGGTTTCAATCTGTAACCGGTTGCCCGAGTTGGTTACAAAACGTAACCAACTGAACTCGGAAATCCTCCAGTCGGTAACGAACTGTTACCGACTGAAATTCACTTCACCGTTATGAAACAAAACCTCGCCATTTTTGAAGGACACGAAATCCGCCGCATCTACGACGAGAAGACCGAGACGTGGTTCTTCTCCGTCGTGGACATTGTCCAAGTCCTCACGCAGCAGCCGGATTCCAAGACAGCCAGAAAGTATTGGAACAAGCTAAAAGAGCGGCTGGGCAAGGAAGGAAGTCAGTTGGTGACAAACTGTCACCAACTGAAATTGCCCGCCGCCGACGGCAAAAGCTACCTCACCGATGTCGCCAATGCCGAGACCCTCCTGCGCCTCGTCCAGAGCGTGCCCAGCCCCAAGGCCGAGCCCATCAAACTCTGGCTCGCCCGGACTGGCTACGAGCGGATGCAGGAGATGAGCGACCCCGCTCGCGCGCTCGAACGCGCCCGTGAGACCTGGAAAAAACATGGCCGCAGCGAGAAATGGATTCAACAGCGCATGACCGGGCAGGAAACCCGCAACAAACTCACCGACTACTGGGCCACGCACGACATCAAAAAGGGCGACGAATACGCCATCCTCACCAACCTCATCCATCAGGAATGGAGCGGCGTCAGCGTCACCGCCCACAAAAACCTGAAAGGGCTGAAAACCCAGAACCTGCGCGACCACATGAGCGAGGCGGAATTGATTTTCACCGCCCTCGCCGAGTTATCCACCCGCCAGATCGCCGAGACCGTAGCCGCCACCGGCATGGCGGAAAATCAAACCGCTGCCAAAACCGGCGGGAAAATTGCCAGACGCGCGCGGCTGGAACTCGAAGCCAAAACCGGCAAAAAGGTGGTGACCGGCGAAAACTATCTGCCCCCCGGCGGCAGCGCCAAAAAACTCCGGCCCACGAATGATGAATGAAACCGCCGCCATGGAAAACCGCCGCGCTGGACGCCGAGAGCGCGGAAGTGCTGGGCAACATCAAGGCGCTGCTATGAAGAAGGGGTGGCAGACAAAACGCCTTGGTGATGTTTGTGAAATCATCAAGGGCCGCAAACCAGCATTGAAGGCAACTTCATCGAATGGCGACTTGCCGTATCTGGTCGCGAAAGTGATGCGCGGAAGCAAGGAAGCCGAATACGCATCGGTGAAAGACAGAAACTCAATCACTGTCGAAGAAGCTGAAACCATCATCATCTGCGACGGCTCGAACTCCGGCGAAGTCTTCACCGGCTTTCGCGGAATCCTTTCCTCGACGATGGGGAAAATCGCCAAGAAAGCGGAAATCGATGACGACTACCTCCGCGCATTTCTGGCTTCCACATTTGATGTCTTCAACGGGGCGAAAACTGGCGCTGCAATTCCGCACCTCGATAAAGAGGCCATGTATCAGCTTCAGTTCCCTTTCCCCCCGCTGGCCGAACAGCAGCGGATCGTCGGCCTGCTGGACGAAGCGTTTGAGGGCCTCGCCACCGCCAAAGCCAACGCCGAAAAGAACCTCCAAAACGCCCGCGCCCTCTTTGAAAGCCACCTCCAATCCGTCTTCACCCAGCGCGGTCCGGGGTGGGTGGAGAAGCGGTTGGAAGAAGTGTGCGGACTACAAAACGGTTTCGCGTTCAAGAGCAGCACATTCAAACCATCCGGTGCTCCCATCCTGCGAATCTCGAACATTCAGGATGGGCGCATCGAAGCCGGCAACCGGCTCGTGTTCTTCGACCCGAAGGACTATCGCGAGAACCTTGACCGGTATCGAATCGTCGAAGATGACTTGTTGATTGCGATGTCAGGCGCAACGACCGGAAAAATTGGCTTCAACACCGACAGCACGGTTTACTACTTGAACCAACGCGTGGGAAAGTTTGAGCCGAGCGAAAAGCTCAACAAGCGTTTCCTCTATCACTTCCTGTCCACGAAGGTTGAGGAGAACCTCCGCATTTCAGCAGGCGCAGCGCAGCCCAATTTGAGCACGGAGCAAATCAAAGGATTTGTTCTGCCGCTGCCGAGCGTTGATGAACAGGAGCGCATCGTTGAAGCCTTGGAAACCTTGTCGGAAGAAACCCAACGCCTCGCCCGCCTCTACGAGCGGAAGCACGCCGCGCTGGAGGCGTTGAAGAAGTCGCTGCTGCACCAAGCCTTCACCGGAGAACTTTAAGAAAAATCCCATGAGCAAAGACCTGACAAATTCAGCGGTAGATCGGCAGAACATCCTGAACAACCCGTATGCCCTCGCCGAAATCGAACAGGCCGCCGGCATTCGCGGCATTCCGTTCGAAGGCAAAACCGTCGTTCTTAAGGATCAAGTGGCCGCATTTTTCGAGGTTACCCCCCGCACAGTAGACAATTATATTGGGAAATCCGGGGACGAATTGGCCAAAAACGGGTATGAGGTGCTGACCGGCAAGCGCCTGAGCGACTTCAAGTTAGCACTCAAGGCCCGGGATGATCACGAAACAGATTTCGCGATCATCGCGAAGACCGCCCGGCTGGGAGTTTTTGATTTCCGGGCGTTCCTCAACCTCGCGATGCTCATGACGGAGTCCGAGCGGGCCGGGCTGCTCCGCAAGGCGATTCTGGACATCGTCATTGACACCATCAACCGGCGCACGGGCGGCGGCACGAAATACATCAATCAGCGCGACGAGGATTTCATCCAGTCGGCGTTCATCGAGGAAAACTACCGCAAGCAGTTCACCGATGCGCTGAAGGATTGCGTGGGCATGGGCAATTTCAAATACGCGCTCTACACGGATAAAATCTATGTCAGCATTTTCCGCGAGAAGGCGCACGTCTATCGCAAAGTGTTGCGTCTGGATAAACGGGCCAGCGTGCGGGATACATTTTACTCGGAAGTGCTGGATTTGATTGCCGCCTACGAAGCCGGTTTCGCGGATGCGCTGGTGCAGGATTCCAAAGCCAAAGAGCGCAAGCTGAGTTCGTGGGAAGTGGATGCCTTGTTTGCGGTTTTCGAAAAGCAGGCGCATTGGAAACCGCTGATCGAGAAGGCACGCAACAAAATGGCCAGCCGCGATTTGGCCTTTCGCGATGCGCTGCATCTTCAGCTTCAGGAATACGTCACCCCGCTCCAGCGCGATGAGTTCGAGCGGTTTCTCGGCGAAAAGAGCAAGGAACTGGCCGAGCGTCTGGAGGAAGCCAAGGACGTGATGAAGCGGCTGAAGGAACGCCAATAATGGCCTGGGTGTATTTAACCTCCGAGCAGGCGATTGAGATTCACCGCAAAACGGTGGATGTCAGCGGCGGCGGCTCGTTCGGTCATCTTGAGATCGGCAAGCTGGATGCCGTTCTGCACCACATCCAGAACGATGATTACTACCCGAAGTTTGACGCCAAACTCACGCACTTGTTTTTCTGCTCCTGCAAGTTTCATTGCTTCGAGGACGGCAACAAGCGCATCGCCATCACGCTTTGCGCCCAAATGTTGCTGCTGAATGGCTACCTGCGCAGCGTCAACGCTTTCATTCAGGAGTCGGAAAACATCAGTTACCATGTCGCCGGCGGCAGCATCTCGAAGGAATTGCTTGGGGAGTGGCTTGCCGCCGTACTTCGCGGTGATGAAGACGACGAATCGTTGAAGCTGAAAATTTTGAACGCCATCAGCACTGGAAATGAAGGACCGCCATGAACGAAGCCGAGACCAGAGCCGAGCATATTGATCCCGCATTAAAAGCGGCGGGCTGGGGTGTCGTTGAAGGCAGCAAGATCCTGCGCGAATATCGTATCACCGAAGGCCGCATCGAAGGGCGCGGGCGGCGCAGCAAGGCAGACATCGCGGATTATGTTCTCGTCTATCGCAACACCAAGCTGGCCGTGGTGGAAGCCAAAGCCCTCAATGAGGCCCTCACCCAAGGCGTCGGGCAGGCCAAGGATTACGCCGGCAAACTCGCCGTGCGCTTCGCCTACGCCACCAACGGCCAAGGCATCTACGCCATTGATATGCAGACGGGCAAGGAAGGCGAAATCGCCACCTATCCCACGCCGGATGAACTCTGGGCGCTCACTTTCGCCGAGGTCAATGACTGGCGCGACCGCTTCGCCGCCGTTCCATACGAAGACAAGGGCGGCTCGCATCCGGGCCGATATTATCAGGACATCGCCATCGAGCGCGTGATGCAGGCCGTCGCGGAGGAGCAGCAGCGCATTCTGCTCACGCTCGCCACGGGCACGGGTAAAACGTTCATCGCCTTTCAAATCGCGTGGAAACTCTTTCATGCCCGCTGGAACTTAAGCCGCCAGCCGGATAGACGGCCGCGCATCCTTTTCCTTGCCGACCGCAATATTCTAGCGAACCAGGCTTACAACGCATTCTCGGCGTTTGAGGATAAATCTCCCGGCTCTTGTGTGCGCATTAGCCCCGATGAAATTCGCAAGACCGGCAAACCGCCCAAGAACGGCAGCCTCTTTTTCACAATTTTTCAAACCTTCATGAGCGGGCCACCCAAGGATGAGAAACCGTCGCCTTATTTTGGAGAATACCCGCCGGACTTCTTCGATTTCATCGTCATCGACGAGTGCCATCGCGGCGGCGCAAACGACGAAAGCAACTGGCGCGACATCCTCGACTACTTTGCCCCGGCCGTGCAGCTTGGCCTCACCGCCACGCCCAAGCGCAGGGACAACGTGGACACCTACGCTTACTTCGGCGAACCAGTCTATATCTACTCGCTTAAGGAAGGCATTAACGATGGTTTCCTTACACCATTCCGCGTGAAGCAGATTCAGACCACGATTGATTACTACGTTTGGACATCGGATGACGCCGTGGTGGAAGGTGAGATCGAAGCGGGAAAACTTTACGAGGAAGCCGACTTCAACCGTAGCATTGAGATTCGCGCTCGGGAAAAAAAGCGCGTTGAAATCTTCCTGTCGCAGATCAACCAGAACGAGAAGACATTGGTTTTCTGCGCCAACCAAGCTCACGCACTGGCCGTGCGCGACCTGATCAATCAGCTTAATAAAGCCAAGAATCCCAACTATTGCCAGCGCGTCACAGCGGATGACGGCGCACTCGGTGAGCAATTCCTCCGGGATTTTCAGGATAATGAGAAATCCATCCCGACCATCCTGACCACCTCGCAAAAACTTTCAACCGGTGTGGATGCCCGCAACGTGCGCAACATCGTCCTGATGCGCCCGATCAACTCGATGATTGAATTCAAGCAGATCATCGGGCGCGGCACGCGGCTCTACGATGGGAAGGATTACTTCACGATTTACGATTTCGTGAAGGCGCACCTGAACTTCCAAGACCCGGAGTGGGACGGCCCGCCGCAGGAGGAAGAACCCTGCCCTAAGTGCAATCAGCGACCCTGCGCGTGTGTCGTGCCACCGCCCAAAACGTGTGATGTCTGCGGCAAATCACCCTGTGACTGTCCAAAAGAGCCTTGCCAGGTCTGCGGCCAGGTCAATTGCATCTGCCAAAAAAAGAAAAAGGTCAAAGTGAAGCTCGCCGACGGCAAGGAACGCACCATCCAGCACATGATGGCCACCACGTTCTGGCATACCGACGGCACGCCGATGTCGGCGCAGCAATTCATGGAACTGCTGTTCGGCAAGCTGCCCGACTTCTTCCAGAGCGAAGCCGAACTGCGCGCCCTCTGGAGCGCCCCCGACACGCGGGCCAAACTTCTGCAAGGTTTGTCTGAACAGGATTTTGGCCGCGACAAGCTGGTAGCCATGCAGCAGCTCATTGACGCGGAGAAGAGCGATCTCTTTGACGTGCTCGCCTACGTGGCCTACACGTTACCGCCGGTGACGCGGGCCCAGCGCGCCGACCATGCGCGTGTGTATATCAACTCAAAATTTAACGCCAAGCAGCAGGCATTCCTCGATTTCGTGCTTCAACATTATGTCACTGAAGGCGTGGAGGAATTGGAGCAGAGCAAACTGAACCCATTGCTCCGATTAAAATATCACGATTCCATTACCGATGCCGTGGCTGATCTTGGCGGTCAGCCGGAGGAAATCACCAAAGTCTTTGCCGGATTTCAGAAGTATCTTTATCAAACGGCCACCGCGGGGGTGTAAGTATAGCAGTTCTTGGCAACTTTGAGACAGGTAGGACGCGTCGCTCCGTGCGCGCCGTCGCGCTAAACCCGCACGCGTTGATTGGCAACGGCGGCGGGCAGAGGACTGCCCGCACTACCCACCGATGTCCCAAGGTTAAGTTTAACTGCGATATTTTTGAGTAAACGGGGTTAAACCGAGCTTTTAAACCATCCCCATTCGCGTTCATTCGAGAAATTCGTGTCAAAGTTTTTGCTTCATCAATGGGATCCAGCGACCCGCGGCTTGCCGGTTAAAAATCCCCCGCCGTATTTCGCGTATTTCGTGTATTTCGCGGTTAAAACTCCCCTCCCCAATTCGTGTTCATTCGTGCAATTCGCGTCTCGTTTGGATCCGTGTCTCCAGCCCCCTGCCGTCTTTGCGGTCGCTGTGTTCTTTGCGGTAAAATGCCCCATTCGCGTTCATTCGTGAAATTCGTGTCTAAGTCTTTGTCTTCATAAGTGGGTCCAGCGACCCGCTGGCGGGGCGGCTCCATACTGCCCGCCCAGGGGTGTCCGCGTTTATTTTAAGTCCAGCGGGATCCATTCGTGCCGGATGCCCTGGGCATCGCACTGGAAGATGGCCACGCTGCGGGGCGTGCCCGATTTGGGCGCGCCGGAATAGCCGGGATTAAAAAAGAAAATCCCGCCCTGCGTCTCAGCATACGGCTTGTGAGTGTGCCCGAACACCACCACGTCCGGACGGACGCGCGCCAGCTGCCTCTTGAGCGAATCATCAGGGGACGCGGGGTTGACGATGTGCTGGACGAGGAATTTCCGGCCGCCCAGTTCCACCCCCCGGGTCAGCGGGAAGGGCAGTCCGAGATCCGTGTTGCCCAGCACGACGGTGAGCGGCGCGATCTGTTCCAGCTCAAAGGCGAGGAAGGCATCCCCCACATCGCCCGCATGGAGAATGTGGTCCACGCCCGCAAAAATTGTTGGAATGCGCGGGTCGAGAAAGCCGTGCGTGTCGGAAAGGACGCCGATTTTCATTGGCGGCGACTCCAATAAAAAGGCCGCCGATGTAGGTGCATAATGGCTTTCACGTAAAGAATGTCCTTTTGCAATTCAAAAACAATAGCGTAAGGGAAACGGTTGAAATTCAGCTTCCGGTTTTTACCCTGAATTAAACGGGGGCGTTGCGGATCTTGAATGACCCGCCTTAAAGCCAGTTCAAAATCATCCAAGAAATCATCGCTCAGTCCCGGCTGACGTTTTTCATACCAGAGGGCTGCCGCTTCCAGTTCTTCGCTCGCTTCAGGATGACTGACGACGCGAAGCATGAAGTTTGGCGCGGATATTTCGGACAGTTTCCTCGGTGGGGCGGCATTGAACTTTGCCTTCGGAAATGTCGCGCGAGCGGCGGTCAATCACTTCAGCCCATTCCGCCTCCGCGTTAGAATGCGTGTCCGAATCGAGACTGACGATCAGTTCACGTGCGAGAAAGGCGCGGTCGTCTTCCGGCAATGCCAGCGCTGCGGCGGCGATTTTTTCTGCTGCAAGACTCATCCAGAAAGACGTTAATTCAGCTATCGAAAGGATTCAAGAATCGTTTCACGCGCCGGCTTCCTCCGTCGCTTCCTCGGAGTCCTCGTCCCGGGCCCCGGCTTTTTTGTCCGCGGGGGATTCGGCGGGGGCGGTGAGTTTCGCCGCTGCCACGAACAGGGCGGTGAACAGGCCGCCGCTCAGCAGGGTGTTCCGGAAAAACTCCCAGGTGGAGGGATAGCCGCCAACGCCCTTGGTCAGGGCCAGCAGCCAGCCGGAAAGGGTTTTCGTGTATTCGGGATTTTGAAACGGGTTGAAGAACCACGATGCCGTGTTGGTGATGAGATAGAAGAGGATTGCGCCGATGATTCCGCCGCTCAGCAGCGAGGCGAAGGACGACTGCGGCTTGAACCAGCGGCCGATCCCGATCAGGGCGGCGTAGGCGAGGTAGTTGAAGAACAAGTTTTTAAGGTTGGCCGCATCCCAGACTTCACTGCCCTGCACCGAATAGAAGAGATTCAGGCCCAGATCCGTCGCGAGCAGGACCAGGATTGGCAGCCACAGGGATTTATTCCGGGGGAAATAAACCCCCGCGCAAAATGCGAACGCATAGGCCGCGCTGAAATTCGAGGGCAGCAGGCCAGGAATCCGCGATCCTGCGAACAGCATCACGAAAATCCACGGCAGCCAGCGGTTCCATTTTTCTTTCACCGGCGCGCATGATACGCCAGCCTGACGCGAAGACAAGTTGCGGAAATGGAAAAACTATTCGACATCCTCCACGAAGACGACGCGCTGCTGGTCGTCAACAAGCCGGCCGGGCTGGTCTGCCATCCCACCAAGAACGGGGAGATGTCCAGCCTGATCGGCCGCGTGCGCCTCCATCTGGCGGGGCGCGCCTCCCCGGAGGTTTCGCCCCACCTGGTCAACCGCCTCGACCGCGAAACCAGCGGGGTGGTTCTGGTGGCAAAAACCCCCGCCGTCGCCAGCGAGCTGGGGAAAATTATGGAGGGGCGCGCGATTGAAAAGGAATACCTTGCCCTCGTCCACGGCCATGTGCGCGGGGATCATGGCGTCATCGATGCGCCGCTGGGCAAGGACGAGGCCAGCATCGTTGCCATCAAGGACGCGGTGCGGCCGGACGGGTCCGCCGCCCAGACGGAATACGGGGTGATGCAGCGCTTTTCCAGGCCGGCCGCCTCCAATCCCATCTCCTCCCTGCCCTTCACCCTGCTGCGGGTCTTGCCGCGCACGGGTCGCAAGCATCAGATCCGCATCCATCTGGCGCATCTCGGGCATCCGATTGTCGGCGACAAGATCTACGGGGGCGATGAGGATCTCTATCTCGCGCTGGTTGAGCAGCGTCTCACGGAGGAGCAGCGCGACCGGCTGATGCTGGAAAACCACGCCCTGCACGCCCGGGCCGTGCGCTTCGTCTGGCGCGAGGCGCCGCGCGAATTTTGCTGTGAACCGGGGCCGGAGTTCACCGCCTTTATTGAAGCGGGAACAAAACTTTGAGCGGGTCTCAAATTGAATATCGCCGGCGGTTCCGCCAGACTCCCTCGTATTAATGAAACCATTGCGCATCGGATTTCTGAGCACCGCCGGGATCGGCCGGAAGAACTGGAAGGCCATTTACCATTCCGGGAACTGCGTCATCTCGGCCGTCGCCAGCCGGGACATTCACAAAAGCCAAGAGTTCATCCGCGCCTGCCAGGCCCTTCATCCGTTTGAAGCCTCCCCTGCGGCGCTCGGCAGCTATGAGGCCTTGGTCTCCTCGCCGGAAGTGGATGCGGTCTACATCCCGCTGCCGACCGGTCTCCGAAAGGAATGGGTGCTGCGCGCGGCGGCGGCAGGCAAGCACGTCCTCTGCGAAAAGCCCTGCGCCGTCAGCACCGCCGACCTGGAGGAGATGGTGTCCGCCTGCGCCCGGCATCGCCGGCAGTTTATGGACGGGGTGATGTTCATGCACAGCCCGCGCCTGTCGCAAATCCGAGCGGCGCTGGACGATGCCCGCAGCGTGGGCGAGATCCGCCGGATTTCCTCTGCGTTTAGCTTTTATGCCGGGGAGAATTTTTTCCGCGATAACATCCGCGTGGACCCAGAGCTGGAACCCGCCGGCTGCCTGGGGGATCTCGGCTGGTATTGCCTCCGCATCGCGCTTTGGACGATGAACTGGCAGCTGCCGCGCGAGGTCTCCGGCAGGATTTTGTCGCAGCCGGGCTCCAGGTCGCCGACTGAATTCACCGCGGAGCTGATGTATGACGGCGGCGTTTCGGCCGGATTTTACTGCTCGTTTCTGGCGGCTCATCAGCAGTGGACGCACATCAGCGGTCAGAAAGGTTGGCTGCGCATCCCGGGATTTGTCCATCCGCTGGACAGTTATGAGCCGGCGTTTGAGGTCAATGACGCCGAGATCCGCGCGCTGTCCGATATCAAATGCCCGCCCGGCACCGACCCCCGGGAACCCGGGCACGCCACGGCACAGGACACCCGGATGTGGCGCGAGTTTGCAAACCAGATTTCCTCCGGCACTCTCAATGAGGATTGGCCGGCTTGGGCCTTGAAGACGCAGAGTGTCCTGGAGGCGTGCCACGCCGCCGCCCGGAGCGGTTCGCCAGTCCGGCTCTAGGCGGCGCGCAACGGAAAGCCCCCCCGCTTCATGAGGGGCGGGCACGCTCGACACCCGCCGCGCGGGTTGCTAGGGTTAGGGCATGAACTTTCTGGTCACCGGCGGCGCAGGCTTTATCGGCTCGCACGTGTGTGAGCGCCTGCTGCAGGACGGCCAGGCGGTCTGGGCGTTTGACGATCTCAATGATTTCTATGATCCGGGCATCAAGCGACACAACCTCCGCGTCCTCCAGTCCCTCGCCAAACCCTTTGAATTCATCCACGGCGACGTGACCGACTGCGCGGCACTGGAGGAGGTTTTTTCCTCGGTCAAATTTGACCAGATTATCCACCTTGCGGCCCGAGCGGGGGTGCGTCCCAGTATCGCCGAACCCGCGCTTTACCAGCGCGTCAACGTCGAGGGCACCGTCAATGTCCTTGAAGCCGCGCGCGCCCACGCCGTCAAAAAAATCACCATCGCCTCGTCCTCGTCCGTCTATGGCATGAACGCAAAGGTCCCCTTCAGCGAGAAGGATCCGATTTTTTCGGCGATTTCGCCCTACGCCGCCAGCAAACTATCCTGCGAGGCCCTCGGCCACGTGTGGCAACATCTCCACGGCATGGACGTGGCGATGCTGCGCTTCTTCACCGTCTACGGTCCGCGCCAGCGACCGGATCTGGCCATTTACAAATTTGCGAGCCTCATTTCGGCCGGCAAACCGATCCCCGTGTTCGGGGATGGCAACACCGCGCGCGATTACACCTATGTCGCCGACACGCTGGAAGGCATTATCGCCTGCACGAAAAGGGAGTTTGGCTTTGAGATTTTCAACCTTGGTGAATCCGAGACGGTGACTTTGAGCCGGCTGATTGCCCTGCTCGAGGGGGCCCTGGGCAAAAAAGCCATCATCGACTGGCAGCCGATGCAGCCGGGCGACGTGCCGATCACCTACGCGGATATATCTAAGGCGCGCGCCAGACTCGGCTATCATCCGCGGGTGAAAATCGATCAGGGCATCCCCCTGTTTGTGGAATGGTTCAAGCAACGTTCTATTTGAGGTCTCATGAAAACACCTTTACCCGTCAAACGCCCCCGTCTGGACGAGGCGATGGCGGGCTGGAAAAGCCTTCTGGCCGGGCGCGGATTCGCTACGGATCTTTTCTGGGTTTACGAGGAAAACCTGTGCTTTGAAAAAAACACCGGCGGGGCGGGCGGGTGGCAGACGGCCTATCAGACCCGGTTCACGCCGCCGTCCGAGGACGCGCTGGAAATCACCTTCGACCATTTTTCAGAGACGGAAGCGCGCGTAGTTTTTTACCGGCTCGGATCGCGGGCTGGAAAATCCATCTGCGCCCTGCTGTGCGATCCGTGGTTTGAGAGCAAAAGCCAGGAGGAAGGCTATCTCCGGCGGGACGACTGGAATCTGTCCTTCCATCCCGGCCCGGATCAGGCCGTGGAAGAAGTCACCGACCTGAGCCGCTGGTTGCGCCGCATCCGCCGGGGCCGGCCGCTGCACGCGCTGGATTTTTGCATGGCCCTGGCGACGATTGACGAGATTAAGATCCACGGCCGCCCGCTGGCCCCCTACGAGCGATACGCCGACTCCCTGATCAGCCGGCTGCGCCGGGTCCTGGGGAAATGACGGGGAGCCTGCCTGAAAATGGGGCGGCCGCCTTCTTTCCTCCTCTTTCCGTTGCCACACCAGCCTCTTCCGTCACTGAACCTAACCCGAACGCCGAAATAGGGCCGTCCAACTGTACCGTGGCACATCGGCGGGTAGGGCGGGCAGTCCCCTGCACGCCACGATTGCCAACCCACGCGTCCGGGTTGACCACGACGGCGCGCACGGAGCGACACGCCCTACCGCCACTCCCACGAATAGCCCCCCGAATCTAGACTGTGACGCGAATTCCAGCGTGACGCCGGACCCACTTACGAAGACCAAGACTGAGACACGAATGACGCAATTGAACACGGTTTTTTGGAATGTGCCAAAAGCGAGGTCTAACGCATTTACGCGGGTAGGGCGGGCAGTCCCCTGCACGCCACGATTGCCAACCCACGCGTCCGGGTTG
>CAILMI010000039.1 GCA_903835255.1 uncultured Verrucomicrobia subdivision 3 bacterium
CCCTACCTGGTTTTAACACGAACGCCGAAAGAGGAGTTTGTGCCAGGGTGGTATGGACAGCCGCGCTGCGGCGTCCCCGTCGCCGAGCGCAGCGTCAGGCGACGGAAAGCAATCAGGCGAAGCGTGGCGTCTTACCTCGTTCGTTCCGCCCTCCCGGGTGGGGGCATCGCAGCGCGATGCCCCTACCGTTGCTTCGGCGTTCGGTTTGAATACGGCAGTCAACCTTGGCACATCGGCGGGTAGGGCGGGCAGTCCCCTGCCCGCCGCGGTTGCCAACCCACGCGTCTGGATTTACCACGATGGCGCACCCATCCAACGCCTCCCCACGGAACACCTCCCCACAGGATTGGCGGTTGAAAATGAGAAACCAACATCACGGATAAAAAGGGATCCAAGCGCTTTCACCCGCGAAGTGACACCGGCAATGATGTTGAATCCCCCGGCATCCGGGCCAGGATCATTTCAAAGCCGATACGGCGGAATGGAGCTGCAGGGCCAGCGCCTTCCGGTCGGGAACGGGCTCTGTCACAATTCCAAATCGGACGGTGGACTGGACCCGGTCCCGGCTCAGCAGATTCAGCAGATGCGGAAAAAACGTCGCGTCGCCCCAATAAGCCACCTCCTCATCCGGCGAACCGTCCGCAAGCGTGTACTGCAGTCGGGCCACCGTAAGCGGCTGATCCAGGCGCGTGGCCGGCTCCAGCAGCGGGGATCGGAACGGCAATACAGCGCGTCCATCGGAACTGGTGCCCTCGGGAAAGATGGTCACCAGCGCGCCGTCGTCGAGCGCATTCCGGATGTCGTCGTTCACCTCGCCCACATGGGTGCGGCGCTGGCGGTCGATGAAGACGGTCCCGCCGAGCTGAGCCAGCAGACCCATGACCGGCCAGAATTTAACCTCGCGTTTGGCGACGAAAAGGGCGGGCGCCAAGGAGACCAGCACAAGGATATCGACGTAGCTGACGTGATTGGAAATGAGGAGGCCGCGATGGGGAATCTCCCCGAGGGAGCGAATCTGCAGATTTAAAACGCGGCCCACCCTTTTTCCGGTGCGCTGCAGCCAGAGGGCGCGCGCGCGCCGCCGGGAGGCTTTGGAACAAAAAACGCAATGGAATAAAAAGTCAAAAAGGGAGACGACCACTTCCAAGCCGAACCAAAGCAGCCGGAAGGAGACTCGAAACGGGTGCTGCCGGAATCCTTTCATCCGCAATTTTCAAACGGAGCGGGCCCGAGGGTCAACCTAAAAACCGCTGGCGCGCCAGGGCCGGCATCGCCTCCAGATCCAGCAGCGTGAGAAAATCAATGGTCTTGAAACTGCGATCCAGGGCCGGCGGCGCGCAGATTTTGGCGCCAACGCTGAGATAGGCGCGCAGGAGCTTTGGAATCTTGACCGTGTCCGCAGCTATCCGGTCCAGAGGGCAGTCGTATTCCGGGTGCGGCCGGGTCAGCCAGGGCGGCGAAGCCAGATGCTTGCGGCACAGCTCCGAATAGGCCGAGGCGCCATCCGCCGGGTCCTGGGAAGTAAGCGAACTGCAGCCGAGCAGATACCGCGCACCCCGCTTTTGGGCGTAATCCGCAATGCCCTTCCACAGCATGCCGAGGACGATGAGGTTGCGGTGCTGGATATGAACGCAGGCGCGGCCCAGCTCGATGATCTCCGACCGACGCGCCTCAAAAGGCGAAAAGTCAAACTCCTGCGCGCTGTAATACCCCAGCTTGGAGGCGGCGTTCACACCGGTCTGCAGCCGATAGGTGCCGACAATCTGGCGCGTCGGCACATGTTCGATCAGCAGATGGTCGCACACCGCGTCAAAGGGATCGGCGTCCAGCCCGCTGGTGTAGGACTGTTCCAGACCCTCGTTGAGCTCCACATTGAAGATTTCAAAGCGCAGCGCCTGCGCGGCGCGCACATCGTCGACATGGCACGCCAGGCGCGCCGCATAACTGGTTGGAGCGCTAACAATGAGCCGGGCGGATTGAAGCATCGCAGTCACACGCTAAAGGTTCTAAAATCACGTGTCAATTCCATGACTGCTCTGTGACGTTTGAGTGACAATCGGCTGGACAAGAAAACGTTCACAAAACGCATCCGCCATTCTGCAGCAGTTTTTTTGCAGAGCGCCGCACCATCTCGGCCAGTTCGGCGGGCTTGAGCACCGTCGCCCCCCCGCCCCAGCTCAGTACCCACCGGGCGATCTCGTCCAGGCTGGAAAGCTCCAGGGCGAGTTCCACCCCCCCGCCCTTCAGTTCCCGCAGCCGCTGCGACTCGTGCCATTTTTTTTCCCGGACATAATCGGCCGCCCGGGCATCGAAGCGGAGGAGCACCTGGTGCCGGTCCTTCCCGGAATGGACGCCGAAGCTGTCGCGGAGGCGTTTCTCAAGTGAGAATTTTCGGGGCCGGGCAAACGTTTTTCCCGTGAGGCGGACGGAACGGATGCGGGCGGGGGCGAAGGTGCGGACATCCTGGCGGGCATGGTCGAAGGCGAAGAGGTACCATTCGCCGTTGATGTTGGCGAGGTGATAGGGATCAACCACCCGGGCTTCCGCCTGCGACTGGCCAGGCTTACGATATTCGAGGGTAATCTGTTCCCGCCGGGCGGCCGCCTTGGCCAGCACGTCAAACACCTTCAGGTCCAGAATCTGTTCCGCGCGCGTCCGGAAGGAGATGGTCTGTTCAATGTCGGCGAGGTTAAGCGAGATGGTGTCGGGCAGCGCCTGCTCCATCTTCCGGAGGGCGCTCAGGAGCGGCTTCTCAAAACTGGTGCCGCGATACTGCTGCAGGGCTTTTTCCGCCACCACCAGCGCGAAGAGTTCGCCCTCGGTGATCTGCAGGGTGGGAAAGGCGCTGACTTCGCCGGTGTAATGATAGCCGTTGCGGACGGCGTCATATTCAATCGGCAGGTTCAACCGGTCGCGCATGAAACCGATGTCGCGCTGGATAGACTTGGTGCTGACCTCCCGCTCGCGCGCCAGCGTGCGGGCATTGGGAAAGCTGCCGGCCTGGATGGCCTGATGGATGCGCAGCATGCGCTCCAGCGGCGGCCGCGAATGGGGCGAGTCGTTCATAGGGGGCCACTGTCACCCGCTTCCAGTTGGTCGGACATGCCGCAGCGGGTTCCCTGCCGGCCCGTTCCCGGAGTCAGGTGCCGACGGACAACTTTGCGAGCAGCTCGTCGTTGGTCTTGTGCTTCTTGAGCGCGGCGGTGAGCGTCTCCATCGCCTCGATGGGGTTCAAGTCCACCATCGTCCGGCGGAGCTTGCGGATGGCCTCCAGATTCTTGGCCGCGAAGAGTTTTTCCTCCTTGCGCGTGCCGCTCTTGGGAATGTCAATCGCCGGATACAAGCGACGATCCGAGAGCTTGCGGTCCAGGATCAGCTCCATATTACCCGTGCCCTTGAATTCCTGGAAAATGAGCTCATCCATGCGCGACCCCGTGTCCACCAGCGCCGTAGCCAGAATGGTCAGCGAGCCGCCGTTCTCAATCTTGCGCGCCGAGGCGAACATCTTGCGAGGAATCTCTAGGGCGCGCGCGTCCACGCCGCCGGTCATCGTGCGGCCGCTCCCGCCGTGGACGCTGTTGTAAGCGCGGGCCACCCGGGTAAGCGAATCCAGCAGCACAAACACATCCCGACCCGCCTCCACCATGCGGCGGCAGCGCTCAATCATGAAGCGGGACAGGCGGACGTGGGTTTCCAGGTCCATATCGTTGGAGGAGGCGACGACCTCGGCCTTGACCGAGCGCTGGAAATCGGTGACCTCCTCGGGGCGCTCGTCAATCAGCAGCACCATCGCGTGCACCTCGGGATGGTTGGTGGTGATGGCGTTGCAGATCTGCTTGAGGATGGTGGTTTTGCCGGTGCGCGGGGGGGCGACGATGATCCCGCGCGTGCCCTTGCCGATGGGGGTCACCAGATCAATCACGCGGGTCTCGATCAGGTCGGGCGTGGTCTCGAGCTGAAACTTCTCAACCGGGTCAATGCTCGTGAGGTTCTCAAAGCGGACGACTTTCGTGTAATCCTCGAAGGACAGGTCGTTTACTTTTTCCACGGTCTTGAGCTGCGGGCTGGTGCCGCGGTGGGGCGGCTGCGTGGTGCCGACCACATGGCTGCCCTCGCGCAAAAAATTACGGCGGATGGTGTCGGGCGTGACAAATATGTCCGTGGGCTTGGGATGAAAATGGTTGGCGGAGGTGCGGAGAAATCCGAAACCTTTCTCAGAAATTTCCAAGTGACCGGAACCTTGATTGGGGGCTCCGGAGGCTGATGGATTAGGGGATTTATCCCCGCTGCTGTCTGGGTTGCTCATAATTTGTGCGTGTGCGAAGGCCGGAATTTTTCCCGAAAACCTGTTTTGAATTTTAGAACTGGGGAAGCCGTCCCGAAAAACGGGACTAACAAAACCTTCGACTGGCCCTTAACTACGCGGAAACGGGCGGGAACGCAATAAGTATTTTTAATCCAGATTCTCCCGGACCCGGATGAAAAAAGGAAGGGGCAGCGCGCGCTGACCCTTCCCTTGCGAGACGGACGATGGAATGCGATCTCCGCAGGTCAGCCGCCCACGGCCGCGCGGGCCTCAGCGGCGAGGGGGGTGCTCAAATAGCGTTCGCCCGTCGAGCACGCGATCGTGACAATGGTCTTACCCTTGTTTTCCGGGCGATTGGCGACCTCGAGAGCGGCGACGACATTTGCGCCGGTGGAAATGCCGACCAGGATGCCCTCCTCCTTCGCCAGACGCCGCGCCATGGCAAAGGCGTCGTCGTTGGAAACCTGGACGCACTCGAGAATCTGGGGACGGCCCGCGCTGTCTTTCAAATGGAGGTTCTGCGGGACAAAGCCGGCGCCGGTGCCTTGGATTTTATGCGGACCGGGCTTGACGGGCTGCCCGGCGATCGTCTGCGAGATGACGGGTGAATCTTTGGGCTCCACCGCGATGGCTTGGAACGAGGGCTTCTTCGGCTTGATCACCTCGGTGACGCCGGTGAGAGTACCGCCGGTGCCCACTGCAGAAACGAAAATATCCACCTGGCCGTCGGTGTCCTCCCAGATTTCCACCGCGGTGGTTTTGGAGTGGATGGCTGGGTTCGCCGGATTATTGAACTGCTGGGGAATCCAGGAGTTGGGCGTTTCCTGGGCCAGGGCTTCGGCACGGGCAATGGCGCCCTTCATGCCTTCCGCGCCCGGTGTCAGCACCAGCTTGGCGCCCAGCATCGCCAGCAGGGTGCGGCGTTCGACCGACATGGTTTCGGGCATCGTGAGAATCAGGGAATACCCCTTGGCTGCTGCCACGAAGGCAAGAGCGATGCCGGTGTTGCCGCTGGTGGGCTCAATAATGACCGTGTCCTTTTTGAGAACGCCGCGCTTCTCGGCGTCCTCAATCATCGCCATGCCGATGCGGTCCTTGACGCTGCCGAGTGGGTTAAAAAACTCACACTTAAGAAGAATCGTCGCACCGGCGCCGGCGGTGACCTTGTTCAGTTTGACCAGCGGCGTGCGGCCGACCGTTTCGATGATGTTATTATAGATGCGCCCCATATTTTTTGCGGTTCGGTTGTTTACTAAAGCGGGGTTAAAGTTGGGCGGAAGAGCGCACTCGGGCAAGTATTTTTATCTGAAAATACAAAAACAAACTTCCCACCTCCACCTCCAACACCCCCTGAAACACCGACCGGTGTTTGTTCATAGGACGAATTCAAGCGGCGGGGATTGAATGTCCCATGTTTTCCAGTTCCTCAGACAACAACCCCTGCCGGACCTTTCGGTCAGACAGGTAAAAACGCGTCTCGCCACCCGGACAACGAATGATTAGGCACAGCTTATTCACCGCGTGACACCCCACCGAACCGCAGTCGCCGCCCCACTGAACCCTTTAAATCCGGCTTGTTTCCGCTTTGTGTCCAAAAATTATCCACCCGCCACCCAATTCCGCTTTTATCCCGGTGAATAACTTTTGGCGATTTTTCGTTCGAAGAAAATGACCGCGGAAATTGCTTCGGAAGGGCCGCCTTCCCTCCCATGCTGGAACACCTCTTGGGCAGTTGGGGCGGCAAAACAAGAGATGGCGGTGTGAAAATAAAAAAGGCCGTCCTTGCGGACGGCCCTGATTGAATCTCAAACCTTACTTCTTCGATTTCGCTTTAGAAGCCTTTTTCGTTTTCACGATGGCTTTTTTGCGTTTGATGTAGGCCTTGCGGCGTTTCTTGTGTTCGGCTTTGTTGAGTTGTTTGCCCATAAGTGTCTTTACTTTAATCGCGTGTTGCGGTTTTGTGGACGCACTATGAAAGTTTATGGGCGGCGATTCAACATCTTTTTAGCATTGGCGGCGGCGGCGGTCCTGGCAGGCGGCTGCCAGACGGACAAAAAAAAAGGCGATATCAGCGCCATGCGCGTCCATTTGCAGGCCAATAAGAACACCGTGGGATCCACCGTGCCCGTCACCCTGCTCCGCTCCAATCCGGTGAGCGTGACCATTGCGCATGACCCGATTTTGACGGAGGCCAATCTGGTGACGGCTCAGGTCATTGAAACGCCCGGGGGATTCGCTATTGAAGTCCAGTTTGATCAAACCTCTTCCCTGATGCTCGAACAATATTCCTCCGCCAATCCCGGGCTGCACTTCGTCATCTTCGGCCAATGGGGCGAAACCGCCGCCGACGGCCGCTGGCTGGCCGCTCCGCTGATCACCCGTCGCATTCCCAACGGAAAACTGGCGTTCACGCCGGACATCACCCGCGACCAATCCGACCGTTTCGTTTCCGGACTGAACAATGTCGCTAAAAAAGTGAAGAAGGGCATTTTCAAATGAAGCGGGGAGCCATGTATCGCGCCGGGGCCGCCGCGGCCGCCCTCTTTTTTTTCGTGATGCGCCTGTGTGCTCAGGCCCCGTTCCAGTTTCCCACCGCCAATCATTCGCTTTACCAGGTCGGGGATGAACTGAAGTTTTTCGCCCCCACCGCTCCGGACAAGCCGTGGACCAGCGGAAGCTTCGGCTGCGAGCGGAACGGAGGATGGCGGATGCACGAGGGGCTGGACATCCTCCACCGGCAGACGGACCGGCGCGGGGATCCGACCGATCCGGTGCTGGCCACCGCGGACGGGACCGTGGTCTATTTCAGCCGGAAGCCCTCGCTCTCCAACTACGGCAACTACATCATTCTCCGTCATAACATTGAGGGCCTGGAAATTTATTCGCTCTATGCGCACCTGAGCGAGGTCCGGGCGGATTTGAAAATCGGCGCGCCGGTGAAGGCCGGCGAGGGGATTGGCACGATGGGGCGCACGTCCAACGCCGAAGGCATTGCCCGGGAACGCGCGCACCTCCATTTCGAGCTCAACGTCCTCGCAAATGAGAATTTTGCAGCCTGGTTCAAGAAGAAAAATCCCGGCGAGCGCAACGACCACGAGGGCTGGAACGGCCAAAACTTCTTCGGCCTGGATCCGCGGGAGATCCTGATTCGCGAACGCAATCCGGTCAAAAAATTTAGCCTGCTGGAATTCGTGCGCGGCCAGACGGAGCTTTACCGGGTGCAGGTGCGGGCGGTGAACTTTCCCTATCTGAAACGCTACCGGGGGCTGATCCTGAAAAACCCCGTGGCGGAAAAGCAGGGGGTGGCCGGATATGAGCTGGTGTTGAATTACAACGGCGTTCCCTTTGCCCTGCTGCCGCGCGCCGCCTCGGAAATGAAGGGCGCTGCCAAAGTCCAGCTGCTCTCGGTCAATGAAAAAGAATATCGCGCCAACCCCTGCCGCAAACTGGTCGCCCAGCGCGGGTCCCGCTGGCAGCTGACCGAGGCCGGCCTGCGCGAACTGGATCTGCTGACCTACTGATTTGACGTTTGACAAAACTCGGTTTCCGACTTTAGTTCAGACCGTCTCTCGCAAACGATTTCATGAACATGACCGGCCTAAACCCGAACTCCGGAAGAGGAGTTTTCGCCCGCGTGGCAGGGTTAGCGCGCTGCGCCGTCCTCGCCCGCGGTCAGCGCGCGTCAGGAAGGGTGACGGAAGGGACGTCCGCAAAAGTTCCTTCCGCGCCGGATACGGCGCGGGGTCATCGCTGCGCGATGCCCCTGCCCGCTTCGGCGTTCGGCTTAAAACGTAGCTCTCCCGAAATGGCGGGCCGCCGTCATACCGGCTTCACGCTGATCGAGCTGCTCGTCGTGATTGCCATCATCGCCATTCTCGCCGCCCTGCTGCTCCCGGCGCTGAATCGGGCCAAGCAGCGAGCTTATATGACTGCCTGCCTGAACAACCTCAAACAGCTGCAGCTTTGCTGGCTGATGTATGCCCAGGACAACGAGGAGGTGATCCCCCCCAACAACTATGTGTATCAAGTCACTCTGGGCAGCACCAATAACCCCACCCTGGGCGAGGATGAAATGACCTGGTGCCGGGGATTGGCACCCCTGGAAACGAATGAAATCAGCGAGGCCACCTCGCTGCTCTTCCCCTACAATCGCAGCGCGGGGATCTACCATTGCCCGTCGGACCGCTCGACCGTGGCGGGGGCTCCGCAGATGCTCCGCAAGCGCAGCTACAACATGAGCAACAGCGCCAACTGCGCCACGGACAGCCACTTCAGGAAAACCTCGGAGATCCGGGTTCCCACCGGCCTTTTCATCTTCATCGACACGAACGAAAACGACATTTGGGATTCCACATTCGGGGTCATCCCCGCCGACTACCGCTACTGGTCGGACTTCTGGCTGGACATCCCGGCCGATCGCCATCTGAGGGGAGGCAACTTCACCTTCGCGGATGGCCATGTGGAACACTGGAAATGGCGGGCGCCCAAGGGCGATCTGTCGCTCGGACAGCCCGCCTACAGCGCGGAGGATTTACAGGACTTGCGCCGCTTGCAGCAGTGCATCAAGGGCGCAGGGGGCAATTGAAATTCAGCCCGGCGCCACGCTGCTGCGCCCGGCGAGAAATCAAGTCGGCCCGCCCACCCCTGCCGCTCATGCGGAGCCCGCCTCGGTGATCGGACTGGAAATATCGCGGCTTGGTTTTGGAGGGAAAGGCCTTTAAACTGGCGCGTGCCGATCGACATCAAATCCCAGTCCCGCGAGGAACTCCAAGCCCGGTTTCAATCCTGGGAACAGCCCGTTTACCGGGTCACGCAACTGCTGGAATGGCTTTACGTGCGCCGCGCCACGAGTTGGGACGCGATGACGAATCTGCCAAAAACGCTGCGCGCGCAGCTGGCGGAGGCTTTTTCACTCCAGTCGCTCGAGCTGGTCCGCAAACAGGGTTCGCGGGACATCACACAAAAATTTCTCTGGAAATTGGCCGATGGCGCGTTGATCGAAAGCGTGCTGATCCCCGCCAATCCGGCCCTGTACGGGGAAGCCAGCGACCGCCACACGCTCTGCGTCTCCACCCAGGTGGGCTGCGCCTACGGCTGCAAATTCTGCGCCAGCGGGCTGGACGGATGGAAGCGCAACCTCACCCCCCACGAAATCGTGGAGCAAGTCCTCGCCACCGAACGCTGGAATGAGACCGAGACCAAAGCGGCACGCCCTTCCGCGGGAGGCGCCCCTGCTGCCGCGCCCGAGACCGAGGCTGCTGAATCCCGGCTGATCAACAATCTGGTCATCATGGGCATGGGCGAACCGCTTTCGAATTACGACAACCTGCTCCCGGCGCTGCGCCTCCTCAATGCCCCGTGGGGAGGCGGCATCGGCGCGCGGAAGATCACCATCTCCACCAGCGGCCTCGTGCCGCAGATCCGCCGGCTCGCGGATGAGCCGGAGCAATTCCGCCTGGCCATCTCCTTGCACGGCGCAACGGATGAGGTCCGCCAGCGCATCATGCCCGTTAACCGTAAATACCCGCTCAAGGAGCTCACCGCGGCGCTCGAATATTATCAGGAAAAAAAGGACCGGATGATCACGTTTGAATACATTCTGATCGCCGGCGTGAACGATGCCTTGGAGCAGACCCAGCCTCTGGGCGCGCTGGCGCGACATCTGCGCGCCAAGGTGAATCTGATCCCCTATAACAAGGTCGAGGGGCTGACCTGGCAGCGTCCCAGCGAGGAGGTTTGCGAGGGGTTTCTCGCCGCACTCGAGAAACAGCGGATCCCCGCCACCCTCCGCCGCGAAAAGGGCGGAGACATTGACGCCGCCTGCGGACAATTGCGACTGAAGACGGAGCGGGAACTGGCCCCGCCGCTGGGCACCATGGCGCCCGCCTGAGAAATGGATGCTGAGCCGTCACGGGAATAACTGGATCAGACGGTGTTTTACATTTTCAATTATTCACTTTTAATATCCCTGTGATCGCCCTACTCGACTACGGCTCCGGCAACCTGCGCAGCGTCCATAAATCGCTGCTCCAGGTCGGCGCCGACGTGCGCCTGGTGAGCCATCCCGAAGAGATCGGCGACGCGGCGGCGCTGGTTCTGCCCGGGGTGGGCGCGTTCGACGATTGCATCGGCGCGCTTCGCAAACGGGCGATGCTGGAGGCCGCGCGCGATTTCATCCGGACCGGCAAGCCGTTCCTCGGCATCTGCGTCGGCTATCAGGCCCTGTTCGAGCGGAGCGATGAATTCAACTCCTGCGCCGCCGGACTGGGTGTTTTCAAGGGCAGCGTCGTCCGTTTCACCGAACGGCCTGGGCTGAAAATCCCCCAGATCGGCTGGAACCAGCTCGAGATCGTCCGCCCCGATTGCCCGCTCTATCGCGGCATCCCCAACGGCAGCCACGTCTACTTCGTCCACAGCTTTTATCCCCAGCCGGCGGAGGAAGGCATCGTCGCCACCCGCACGGATTACGGCGACACCTTTGCCTCGTCCGTCTGGCGCGACAATGTGTTCGCCACGCAGTTTCACCCGGAAAAAAGCCAGAAGATCGGACTGCAACTGCTGAAGAACTTTGTCGATCTTTCAAAAAAGTGACGCCTTGTGCGGCGACCCTCTTTTTGTCATTCTTTCCCCTAGTTAGTTAACAATTCAATCATCACATCATCATTATGGCTCACGAACTCCCCCCCCTGCCCTACGACAAGGCTGCCCTGGAACCGCACTTCGATGCGTTGACCATGGAGATCCACCACGACCGCCACCACAAGGCGTATGTGGACAACCTGAACAAGGCTATTGCCGGCAACGCCGCGCTGGAAGCCAAGTCGCTCGAACAGATCCTCCGCGACTTGAGCGCCGTTCCTGATGCCATCCGCGGCCCTGTCCGCAACAACGGGGGCGGTCACTGGAACCATTCATTCTTCTGGAAAATTCTCAGCCCCGCCGCCGGCGGCGCGCCCACCGGAAAGCTCGCTGCGGACATTCAGGCCGCGTTCGGCAGCTTTGAGGATTTCAAGGCGAAGTTCGAGGCGGCGGGCCTCGGCCGTTTCGGCAGCGGCTGGGTCTGGCTCGTTTCCAACGGCGGCAAGCTGGAGATCGTCTCCACCCCCAACCAGGACAACCCCCTCATGGGCAAGGCCGTGGCCGGATGCGAAGGCACGCCGCTCATCGGCTGCGATGTGTGGGAACACGCCTACTACCTCAAGTACCAGAACAAGCGCGCCGATTTCCTCAAGGCCTTCTGGAATGTTCTGAACTGGAACGCCGTCCAATATTGAACCGCACGGCAAAACGCCGCACCCTCCTTAAAACAAAAACGCGCCGACTCAATCGGCGCGTTTTTTGTTTTCTAAAATGAATCCCTTTTTAGATCCCGCGTTTATCCACGATCTTGTTTCCTTTGCCGAGGACGATGACCCGCGGCTTCCATTTTTTTGCCTTACGGGCGCTCACGGCGGCGAAGCCCATGATGGTCAGGGTATCGCCCTTTTTGCCGAGGTGGGCCACCGCGCCGTTCATGACGATCTCGCCGGAACCGCGCTTGCCTTGGATGACATAGGTTTCCCAGCGGTTGCCGTTGGCCATGTTGCCGCACAGGATTCTCTCATATTCCTGCAGGCCACATTTCTCCATCAGATCAGCAGCGATGGTCAGGCTGCCTTCGTAATTCACATCCCCGCCGGTGACGGTGGCGCGATGGATTTTGGATTTGAGCAAAAAAACTTCCACAGGTGGGTTATTTGAGTTTTAAAAAGTTCTGCAAAATGGTCCGGCCGTTCTCGGTGAGGATGCTTTCGGGATGGAATTGCACCCCCCAGATGGGCAGCGTCTTGTGCCTCACGCCCATGATCTCCCCCTCCTCGGTCTCGGCGGTGATCTCCAGGCAGTCCGGAAGGGTCTCGCGCCGGATCACGAGCGAGTGATACCGCGTGGCGAGAAATGGATTGGGCATGCCGGCAAACAAATCCCTGCCGTTGTGCTGAATGGGCGAGGTCTTGCCGTGCATCATGCGGTGGTTCACCACCACCTCGCCGCCGAACGTGTGGCCGATGCACTGGTGCCCGAGGCACACGCCAAAAATGGGGATGCCCTCGGCAGAGAAAGTGCGGATGACGTCGTTGGATAGCCCGGCCTCGCGCGGCGAACACGGTCCGGGCGAGACGAGGATGCGCTCCGGCTGGAGCGAGCGAATCTGGTCGAGGGTGATTTCGTCGTTGCGCCGCACCTGCAAATCCGCCCCCAGCTCGCCTAGATATTGCACCAGGTTGTAGGTGAACGAATCGTAATTGTCCAGGACCAGAATCATGTCGCGGCGGGAAAACTACACGATGCCGTTGAAAATAAAAGAGGAAACCATTCAGGCCAGCATTCACACTCACAGGTTTCCAATGAGTACCCCGTCCAGAAATAAACTTCTAAAACAAACTCACTGCGGTCTGCTTCTGCCACCTCTTCAGAAATTCGCATTGCATCCGGTCCCAAGCCCGATACCAGCGATCCGCCTGAGCCGGATCTTCCAAGAGGAAGGAGATGGGATGGCGCGCTATCGGGCCTTCACATCCCAAGCATCGCGCAGACCGTCCCCAAGAAAGTTCAGGGCGAGCAGCGTCGTCACCAGCACGCCGCCTGGAAAAAGGATCAGCCACCAATAGACGCGGAGCGGGTTGATCTGCCCGACCCCCTCGGCAATCAGGGTCCCCCAGCTGGCCATGGGCGGCTCAACGCCCAGTCCGAGAAAGCTTAAAAAGGATTCATAAAGAATGATCGCCGGCATGGTGAGGGCAAGGTAGGTGATGACGACTCCAAAGATGTTCGGGAGAATATGACGCGTCAGAATCCGCCAGGGGCGCGCGCCCAGAACCCGGCTGGCTTCGACGAAGGCGCGGGTCCGGAGCGACAATACTTGTCCGCGAACGATTCGGGCCATGGTGAGCCAGGAGATTGCCCCGAGGCCCACAAACAGCAGCAGCACCCGGATCTGCTTGGCGAGCGCCGGGGAATGAGCCACCAGCGGTGCATGCTTCATCAGCTCCCCGAGGGTGGTGATGAGGACGATGACGAAAATCACCGAGGGCAGCGAATAGAGCACATCGACGGTTCGCATTAAAAATCCGTCCAGACGCCCCCCCGCATATCCGGCGACAGCCCCCCACAGGACCCCGATCACCAGGCTCACCAGCGTTCCGACCAGGCCCACTAGCAGCGAAATCTGCGCACCAAAGAGCACGCGGGAAAAAACGTCACGTCCGTGCACGTCGGTGCCGAACCAGTGGAGAGAGCCCGGCGGCAAAAACTGGCCGTCGGACAACCAGTTTGGATCATGGGTCTGCGCGAAGCCCCCTCCGGCGACTTTCAATGCCAGAGGCCAGGCGAGGATGGCCAGCAAAAGCGCCGCCAGATACCAGGCACTTGCCAGCGCCGGCCGGTTCCGCTTGAACCGGAGCCAGGCCGCGGAGGAAACGGCCGCAGGCGATTGCGGGACGGGCGGATCCCCTGCCCCTTGGGAAACGCTGTTGAGGAGGTCACTCATATTTCACGCGCGGGTCCAGCCAGGTGTAGGCGGCGTCCACGAGCAGATTGAGCCCGACGAGGAGCACCGCGTAAAGCAGGGCCAGACCAACAACAACGGTGTAATCGCGGTTGAGCGAACTGTTCACTAGAAAGACACCGATGCCGGGGATCTGGAAAATGTTTTCAATGATGAAGGAGCCGGTCAGCAGGTCAGCGAGCATCGGGCCCGAATAGGAAACGACCGGCAGCACCGCAAGCCGGAAAGCGTGCCGGAAGAGAAGGGTGTTTTCGCCGAGGCCCTTGGCGCGGGCGGCGGTCACGCATTCGGACTGCATGGCGCTAAGCATGCCTTCGCGGGTCAATCGAGCGACTTTTCCGGCAAAATACAGGCCGAGGGCGACCACCGGCAGAACCATGTGCCACGGGGAATCCCAGAGAGCCACCGGCAGCCATTTTAATTTCACGGCAAAGACCAGCACCAGCAGCGGCGCGAGGACAAAGCCCGGCACGCACACGACCAGCATCGACAGAAAGCTTCCGACGTAATCCTCCCACCCCCCGCGCCGGGCGGCGGTGATGAAGCCCACCGTTAAGCCGACTGCCAAGGCGAATCCAAACGCGAGCACGCCCAGCGTCATGGAAACGGGCAACCCCTGCGCGATGATGTCGTTGACGGTGTGATTGCGGTATTTTAGGGAGACCCCAAAGTCGCCGTGTGCCAGATCCCCCACATAGCGGGCGTACTGTTTCCAGATGGGTTCATCCAGATGGTATTTGGCCCTGAGATTGGCTTCGATCTCCGGGGAGGCGGGCGCTCGATCGCGGTCGAACGGCCCGCCAGGCGCAAGACGCACCAGGACAAAGGCCAGCGCGCTGATGACGAGCAGCAGCGGAATCGAAAATGCGAGGCGTCGGAGAAAATACATCTCAGATCAGAGAGCCCTCACCCCTGGGGGAGGAAACTCGCGGTTTTGGCAGGAGGGGCCGACAGCCCCGCTGGTTTTTTTACGTTCATGGTTTGTGGATTTTCCGAATGGATTGCAGGGGATGACTATCCAATAAATTCTGGTAGACGCCCTGAATCCGGTTCGTATCAAAATAATTTATGCCGACGTAGAAAATGAGGGGGACGATGGGCGCCTCGTCGCGCACCAGCAGGGCCTCGGCCCGTTGAAACAAAGAGGCTCGAAGATCCTGATCGGGCTGTTCGCCAGCCTCCCGGATCAAAGCATCGTACGTCTGGTTTTTCCAGCCTGTCCGATTGTTGCCGTCGCCGCTGGTGAACATCCCCAAAAATGTCTGCGGGTCGTTGTAATCCCCGACCCAGCTGGAGCGCGAGGCGTCATAATCCAGGCGGGACTGTGCGCCCAGGAACACCTTCCATTCGAGCTGCTTTAATTCCATCTCCACACCCAGTGTGTCGCGCCACATCTGCTGCAATTCGATGGCGACGTTCTCATGAATCTTGGCCGCTCCGCCCGCGGCGGCATTAAAGATATAATTGAACCGTGGAAAATTTCGCCCCCCCGGGTACCCCGCTTCTGAAAGCAATTGCCTGGCTTGCTCCGGATCATACTCCAACCCGACGGGCGATGTGTAATGGGCCACGCCATCTGGCACCAGATGGGATGCGGGCCGCTCACCCGCCTTCGTGATTTTCCGGACGAGCCGATTCTTGTCGACGGCCATGGCGAGAGCGCGCCGGACGCGCGGATCGTCAAATGGTTTGCGGGTCACATTAAAACGGATGAAATAGGTGCCCAGATAGTTGAAAGAATGGAAATCAGGCCGATGCTGCAGCACATCCAGCAGTTCGACTGGCACCAGATCCTTGTCCCAAATGATATCGACCTGGCCGTTTTCATAGAGATTCAGCGAAGTGATGGGCGATCCCACCGGCAGCAGGTCGATGATCTCCGACTGGGTGTTCGCGGCATCCCAGTAGCGGGGGTTTTTCTTCAGACGGATTTTATCATTGAGCCGCCAGGCGGCGAGTTCGTAGGGACCGCTGCTGGGGAGGGGCCGCACCATCAGCCATCGGTCACCGTGCGATTCAATCGTCTGGCGCGGCACCACATAAAGGGTCGGAAAGGCGCACAAATCCAGAAAGAAGGCCGTGGGATGATTCAGCTCCACGCGGACGGTGAATGGATCCACGGCGTGGACGCCCACCCGGGCAGGATCTTTGATTTTCCCGGCGTTGAAATCCTCCGCGTTCTTAAGATAAAAAAGCTGCCCGGCATAATCGGAACCCGTCGCCGGATTCAAGGCGCGGATCCACGAATACACCAGATCATCCGACCGGATGGGCTCGCCCGTGGACCAGACCAGATTCGTCCGCAAATGGAAGAGATACACCAGGCCATCCGGGGAGATCTCCCAGCGTTCCGCCAAGCCCGGGATGGGGCGGGCGGTTTTGGGATCCAAGCGGGTCAGGCCTTCAAACAAGCCCTGCACCGCGCGCAACTCCGGCTGGCCGGTGATGATGGCCGGGTCCAGGGATTCAGGCTCCGCCCCATTAATGATGGTCAGGTCTGCGGGCGGCTCGTGACGGACGCAGCCGGAAAGGCAGAGCCAAACCGACACCCAGCCGCAGCTGAAAAGACAAAAACGCGCCAGCGAACCGAATCGCCTGGCGCGCTTTGAAAAAGTCATCGCGTTATTTAGCTGGAGCAGGAGCGGGAGCGGCCGGCGCCGCGCTGACCGGTGCGGGCGGGGCCGTTAGCTGGGTGCTCTTCGGGGCCGCCGCCGGCAGGGTCGCCGGAGCGGGTGCGGTTCCCGGCGCCTGCGACTGAATCTGCAGGGTGTCCACCTGCTTTACAAACGCAGAGGCGTCACCCCGATGCGTCCGGTCCTGTATCACGCCAATGGCCAAAGACAGGCCAAAGAAAATCACCGTCGCATATTTTGTGATTTTGGTCAGGGCATTGCCGGAGCCGGCGCCAAACAGCGCATCGGCAGCTCCGCCGCCGAACGCCAACCCCGCGCCGGCATCCTTTTTGGGCAGCTGCACCAGGACCAGCAGAATCAACACCGCACAATTGATGACCAGAAAAAAAGTCAGTACGCCAATGAAAAAGCTCATATGAAGTGAAATGTTATACGGAATTCTTGATGATGTCAGCAAAACTTCTTGATTCCAGCGCCGCGCCGCCCACCAGCGCGCCATCCACATCCGGCTGGCTCATCAGCTCCTGAGCGTTGTTGGGTTTCACGCTGCCGCCATATTGGATGCGGACCTTCCGGGCCGTGGCCTCATCAAACATCTTCGCCAGTTGCGCCCGAATGAACGCATGCGCGTCCTGCGCCTGCTGCGTCGTTGCCGTCTTGCCCGTCCCGATGGCCCACACGGGTTCATAGGCGATGACGGTTTCCACCATCTGTTCCTTGGTGAGACCTGCTAGGCTGCCGCGCACCTGGGTTTCCAAAACCTGCTCCATCTGCCCCCCCTCGCGCTCCGCCAGGGTCTCGCCCACACAGACGATCGGCTTCAGGGACGCCGCATGGGCCGCAGCGGCTTTCCGGGCGATGAGCGCGTCGGACTCCTTCTGGAACTGGCGCCGCTCGCTATGGCCGAGAATGACATAGCGCACCGAGAACTCCTTGAGCATGCCCGCGCAGATCTCCCCGGTGAACGCGCCGAAATGGTTCTCGCTCATGTTCTGAGCCCCGAGCTTGATATTTTTGGATTCCAGAATCGCACGGGACACCGATTCCAGCGCGGTGAACGGCGGGCACACCACGATGTCCACTTCCTTCACAGAGGCGACGGCACGGGTGAGGTCCTCCACCAGGGACAGGGCCTCGGCGACCGTCTTGTTCATCTTCCAGTTCCCGGCAATGATTAGTCTTCTTTCTTTGTTCATTTAAAAAATTATTTCGGTTGTTAAAAATTACTTCTCCGACAGCGCCGCCACGCCGGGCAGCACCTTGCCCTCGAGGAATTCCAGCGAGGCGCCGCCCCCGGTCGAGGTGTGTGACACCTTCTTGTCCGCACCGAACTTTTTGGCAGCCGTCGCGGTGTCGCCGCCGCCGACAACCGTGGTGGCACCGGCGGCAGTGGCCGCCACGATGGCATCCGCCATGGCCCGGGTGGCTTTTTCGAAAACGGGGAACTCGAACACTCCGGGGGGACCATTCCAGATGATGGTCTTGGCGCGTGCGATGACCGCAGCGAACAACTTGGAGGATTCCGGGCCGGCATCGAGGCCTTCCCAGCCGGCGGGAATGCCCCCCTGCAATGTGGCATTGGCCACGTTCGCATCCGGACCATATTTGTCGCCAATGATCCAGTCGACCGGCAGATGGATTTTCTTACCCTTGTCGGCAGCCTTTTTGAGCAGTTCGGGAACAATCTTTGCGCCTTCCGCATCAAAGAGCGATTTCCCAATCTCCATGTTGTCCTGAACCTTGCGGAACGTGTAGGCCATGCCGCCGCCGATGATGATTTCATCGGCCTTGTCCAACAGGTTATTGATGAGTTGAATCTTATCCGCCACCTTGGATCCACCGAGGATGGCCAGCAGCGGCCGCTTCGGATGGTCAAGAACCGCCCCGAACGCGTCCAATTCCTTCTTCATCAGGTAACCGCAGGCCCGCTCGGGCAGCTGCACGCCGGTCATCGAACTGTGGTCGCGATGGGCCGTGCCAAAGGCGTCATTGATGTAGACATCCCCGAGCCGGGTCAGGCTGGCCCGGAACGCCTTCACCTTGTCAGCATCGGCCTTGAGCTTAGTGCCGTCTTCCAGCTTTACCTTCCCTTCTTCCTCGATATGAAACCGGAGGTTCTCCAGCAAAATCACGTCCCCGGGCTTTGCCTGGGCGCACGCGGCCTCCACGTCGGCACCGACGCAATCATTGAGAAACTGCACCGGTTTTCCGAGCAGTTTCGCCAGCGCGTCCGCCACCGGCTTCAGGGAAAACTTCTCGATGCGCTTCCCGTCCGGACGACCCAGATGGCTCATCAGGACCACGGAAGCCCCTTGGTCGAGCGCGTAGCGAATCGTCGGCAGCGCTGCTTCAATGCGCTTGGTGTTGGTGATGGCGCCAGTGACTTTGTCCTGGGGCACGTTAAAGTCCACGCGGATGAGGGCGCGCCGGCCCTTCAATGCGACCTCTTCAATAAAAAGTTTGGCCATAAAATAAAAAGTGTGCGTTTGCCTTGCAAACAAGGCGGAAGAGCCTACCACAGGTCGTCTTCCAGTAAAGTGAATTCAATCCATTCTCTCGGCTCCGGACTTGCAGTCACCCGTGTCCGCCGGACTGGATTCCGTGCGCAGAAATTCGTAAAAAAAGTCTCGCACGCCCAACGGGTTGGATTTAGGAGGGCCTGGTAATTTTACGCGCCGCGCGGTTTTTAAGGATTTGATCGGCCAGGACGCCGAACAGCACCACCGCTCCCATGACCGCGAAGTTGAGCGAACTGGGGATTCCAAGCAAGTTCACCAGGTTTTGCAGGACGAGCAGCAGAGCGGTGCCGATGACGATGCCGACGACCGATCCTTCGCCGCCGCGCAGACTACATCCGCCCAGCACGGCGGCGGCAATGCCATAGAGCTCATAGAAGTTGCCGTGATTGGACGGCCCCACGGAATTGGTATAGAACGCGATCAGGATACCGGAAACGCCCGTGAGCAGGGCGGCGATAACATAAGCGCTGGCGACGACGAGCGGGGTGTTGATGCCGGAAAAGCGTGCGGCCTGCTCATTGCGGCCCACGGCCAGCAGGTAGCGCCCATAGATTGAGCGGTGCAGCACAAACCACATCACCACAGCCAACACCAGGAGAATGACGAAGGGCATCGGCATGCCCAGAAACTTTCCGCTGGCGAGATGACGAAGGGGTTCGATGCCTTCCGCGCCGGAAAATCCCTTGGTCCCGTCACCGGCGATAAAGCGGGCGAGGCCCCGATAGATCAGCAATCCGCAGAGGGTGACGATGAACGGCTGCAATTTGCCGCGCGTGATCAGGAGGCCATGGGCCAGGCCGAGCAGCGCAGAAATCCCCAGGACCATCGCCGCGGCGAGCGGCCAGGCCCAGTGCCATTCCGTGAGAGCCATCGCGAGCAGCACGCCCGTCAGCGCGCACAGGGAACCGACCGACAAATCGATTCCGCCGGTGATGATGACCAGCCCGAGGCCGAGGCTGAACACGCCGTACAATCCGATCAGATTGGCGGTGTTGAATAAGTTGACGGCGGACAGGAACTTGGGATTCAAGATCGCCGTGACCGCGCATAGCAAAAATAATAGGACGGAAATACCGAGTTCTTTTTTCATGATGCAATTCAATCGCTCAGGTCCGGTGGGGTTCTCTCAAAACAAGAGGCGGAGAGACTTTTGTCAGCGGCACCAGAGCGGACAATTTATCAGGCTTTCAAACCTTCACCGCAGGCTTTGCCGCCGCGAGGGTCTTGCCCACGGCGAGGTTCATGACATTCTCCTCATTGCAATCCGGGCGTTCAAGGATTCCAGAAATCTTCCCTTCATGCATCACCGCCACACGATCGCTGACATTCAAAACTTCTTCCATGTCGCTGCTGATCATCAGAATCACGCCGCCGCGATCCGCGAGCTCGCGCATGAGCCGGTAGATTTCCGCCTTGGCTCCAACATCAATTCCGCGCGTGGGTTCGTCCAGGATCATCACCTTGGGGGCCATGGAAAGCCATTTGCCGAGGACGACTTTTTGCTGATTTCCGCCGCTCAAGTTCACGACGAGCGCTTCGCCGCCGGGGGTTTTGATCTTCAGCGAAGCAATCTGCTCGTCCGTCACCTTGCGCTCGCGATCACGGCGGATGAGGTGGAGCGTGGAATATTTTTTAAGCGATGGCAGGGTGGTGTTCTCGCGCACCGTCATGCCGGTCACGAGCCCTTCGCCACGCCGGTCTTCCGGCACTAGATAAATCCCGTGCCTAATGGCATCGGCGGGAGAATGGATAGCCACGCGATCTTCGCCGATGGAGACTTCCGCCCCACCCGCCGCATCCAGACCCACGATGGCTTTGACTATCTCCGAGCGCCCTGCCCCGACCAGTCCGGCGAAGCCCAGGATTTCGCCGCGGGAGGCGTCGAACTCCACCGTGCTGGCCGGGTAGCGGCTGGAACGGGCATTGCGGACCTTGAAAAAACCGGGCGTTTTGGCCGCCGTTGAACCGGTGTAGGAACTTTTGATTTCGCGCCCGACCATGAGATTCACGATGCGATCGTGGGTAATTTCCGAACGGCTCAGCTCGCCAGCATTCTTGCCGTCCCGCAGCACCACCACCCGATCCGCGATGCGGTTAACCTCGCCCAGGCGGTGCGAAATATAAACCACGCTTACCCCCTGCCGGCGCAGCGACACGACTAGATCCAGCAAACAATCGGTCTCCGTCAACGTGAGACTGGACGTCGGTTCGTCCATGATGATCAGGCGAGAATGCAGCGAGAGGGCCTTGGCAATTTCGACCATCTGCTGGTGCGCAATGGAAAGCCGGTCCAGCCGGGTGCGGCTGGAAACTTCCAGGCCGAGCCGCTGGAGCAGAGGCGCGGTGTCGGCGTGGATTTTCCGGTTGTCAATCAGGCCGAAGGCATTTTTGGGTTCGCGCCCGAGAAAGACATTCGCCGCCACGTCCAGATTGTCCAGCACGTTGAGTTCCTGGTGGATGAACGCCACCCCCGACTTCATCGCGTCGGTGACGTTATGGATCTTGACGGGCTGACCCTCGAGCAGGAGCTCGCCGCCGTCCGGCTGGTACACGCCGCCGAGAATTTTCATAAGCGTGGACTTGCCCGCGCCGTTCTCCCCGCAAAGCGCAAGGACCTCGCCCCGGCCGACGTCCAGACTGACGTTGTCCAAGGCGATGACGCCGGGGAATCGTTTTGAAATCCCCCGCATGGAAAGAAGCGGTGCCGTGCTCATGATCTAAAAATTATTTTACCGCGAACCACTCCAAGCCGACGCGGTCAACAGTCTGCGGGGCTCAGGTGTTTCGCCAACAGAATTCCCTACTTACCTAGAATCGCCGCAAGGTCCGTCTGGAAGGCTGCGATGTCGTTCTTCTTAAGGCTGCGCGTGGGCACAATCTGCTTGCCGCCCGCGAGCGCTTCTTTATCACCGCTGAGATGTTTGGCCATCTTAGTGATGGACTGTTTGCCGAACTGAAAGGGCTGCTGCACGACCGTGCCGTAGATATCACCGCTGGCGACGCCGTCCAGCGTCTCGGCGTTTTCGTCGAAGCAGACGATCTTAACCTTGCCCGCCAGGCCGGCGCTGCGGACGGCATTCAAGATGGCCGGCCCGTTGTAGCTGTAGAGGCCAACCAGCATGGAGACATCGGGGTATTTCACCAGCGTGTCCTCGGCATTTTTCTGGGCGCGCACCGTGTCCGTGTCATCCGTACGCAAGTCCAGAATCTCGATCTTCGAACCCTCGAGCTCTTTTTTGATGCCGCCAAAACGATCCTTGGAATTCTGCGCATCGGCGTAGCCGACAAACACCATGATCTTGCCTCCGTTCGGCAACGCTTCCTTGATTAACTTGCCGGCTTCCTGACCCGCGGCAAAGTTGTCCGTTCCGATGTAGCAGACGCGCTTGCTGTCCGCCGCATCGCTGTCGCAGCACACCAGCAGCGTCTGGGCGGAAATCTTGTTGAGAAAATCAATCTGGTTCTTCGGGTCAATCGGGCTCACCGCGATGCCGTCCACGCCCTTGGCCACGAGATCATCCAGAATCTGCTGCTGCTCCGCAGCGCTGCCGGTGGAGGGGATGCGGAAATCGACCTCGACATTGCCGAGCTCCTTCTGGGCGGACTCACAGCCGCTGCGGGCGATGGTCCAGAATGTCGCCGCGTTGTTGGAGACGAACGCGAGCTTGAGTTTTTTACCAGAGGCCGCACCGGCGCCGCCCGCGCCTGCCGGAGGGACTTCCGTTTTGCCGCAGCCGGAAAGGAGCGCTCCCAGGCTTAGCGCCAGGAGAAGAGAGGGGATTTTTTTTAGGATCATAATGCGTGGTTTGGGAGAGTGCTTTTCTAAGTTATTCGGCTCCAAATTTGTAAATAATGGTGTTGCGATAGGTTTCGTCCGGCTTCAGCTCGGTCGAAGGGAACGCGGGATGGTTGGGGGAATCGGGATAATGCTGGGGCTCAAAACAAAACCCATTGCGCTTCTGATACGTCCACCCGCCCTTGCCCACCAGGGTTCCGTCGAGAAAATTACCTGTGTAAAACTGTGTCGCAGGCTCGGTGGTCCAGACCTCCATCGTCCGTCCCGTCATCGGCTCGTGAACTTTCGCCGCCAGCGAGAGCTCGCTGCCCCGCTTGTTCAACACCCAGTTGTGGTCGTAGCCCTGGCCGAGCACAATCTGCTCATCCTGGGTCTGTCCGATCCGCGCGCCAATGGCGCTGGGCGTCGTGAAGTCAAACGGCGTTCCCGCCACCGGCCGCAGTTCCCCAGTCGGAATCAATCCGCTGTCCACCGGCGTGAATTTGTCCGCATTAATAGTGACAATGTGGCCCAGCACATCGCCGCTGCCGCGCAGGTTGAAATACGAGTGGTGCGTCAGATTGACGACCGTTTTCCGGTCGGTGGTCGCAGTGAACTCCACCTTCAGGGCGTTGTCCTCCGTGACGCTGTAGACCGCCGTCACCAGCAGGTTGCCCGGATACCCCTCCTCGCCGTTCCGGCTCACATAGGTCATAATCAGCGAGGGACCGTTCGCGGTCGGCAGAGGCCGGGCTGTCCAGACCACCTTGTCAAAGCCCTTCAAGCCGCCGTGCAGCGCGTTCACTCCGTTGTTGGTGGCCAGCGTGTAGGTCACGCCGTCGAGCGAAAACTGGCCTTTGGCGATGCGGTTGCCGTAGCGGCCGATGAGGGCGCCGAAATAAGGTGTGCTTTTCAAGTAAGCGTCCAAAGTGTCGTAGCCCAGGACGACGTCGTCCAATTTTCCGCGCTTGTCCGGCACCTTAAGCGAGGTGACGATGCCGCCATAAGTCATGATCTGCGCCTCCATGCCGTGGCTATTGCGCAGGGTGTAAAGTTCGACCGGCGTGCCGTCGGGCAGCTGACCGAAACGCGAGTGGGTGAGGGTGCCCTTGGGATTCTGTGACATAAAAGCGCAACCGGTAAAGCACGCCGCGCTGACACTGATTAACGCAACGGTGAGGAGGAAGTTGGATTTTTTCATTTTGCTGAAAAGGGGTGTTCTTATTGCTGCCCATAGTACGCACCGGGGCCGTGTTTGCGAAGAAAATGTTTATCCAAAAGAACCGGCTGCATCGGCCGGAGCCGGGGATTGATCTTCAGCGTCTCGCTGGCGAGCTGCGCGATGAATTCCAGCACGCCCGCATTGTGGACCGCATCGGCCACATCCCTGCCCCAGGTGAAAGGGCCATGGCTGGCCACCAGCACCGCCGGATGCTGCATCGGATCAAACTTAAGTTTCTGAAACGTCTCCACAATCACTTCGCCGGTGTTCGCCTCGTAATCTTTTTTGATCTCCGCGGGCTTCAGCAACCGAGTGCAAGGCACGTCGCCGTACCAATAATCCGCCTGCGTCGTGCCGTAGCTCGGCAGACCGCGCTGCGCCTGCGCCCACGCCGTCGCATACAGGCTGTGCGTGTGCACCACGCCGCCCACCTTCGGGAAGGCACGGTACAAAACCCGATGGGTGTCCGTGTCCGAACTCGGCTTGAGCTTGCCGTCCACAACCCGCCCCGTCGCAAGCGACACCACAGCCATGTGCCCGGGCTTCATCCCGTCGTAGGGGACGCCGCTGGGCTTGATGACCAGCAGGCCCCGCTCGCGGTCGATGCCGCTGGCATTGCCCCACGTTTCAATCACCAGCCCCTTGCGGACCAGATCCAGATTGGCCCGACAGACCTCCGCTTTTAATTTTTCCAGCATAAATTTATTTCCGGACACGGCTGCGAATAGCGATCAGTCGCTTCATTACCCCCTGCAGATTTCCGCCGCCCGCAGCCGTGCCGAACGCATCGTGCAACTGTTTATAGAGCGCATAGAGCTCCCGGTAAGTCGCGTGCGCCCTGGCGTTGGGCTTGAACACCTTCGGCTTGAGCCCGGTCATCCGCCGCTGGGCCGCGGTATAATCCTTGTGCGCCCCCGCCACCACCGCCGCCGCGATCGCCGCCCCCAGCGCACAGGTCTGCGCCGAACGCGAGACCTTCATCGGACGCCCCGTCACATCCGCGTAAATCTGCATGACCAGCGGGCTTTTTTCGGCAATGCCGCCGCAGTTCACCACCGAGGAAATCTTCACGCCATATTCCTCAAATCGATTGATGATAGTCAGCGCGCCAAACGCCGTCGCCTCGATGAGAGCCCGGTAAATTTCCGCGGGGGTGGTGTACAGCGTCTGGCCGATGAGCAATCCAGTCAGCTGTTGATCCACCAGAACAGTGCGGTTGCCGTTGTTCCAATCCAGCGCCAGCAGCCCGCTCTCGCCGGGCTGCAGCTTTAAAGCGCCCGCCGTCAGCGCCTCGTGCGACCCGGCTTTCACGCCCCCGGGCTGCAGATAATTCACGAGCCAGTTGAACAGATCGCCCACCGCGGATTGACCCGCCTCAAGACCGAAGTAGCCCGGCAGCACGCTGCCATCCACGATGCCGCAGACGCCCGGCACATCGGCCAGTTTCTGGTGATTCGCCCGCACCGCGATGTCGCAGGTGCTGGTCCCAATGATTTTCACCAGCGTTCCCGGCGCCACTCCCGAACCGACCGCGCCCAAATGGGCGTCGAAGGCCCCGACCGCCACGGGGATTCCCTCCGGCAACCCCGTTTTCCGGGCCCACTCCTTCGTCAGTCCTCCGACCGCCCGATCGATGGAATGAACGCGAGAGGTGAGCCGCTGGCGCAGCTGCGCGAGTTTCGGGTTCAACTTGGAAAGAAAGGCGGCGTCGGGATAGCCCCCCCACCGGGCGTTCCACATGGCCTTGTGGCCGGCGGCGCAGACCCCCGCAATAAAAACCTCCGGATGCTCCGTGCCCGTGAGCGCTGCGGGGACGAAGTCGGAAAGCTCCACCCAGGAATGGGCGGCATTAAACACTTCCGGTGCCGTGCGCAGGCATTTGAGCACTTTGCTCCAGAACCATTCGCTCGAATAGGTGCCGCCGCACTTGGCGAGATACTGCGGGCGCATCTTTTTGGCGAGCGCCGTGATTTCGGCGGCCTCGGCGATAGCGGTGTGATCTTTCCAGAGCCACGCCAGCGCCGCCGGATGCGCTGCGAATTTTTTTTGGAACGCCAGTGGCTGGCCCTCCGCATCCACCGGCAGCGGCGTGCTGCCGGTCGTGTCCACGCCGATGCCGATGACGTGGCTGGCGTTAAATCCTTTCACGGTTTTCCTGGCCGTGGCGAGCGCCTGCCGGAGGGTGATCTCCGCGCCCTTCAGATAATCGGCGGGATGCTGCCGGGCTAGGTTGGGGTCACGGGCGAGGACGACTCCCTGCGTGCCATGGGAATAAATCCAGACGGCGGCGGCCACTTCCGCGCCATTGGCGACATTGACAATGAGGGCGCGAACCGAATTCGTGCCGTAGTCCAAACCGATCGTGTATTGGGTTGCCATAAATTATGAGAGCATCGAACACTTGAGCCACACCGCCGTGAGCGCATTTTCCCGATAGGCTGCCGGGTTATTGGATCAGGACACCCAGCCGCCTTTCAATCCGTAGGCGGCATCGTTCCAGGCCAGCTCCTGCTTGAAGCGGCGCAACTGGGTGTCCGCATCGATCACAACCACCTCGAGCCCGGCGATCGCCCCGAAATCTTCCATCATCTCGGTAGTGACAGCCTGACTGAATCCCGTGTGATGCGCCCCGCCCGCATAAATCCAGGCGGCACAGGCATCCTCGAAATTCGGCCGGCATTTCCACACTGCCTGCGCCACCGGCAAACGGGGCATGGACTGTTTCGGCGTTACCACGTCTACCTCGCTGATGAGCAGGCGGAAGCGGTTCCCGAAATCCATCAGGGAAGCGTTCAACGCCGGGCCGGCGGGCGTGTTGAAAACCAGCCGGGCGGGGTCGGCCTTGCCGCCGATACCCAGCGGATGGACCTGGAGAGAAACCCGGCCGTCGGCGATGCTCGGGCAGATTTCCAGCATGTGCGACCCGAGAACCAGCGGGTTGCCGGACTGCATGTGATAGGTGTAGTCCTCCATGAACGAAGTGCCGCCCGGGAGACCGCTGGCCATGACTTTCATAGCCCGAACCAAAGCCGAGGTTTTCCAGTCCCCTTCCCCGCCAAAGCCAAACCCAGCCGCCATCATGCGCTGCGATCCTACCCCCGGCAGTTGCGCCAGTCCGTGCAGATCCTCAAATGTGTCGGTATAACCCTTGAAACCGCCCGCCGTCAGGAATTGATGAATCCCCAATTCGATGCGCGCGGCGTCTCGGACCGACTTGTGACGCTTGCCGCCTTTCTTCAAGTCGCCAGTCATCTCATAGGCGTCGGCGTAGATCTTGCAAAGCGCATCCACTTCCTTCTCAGTGACTGCATTCACGACTTTTACCAGGTCGCCGACGCCGTGGGTGTTCACGGAAAAACCAAACTTCATCTGCGCCGAGACCTTGTCCCCCTCCGTCACTGCCACTTCGCGCATGTTGTCGCCAAAGCGGACAAATCTCGCACTCTGCCAGTCGGCCCAGGCAGCGGCAGCCCTCGCCCACGCTCCGATTTTTTTCTGGGTGGATACTTCCTGCCAGAAACCGACCACCACTTTGCGGGCAATGCGCATCCGGCTCATGATAAAACCATGCTCGCGATCGCCATGCGCCGCCTGGTTCATATTCATGAAATCCATGTCTATCGTGGCCCAGGGCAGGTCGCGGTTGTATTGCGTGTGCAGATGGCAAATCGGCTTGCGCAATTGCTTCAGGCCGTTGATCCACATCTTCGACGGCGAAAAGGTGTGGCACCATGTCACCAGACCGATGCACCGGGGCGCATTGTTGGCCGCCATGCAAAGCGCGGTGATGGCGTCGGGCGAGACCATCACGGGCTTGAACACCACTTTGACGGGAATCGCGGCGGCCGCATTGAGCGTCCTAGCGATTTCCTGGGAATGGCGGGCGACGGCTTTGAGAGTTTCCGGGCCGTAGAGATGCTGACTGCCGGTGACAAACCAGACTTCAAACTGCTTTAGGTTGATGCTCATAGTTTTTAAAATGGCTAGATCAGATGAATTCGTTGATGAGATTTTCCAGAAACTCCTGACGGCCGCTGGCATTGGCAGCCGCGTCGCCTTTCTTCAGGCTGTACGCCTCCAGTTCTTTCAGGGTCGCTTTCCCCGACTCAATCCGCGCGCCAATGCCCGAGTCCCAGGAGGCATACCGCTGCCTGACAAATTCATCCAGCCGTCCGTCACGGCGGATTGCCGCGGCAATCTTCAGCCCGCGCGCAAAGGCATCCATGCCGCCAATGTGGGCGTGGAACAGGTCGGCCGGCTCGAAACTCTCGCGCCGGACCTTGGCGTCAAAATTCACGCCTCCCGTCGAAAGGCCGCCATACTTCAAGATGGCCAGCATGGAATAAGTGGTCAGATAAATGTTGGTCGGGAACTGGTCCGTGTCCCAGCCCAGCAGCTCGTCGCCCGTGTTGGCGTCAATCGACCCGAGGGCGCCCGCCGCACCGGCGACTTCGAGTTCGTGCTGCATGGTGTGTCCCGCCAGGGTGGCGTGGTTGGTCTCGATGTTGAGCTTGAAATGCGGGAGCAGTCCGTACTGGCGCAGGAAATTCAGGCACGCGGCGGCGTCGGAATCATATTGATGCTTGGTTGGCTCCTTCGGCTTGGGCTCAATGTAGAACTGCCCCTTAAACCCGATCTGCTTTTTGTAAGCCACGGCCAGATGGAGCAGTTGGGCCAGATGCTCCTGCTCGCGCTGCATGTCCGTGTTGAGCAGGGTCATGTAGCCTTCGCGACCGCCCCAGAAGGTGTACCCTTCCCCGCCCAGCTCGTGCGTCACCTCCATCGCCTTCTTGACCTGGGCCGCGGCATAGGCAAACACCTCGGCGTTGCAACTGGTGCTGGCGCCATGGACATAGCGGGGATGGGAAAATAAATTAGCGGTCCCCCAGAGCAGCTTGATCCCCGTCCGCTTCTGCTCCTCTTTTAAAACCTTGGCCACGGCGTCGAAATTCCGGTTGGACTCGGCCAGCGTCCTGCCCTCCGGCGCCACGTCGCGATCATGCCAGCAATAATACGGCGCCCCCAGCTTTCCAATGAACTCAAAGGCCACCCGCGCCCGCTTCTGCGCGTTGGCCACGGAATTGGAGCCATCGTCCCACGGCCGCTGCATCGTCCCGGCCCCGAACGGATCCGAACCCGTGCCGCGAAAAGTGTGCCAGTAGACGACAGCAAACCGCAGGTGATCGCGCATCGACTTGCCCTCGACCCGCTCGGTGGCGTTGTAATGCTTGAACGCGAACGGGTTCCGGGAGCTTGACCCCTCGAACTTGATTTCAGGGATGTCGGAGAAAAAAGATTTCATATTCGATTTAAACAGATTTTAGACGGACAGAATAATACAAATCCCCCGCCCCCACACCAACCCTCTTTGCAAAAAATAAACACCCCAGCGGTGGAATAATGCGCAGGACCAGACGGCAGGGAAATTAAACATGACTTCGACGAAGACCCGCTCCAGCCCTGCGTTTCAAAAGAATAACACCCGTGCGCCGAGTGAGGACACAAGGCACCCCACAATGGACGCCCGGATTTTACTAACGGCTATGCAAAGCCGCCGCCGCTTGGCATCCAGGTTAAGGAGTCACCGTTCGGTAGAAACGCACCGGATGATTGGTGGCATTCACGTCATTGTACGGAGGCAACCCATTGGTTCCAGCCACGTTTGTGGCCAGAGTGCTCCACGCCGTGCTCAGATCATTGTTGACCTGAATGCGATAGCTAATGCCCGCACTCCCCCCGTTGAAGGTCAGACGGACGCTTCCGTCGGACAGGAGGATCGGATCATTAAGCGTCACTGGCGTGGCCGCTGCCACAGTCAAGGTCCCTGCAACATAGCTGACGATATAGTTGCCGAGGCCGTTTCCAACGGCATTGGTCACCGTAATCCCATAACTGCCCACCGCAGCCGTATTCGTCGCCCCCGCACTGGCCAACGTCACAGAGGTCACCGTGTCTGAATTTGTCAGACCGGTGGCCGTGAACTCGTTGCCCATGAAGACAAAGGTCTGACCATACACCTTGAGCTGGTTGTTGGCCGTGATGCCCAAGGCCCTGGCATTGATTGTCAGCGTGCTGTTGGTGGTCGATACCGTGTAGTTGGGATTCACGCCTACCGTCACCGTGATGTTGGAAGTGCCCACCCCCGAGTACTGCGTCGCATCCGTCGCAAGGGTTACGTTAATCACATCCCCGTTCACGGCGCCGTTGGTCACCGCCGTCAGGATGGGGTTCGCATCGCCGTAAACCTTGGCTTTTGCGACCGCCGTCACTGATGCCGCTTTGGCGCTAATGCTAAACACCTGACTGTTAGTCGCACCCAGATAGTTGATATCCGATGCCACCGTGTTGGAAACCGTATAGACGCCCGCATTAGTCGGCGCATAACCGCTTGCATAACCGCTTCCCACATAGTTAGTCGTACGGACACCGGTCGATCCGCTAACCCCCATAGTCGGGCCCTGGGCGGTGCCGTCATAAGTAAAGCTCGCACCCCCGTAATTCACCGCAGTCACTGCCTTGGAGATCACAAAGTCACCCGCCCCAACTCCCGTCAACCTCGCGTAATTGGTGTCGTTGGGCACATAGTCCGCCGTCACCGCATACGTGCCCGCATTGGTTTGGCCCGCCGCACCCCCCGTCAGGATGTTCGCCACCGCACCCGGCGTGTTGCTGGAGGTCACACTCACCGTCGCCGCATGACCGGCTCCCGTGTAAACCTCCGGAGAGTTACCCACCGCCAGCACCGCCGTCGCCGTCGCCTTTGCAATCACCAGCGTGTTAGTCGCAGCCCCCTGGTAATTGTTATCCACCACGGTGGCAATCACCACATAGCTGCCGGAGTTGGTCGGCGCCGCACCCGTCCCGCTGTACGTCAGAACCACATTCAGATTCGTCGGACTGGTCACCGCCGTCACCGGCTTGCCCGCGCCATCATAGGTCTGGCTCAAATTCGTCAGCGTCACCGTCGCCGCCGTCTTCGCCGTGTAGCTGAGAACGATGTTCTGACCTTGGGTGCCCACCGTGAAATAAGCTCCGCCGCGCACCGCCGCCAGCGCCAGCCCATTGGCATCCACTCCCACCGTTCCCAGCTCGAACACCCCGCTGCGGGAACCCGCCGACGCCGCGTCTATCACCGTCCACACCCGGTTGCTGCTCCAGAAACTGTCCGACCAATCCACCGTCGACGGCAATCCATTCGTGAAGAACAAGTTGATCACCGCATTGCTCCCGATGACCAAGTTGCCACCGGTCACATTCACCCGGTCGTAATTCACACCCGCGCCGCCCGTCGTGTTCGCCGCCAGTTCCCAGTCCAGCGCCGAACCCGATGCATACGTCAATCCATTGGTGAAGGTCTGAACCCCGGGCGAATTCCCGGGCGAATGCGTCCCCCCGTCATTGATAGCAACCAGGTCCCTGAAGGTGGTCCCGCTGCCCTTGAGCGTGCCCCCGTCCTGCACCGTCACCGGCGCCGTAAACTCGCTGTTACTGCCTCCAATCACACCCCCATCTTCGACAGTCACCGGACCTGCAAAGGTGGTTTCATCCGCCGTCACCGTGGATCCCTGCAGCGATACCGTGTTCGAGAAGGTGCTCCCCGATGTGTTCAATTCCCCGCCGGACTGCACCACCACCGGCGCATTAAATACCGAGTTGGACACCGTCAGCGTGCCCCCATCCTGCACCGTCACCTCCGCATTGAACGTGCCATTGGACACCGTCACCGACCCGTTCGGGGCGACCACCACCGGACCTGCCACCTCGCCCGTGATCTCCGTGGATCCCGAGATGGTCTGGGTATTGGTGTACGTGCTGTCCGCCTGGCCAATTACAAACGTGTTGGTCACGCGGCCCGTATAATTGCCCTGCAGAGCCGCGATCACCGTGTAGGTGGCGATGTTTGTCGGCGCCGCCGTCATGCCCTCGTAGACATAATTGGTGTCCACGCTCAGCGGCAGAAAGTAGGTCACGCTATTGGAGAGCCCGGAAGGCACCGTTATCACCGTCGGAGCCAGCGCCCCGCCCGTGAACGACTGCGCCAAATTGGTCAGGCTGATCCCGCCCGACGCCGGGTTGATCGTCAGCGTGCTGTTATGGGTCGTCACGCTGTAATTCACATTGCTCTCCAAGTTGACCGCAATGTTCGATACGCCCACACCCGAAGACTGCGTCGCATCCGTCGCCAGCGTGTAATGAATCACATCGCTGCCAAGAGTACCCGTCACCGTCGCGGTCAACGCCGGATTGGCTTCCCCGTATAATTTGCTCTTGGCATCCG
>CAILMI010000040.1 GCA_903835255.1 uncultured Verrucomicrobia subdivision 3 bacterium
CCAGTCCAAGCTTGATCGCTTCATGCTTTTTATTCGCGGCTTGCTCCGCGCGAACTTCAGAGTTATTTAGTTTTTGTGAGTTCATACGTTGGCAGGTGTAGCGCTTCGACGCTCACCTGCCAACAACTCATGTCATCTACCGGTCAAAAACCGGCGCGGAAGGGACGTGTGCGGGCGTCCGTTCTGGCTGCCTTCCTGGCGCCTGCTGAACGCGGGCGCGGACAGTGCAGTGCTGACCCTACCCTATGGGGGCGAACTTCTTTTTCGGAGTTCGGGTTCAAGATGCGACTGGCACTCGGGGATGGGGGGCCGGGCGCGTTCTCGGCTGGCGTTTGGCGGCCGCTGGATTATTCTGCGCGGATGGAACTGTTCAACAAAATCCTAAAAATCGCCATCGATGGGGGCGCCTCGGACGTCCACCTAAAAATCGGCACGCCAGTCATCTTCCGCATCAACCGGGAACTCATCGCGGTCGAGTGTCCGTTTCCGACCCCGGAATGGATGGCCAAAATCGTCGCCGCCGTCACGCCGGACCATTTGAAACAACGTCTGGAGGAGGAGCGTGAGGTGGATTTCTCCTATTATGTGCCGGGGCTGGGCCGGTTTCGAACCAACCTGTTTCAGCAGCGCGGGCAGTGGTGTTTTGCCATGCGCCACGTCAGGACCAACGTGCCCAGTTTCGAGCAGCTCGGCCTGCTGGAGCAGATCAAGCAGGTCGCGGAATCCCCGCGCGGCATCGTGCTGGTGGCGGGTTCCACCGGTTCCGGAAAATCCACCACGCTGGCGGCGATGCTGGAACACGTCAACGCCAACTTCAAGAAACACATCATCACGCTGGAGGATCCGATCGAGTTTATTTTCGAGGACAACCAGTCCGTGATTGAGCAGCGGGAGGTCGGCCTCGACACCCGATCCTTTCATCACGCGCTTAAAAATGTCCTGCGCCAGGATCCGGACATCATCATGCTGGGGGAGATGCGCGATGCGGAGAGCTTTGCGGCGGCCATGAGCGCGGCGGATACCGGGCATCTGGTCTTTTCCACGCTGCACACCACCACGGCATCCCAGTCTGTCAACCGCATCCTCGACTTCTTCAAGGCGGAGGAACGCGAACAGGTCCGCCGCCAGCTCGCCGCCACCTTGCGCGGGGTGATTTGCCAGCGCATGGTCGCCACCGTGGACGGACGGATGACCCCGGCCTTGGAAATCCTCATCAATTCGCCGCTCGTCAAAAAAATGATCGAGGACAACCGGCTCGACAAATTGGCCGCCGCTATTGAAACCAGCACGGACGATGGCATGATCACCTTCAATCAGTGCCTGTTCAATCTCGTCAAGGCCGGGCGCGTCTCGGAAAAAGAGGCCCTGGCCAAGGCCACCAATCCGCAGGCCTTGGAAATGAATTTCAAAGGCATCTTCCTCAACGAAGGCGGACGCATCGTGGGCTAAGAGCCGGGCGGCATCGGGATGAGTTTGGTTTTCCATTGACGGCGACCTTGGATTTCGGGGATTTTGTCCGACCATGGCAACCATTCAACGCGCGCTCATTTCAGTTTCGGACAAAGCCGGGCTAATCCCCTTCGCCCAGACCCTCGCCCGGGCAGGAGTCGACATCCTCTCCACCGGCGGCACGGCCAAGGCCCTGCGGGATGCTGGACTGGCCGTCCGGGACATCAGCGAGCACACCGGCTTCCCTGAAATGCTCGACGGCCGCGTCAAAACGCTCCACCCCAAAGTCCACGGCGGCCTGCTGTACATCCGCGGGAACGCGGCGCACGAGGCCGCCGCGCAGGCCCATGGCATTACGCCGATTGATCTGGTGGTGGTGAATCTTTACCCGTTTGAGGCCACCGTTGCCCGGCCGGGCGTGAGCCTTCACGATGCGATTGAGAACATCGACATCGGCGGCCCATCGATGCTGCGCAGTGCGGCGAAGAACCACGACAGCGTCACGGTGGTGGTGGATCCGGCGGATTACGCAGAGGTGGCGGGGCAGATTGCGGCGGGCGGACAGACGACTCTGGCGCTGCGCCGTCAGCTGGCGGCGAAGGTGTTTGCCCGCACGGCGGCGTATGACGGCGCGATCGCAGCGCATTTGCAGAAGGAGTTTTCCGACAGCTGCACGGCGCTGCCCGCCGCCCTGTCGCTCATGGCGCCGCGGGTGCAGTCCTTGCGCTATGGCGAAAACCCGCACCAGGCGGCCGCGCTTTACGGCCGGTTCCACGAGTTTTTCCAGCAGCTGCACGGCAAGGAACTTTCCTACAACAACATTCTGGATCTGACAGCGGCGGCGAATCTGATGGCCGAATTCGAACAGGATTCCCCCACCCTGGCGATTCTCAAGCACACCAATCCCTGCGGGGTGGGACAGGGCGCCACCCTCCGGGAAGCGTGGGACAAGGCATTTGCCACCGACCGGCAGGCGCCCTTCGGCGGCATCATCGTAGCGAACCGGCCGCTGGATGGCGCCTGCGCCGAAGCGATTGCGGAGATTTTCAGCGAAGTGATTGTGGCCCCGGAATTTTCCGTGGAGGCGCTGGCGGTGTTGCAGAAGAAAAAAAACCTGCGGCTGCTCAAGATCCTGCAGTCGCCCCTGTCGGGAGGCGCGCTGGATGTGCGCGGGGTCGGTGCGGGGTCGTTTTTGGTGCAGGAGCGCGACCTGCGACTCATCACCCGCGCGGACCTGACCTATGTGACCCGGCGGGCGCCGACAGAGGCGGAGCTGCACGCGATGCTGTTTGGCTGGCGCGTGGTGAAACACGTCAAGTCCAACGCCATTGTGTATGCCGGCGCCGACCGGACGCTGGGCGTGGGGGCCGGTCAGATGAGCCGCGTGGACTCCAGCCGCATCGCGGTATGGAAGGCGGGCGAAGCCGGGCTGCCGCTGGCGGGCAGCGTGGTTTGCAGCGACGCCTTCTTCCCATTTGCGGACGGATTGATTGCGGCGGCGGAAGCCGGAGCGACGGCGGCGATTCAGCCGGGCGGGTCGGTGCGCGATGCCGAGGTGATTGCGGCGGCGGACGAGCGGGGGATGGCGATGGCGTTCACCGGATTCCGGCATTTCCGCCATTAGCCTCAAACCCGCGATTAACCCGCATTCCGAAATGGGATAGGGATGGAGTGCAGCGCCGTCCCAGTCTACAGGCGACGGAACGAGTGAGGTGGCGCGTGAAACCTGGCACAATTTCTTCCGCCCACTCCGTGCGCGCCGGCGTGGTAAACCAGGACGCGCGGGTTGGCAACCGCGGCGGGCAGAGGACTGCCCGCCCTACCCGCCCTCTCCTCCATTTCATGGAAGAGAGGGTGCAGGCAGTCGAACCAAGAGTGAGAGCCAATGCCCATGTTGTTCCGCCCGCTCCGCGCGGGCGGGGACAGCGCAGCGCTGTCATCTACCATTTTCAGCAACGACCCGCCTCGGGATTCAGGATTAACGCATCAGCGCGTAGAGCAGAAGGAACTGCCCCAGGGTGACGAGTCCGAGCAGCAGCCACACAAATCCCTCACGGACGCGGAGGCTGCCTTGCGGCGCGGCGGCGATCCAGAACTGGAGCTTCACGGATCCAACCCCGAAGATGTCGCCATTGCGCAGCGGCGCGGCGGGCAGCGGCGCGCCGTTGACAGTGACCAGCGCCTGGGGAGCAGCAATGCCGTGAAAGCCCGACGCCGGCTGAAGTTCCAGGCTGAGATGCTGGTCCCAGACCCCGTCGTCTTCCAGCTGCAATTCGTTCCCAGGGGCGCGACCGATCCGGAAAGGAAAACGGCGGGCCACCGCACGGGTGCCCGCCTTTTTTCCGGAAAGGATGGTGAGTTGAATCATCAGAAAATGCGGCGGGCCACCACGATCTGGTCCCCGGGATAAACATGCGGATCCTTGGAGGAGTCCTGCTGCGCCTCCTCGGAGTCCACCCGGATCCGCTGACCATTGGAGCGGATGAGCAGAATGTTGCCGTGGTTGGCAAAGTCGGTGAAGTCTCCGGCAGAGGCGATGGCCTTGGTGACGGTGATTTCGCCGACATAGAGCTGGCGTCCGGGCCCTTTAACCTCGCCGCGGACATAATAGACGAGGTCGCCTGGCTTCACGGTCACCGTGAGGCGGACAAAATATTTTGGGACGTAACGGTCGTGGATTTCGTTCTGCAACTCGCCTGCGGTTTTGCCGACGGCATAGACCGATCCAATCAGGGAGAGGGTAAGGCTGCCGTCTTCCTTGATGATTTCCTCATGCGGCGCGATGATCTCAGGGGTGCCGGTCAAGAGGATGCTGACCGTTTCGCCCACATGGAAGCGGGCGACTTCGGCACGGTTTTCCTTACTGATGGCTCTTGGGGCGTCTGCCGGCGGGGCCGTGGAGCAACCGCTCCCCATCCAGCCCGCCAACAGCAAGCCGAAAAGCAATGATCGGGCGATAGAAAATTTCATAGGGCGCATTGTTTTTAAATCCCGGGCGGAATCAATATTTCGGCTGGATTCCCGGGGAGCCGGGGTCGCCGCCCTCCTGAGGAACCGGGGCCGCCGGATTCTTGGCAGTGGTGAGATTGCCGGAATAGTAGCTATCGTGGTAATAGCCGCTGTAGTAGTAATAGCTTTCGTCCTGCGACATATTGATGTTATTGAGCACAATGCCGAGGTAGGTGCCACCGACTTTTTCAATCACCTGTTTGGCGCGGAGGTTCATCGGCTGGGGATAACGGCGGTATTGGATCACCTGGACGACCAAGTCCACTTCACTGGCCAAGACCGAGGCGTCGCTCACGCCCAAAACCGGCGGGGAATCGAAAAAGACAAAGTCATAACGGTGTTTCAACTCCCCAATCATCTGCTTCATCGCATCTGAATTCAGAATGCTCATGGAACTGCTGGGCAATTTGCCGCTGGGCATGAAATTGAGGGTGGCAACGCCGGTGGTCTGAATGACCTCCGTGAGCGGGTTCTGCTTGAGCAGGTAGTTCGTCAGACCGATATCATTGGTGACATGCAGCAGCTTGTGCAGAGTGGGCCGGCGCAAGTCCGAATCCACCACCAGCACGCGATTGCCGGCTTGGGCGAAAACGGTGGCGAGGTTCAGGGTGGTGGTGGACTTGCCCTCGCCCGCCCCGGCGCTGACCATCACGATGGAGGTCATTCCTTGATCTTTCCGCGCAAACAGAATGTTGGTGCGCAAGACGCGGTAGGCCTCGGCATAGCGGCTGTCAGGGCCTTCATCGATCAGGTAGCCCACATTTTGAGGGATAACCCCCAGCACGGCCGACTGGAAGACCCGCTCCACATCGTCAATGGTCTTGACGCTGGTATCCAAGTACTCGATGAAGAAGGCCAGGCCGACCCCGACGATAAGGCCGAAGATGAGGCCCAAGGCGATGTTGAGCGGCTTGTTTGGGCGGACGGGATCTTTGCCGGGTTCAGCCATCTGGGTGGTTTCCACCACGGAAGATTTCGGGATGGCCAGATCGATTTTTTCGGTTTCAATGCGGGCGGCCAGGAGCTTGTGGAACTCCACGGTGTTTGCCAGCTTGCGCTTTTCTTCCCAGTACGGCTGACCGCGGACAGCTTCCTCCTGATCTTTCTGAGTGGCCAACTCCACCTCCTTGGTCAGGGTGTCGAGCGCCGCCTTCTCCGTGTTGAGCTTGTTCTCCATCCCGATCATGATGCCGATAATCCGGTCATCAATCTGCCGATCCACCAGGGTGATCATGGATTGGATGCGGATGACATCCGGGTTCTCAAGCGACAGGTCGTTGGTCTTGGTGACAAATTCCTGCTGGGAGACGTGCAGTTTATCTAACAGCCCGGACAGCACGCTGTCGGGATTCAGGGTGGGGAGAACATCCCTCAGTTGACCGTGCGGCAGGGCCCGGAGCTGGACCAGTTCCTCCTTGAGCCGGTTGTAACGGGTCTGCCCCTCCATCATCATGTCGTGGTACTGACGCAATTGCTCCTGGTTCAGGGTGGGGGTCGGAATAAAGGACTGCGGGTCCGTGTCCACGATGCCCAGCTCCTTGCGCATCCGATCCACATTGCCCCGGATGCTCTGGATCCGCAGATCCTCTGACTTATACTGGTCTTCCAAAACCTGGATCGCGCCCGAGGTCCGCTGCATGCGCCGATCCACCCGGTAATCGTGATAGGCTTTGGCGATGGCATTGGCCAGATTGGCCGCCTCCTGACTATCTGCGCTGTAGACAGTGATGCTGACCAGCGTGGTATTGCGGACGGGAGACAGGGAAATCTGGTTTTTCAAAAACTCCAGTGTTTCCGCGGTTTTAAACGTGTCCACACCGTATTTTTTACCCCAGACGGTGTTCAGATTCAGGGCCGCCACCACCTTGCCTAATACTGTCGGACCCTGAAGGATTTCAAGCTGGGTCTGAAGGAAATAAGGGTCGTAGACGGTAGCGGATCCGCCCCCGCCGCTCATGTTAGGAATGTCCGATGTGACGTCCGGCTCGATGTTGATTTGGGCGGTGCTGGAATAGGAAACCGGCAGGATGAAAGTCACCGCCGTCGCAATGATGGCGGTGATGAGAAACACCGTGATGATGATCGCCTTGCGGATCCGGATGATCCGCCAATAATCCAGAAAATGCAATCCTTCCTGGGGCGAGGACGCCTTCTGCGGCGGCAGGGGGGGCTGATTTTGATCAGAATCCATAAATCGTCAGAAATAAAAAGAGCCGTGCGCTTAAAGCCCGGCTCCCAATTCGAGGTTAAATAATTTTTTTAACACCCGATTTAGTAGGTGGCCGTCACCCCGGCATAAACCTCATTGCGCGAGTAGCCGCGGCCAGGAATGGGCGAGACGAGATCGTCAAAGTTGTTGCCGAGATTCAGCGAAAGATGCCGGTTGACGGCATAGGAAAAATTGATGCCCACAGTGTAAAAGTTGTCAACCTGGTTGGCATATTCCCCGCTGTCATAGGAGGAAAACTGGAGCTGCCCAATCAGCGATCCGGTCAGCTTGGGAGTCAACAGGTGGTTGAGGGAGCCATAGACCACCGTGCTTTGCTGCGCCAGGGTGATGCTGCCGTCATTTGTATTGACGGAAACTTCATCGGTCGTGTTCATCGATTCGGTGAGCCCGATTTCAGCAAAACAGCCAGGCCGGTAAGTGTAGCTCAGCGACAGATTCCCGTAAGGATTCAGCGTGGTGGTCTGCTGCGGGTCGTTGTAATAGTCCGCATATTGGGCCCCGACCTTGCTGGAGAAAATCAGATTGGGAGAAAAACTATAGCCCACGCCCCCATAAACCGCGTGCGAACGGCTATTGCGGGAATCGCTGTAATAGGTGTAACCGGAGTTGGGATACGGCACCCCGGGCGCTGGCGCTGGCGCTCCCCCAATATAACCAATCGGCTCATTCCCGGTGTAATTGACCTGGGAAAACGAGTAACCAATCAGCAGGGTGGTGTCCGGACCCTGCTGCCACTGAAAATCAATCCCAAACGTGTTTCCCAGCCGGTTAAGACTGCCGGCATAACTGGCCCCCTTGGAAGCCAAGTTATCCAGAGTGGTGCCGCTGTTCTGATAATCGTAAAATTCGCTCTGATAATTGAGGGTGGCGCTCAGGAGCCGCGTCAACTCCGTGTGCAGGGAGACCGCCCCGTTGTTCATGACATAACTTTGGGAGGTGCGGAAGGGAGTCGACACGGCGCCTCCCGTGTTCAACTCCGGGTTTTGGGAGACCAGAAAGGTATCCGTCACCCGGGTCTGCCAGCGTTCGGTGAAGGCGTGGTCCATCCACAAATCCGCCCGGAACGTCTGATCGAGGGTGTCCTGACTCTCATTAGCGCGCGCCTGATAGTAATAGAGGCCGTATACGAACCGCATGCCGAACTCGGTCTGCTGCAGCGGGACATTGATGCTGAGGGCGGGGCTGACTTCAAACCCGCCGCTGCCGTCGGGAGTCGAGGCAGTGGTGTAGTTGTTGTCGTAAAAACCGCGCAGTGACCCGGACAGGCTCCACATTCTGGTGGCATCGGGGCCTTGGTCGGGCGCGTACGCCGCCTGCAGACCCGCCGTTCCGGCTGCCGCAAGCCCGACAGAAATAAATAGTTTTTTCATAAAAAGACTGAGCCTCTCACTTCGACCTCACCCGCCTGTTTCCATTCAATTAAATTAACAACCCCATGGAGACGCGAAGAACTTATCAGCCGGACGGTTCAAGCGTCAAAACATATTTTACAACGACTTAGCGGCTTACCTTTCACGGCTCGACCCGGACCGGCAGCCCGATCCAGACCAGCGGGACCAGATACTCGGCGTCCCAGTTTGCCAGCCGGAAACAGCCGTGTGATTCCGTGCGCCCCACCTGTTCCGGGGCGGGCGTGCCATGGATGCCGTAGCCCGGCTTGTCCAAGCCGATCCAGGCGACGCCGACCGGGTTGTTCGGCCCGGGCGGAAGAACCAACTTATGGCCCACGGCCTGGGCTTCGGGCGATTCGGGGAATACGGCCGGATCAAAGGTGTAATTGGGATGCGGCGCAAGAACCGCCACGTGCAATTCCCCAACCGGGCGTTTTTCGACCCGCGCCGCGATGCTGCACGGACAATGCAACAGCAGATGGGTCTCCGCATCGAACACCTCCAGATATTTCCCGGATAAATGGATGACCACCCGGGCCGCGCTGGCTTCCGGCTCAGGATACTCCGCCGCAGGCAGGGTCAGGACCGTCCCCGCCGCCAGACCGGCCCAGTTCACGCCGGGATTCAGCTGGCGGATGAACGCCGGATGCGCATGGGATTTTTCGGCGATCAGTTCCAGCCCGGTCTCATATTCCAGCGCAGATTGCTCCGCCTTCTCCTGCCAACCCTTCCCAAGCGGCTGCAAGCGCGCCAAATCGTTCGTCGTCACAACATAATGTGTCATCACCGGCGCCTCGAGCGTGAGGCGCAAACGCGTGTCCGGGTCAAGAGAACCTGTAGGAGACAGGCCCTGCGAACGCTGGAAGGCGGCGATGGCCGCCCGGGTTTGCGAACCGATCGCCCCGTCAATCGGTCCCGATGAAATAGCCCGCCGAACCAACGCGATTTGCGTTTCCAAGGCGTCGCGCACCGGACGCGAAGACCCTGCTGGCGATACGACTGGCGGGACGACTGGCGGGACGACTGGCGGGACGGGGGCGGGACGGGACGGGGAGGCGGTCGGCACTGCCGTGCGCGGAGGCGGAGGAATAAGTTTGCGGCGGGGGGACGGGGCGGGGCGGAACCAAAACCAGATCAGCCCCCCCACCAGCGCCAACACCAACACTCCGGCGAGGTGCTTCCAGCCGCCCGAACGGCGGCGACCCGGCATGAATTTACCGCGCGACACGGGAAGAGATTAGCCACCTCCGGAAAAAACCCAAGTTGGAACGATGTTAAAAAATGACGCAGGTCGGGATGGGTCCCGGTTTACAGCCGGACGATCCGCCACGACCCGCCCCATTAGAATTGTTTTAAGAAGCGCCCGTCGTTTTCGTAGAACAGGCGGATGTCATTGATGCCATAGCGGAGCATGGCGATGCGTTCAATGCCGAAGCCGAACGCCCACCCCGACCAGACCTCCGGATCGTAGCCGACGTTCTCAAACACCTGAGGATGGACCATGCCGCAGCCGGCGATTTCCAGCCAGTCCTTGCCCATCTTCTTCACGAGCGCGCTGGTGAAATCAATCTCAAAGCTGGGCTCGGTGTAGCTGAAATAATGGGGCCGGAAACGGATCTTCACATCGCTGCCCATGAGCTCCTTGAAAACAAATTCCACGGTGCCCTTGAGATCGCCGACGGTGACATTCCGGTCCACGTAAAGCCCCTCGATCTGGTGGAAGGTGGGGTTGTGGGTGGCGTCCGCATTGTCGCGGCGATACACGCGGCCCGGCACAAGAATGCGCACGGGCGGGGGCTGCGACTTCATCACGCGGATCTGGACGGAGGAAGTGTGGGTGCGCAGCAGAGAGGATCGCCCGTCCGCCCCTCCCGGAACGGGGGAGACATAAAAAGTGTCCTGGGCGTCGCGGGCCGGATGGTCGGCAGGCGTGTTCAGGGCGTCAAAGCAGTGATACTCATCCTCGATATCCGGCCCTTCAGCCACGGCAAAGCCGAGCTTGCGGAAGGCGCGGACGATGTCCTCGGTGACCTGCGTGAGGGGATGAAGTTTGCCGAGCGGCCGGCGGCGGCCCGGCAGCGTGAAATCCGTGGGCTCAGCAGGCAGGGCGGCGGCGAGTTCCAGCTGTTCGCGGCGGGAGGCGAGAGCGGACTCGATCTCGACCTTGGCGAGATTGATGAGCTTTCCCGCGGCGGGCTTTTCCTCTTTGGACAGCGTGCCGAGCTGCTTCATCAAAGCGGTGAACCGGCCGCTGGCGCCCAGCCAGGCGCCCTTGGTCTGCTCGAGCGCGGCGAGGTCGGGGGCCGCAGTCAATTCCGCGATGGCGTTTAGTTTGAGCGGCTCAATGTCGTCCAGCAATGGCATAGAATGGATCGAATGATAGAGGATTGAGAAGGGAAGAAAAGAAAAACGGGCGACCTTTTCAGGTCGCCCGTTCAGAAGGGTGGATTCAACCGATCAGGCTTTGGCCAGGGTGGCAGCGGGCTTGGCCTTCAAGGCGTTCTTGGCCAGGGTCACCAACTCGCCAAACGCGGCGGCATCGGTGGCAGCCAGATCCGAGATGACCTTGCGGTCGAGGCCCACCTGGGCGGCTTTCATGCCTTCCATGAAGCGGCTGTAGGTGAGGCCGGCGGCACGGGCGGCGGCGTTGATGCGGATCTGCCAGAGATAGCGGAAGGTGCGCTTCTTGACGCGGCGGTCGCGGTAGGCGTACTGGCGGCCGTGATCGACGGCATCCGACGCGTAGCGATAGAGCTTGGACCGCTTCAGGCGAAAGCCCTTGGCGGCGGTCAGCATCCGTTTGCGGCGTTTGCGGGAGGCGGGGGAATTGGTTACACGCATGGTTCGTTATTCGTTAAGGGGTTGAAAGCGTCAAACGTTCAATGGCTGAACGGCAGGTTTTGCGTGATGCGATAGGCATCCGTCGCATCAATGACCGCGCTCTTTCCGAGGCGGCGGCGGCGCTTGGAGTTTTTGCCCTGCAGCAAATGGCGCTTGCCAGCATGGCGGCGCAGGACCTTGCCGGTGCCAGTGATCTTGAACCGCTTGGTCACGGATTTCTTCGTTTTGATGCCTTTGGGACGTCGCATAAATTTATTAATTCCAATTACAAAAGGGTGCGAACTATATGTCGCCGCACCCCTCAACGCAAGCCTGATTTTAAAGTTTGCACCTGCGCCTCTCGCCTTCTCCCACCAAAACCTCATTCCAGAGAGTTCACAGAGCAGGAACCGCCAGCTTTTTCGGGGTCAGGCCTTCCCCATGCGGATCTGTTGGATAAACTGAAAGGCGTTGCTTCGCCCCGTCTGCAAGGGGAAGGTTGGTGCCGACGGAGGGGGTCGAACCCACACACCCTTACGGATACCAGATTTTGAGTCTAGCGCGTCTGCCAATTCCGCCACATCGGCTACCAACATCTTCAACCCTTGAAGCAGGCTGAACCCCGCTGGACTTTGACGCTGCGCCCGGGCCGGACCCGGGAACGCGCGCACGTTGCGCCACGCGTCTCCGCACATCCGTCAAATTCCGGCGCTACGCTAACAGAAGGCGCTGAGCAAGCGCAAGCGCGCTATTTCAACAGCCTCAAAAAGGGTTCATGGCAACCGCGTTCCAAGGTGTTGCACCTGCATTTTAAGGGGTATCGGGCGAGCTGCGGAGGCTGGCTCGGGGGCTGGCGGAGGAAGACAGCCTTGTCCCCACCGGGGAGAGGAGCGATGTCCCCGCTGACTGCCCGGGAATACCATGCTGGTAAGATCCGCTCTTCTGCAATTGAGCGGCCGCCGGCCCATCCAGCACGAACGTGCAGGAGGAATGCAATTGCAAGGCACTGGCAGTCACCATCCTCGTCAGCGGCCCCTCAATCGCTTGGGCCACGATTTTCGCCTTCTCCGGCCCGATCGCGAGCAAGAGGCAGCGGCGCGCTTCCAATATGGTTCCCACTCCCATGGTGATCGCCGTCCGCGGCACCCGCTTCGGCTTTGGAAAAAACGGCGCGTTCTGGTCCAGCGTCACCTGCGACAGAAGCTGCACGCGCGTGCGGGACTCGAACGCGGACGACGGCTCATTGAATCCAATGTGGCCATTGAGGCCGATGCCCAGCACCTGCAAATCAATGCCGCCGCTGGCCGCGATGAGGCGCTCATAGCGGGCGCACTCGGCATCCAAGTCGGACGCCATGCCATCCGGCAGATGGGTGTTCTGCGGGTCGATGTTCACCTTGTCAAACAATCGCTGACGCATGAAATCGTGGTAAGAACACGGATCCTCGGCCGGCAGGCCCACATACTCATCCAGGTTAAACGTGCGGCAGCGGGAAAAATCCAGGCCCTCTTTCTGATGCTTGCGGACCAGCTGATCATAGACCGCTTCCATCGTGCTGCCGGTGGCCAGCCCGAGCACCAAATTCGGCTTGTCCGTCAATGCCTGCGCGATGAAATCAGCGACGGCCTGCGCCGCCCTTCCAGCGCCTGCGGATTGAATAATGACGTCCATTGAAAATATGATTCACACCTTACTGGATTTGAGGAGGCTGGAAATCCCCCCGTATTGGGGGTTTCCCATTAGGCGGCGCTCCGATCTAAAATCGGGCTGCAGAAAAAATCAAACCCAAGCACTCACGCCAATGTGGACCCCAAAAAATAACAACACTCGCATTCCCCCGGCCCCCTCTCTTTATAAAAGTCTTCTGATGGGGTGGCTGGCACTTTGCTGCGGGATAGCATGGGGCTCTCCCACACACGCGCAAACTCTGCCGCCCGGCAACCCCAAGAGCCCATCCCACCCCTGGCGGGGCGTCCATCTCTGGATCGACCGCGAATCCAGCGCCCAGCAGCTTCTCGGCACGCTGCCCCGGCTCGCGGCCGCCGGGGTCAATGCCGTGGTCCTCGAGGTGAACTACAGCTTTGAATTCCAAGCGCACCCCGAATTGCGCAAGCGCCACTCCATCACCGGGGCCACCGCCCATAAACTCGCCGCCGCAGCCCGCCAGTGCGGCATCCGCCTGATCCCGGAATTCAACTGCCTCGGCCACCAGTCGTTCAGCGGAAGCATCGAACCGCTCCTCAAAGCCCATCCCGACTTCAATGAGACCCCGTCGCAATCGCTGACGAATAAAAATATCTACTGCCTCGAGTGGTGCCCGCAATCCCCCGGGCTCAATGCGATTGTTTTTTCGCTGATCGACGAAATCGCCGGGGCGTTTGAGGCCGACGCCGTCCACGTGGGCATGGATGAGGTCTATCTGCTCGGCTCCGGCGAATGCCCGCGCTGTCGCGGAAAAAATCCCGCAGCCCTTTTTGCCGCCCAGATCAACGCCCTCCACCAGCACATCGCCGTTGAGAAAAAATGGCAGATGCTCATGTGGGCGGACCGGGTGATCGGCCCCAAATTCCAGGGCTATTCCAAATACGATACGGCCCGCAACGACTTGAGCGCTGCGGAGGAGGCGATTCCGCGCGACATCGTCCTGTGCGACTGGCATTACGAATGGCGCAAAAATTATCCGTCGGTCCCCTACCTGACCGGCCGCGGCTTCCAGGTCTGGCCGGCGGGGTTTATGCCGTTGAAAGCAGCGGAGGCGTTCAGCGATTTTTCCCAGCGCCAAACCAACACGCTGATTCTCGGATGGCTCGCCACCACCTGGAACGAAACCAGCATCACCAATTCACCGGACTGGCCTCCCATCCGGGAGATTCTCCCGCGCTGGCGCAGCCCGGCGGAGCGCTAATCCGACGGTTATAAATCGTTCCGGCTTCGAACGCCCTGCGCCCGCCCGTCAAGATAGAGCCGATTCCAATACGAATTACCATGCACCGGCTTGTCCGGCAGAGAGTAACTGGGGAGATAGGCGACGGTCAGATCCATGTCCATAGCCATCCAGGCCTCGCTGGGACGCTGGATGACATTCATTTTGGCGGGAGCCACGCTCTGCGTAATCGGCGACGCGCTGGAATCCCATCGCCCGAATGGATACAAGATCACCGACGACGACGAATTGGTCAGGGCCTGGTTGATGGCGTAGCTATAAACATTGGTGCCTAGCGTGGCCCGGGCAAAGGAGGAACAGATCGCCACTTCGCCGGTGCTGTATTTGCCGCTATTGAGGGCAGGCATCGGAATGGCGAGATACGGGGCCAGGTAGCCCAGCAGTTCCACCGGGCCCGGCGAGCTTCCGCCGTTGACGCTCCGGTCGGTGACGTAAAATCTCTTGCTGATGACAAGCCCGCAGGGCCCGGGCAAAATGTCATTGTAATCCCCCAGATACATCTGCGTAGCAATGCCGATCTGCTTCAAATTACTGATGCATTTGATGCGGTTCGCCTTCTCCTTGGCCGCCGAAAGCGCTGGCAGCAGCATCGCTGCCAGAATCGCGATGATGGCGATGACCACAAGCAGTTCAATCAAGGTAAAAGCTGAAACAGCCTGACGTGATTTTCCAATTTTCCGGGATCGAGTGTTCATAAGGTTATTGCCGGGCGCGATAAAAACCGGCGTTGAGGTTATTGCTGGCGGATTGGTCGGTAAAACTCAAAGTGCCGCTGGGGTTTAACAGATTCGTCAACGGCAGCCACGCCCCGAGCAGATTCGTCGCGCGCTCCAGCCACACGCCATACCCCGGCGTGCTGTTCACCGTCAGAGTGACACGCCCATCCGCCTGCCGACGGATGGCGGACAGCGTCAGAGGCGACAGCGGGCCGGCAAAGGAAAACTTCACCGCATCCGCGATCACCACGCTGGGCCCGGCATTATTCGCGAGCCGAACCCATCCATTGGTCCCCGCGCTGAAAGGCCGGGCCGACGCAATCTTAAACCAGCCGCCCCCGTTGATCTGCTGGTTCACCCAGACATTGCTGCTGCCAAACGAGGAAAGGGTCCACGGAGCATTGGTGGCGCGATTGCCGCTGACCGAATGCCAGACAAACACATCGTAAAATCCGGGATTCGGGAAGCTGGGCCGGAAGGTCGCCGTGGCGGTGACGCCCGTGCCGCTGCTGGCGTAATAGTAATTCGTCAGATAACGGTCGCTGCCGGAACTGCTGGAGATCCAGCCCCCGCTGCAGCTCACTTGGGGATCGGTGTTATCCAGAATGATGTCGGCATCCGCATAGACCAGCTTCACCCCATCCACGGCGGCGATATTCGCGGCGTCAGAAAAATTATCCAGCACGCGAATGTAATTGGAATTGCCCGCGGCGAAGTTGAAACGCCCCACCAGCGACCAGTTGCCGGAATTCGTCTGCTGATTCGCATACGCCAGGTTCGTGCCCGCCGGCGTGCCGATGACAAAGGGGACGCCTGCCGACGCATTGGTCAGAAAGGGGTGCCACTGATACAGGTCGTAATTCCCGGGAATCACAATGTTCGGCGTGAACTGCACAAACGCCGCGCCGCTCCCCTGCCCTTTGAAAAGATAATTGGTGCCGAAGGAATTCGTGTCCGTGCCAGTCGCCCCGTAATAAGTTGCCGCCGTGGTCGTAGCCCCAAACACCCGGACGGATGTCCACCCCCCCACAACCGTGGCCGAGGCATCGTCCAGCACGAGATTATTGACGATGTTGGAATAAGTGCCGCTGGTCCCGGCGCTGACGTTTGCCCATTGATTGGTGCCGATGGTGTCGGCACGCCAGAAATTGACGCCGCGATAGCCGCCCGCCGTCTGGGCGTGGGGATCGGCAGCCACGTAATCCACGAATTCCAGCACATCTTCATCCGGATACACCTCGGTGGCCGCTCCGCCGTTGGGATTGCCGCCGGGGACCACTTCGCCATAAACATCCTGCAACGGAATGATGGGCTTGATGGCATTGGTCCAGTTGACGGCCACACCTGTGATGTTCGTGAGCGGCAGCGCGTAAAGGCTGCTCTGCCACGCCGACCAGTTCACGTCCGACCAGTTGATGGCGGCGCTGGGCGAATCCTTGATGCCCGCCGTGGAGAAATGATAGATCTGCGGCATCACGGCATCGCACCAGAAACCGAATTCTTTGTAGGGAAAACTGGAATGCAGGTAGATGATCGGAAACGGCGCATGGGCGAGAAATTTATTCGGCCAGTTGGAGCGCACCGTGGAGCAGAGCTGCCACGCCTGGGCCGGCCCGTTTGTGATCCAAGAGCGACCGGACTCCCATTCCGCCTCGGCATCAAAAACAAAGCCGTCCGCCCCCTGATTGAAACAATAATCGGCCAGGCTCACCTCGCCCACGATGTTCGAGCCGTAGGAACGATTGTAGCCGAAGACCGCAATCCCATTGGAATGCGCCGTGTTGATGAAATTACTGGTCAGCTGGCAATTATTGCTGGCCGGTCCGGGAAAGAATCGGTCGCTGGTGCCCATCTTCACCATGCAATAGCGCATCCCGGCACTGCGAAAATACTGCATGAGACTGTTCACATTGGTCACGCTGCCCACGTGGCCGCCCACCTTGTTCGTCGCATCGCCGATGTAATAAATCCAGACCCCCTTGCCAAGATTTTTGGGGTCAATGCCCCCATCCCGGACCTGCGCGCGCGCCCCCAAGACCATTGCCAGGACCATGGCCAGCACGAAGGCGAAGACAGCGCTCTGTTTAAGCCCGAACCCCGAAGCGGATGGGGATAACTCGCTGCGATGCCCGCGTGCTGACCCTTCCGCACGGGCGCGATCCCCTGTTACAGAGTTCGGGTTGAATGGGAGACAATTCAGCATGGGTGCGGCTCAAAATATCGCATTTTTAATAATCCGCAAACACCCAGAGTTCCGCGGCACCGGCTAAAAAAATGCAACCGGAGCTCCGGCTCCGGTTGCATTCTCTCTGACGTCTTTTTTTACTTTTTCAAGCGGAAGAATTTCACTTCATCCGTCGAGTTGGTGTAGGGGCTGGTGGCGCCCACCACATCCGCAAACGGCACGGTCAGGTTCGTGGTGGACTGCAAGGTGGAAGCCGAGGTGCCCCAGGTCACAACCTGCTGGCTGGCGCCGGCGGCAATAAACGCTGTTCCCGCGTAGCTCAGCGCTATAATGCCGCTGTTCGAGTCTAGCGCGAACATCCGGCCGCCCGCCGCATCCACCGCCACCGCGCCGGTGCCATTGCCGTTGCTGTTATCCACCGGGAACAATTCCCGGTCCAGCAAGCTGCTCAAGGACGGCCCGCCTGCGGCGAAGAGATTGAAAATGGCCAGATTCTGGGGCGTTTCATTGACGCCGATGGCGGCAACGTAGCCGTTGGAATTATCTACCCCGATGGGCGCTTCCGAACCGGGCAGCGGATAGCTGCCAATCACACCCCCCTGACCCGTCGCCAAATCATAGGAAACCTGCCGCAGATTGTAATTGGCAGACTTGGCCCAGAAGGTTTTGCCCGTACCAAAAGCGCAACCCAATGCCAGAGGCGAGTTACCCGTAAACGGATCGGTGCCGCCTATGGAGGCAACCAGATTGGTGATGGCAATAATATTCGCCGTAAAGGTGGTCCCGTCGGTCGTGGTGAAAATACAGACGTTCGTGCCATTGCGGAAAGGGCACAGAATTTCGGTATTAATGCCGCTCCCGCGAACGGCCATCGAGTCACCCAAACGACCCAGAGTCCCGCCCCCGGCAGCGAAGCCAAATGTGCCTGCTCCAAGCGGACTCCCGCCATAAGCGCCCGCTTGAATCGCCGTGCCGCTGGCATCCGCCCAGCGGTAAATTGCGAAATAGTCGGCGCCCCCAGTGGGATAATTATCGCTGGACAGCAGATTGCAAACATAGACCGCGCCATCATCCGCCACACCGCACGCATTCATTTGATAGGTGCCCGGAATCGGGGTTAAGGTCTGCATGTAAGAGAGGTCCATTTCGCCCGCATCCGCGCCCGTGGCCGCAGTCAGCAAATGGACGCCATTGGTCGTCGAACGGCTGACGAGCACAAGGTTTGTCAAGATCGGGTCAAACGCCAGGCCCCGCTGGGTATCGCCGGTCGTCAGATAGGTGCGACTCCCCGGGGCGAGAGACCAGAGATTGGTCGTCAACGCGGAGGCGCCGTTGGGCAACACCGTGCTGAGCGAAACTGAATTGGTGACGGCACCGTAAAGATTGGTGGTGATGAGCGTGTACACCCCCACATTCGTAGCTTGAACACTGTTGATTGAATAAACATTGGTGGTCGCGCCGGGGATCAGCGTGTTGGTATTAAAATACCATTGATAGGTCAAAGGAGTGGATCCGGATGCGATCGCCGTAAATGTAACGGGATACCCCTGAACAATGGTGGATGCGGATGCGGAAGCATTGACGGACGGAGGCGAATTGGTGATCCAATCGAGACCAAAAAAGCTCAAGCCATTTCCCGGAGCACCAAAAACGAAGTAGCCATTTTGGGCGTCCACGTTCCCAGCACCGTTACCATTCTGACTTCCCGTAACCGCTGGGATGTTTGAATTCAAAACCGAAATAAATGCAGCCGTCGGACTGGTAGGCACCTGGAATACGCGTGCTTTCTGATTCGCTCCGATGGTGGTGGATGTCTGTACCGTTGCCAGCAATTGTACCCCGTTTGTCGAAGCATAGTACTTCAAGCCGGTACAAGCGCTTTGATCCACCGTGTTTGTGCGGGCGCAGGCACCCGACGCCATCACCCCAGGCGTATAAGTAATCCGACGCGTTTCTTGAGAACCGGTTCGACGAATCCAAACCGCATTGTTGGTGCCTTCAAAGGCGATGCCGCCACCGCATAAAGTTAAAGCACCGCCGGGAATCGTGATGGAAAAATTTGTAAAGTTGGTGCAGTACGAGTCGGTCGGGCGTAAAACAACAAAGTTAGTCGAGATATTCGCACCGGTGCCGTTGCCGACCGCGACGATTTCAGTGTTTTCACCGCTGCCACGCACATCCATGTAATCGCCGACACGCCATTGGAATGAAGTGCCTAAGCCCGAATCATAAACGACAACCGGATCTACGCTCAGCGTTTCGCCTGCCCATTTAAATACCAAAAACCGAGATGTCGGCGCGCCAGAAATATTGCAGGTGTAAATGGATCCATCATTCGCCGCACGCACCGGCGCCATTGCCAGCGTTCCTGCTGATACGGTCTGCTTATTCAACGCGCCCACATAATTGCTGCCGCTGGTAAAGGAGACGATGCTGACGTGGTTAGAGCTGACTGTGCTCGCATAGAGCACGTTGGTCGTAAGCGGGTCGATGGCAATACCCCGAACATTGTTGGCACTATTGTTTGTCAGGTCGTAATAACTACCGGCGGGAACCACCCAAATGTTGGTCAAGGACGGTGTATAAATAATTTGTCCCTGCGCTGCCAACGTCAGCAGAGTGACGATGGCGGATACGATAGAAACCCGCGTTGCCGAACGCAGGCCACTGCGGAGGATTCCGAATAGGGGAGTGATTGCTGGTTTCATAGCTGACTTTTTTGCGGTGTTGGGTTTAATTCAAATTTAAGCAGACCCCGTCATGACGAGGTGCGGCTAAAATTTATAGGCGTGAATCTAATTATTAGAACGCCGTTCTGCCATAGCCCATTTCGGGGGGGGTACTGTCAGCAGGTAGAAAATCAGACACTTCGCTTCAGATCGGAGGACGGCCGTAAAACCACCCTCTTCGGATCCCAAGGCAGAACCACTTAATAAACAAGGATGCCAGACGCCGAATGTTTATTTCCTTATTATCAATCACTTAAGACCTGGCTGCCCCATCAAGCCCAAACTGGAGGCAGCGGCATCGCGCTGCGATACCTCCCCGCGCCCCCCCAGAAGCCGACCTAACTCGGGCACCCAAGCGGCGGGCGGAGGTCTTTCCCCCTCGCCCCGCGAACGCTTGAGCGGGGAGAGGGCCGGGGAGAGGGGCCAGCCTCTGTTTCGGAATTTGATTTAAAATTCCCAAAAAACTTTATTTGAGGAACGCGTTTTTTGTCGCGCCTGCAACGAAAGCCGCGCCCGGTGATTTTATTTCTACCGGAGCGCCCTGCGCGGGCTCTCCAGTATTGGCATCAGGGATTCTTGGCCACTTTCGGGGGATGGAAGAAAAGCGCCAGCGCCACCACCGCCGCCAATCCGCACACCAGCGGGACCAGGAATAGCCCGTGGAAATTGGTGACCCCGCCCGCAGTGAACACGTGCTGCCCCAGGTACGGACAAATTGAATTGGCCAGCAGCGCTCCGCCGCCCAAAATCATCACGTTAAACAATCCCTGCGCGCTCGCCCGGGCGTCCTTGGGGAAATAGGCATCCACAAAAATATAGACCGTTGCAAAGAAGAAGGCGTAGCAAATACCGTGCAGAATCTGCACCGCGATGATGAGCCAGGGGTGCCCCGGAAAATAGGCGTACACCGCAAACCGGCCGACATGCCCCAGAACGCCCACGATCAGCGTCGCGCGCCAGCCGAGCCGCTTAAGGGTCGCCCCCAGGATGAACATCGTAAGGATTTCCGCAATCTGGCCGATGCTCATGACCGGCATGATCCAGTTGCCGGGAATCCCCACCCCGCCCGCCGCCGCACTTGTCCCCAGAAAGCTGCCCGTCCAGTTGAAATAGCAGTTGTGCACGAATGAATCCACGAGCGCGACCAGCCACAGGACCAGCACGAACGGATGCTTGAGCAGCTTCAGCGCCTCCAGCCACGCCAGCTTCTCGCCGGCCGATTTTTTAGGCGGCGTGGGCGGCAGCACAAAGCTGAACGCCGCCAGCGCCAGCGACGCTATCCCCGCGACCCCATACGTCCAGGCCGTCGCCGCCTTTAATTTTTCGCCGGTCAATCCGGAGCCGAGCACCGTGCCCAGCCAGGCCACCAGCCCCTGCGCGTTCGCGGCGCGCACCTGGTCCCAGTCCACCAGAATAAAGGTGAACGGCCATGCGGCGAGAATCCAGCCGATGGTCCCGCCCATGCGGACGAGGCCGAACTCTTTCTGCGCATCCTTCAAGTTGGCGAAGGCAATGGAATTCACGATGGAAATCGTGGGCACATACAGCAGGCAATGAACCAGCATCAGGCCAAAGAACGGCCAGAAGGTTTTGGTGAAAACCAAGCCGATCATCGCCAGCCCCCCGACGAGATGGCTGAAGGCGAGGAATTTTTCCGCCGCGAAATTGCGGTCGCAAAACTGGTTGCTGAAAAACATCCCCACGATGGCCGCCAGCGGGAACGCATTCAGAATCCAGGACTGTTCCGCCGGCGAAAAGCCGAGGCTCGGCAGATAGCCAAAGATCAGCGGGAGCCAGGCGCCCCAGATAAAAAATTCCAACGCCATCATCACAAACAGTTTGAAACGCATGCTCATAGATTCCCGATTTTATTTTTATAGTTTGATCCACCGACCCGTCCGCACCGATTTTTCCTCCGCCTCGCAGATCTCCAGCGCCGCCAGCGCGTCGCGGGCCGTCACGATCTCCGGCTTCCGCCCGCGCGCCACGCAGTCGACGAAATAGCGGATTTCCGCCTCATACCCGTCGCCGCGATCCAGCTTGAGGGTCCGCGTTTTTTTTCCCGCCTCATCCACGCGCAGCGCCTCCGCGCCGCGGGCGAGGTCGAAGTCCAGCGTGGCGCGCTCGCAGTGAAGGGTGAAGCTCATGTGAAACCCGCGCGCCAGAAGCCAGCTGCCCTCGGCAGAAACCGCCGGGCCGCCGGGGTAATGATATTGCGTGATGACGTGATGGATGGCGCCCGCGGCGCCGGCCGATCCGGTGGAGAAGACCCCGCGCGGACGGCCGAAAAGCCAATGCACGAAATCCGTGTCATGGATGTGCAGATCCAAGAGAGCGCCGCCCGGATGCGACCCGGCATTGCCCCATGCGGGCATCTCCGAGAGCCTACGGAAATTCGCCGCCCGCACGGCGCCGTACGTCTTGTCGGCGACCACTTTTTTCAAGCCGCTCCAGCCCGGCCAGAATCGCATGCACATGGCCGGCATCAGAAAAGCACGGGAGGCGGCGGCCGCTTTTAAAACCTTCCGCGCCTCGGCAGCCTGTTGCGCCAGCGGCTTTTCGCAGAGCACGTGCCGGCCCGCCGCCAGCGCAGCAATGGCCTGGCTCGAGTGCAATGCCGTGGGCGTGCACAGGTCCACTAGCTCCACCTCCGGGTCGGCCAGCAGCTCTTCGTACCGCCGATAAACCCGGACGTTTGCGCCCAGCTGGATATCGTCGGATTTCTTGATATTCCCGACAACGCCGCGCAGCAGGCCGTTCTCGGGCAGCCGCCCCAGGCCGCACACGGCCACCACCCGGGCGGACGAATTTTTTAAATAGGCGCGCAGGTGGGTGACGCCCATGAATCCCAGGCCGACAACCGCCACATTCACACGCCGTTTTTTGATGGAGGAGAGGCTCACGTTATGAATTCAAAAGACGCATTACCAGTTCGCGGGCGGTGACAATGTCCGCCACGCGCTGATCACCCGCCTCGCGCTCGATCACGAGATTACCCGTGTAATTAAATTTGCGCAATACCGCAGCAAAGGCGGGCCAATCCACCTCACCGGAACCCGCCGGCACTTCCGCTCCCCACGTCCCGGGAATTGCAGTCCGCACCGCGTCCTTGATATGCACCTGGCGCACCCACGGGGAGAGCGCCCGAAGCCCCTCCACGGGGTCGCCCTTGCCGTAAAGAATCATATTCGCCGGGTCAAAATTCACGCCGACATTCGGCCGGTTCAACTCGGTCAAAAAAGCCGCCAGCGCCGGGGCCGTTTCCTGCCCCGTCTCCAGGCCCACCGCGATTCCTTTGGCGGCAAACAGGTCGGCCACTTCCCGGAGCCGCCCCACCATTTTATCAAACGACGGATCGGATTTTTCGTGAGGCAGAAAGCCGGCGTGGAAGGTCACCAGCCCCAGCCCCAGCGAGGCCGCTATCTCAGCACTCGCCTGAATATCCTGAAGATTTTGAGCCCACGTCGCGTCCGGCGCAATGCCCCCGGTCGCGCGGATGGTTTCCAGCGTGGAATAATCCTCGCCCCGGCAGCCAAACATGCCGGAGACAATCTTGATTTGATTCTGGCTCAGAATGCTTTCCGTCTCCGCCCACAGCGCCGGCGATTCGCGCAAGGGATCCAGCGCCAGCTGGATGCGCGGGACGCCGGCGGCACCTATTTTTTCCGCGAGCGCGCGGGGGTTCTGCGGCTGCAAAGACCAACTGCAGACAGCCACGCGGCCGACAAAATCAGAGTGAGGTTGAATCATGGGGTAGTCGATTTCTTTGTGGCGCCGCCCGAATAGCCCGGGCTGCTCGGGTTTCTATTTCCCGCCGCCCGCGGCGAAAGCAGCGGCGCGGAGTTCTGATTAAGAATTTTCCGGGCGCCGCCGATGACGCGCTCCCAGTCAAAGGCCGGGCCGGGATCGTTTTTGTTCGTCTGAATATGATAATGCCCCAGCACCCCCTGATAGTGTTCCAATTCGCCGGCCGCCAGCGCGTGCGGCACGAGCTGACCGGCGGCATCCGCGGGATAGCGGCACTCCAGCTTTGGAAACACCGCGCACAGCGCCGCCGTCAGTCGCGTCAGCGCCTCGTACTGCTCCGGCGTGAAATCATATTGCACCAGATCCTCGCCTTGAATCACGCCGCGCACCGGCTCATTGCGCGCGGGGCGCCCGGCAAAATTTTTTGTGCGCTGGCCGCCGTCGCCGAATCGTTTGGGAATCGTGATGGAAACGGTTCCGCCCGCGTCCGCCTGATACCACTGCGCAAAGGGATTATTGCCGGCCGGCGGATACGCGCCCATATTCGCAATTTCCACTCCAATGGAGCGGTCGTTGGACGTGGTCGCATGCCAGCCGCGCTCCTTCAGGTCCAGGGTCTGATAAATCGTGCCGTCCAAATCCAGCATGAAATGCACGCTCAAATCGCGCTCGTCCTGAAGCACCTTGAAGCACGTCCGGCTCGTGCCGCACACATCGAAGTGCATCACAAATTGATCCACCACGCGTTGCAACAGCGGCAAATCCCAGCCGCCCCCGCGGACTTTTTCCATCTGCTCGGGCGTCAGCGATTTCTGGCGCAGCCCGTAGCGGTTGGGTGTTTTCAGCGTTTTCACTTCGGCGCAGGAATTCGACCAGTCGGATTTTTCCAGCGGGGCAAAGCGGCGCTCGACGCGATACGCATCGTAGCCTCCGGAATCCATCCACAAGACGACGCGCGTCCCGGTGTGGAAAAATTGTCCTGCAACGACAATCTCATCGCCGCGCCGGGGCTCCAGCTGGCCAACACTTGTGACGGTGCTGCAGCCGCTGGCCAAAAGCACCCCAGCGAGACCGATCAAAAGGCATTTCACTTTCATGAATTCAGTTAAAATGGAAGAGCCCGCCTGGAAAAAATCCGATGCAACCCTCCCCGTCCACGAGGCGGATGACTCGCCGCTTGTTCGCATCCTCCCCATGTCAGCGCGGGGCGCGCCCCAGGCGCTGGCATAGTTTAGACCTCACGTCCGCCTCAAATTTCCCGATGAAGCCGGCAACGTAATCCACCAGGTCCACCGACTCGTTCACCACCAGCGGCGTGAGGTCCATCCCGAAAATCACCTGCGTGGCCGCGTCCGTCGAATGCGAATCAAAAAAAGTCGCATTGGCCGAGCGGCGCCCCAGCGTGGCCAGGTCGTAGCGCTTGCCGCCCGCGATTTGCGAGTCAAAAATGCCGTTCAGCTTCGCGGCCAAGGAATCGCGGCCGCTCACGTCCATCACCACCTTGTCGGCATCCGCCAGCCAGTCCAGATCGCGCCAGACTTCGCAGCCGATGACGCGCTTGGGCCGCTGCGAACGCGGCAATTCGCGCAGGGCCTGAATGACCGCCACCACCACGCCGATGTGCGTGTCGTGCTTGTCCGCCAGATTGTGGGTGTAAACCATCTCCGGCCGGGTCGCGGCCAGGATTTTCTTTAAATCATCCTTGAGCGAGGGATCGGTTGGGCTTTTCACGGCGCTGCTGGGGTAATCGAGCTGCAGCATCACGCCGAAGTGGCCGAGCTTTGCCGCCTTGTCCTGCTCGCGCCGGCGGACGGCCATCATCTCCGCATCGGTGAATTTTTTATATTTTCCCACCCGGGAACTACCGGCGCCGTTGGTGCAGGTCACGCCGCCAAACCATTTCGACCGGCTGGCATAGCATTCCAGAATCCCTTGGAACGCCATGAATTCCAGATCGTCCTGGTGAGCGCCAATGCCCAGGTGCGTGATGCGCTTGAGCGCCGCCCCGAGAGGCTTGCCATCGGGCACCCGGATTCCCGCCGTGGGCTGGTGAAATTTCATAAATTATTTTTCCTCAATGCCGGCAGGCTCGCAGCAGCAACGGCCTGTCCGACCCGCCGCGATTTTTCGTCCGGGACCCGCAATTCAATTTTTTTGGCGACCTCGGGGAAGTGCTTTTTCAAGATTTTCCGGGCCGTTTCAATCACAATATCCCCCCCCTTGCCGGTGGTGACGCGGCCTAGAATCAGTGCCTGCCGGAACGCGTAAAATTCTGCGTACTGCGCCATGGCGCATCCGAGGTACACGCCGATGGTCTCATAAATTTTTGCTGCGCGCGCGTCGCCGCGCGCCATGAGTTTTTGCACTTCCTTGAGCCGCTCCGGCAACCCCATTTTTTCCGGCAGCCGGATTTTGGCGGCCGGCAGCAGCTGGTTCACCGCCTGCTGCGAGAAATACATCACGCCGGTGCCGCGGTCGCCCGACCATTCATCCGCGGGAGCGGCAGGATTGTAATCAACCGGCACAAACGCCAGCTCATTCAGCCAGCCAAGAATCCGGCCGGAGGGATCCATGAAGCCCGCCGCCTGGCTCGAGCCCATGGCGATGCCCAGCATGCCGCGGCTGCCGAGCGAGAGAGCGCCCGCCAGGGCCGTGACGTCGCCATCATTCATCACCACCACCGGCACATTCCATTCTTTCTGGATGCGCTTGAAAATTTTGGATGCCCGGGGGAAGTCTTTCTTGGGAACCGCGCGCAGCAGGGATGCCACGCGGATTTCGTTATCCACAATGATGCCCGCAGAACTACCGCCAATGGCGTCCACCCTCGGCAGATAGGCCGCCGCGCGGTGCAGCGCCGAAGCCAGGTGATGGTAATGATATCCGGGATCCGCCTGCGACTTCGGGTCCCACGGGACTTCATCCGTATAAACCGCTTCGCCATCGATCACGGCGGAGAATTTGTAATCGCTCGCCCCCAGGTCAAATCCGATGCGGCAGCCTTTGAGGTGGCCGCCGGCCGGCGTCTGGAGCTCTCTGGCCGCGGGGACTTTTTCCGCGGTGGAGAGGGCGACCTGGAATGGCCTCCCGTAGGCCGACGTCATCATGGCGCAGTCAAACCGGCGCGGACCGCGCGCCGAATACTGGTGGCGGATGTGCTCCCCAATGCTCCTGGGTCCGCCGACGTGCAGCTTCCACCCCCCGCGCGCCCACAGCAAAAATTTCACCAGCCGTTCGACGTACCGGAGCGTGGCCTCTCCGGCTTCCGGCAGCACGACCGTCTCGTAGCGTGAGACCAGCTTGTTTTCGCGCTCGAGGCCGAGGACCAGCGGCACCGCCCGGCCGGTTTTTTTCACGGCGGCGACATAATGGCGGTTGAAAAGGACCGCCGGCTGAAACTGCGGGTCCAGCGGCGCCGGAAAAAGCGAGGACGGAAGATTCATGGCAATAACGTTTTTAATCAGTCTCGGATCATTAATCGGGCATGGATAAGGGGCGATAATTCACTCCCATCGCATCCAGGCGTTTTTCATTCTGAGCCGCGCGCGATTTGAAATTCTCCCAGTCGCGCGAGGACGTGGGCGACCAGTCCACCTCCGCCAAGGCGCCCAGGCGAGGGAACATCATATATTCAACCTGGCGCAGGTTCGGAACATATTCCGTCCACAAATTTGCCTGCCCGCCCAGCACGTGTCCGGCAAATTCAGGCGCGAGCTTTTGCGGCACGGGTTCAAAGCTGTAAACCTGGGCCAGCGGAAGAAGGCCGCCGATGGCTTTGGGCTCCGCCGCGCGATTGGTCGATTGGTAATGATCAAAATAACAAAACTTGCCAGGGGACATCACCACATCATGCCCGCTCGCGGCCGCTTCTGCGCCGCCGCCGATCCAGTCCATCAGCGCCGCGCCGGGCGCGAGGCCGCCCTCGCGGATTTCACTCCAGCCGATGAGATTTTTGCCGCGCGCGCTCACTATTTTTTCAATGCGCCGGATGAAATACGCCTGCAATTCCTTTTCATTTTTCAAACCTTCGCCCTTAATGCGCGCCTGGCATTGGGCGCAGGCAATCCAGTTTGATTTGACCACTTCATCTCCGCCGATGTGGATGTACTTGCCTGGAAACAGCGGCATGACTTCCGATAAAACATTGTTGAGGAAAGTGAATGCCTCATCGTTCCCGGCGCAATAAACTCCGGTGAAAACGCCCCCTTGCGTGGGCATGGCGAACTTCACACCCGGGCAGCCAAACTGCGGATAGGCCATCAGGGCCGCAGAGGAATGGCCGGGCATTTCAATTTCGGGCACAACCGTGATGTGCCGGGCCGCAGCATAAGCGACGATTTCCCTGATTTCCGACTGGGTATAAAAACCGCCGTAGCGCCCTTTCGAGTCATAGGCTGTCGCGCTATTGGAAGCCAGGCCGAAGCCGATGCCGCTGCGCCAGGCTCCCACTTTCGTGAGGTTCGGGTATTTTTTGATCTGAATGCGCCAGCCCTGATCGTCCACGAGATGCCAGTGAAAGGTGTTCAGCTTGTAGAGCGCCATCAGGTCCAGCACGTGTTTTACTTCGGCTTCGGTATAGAAATGGCGGCTCACATCGAGCATGAAGCCCCGCCAGGCAAACCGCGGCGAGTCCGATATCTCCACGCAGGGAATGGTCCAGGCAATGCCACGGACGGGCTGGGCGGAAAAGATTTCCGCAGGCAACAGTTGCAGGAGAGTCTGCATCCCGTAGAACAATCCGGCCTGGGCAGGGGCACGGATGAGAACGGCGTTCGTGCTCACCACCAACTCATATCCTTCTGCGCCGAGGCGGGGATCCGCGCCGCGGGTTGTGATCACAATGCCCCCCTGCTCCGGGGCCGCCCCCCGGTTTATCTTAAAACGCCACCCGGTGGATTTTTTCAGGCGGTCCGCCAGCAGCCGGCCGGTGTCCTCAGACGCCGAGTCGGTGTCAATGTGGGTCTCCGGCGCCAGTGTAAAAAACCCCTCCCGCCGCGCCATTTTTTCCGGCTGCGGAATGAGGGACGGCTCGGCGGCGGAGGACAACGAGAGCGCCGAAAGTGACAGAGCAACCATTCCGAGGATTAATTTAACCCGAACTCTAAAATGGGGCAGGGATGGCGCGCTGCGCCGTCCCGGTCGCCGAGCGCAGCGCCAGGCGACGAAGCGGGTGGGGTGGCGCGTGAAACCGGGCTCCATTTGTTCCGCCCGCTCCGCGCGGGCGGGAACAGCGCCGCGCGCTGTCCCAACCATTTTCCGTAAAAGCTCGCTTCGGAATTCGGATTTAATATTCATTTTGTTTTTTTGGTTCATTTATTTCCCGCTCTTCCCGGGTTGTTCATTCAAAAGATCTTGCGCGAAGGCATCGGAGGAATAGCGGGCGAGCTGTTTTTTGGCAATGGCGACGGTGTCGCCGGACGGCTCAGCTGGAAAGGAATCTGTCGCGCGCGTCCAGCCATATTCCCAATCCTGGATTTTCTGACGGATGGGCTCCGGATCGAACGGGCCCGGCTGGCCCACGGCATCGCGGAGGGCCGACAGCCACATCTGCCAGCGATGATAATAAAACCCGCCCAGCAATCCGTTCCACTGGCGGTTGGCGTAGTCGACGTGGCTTTGCGGCACCGTCCACGTCGTCAGCAGAGCGCGGGCATTTTCTTCGCAGAGTTTTTTTTCATCCGGCGTCTGGCCCCAGGCACGGGCATCGGCAATCCAGGAGCCGAGCAGAAATTCTTTGCGCGTGCCCGCCAGCGTATCCATGTCGCGGATGAGAGCGAGCATCCGCTGGCTTAGCACTTCAAGCTGTCGAGCGTCCCGGGCGCGAAAGGCGCGAAGGATGGCCTGATGATAACGCGTTCCCAGGTCCGCCATGACTTCACGCCCCAGGTCCGCCACATCGTAGCGATAGGCATCGCTGGCGCCACAGGCAGGCGCGGCGTCCAGCAGCTGACGCCAGGCCACCACCAGATTTGTTTCCCCATAGGGCGGCGCGGTGCCGGCGGAGGGACTGGCGCGCTGATTAGGATCCAGCGACGGCCGGGCGCAGACGGCAGATCCGTGATGGAGGATTTTAGGTCCCTGCCTTGGCCCCTGAACATTCCAGGCGGAATCAAAAAGCGTCTGGAGCGCGCGCCGGGCCGCCGGATCGGCGGCGCCGTAGCGGCAGCGCATATATTCGTCCAGCCACAGCTTGTAATCCGGGGGATTGGTTCTCCACGACTGGGCAAACAGCATTTCCCAGACAGCGGGATGGGTGTCACTGCCTTCCATCAGGCCGCCGATGCCGCGCATCATGCCCTTGCCCGGACCGGCCTCCGCCAGCGCCTTCGCCGGCCCCTCCGCCATCCAGGCGAGCCGGCTCGCGATGAAATGATTGCCTCCGAAATTATGGATGGAACACCATAGCCAGGGCGCACCGCCGAATTGATCTCGCGACCGCCAATTTTCATGATCCTCGCAATACAGGTCGAGAACCAGACAGCGGCTTTTGTCCAGCGCGTCCAGCATGGGCTGGCGCGGATTCACCCACCACGATTGAAAAACCCAAGTGACATCGGGGTAGGCATTTGACATCGGCGCATAAATTTGACGCGCACACGCGGCGAGGTCAATTCCGTTGGTATTGCCGCCTTCGTGGAACGGGTCTGCGGCAAGAAATTCCGCATTTCCGAAATAGTCCCTCTGAGACCGGTAAAATACCGCCGCAAATTTGGCGAACAACGGATCGGCCGGGTCCAGCAAATCGGGGCGCTTGAGAGTGCTCCAGTTTCCCTGAGCGCGGACGCGGGCCTCCGGAAACCGTTTGTGAAAATCCGACGGCACCATGCCGTAATACCCCTGCTGCACCGGCTCCATCCCCAGCTCGCGCATCCGAGCAATGATTTTCTGCCCCAATTTCAGACGGCGCGCCACAAGGCTTTCGGGCACTGGTCCGCCGTAATTTTCCATGTTGGACATGAACTGCCACGGCTGGTGCGAGGGCATGACCAGCCATTGGCGGACTTCCGCATCGGTGTAGCCAAACTCTTGGAGCGCCTTTATCCAGACCTGCTCCTGACCCTGGATGATGAGCGCCAAATTGACGCCGTGCATTGCCAGATCGTCCAGCTCGCGCTCCCAGCGCGGCCAATCCCACCACGCCATCGTGTAGCCGTGCGTGCAGTAATTATAGCTGAATCGAAATGGGTACGGGCTGACAACCCGGATTTTTTCCGGCACAGGCGGCAGGCTTTCCGGCAGGCGCATCTGGCTGCCGGCGTGCCAGCCGGGATCGGCGTGACAAAAATCCGCCAGGTAGCGCTTCAATGCGGACGCAACGGACACCCCGCTGTTGCCGCGCAGGACAATTTTTCCCGCACGGCTTTCAATTTCATAAACGTCCCTGCGATTTTCGGCGGGGATGGATTCAACAATAAATTGATTCGCCTGCTGCGGAATCATCCGGCGAATCAAGCCCTCGGCGGCGCTCCCGCCTCCGGCGCCGGCGGCTTGCAGCGCAAGGCAAAGCGGCCCGGACAGCAGGCTTATTATGGCAATCCGAAATCTCTTCAACGGTTTTTCCCCTCAAAATGCTCCTCGATTTCCTCCAAGGTTTTCCCCTTGGTTTCCGGAAGTAAAAACGCAGCGGTGATGAAGTAAATGACCGTGCAGCCCGCAAACACGAAGAACATCGTGGAATAACCGTACTGGCCCACGGTCGGCAGAAACACCGCCGCAATGCCTGTGGAGACGGCAATGTTGATCAGCAGGGCAATGCTCATTCCGTTGGAGCGGATGCGCGTGGGCATGAGCTCCGACAGCGCGAGCCAGACGCAGACGCCGGGCCCGACCGCGAAGGACGCCATGAAACAGTAGATCAAAACGGCAATGAGCCACCCGTTCTGCGCGGACGGCACGGGCGTGATGATGGCGTGCTCAATTTTCAGCGGGGCGAGCCGCGCCGCCTTGAGGTCGGCGAAGGGATTTTTAAAGAAGGCCGACACGCCGGTCGCCGGCACGCAGCTCTCGCGGTCAAGGGTCAGCTGCGCGCCAAGCTCGTCGGAGCGCACGACTTTCGTGGCGGCCTGAAAGTCGCCATAGGAATAAATCACCACCAGGGTTTTGGGCGACGCGATCGCTTTGCCTGACTGCGCCAGCAGCCCCGCCGCGAGCTCATCGCTGAATTCAAGAACCGCCGTTTGATTTGAAGAAACAACCCGGGATTGAACGGCGTCCCTCACATCCACCCGCTGCGCCTCGGTCTTATGAAACACAAAACCCGTGGCCAGCAGGGAAAGGATGACGCCGGCGCTTCCGACCGACAGCAGAAACTTTCTGCCCTTCCGATCCACCAGCATGATGGCGCCGATGGTCATCAAAAAATTCACCAGGGTCAGCAGCACATAGCCAAGGTGCGCCTGCTTGTCGCTCAAGCCCGCCTGAATCAGGATGGTGGCATTGTAGCCGATGATCGAGTTAACGCCGGTGGCCTGATTGCAGGCCAGAATCACGCAGGCGAGGACAAACGGGAGGATGTATTTGCGCTGCAGGAGCGACTCGCGGGATTTGGTGACGCCGCCCAGCGCTTTCGACTTTTCAGCGGAGGCCGCTTCCTCCATCTCCTGCAGTTCAATCTGGGCGCGCTCTTCGGAGCGCGAACGCAGCAGCGCGCGGAGAGCGGCTTCTTTTTTACCGCGCCGGAAAAGCCAGCGCGGGGACTCCGAAACCATCAGGCTGCCGATGATAAAGAGAATTCCTGGCGGCAACGACACCCAGAAGATGCCGCGCCAGGCCTTGTCTTTGAAGGAGAACAATTGGGCCGCGTCGCCCAGTTTGGCGACTTCCTCGACCCGGCCGCTGAAATAAAACCCGATGACCGCCGCGGCGACAATGCCGAGCGTGAGCAGCCACTGGAAAATTCCCGTGCCCTTGCCGCGATCGGCGGCGGAAAGGCACTCCGCCAGATACAGCGGCACCACAACCCCGATCAGGCCGCCGCTGACGCCCTGGAGCAGGCGCCCAAACACCAGCGCTTCATACGAGTGCGACAGGGCGATGATCGGCACGCTGACGACAAACAGGAGGCCGCTGATAAACATCATGAATTTGCGGCCGACCAAATCCGCGAGCGCGCCTGCAAACAAAGTTGAAATCACGCCGCCCAGCAGAACGGCGGCGACGATGAACGACAGCTGCCCCGCATTCAGGCCGGATGTGGCTTCAAGATACGGCAGCGCGCCAGATATGATGCCCACATCCACGCCAAAAAGCAGGCCGCCGAGCCCGGCCACCAGCAGCAAAAAGCGATTGTAGGCGGACTTGGGAGAAGCGTCTGAATGGGTCATAGTTTTGGTGCAATGAATTTCGGCGACACATTGGCAAAAAATTATCGCCATGACCAGCTCAACGGAGCCCCCTGAATAGGGGGTGCGCATCCGAAATACGGATGCCCGCCCTTCAAAAAAAAACCGGCGAGCCCGCACCGGGGAGTTCCATTTTCATGACAGCGGCATGCCCCGCCCTCTCGGGTAGGCAGAAATGAAAAGGGGCAGAGGTATAGCCAATTTAGGGTGGTCGCAATCATTTCAATCCGGTTGCAACTGCGGGGAAACATGTTTGAATTAGGCAGTGAAATTATCCGCCCGCTCGTACGAGCTACAGCTTGCAAACCCCTGGAAAATCGCCAGCACCAAAGGCTGCACCACCCACCGCACCGTCCTCGTTGAACTCATGGACGCCGACGGCATTCACGCCTACGGCGAGGCGGCGCCCTCCGCTTTGTATGGCGAATCGGTCGAGGGAGTCCTGAATTTTCTCCAGCCGCTGAATGCTCAACGGCTGTCGTTCAGCGATATTCCGGGCAGCATGAATTATTTAGAATCCCTGCCTGGCATTCCAGACGCTGCCAAATGCGCGCTCAACGTCGCCCTGCTCGACGGCGCGGCGAAGCGCGAGGGCAAGCCGCTCTATGACTATCTGGGGCTCGGTTTCCGCGAAGGACATCACCTCACCTCCTTCACCATCGGCATCGACACGCCGGAAATGATCCGGGCAAAGGTTGTCGCTGCGGCGCAATATCCGGTGATCAAGCTCAAGGTGGGCGATCCGCGCGACCGCGAAAATCTTGCCGCGCTGCGTTCCGCCCCCCCGGAAAAAGCGGTCCGCGTGGATGCCAATGAAGGCTGGAAAACCAAGGAGGAAGCGCTGCGGATGCTGGAATGGCTCGCCGCAACGGACACCCACATCCAGTTTGTTGAACAGCCGATGCCGCGTGACGCGGCCGAGTCGGATTTAATCTGGCTCAAAGCGCGTTCGCCTCTCCCGCTCTTCGCTGATGAATCCTGTCACACCGTCCAGGATATCCCGCGCTGCGCCATCGGGTTTCATGGCGTCAATGTGAAACTGGTGAAGACCGGCGGCATCAGCATGGCCCACGAAACACTGCAGTCCGCGCGCAACGCCGGACTGAAGACGATGATCGGCTGCATGCTGGAAACAAGCGTGCTCATCAGTGCCGCGGCCCATCTGGCGGAACTCGCCGACCATCTCGACCTGGATGGAAATCTGCTGATCACGAACGACTCCTTTGCCGGCGTGATGGCGGAAAAAGGAGTCCTCTCCTTCGCCGCCGCCCAAGAAAAATGCGGGCTTCGGGTCACTCCTCGCAGGCCAGAGTAAAACGCGGACTATTTTAAACTCCACTTCCGAAGCAGGCCAGCCTCTCGCAGCCCTTCGGACCCCAGCGACGCCTCGCCCCAGCCCTCTCCTCCATTTTCATGGAAGAGAGGGAGCGACGGCAGGGACGCTGGATTCCCCTCTTAATTTCAGAATGGAGATTTAAATTAAAACGTTCACCCGCCGAATGAGGCGGGCCAAGCTCAGGGTCTCCCCCTCGCCCCGCGAAGCAGGAGCGGGGAGAGCGCCGGGGAGAGGGGTCCATTTTTTGGCGCTGGCGAGCCTCTGTTTCGGAATTCGGGCTATACCCGCCGCACCCGCAGCCCGCTGACTGCGGGGATGATCGAGGCCATTTTCAGCGGTACAGCAGAAAAGGCTCGCGCAACTTGGCGAACTCCGCGAGTCCCGGGGAAAAACCGGAGACAATCTGATCTGCCGGCGCGCCGGATTCCAAGGCCCTGCGCACGCTGGAGGTGCCCATGACGCTATCGAAATAGCGGTCGTGCAGCTCCAATTGATCCCCGTAGACTTCTTTGACCACCGATAAAATGACGAGGGCGGTAGCGACCGACTGGTAGGCGGAGCGGTTCGTGACATGCAACTGACAGCCGCCGCAGGTCTTCCCTGAAAATTTTGAAAAGGTGGGCGTAAACCAAACCTCCCGAAATTTGACACCGGGCAAATGGCGCTCATTCAACTTTTTCGCCAGCACAAAACCGTCGATCCATGGCGCGCCGAAAAATTCAAACGGCTTTGTGGTGCCACGCCCCTCGGATAAATTTGTCCCCTCCAAAATCACCTGACCGGGATAAACGGCAGCGCTATCGGACGTCGGCAGATTTGGCGAGGGCAGAACCCAGGGCAGCGACGTCTCATCAAACCACTCACTCCGGCGCCAGTTTTCCATGGGGACGACTGTGAGCTTCACTTTTTTTGTCAGAAATTTCTCATTGAACAACTGCGCCAGCTCTCCGGCGGTCATGCCGTGCCGCAGCGGAATGGGATACAGCCCGATGAAGGAACTGTGCTGAGGGTATTCCAGAACCGGACCTTCCATGGCGGCGCCATTGATGGGATTAGGGCGGTCCAAGACAATAAACGGGATGCCCGCCTCGGCCGCCGCCTGCATGGCAAAAGCCATTGTAGCGATATAGGTGTAGACGCGGGTGCCGACATCCTGAAGATCAAACACCATCACATCCACCGAGCGCATCATGCCGGGCTCGACCTGTTTGCCGGCGTGCTGCGTGTCAAACGCGCGCATGTATTCATCGATATTCGTCATCATGTTGGCCGGCGGCTTTTGGGTCTGGCCATAGAGGCTGAAAACAGGAAGCTTAAAATGCGCATCAAAATAAAAGGGGACATATTCGCCCGCCTGCGCATTGCCGCGCACGCCGTGTTCCGGGCCATAAAGAGCGGCGAGTTCCACGCCGGGCTGCGCGCGAAAAAGTTGAACAATGCTCTCCAGATTCCCATCATAACCGGTGGGGTTGGTGATGAGGCCGATGCGCTTGCCGCGAATTAAATCGGGATGCTTTTCAAACAAGACCTGGACGCCGAGCTTTACCGGCGGCCGCGGGGAGGGATGAGGTGTGTTCATGGCGTGACAACCGGCAATGAGTGATGCAAGGCAAATAAAAAGCGGCAGCTGCAAAATAATAGCGCAAAACCGGCGGCGGGCACCGGCCGCCCCCGCGCCGTCCCCGAGGCGATCCGGGAGATGAAACGCATGGCGCGTCACCCCAAAAACATCTCCGCTCCAGCGATCGCATCCCCCATCTTCATCATTCTTGGAAATCATTTCAATCCAGCAGAAAGTCTTATCATGGCGTCGTCAATCGACTTGCCGAGCATTGGAATCCGCTGCGTGTAGGCAACCGGACCGACCGGGTCAAAGGCCGGAAAACGGGTGCGCTCCGCAAAAACTTCGTCCGCATAGCGAAAACCCAGATTGCCGATAAATGCGATGACGTAATGCCTGAACGGCTTGCCCGGAAGAGACGTCACAATGCCGGCATCCGATCCGTAATTAAACGTCAGTCCGGTTTTATGCGCAAAAGCGACTTCCGCCTGAGCGTTCGCAGGGCGGATATCCACGCCAAAATCCTGGCCGTCCAAGACAACATGCCCGTTGGACGAATTGATCCAGCGCTCGGCAACGCGCGAGGGGATGCCGGGCCGGACATGAGCCGCTCCGGGAAAATTGGCCGTGGTCAGCACGTCATTGAATCCCTGTTCAGAGAATATTTTTTTAAGGTATTCCCGGGACGGATCTGAAAGCAAAGCCGCTGTCACGGGCTGTCCGCTGGCACCGCGCCACAGCACGCCCGGACCGCCGTCGATCAGCCAGAATAACCGCGCCGCATCAAACGCGGTCATATGAATTTGCCCCGGAGCCCATCCCAAGCCGTCCGAGGCGCGCGTCGCGTTGATTTGCAGCGTGCCAAGATTCAAATCGCGAAACTCGCGGTTGAGCAGCTCGATTTCGTTTCTGTCATGCAACATTTTTAGCAAGGCGCTCGTCGCATGGTTATCGCTCACGGTAATCATCGGGTCCAGCCAGTCCCGGATTTTGCGCGGCTCCGGCGTTGCGCCCGCGACGGCATAAATGTATTCCGTGTCCAAGGCCAGCCGGCCCCCGTCGATCATCCTCATGACATGAAAAGCAACCAGGCTTTTGAACAGCGACGCCGGATAAGGCGCCATAAACTGGTAGGGCGCGCGCGCGCGGCGCGGCAGGATATCTTCGGCTTCGGTGAGCGGAGGGGAATTCGACCATCCTTTGGTTGTGAGCGCATGTCCGTCCTCACGCGAAAATGTGCCGCCGTCAAAACGCTGACCGTCCCAGCGCAGGAAACGAACACTGCGGGCACCCGCATCGGCATCCAGAGGCACGATCAGACCCTCGGGATAATCCCGCGAAAGCAAAACGCAGGCGCGGTCCACCAGGCGCCCCTCGCGGTCAAGCTGGAGGACCGCCACGTTGATATTGGGGGGGTGGGCAACGGTCCGCGCGGGCAAACCCAGAGCAGCCCTTACCGGCCGGTTTTCATTGCCTGCGCCAAAATCAATGATCCGCTCAAAATGGGCGGCGCGGACGGAGTGGAGCAGCACGGTTTCCAGCGGAGTTGAAGCTGGGGCAGCGCTCATGGTTTTTGAAAAAAACAAAACGGCAAAGGCAACGCTGACATATTTTTCCATATGAAACGGCGAAAGTTTCACCCCAAACCCGGGAGAACGCCATGACCAATTTAGGGTGGTGCTTCTGGAGGGTTTGGGATGGACAATCACGCCAGCCTGTTCATCCTGCCCCTTTTAAAGCACCTCTATAACGCATGTCTACCGGGATCCCCCCCTCCGCCGGCGATTCAAAAAGACTCCTGTCGCTGGATGCCCTCCGCGGCTTTGATATGTTCTGGATACTCGGGGCCGATTCGCTGGTCTACGCCCTGCAGGGAATCGCGCAGAGCGCGCCCACAAAGCTCCTTGCCGCCCAGCTCGACCACGCCGAGTGGGAAGGATTTCGTTTCTACGACCTGATTTTTCCACTGTTCATCTTCATGATGGGCGTCTCGACAGTTTTTTCGCTGACCAAGATTCTTGAGCGCGAAGGGCGCGCCGCCGCCGTGAAGCGCGTGCTGGGGCGCGGAATTTTATTGTTCCTGATCGGCCTGATCTATTCCGGCGGCTTCACCAATCCGTGGCCGGACATGCGCCTGATGGGCGTGCTCAACCGGATCGCGCTCTGCTACACCGCGGGCGGCCTCCTGTTCATTTTCCTGCGGACCCGCGGTCTTGCGGCGGTCGCCGCCGCGCTGCTGCTGGGCTATTGGGCAATGCTCGCGCGGGTCCCCTTCCCCGACGTGCGACCGACGCCGGGCGGCAGCGCCGTCATCACCAAAGAAGCCGGGTACAAAAACATTTCGCAACTGAACATGGGCAGCACCAACCGGCTCCGGGGCTCCTACCTTCAAGGCGTCAACTTGACGGATTATATCGACCAGAAATATCTGCCCGGCAGAAAATACGACGGGACTTACGACCCCGAAGGTTTATTAAGCACGCTGCCCGCGCTGGCCAGCGGCCTCCTGGGGATTTTTGCCGGCCTGCTGATCCGGAACCAATCTTGGCCCGACGGGAAAAAAGTTGCGGGCCTGCTGGGCGGAGGCGCGGCGGCCGTGGCGCTGGGCTGGATTTGGGGAATGGAATTTCCGGTCATCAAAAAAATCTGGACGTCCTCGTACGTCCTGGTGGCAGGAGGCTACAGCGCGATTCTGCTCGGCTTATTTTACTGGATCATCGACGTTAAAAAATGGCAGCGGTGGTGCCAGCCCTTTGTATGGATCGGCATGAATCCGCTCGCCATCTATCTGACGAGCAATTTTCTGGGCGGGCTCGGGTTTGAAAAACTGGCCCGGCGGCTTGCCGGCGGACCCGTGAAAAGCTTTTTTGACACGCACGTGACCTCCGGCTCCGGAGATCTGATCATCGCCGCCCTCTCCATTGCGCTGTTCCTCTGGTTTGCCCACTTTCTCTACCGTCGACAAATCTTCCTGCGGCTCTAATCCCGCCGCGACTTGAAAGACACCAGCGCGGCGATCAGGCATTTCAACTGCCTGCGGGTGTGCTCGCTGGAAATGACAAAACGGAAGGCCCCCTGCGCCGACGCAGCTCCATACCGGAGGAACGGAGGATAGATGCCTGCTGCCAGCAAACGCTTTTTTAAGAGATTCGCTTCCGGACCGGACATCACGGGGAGCCGGACAATGGGCCCGGGCGTTTCAGAAAGAGCCCAGCCCGCACCGGTTAATTTTGTCCTCACTAAAAATACGTTTTGCAAAAGCGCTTTGCGCCTCGCCGCACTCCCCCGCATTTGTTTCAGGGCGGCCAGCGCGGCACCCGCCAGCGGCGGCGGCAGCGGCGTGGTGCCGGTAAACGATCGGCTGCGCTCAACTATCCTGTCCCGCTGCGCGCGGGACGCCAGCACGGCGCCGCCATACACGCCGAACGCCTTGCTCAAGGTCACACACTGGACGATGCGCTCGCGCCCCACGCCTTCGTGCTCCAACGAACCCCTTCCCGTCGCCCCCACAACCCCCGCACCGTGGGCGTCGTCCACCAGCACAATTCCCCGCGCCGGCAGGATTTTGAGATAGTCGCGCAAGGGCGCCACCGAGCCGTCGTGCGAAAACATTCCATCCGTCAGGACGATGTGACGGGCAGTGCGTCCGCATTTGGAAATCCGCCTCGCCAGGTCCGCGGCATGATGATGTTTGAATTGCTTCACCGGACACTCCAGCATCCGCGCGGCATCCGCCAGCGCTCCGTGGGCGAATTCGTCCACCCACGCATGGGTGAATTCACCCGCCAGCGACTGGGCCGCGGCCACGGGAGCCAGATACCCATCCGGCATAATAAGGGCGGCTTCCGCCCCAAAAAATCCGGCGAGCTCTTTTTCGAGCTGCCCGTAGATTTTATGATTTCCGGTAGTGGCACGCGAGGCGGCCACATTCAAGCCGTGTTCGGCAAGCGAAACGCGCATCGCGCGGGCAAGGGCGGGATCCCGGGCGAATCGATAATAGTCGCAGCCTGAAAAATAGAGCAGCGGCCGGCCCCGTCCGCGCACTTGATTCACACCCAAAAACTGCAATGACTCTGGCTCGGTCATGGAAACAGTCTAAATCCGGCCCGCGCAAACCACACGCTCAAAAACTTCCGCGAGCCAACACGGGCCAGGGTCCAGTTCCGCTTATTTCCCCTGAGCGAACTGCGCAGAATCATTGGCCAAAAAGTCGGGAGCGCTGAATGGGGCGTCGATCCGAGCTTCAACCCCGACCGACGCGCCCGGAGGATTTGAGATTGAACTTTTTAGGCGGACACCGCGCGCGCGGCGCGGTCGGCCTTGCGCTGGCTGAGGCTCTTGAAGAATTCGAAGCCTTCGCGACTGCGGCGCACCATCACATCCTTGTCCTCCAGCATCGTCTTGATGATGCGCAGAATGGGTTTGGGGCGCAGATAATAGCCGCGATAAAAACGGTCCAGCTCCTCGGCGATCTTGTCCTTGCTCAGGCCCGGATATTCCAGCGTGCTTTGCTGCAGGCCGCCGCTTTCACACAGGTCGGTCTTGTCCTTGTTGGTGAACCAGCCGTTCTGTTTGGCCATCTCGTACAATTCTGTGCCGGGATACGGCGCGGCCAGCGAGACCTGAATGCTAAACACATCCAGCTCCTTGGCAAAATCCATGGTGTTCTGGATGCTCTGGGGCGTCTCCACCGGCAGTCCGAGGATGAAGGTGCCATGGATGAGGACATCCGCCTGGTGGCAGGCCTTGGTGAACTGGCGCATCTCGGCCATGGTCACGCCCTTCTTGATGCGCGTCAGGATGTCGTCGTTGCCGCTCTCATAGCCGACCAGGAACAGGCGCAGCCCCGTGTCCTTGAACGATTTGATGGTGTCGTAATCAATGTTCGCCCGGCTGTTGCAGGACCAGGTGAGGCCCAGCGGCGCGATTTTTTTGGCAATCTCCCGCGCGCGCGGCAGGTTCGCCGTGAAGGTGTCATCGTCGAAAAAGAATTCCTTCACCTCGGGAAACACCTTCTTCAGATAGGCCATCTCATCGGCGACATTCTGGGCGGAACGGACGCGATACTTGTGGCCGCCGATGGTCTGCGGCCAGAGGCAGAAGGTGCACTGGGCCGGGCAGCCGCGGCCGGTGTACATGCTCATGTAGGGATGCTGCAGGTAGCCATTGAAATATTTCTGGATGTCCAGGTCGCGGCGGTAGACATCCGCCACCCACGGCAGCGCGTCCATGTCATGGATCAGCTCGCGCTCGGCGTTGTGCTTGATCTTGCCATCCCGGTCCTTGTAGGAAAGCCCGTTGATGTTAGAAAAATCTCGGCCCTCGGCGACCTCCTTGCAGGTGTAATCAAACTCCTTGCGGCCGACCCAATCGATTGCGGACGAGGCCTTGAGCGTTTCGGTGGGGAGGACGGCGGCGTGGGCGCCGACGAAGCCGATCCGGGTGTCGGGCTGCTGGGCCTTGATCGCCTCGGCCACCTTGCAATCGTTGCGCAGCGAGGGGGTGCTGGTATGGATGATGACGTGATCGTATTCGCGCGCGATTTTAAGGCATTCGTCTTTCTTGATGCCGTGCGGCGGGCAGTCCAGCAGCCGGCTATTGGGGACGAGGGCCGCGGGCTGCGCGAGCCAGGTGGGGTACCAGTAACTGGTGACCTCGCGCCGCGTCTGGTAGCGCGCGCCGGCGCCGCCGTCATACCCTTCAAAGCTCGGCGGGGAAAGAAACAATGTTTTGCTCATAATCCAATGACGGGAAAAGTGTATTCACACCCCGCCGGAGGCATCAATGGTTTTTTTATCGCCCATGCGGGGCGACACCGCCCCGGGCATTCGTCACTAAATTGTCACCGGGTTGTTGCCGGATTGAAATTGTGCACCACCGCGGGGCGTGACATGATTCACATGTGAAGCAGAAAATACTGGTCGTGGATGACGAGCCGGAGGCGGTGGAACTGGTGGAGTTCAACCTGAAGCAGGCCGGATACGCCGTGACCACCGCCGAGGACGGGGCGGAGGCGCTGAAAAAAGCGCGGACGCAATCCCCCGATCTGATTGTGCTGGACGTGATGCTGCCGGAAATGGACGGCTTCGAGATCTGCAAAGCGCTGCGGCTGGATCCGGCCACCCGCCGCATGCCCATTCTGATGCTCACGGCCAAGGCGGGGGAAATCGACCGGGTGCTCGGCCTTGAACTTGGCGCGGATGATTACCTGACCAAGCCCTACAGCCCGAGGGAGCTGCTGCTCCGCATCAAAAAAATCCTCGCCCGCGGCCAGGCGGAGGAAAAGCCACGGGAACAGATGCGCTTCGGCGACCTGGTTCTCGACGTGCCGCGGCACCTTGCCAACTGGAAGGGCAAGCCCCTGGACCTGACGGCGACCGAATTCAAACTCCTTACCCTGCTGGCGCAGCGCGCCGGGCGCGTGCAATCCCGCGACCATCTGCTCCGCGACGTCTGGGAATATGACAGCCTGATTGACACCCGCACGGTGGACACCCACATGCGGCGGTTGCGGGAAAAGCTCGGCCCGGCCTCAAAGCATCTGGACACCGTGCGCGGCGTCGGTTATCGGTTTGTCGAGTGAAACGGGCCCATCGACCCCCCAACTGCAGCACTCGCCTCCGGGCGTTTGACGCGGAAGGCCCGCTGTTTTTAAATCTTCAATTTTCCAACCCATGTGGCCGCTGCTGACTCTTCTGGCCTTGGGCGGGGGCGCTGGCCTTCACTTCTGGTGGCGCGGCCAGTTCCGTCGCCAGCAGAGGCAACTGCTTGACGAAAGGGAGGCCTCCCGCCACCGGCAGGAACAGTCCACCCACCAGGCCCAGGCCCGGCAGCAAATCCTTTTCAATTCCATGCTGGAGGGGCTGCTGCTGCTCGACAGCAACCACCGGATCGACCTCGCCAACCGCGCCTTCAAAAACCTCTTCAACCTGAAAAGCGAGCTGCACGGCAAAACCATTCTGGAAGCCCTCCGCCTGCATGAGCTCGCCCGCCTGGTGGAACGCGTCGAAACAGAAGGCCAGGTTTTTGATCATGAATTGAAACTGCCCGAACTGGCCGGGCGCTGGCTGCAGGTCAATGCCGCCGTCATCACCAATGCCGCCGGCAAACGGGAAGGCACCATCCTCGTGTTTCACGACCTCACCCGGATCAAACACCTCGAACGCACGCGCGAGGATTTTGTCGCCAACGTCAGCCATGAACTCCGCACGCCCCTGTCGCTCATCAAGGGCTACGTTGAAACCCTGCTGGACGGCGCGCGCCACAATCCCGAGGTCGCGGAACGCTTCCTCCGGATCATCGAGCGCAATGCCGAGCGGCTCGATCTGCTCATTCAAGATCTGCTCACCATTTCCGCCCTCGAATCCGGCCGGGTGGAGCTGCAACGGCAGCCGGTGGCCCTGCGCGCGCTCACGGACAAAGTGTTCGCCGACCTGCATTCCCGGGCGGAGCAGAAGCGCGTGCAGCTCGTCAATGAACTGCCGGAACTCGCCGCCAACGCCGACATCAACCGCCTCGACCAGGTCCTCTCCAACCTCGTGGATAACGCCATTAAATATGGACGGCCGGAAGGCTCGGTGCGCGTCAGCGGAAAAACAACCGCCGAAGGCTGGATGGAAATCGCGGTGCGGGATGACGGCCCCGGAATCCCGGCCGAGGCGCTGGACCGGGTGTTCGAGCGGTTTTATCGGGTGGACAAGGCGCGCTCCCGGGATCAGGGCGGCACCGGCCTGGGGCTTTCCATCGTGAAGCACATCATCCACAGCCACGGCGGCGAGGTGCGGGCCGAAAGCGGCTCCGGCCAAGGCGCGGCGTTTTTCTTCACCCTGCCCGGCGCCGACGGGAGCGGAAGCAACCAGCCGCCTCAGGCGGGGTTGGCCGCCAGCCAGTAGCGGATATCGGCGGCCTGAGGATTGTGCGGATCGAGTTCCAGCACTTTCAAATAATGTTTCCGCGCCGAGCTCGGATTGCGAAACTGTCGCGCATAGAGGTTTCCGAGCGCAAGATGTGCGCGGACTTCGGCAGGATTGGCCGCCGCAATTTTCTCCAGCTCATTCACCGCATCCGTGGCATAGCCCGCCGACTTGAGCGTGAGCGCAAAATTATAACGCGCATCCGCGGAACCCGGCTGCAGGGCCAGCGCCTTTTCATAGACCGACAACGCCGCCGGAAAATTGCGCAGCCGGTACGCGAGCACCCCCTGATTGTACTGGGCCTCAAACCAGCTGGGGTCCGCGGCCGCCGCCCGCCGGTACCATTCCAGGGCCTCGGTCCAATGCGACCCCTGCTCAAAGAGGCGCGCCTTTGAGAACGCATACCCCGCCGCCACCCGGTCGCCCGGCGCCGGCTTGGCTGGCGACACATACAGGTAACGCGGCAAGACCGGCGCCGCGGGGGCGGGTTTTTCAACTGAAGCAGCGATGGTCGGGGCGGGGGCGGGCAGATTAAACTTCGGAGGCAACAAGGGCGCGCCGGCCGGGGCCGACCCCGCCGGCGGCAGCGGGGTTACCCCGGTTTTCACATAATGTTCAGGCAGGGAAGAGGTCGCCGGGGCAACCAGGGCGGGGGGCGCAACGGCAGCGCGCGGGGGGGCAACCGGCGCCACCGCCACCGGTTCCGTTTTGACCTTTGCCGCCGGCGCGGGCGGCACCAAGCGCGGCGCCGGACTGGGGCTTTCCCTCAGAATTACCGGCTTGAGCGATACCACCGGACGGGGAACGGAGGATATTTTTATTTCGGCAGCCACGGGTGAAGGCACAGGAACGGAAGCGCGCAGTGCGGGCGAGGCAGCGGGGGAGGCAGCTGCCGCGGGGGAGGATTTCCCCTCCAAATTTCGGGCGAGCGTGTTCACGGCCTCCCAATTCTCGGGACGCGGATCCAGGGCCAGATACGCTTGGTAATGCTGCAGCGCGAGCCGGACATCGTGCAAATCCTGCTGCGCCACCGTGGCCAGATTCAAACGAGCAGGCGCATAGTCGGGATGATATTGAACGGCGCTGGCAAAAAATTGGGAGGCTTCGCGGGGGCGACCGCGCTGGAGACGCGCCAGCCCCAGTCCATTCAAGGCCTCGGCATTGTTGGGGCTCAGCGCCAGAGCGGTGCCGAAGCTTTTCTCCGCCGCAATGAAATCACCGGCGCGCAGCTGGGCCGCCCCCAGCTGGAGCCAGCCCTCCGGCGCGTTGCTGCGACGCAGGGTGTAGGCGGTAAACTCCGTCTTGGCCTCCGCCAGCCGGTTCTGCTCCAGCCAGAGCGAACCGAGATTATAATGCGCCTCCATCAAATCCCGGTCGAGGACCAGGGCGCGCTGATAGGCGATCGCCGCCTCAGCCGGCTGTCCAGCGCGCTGGCAGGCGACGCCCAGATAATTCCAAGCCTGCGCATTGGCGGGCAGCAGGGCAGTGGCCGTTTTCAATTCCTCCACGGCGGCGGCGGGATCCCCGCGCTCCAGAAACGTCTTTCCCCTCAGCAAGGCGCGCGGGCCAGGCGGGGTGCATCCGGCGACAACTAGGGCGAGCGCCAGGATTAGGAGCGCTCCGGAACGACTGAAGATTTTTTTTGCCAGCATCGGCGATGGTGTTAGCATCCGCGCTTGCAAGTGTCAAGAAACGCACCACTTCAATTCGTCGGATTGTTCTTCCGCCTCGCCGCGGCCCTTCTGCCCTGCCTCGCCCCCGGACCCGCGCGCGCCAGCGAGGCGCCCCCGGTCCTCGCCGGCCACGCACAGGTGGTGAGCGTTGAAAACCCGGGAGCCATCACGGATTTCCAGGCCTCCCCGGCAGTGGTCCAGCAGATGGTGGACTCTGGCCTCACCCGTCTCACCGGCAAACCCACTGCGGCCGAGGCGTGGCGCAGCCTCGTTTCTCCGAACGAGGTCATCGGCCTCAAGGTGTTTTCCGAACCCGGCATGCTGTCGGGGACCCGACCCGCCGTCGTCGCCGCCGTCATTCAAGGCCTCATCGCGGCCGGAATCCCAGCCACCAACCTCCTCATCTGGGACAAGCGCGAGGACGATCTGCGCGCGGCCGGTTTTTTCCGGCTGGCAGCGCAATGGGGCGTGCCCATCGCCGGCAGCTTGGAGGCCGGCTATGACCCCTCGAGCTTTTACCAGCCGGACACCGCCATTCTGGGAAATCTGATCTGGAGCGACCTGGAGTTCGGCCAGACCAATGCGGGGGCCGGTCGGAAATCTTTTTTCTCCCGGCTCGTCAGCCAGCGGATGACCCGGATCATCAGCCTCGCGCCCCTGCTCAACCAGGAGGCTGCCGGGGTCTGCGGCCATCTTTACGGGCTCGCCCTGGGCAGCGTGGACAACACGCGCCGGTTTGAAGCCGACCCCTATCGCCTGGCGGCTGCCGTGCCGGAACTCTACGCCCGGCCCCTGCTCGGAGACCGCGTGGTGCTCAACATCACCGATGCGCTCATTGGCCAATACGAGGGGGGCGCGCGCAGCCTCCTGCATTATTCCTGCGTGTTGAACCAGCTCTGGTTCAGCCGCGATCCCGTGGCGCTCGACATGTTGTCCAACAAGGAACTCGACCGCGAACGCCGCATGCTCGACGCCCCGCAGTTCCGACCCAACCTCGACCTCTACGCCAACGCCCACCTCCTTCAGCTCGGCCAGAACGACCTTGCCCAGATTCATGTCGAGAAAATCCAGCTCTCCCCTGCCCGCCCGGTGCCGGGGGGAATCCTTCCAGCGCCCATGAAATAATCCGGCCCGCCTGAAGCCCGCCCCGCAAAGCGTCAGCCCTCCAGAACCGCCGTAGCGGCGGCATACTGTTCCGTGTGGCTCAGGCTAACGAGCAGCTGCCGCGCGCCCCGCGCCGCGAACAAGTCCGCGCCCTTGCCGTGCAGCACCACGAACGGGGCGCCCGATTCCCGGCGGCCAATTTCCACATCCTGCCAGCCCAGCGCCGCGCCAAAGCCGGTGCCAAACGCCTTGGAGACCGCCTCCTTGGCCGCAAAGCGGGCGGCGATAAAGGGCGCGGGGGTTTTATGTGAGAGGCAATAGGCGATCTCCTGCGGGAGCAGGATCCGGCTCAGGAACGGCTCGCCGAATTTTTCAAATGAGGCCGCGATGCGCGCCACCTCGACGATGTCGATGCCGGTGCCGAGGATCACGCGCCGTATCCCTTCATGAGGGCCAGCATCTCATGCACGGCCTTCTGAAGTCCGGTGAAAACCGCGCGGCTGACCAGGCTGTGGCCGATGTTCAGTTCCACCAGATGCGGGACGCGAAACAGCGCCGGCAGATTGTCGTAGTTTAAACCGTGCCCGGCATTCACCTTCAGGCCGAGCGCCTGGGCCTGTTGCGCCCCGGACACCAGCCGCTGCAACTCCCTTTCCGATGCCACCGTTGAGATTCCGGATTTGGAAAAATGTTCCGCGAACCGGCCGGTGTGAAGCTCGATGAACTGCGCACCCGTCCGCGCCGCCGCCGCAATCTGGCTCTCATCCGGCGCGATGAAAAGGCTCACCTCAATGCCTGCGTCGTTCATTTTCATCCGCATCTCCGCCAAGGACTTCTCGGCCGCCACCACGTCCAGGCCGCCTTCCGTGGTCACCTCCTGACGCCGTTCGGGCACGATGCAGACGATGGCCGGACGCACCTTCAGCGCCACGGCAATAATTTCGGGCAGGTTCGCCATTTCCAGATTGAGCCGCGTCTCGATTTTCTCGCGCAAGTCGAGAATGTCGTGGTCTTGGATGTGCCGCCGATCTTCGCGCAGGTGCGCGGTGATGCCATGCGCCCCGGCCGCCTCACACATGCGCGCCGCCTCCACGGGGCTAGGCTCACCGCCACTCTGTCCGCGGTACCGCGCCTCGCGCAGGGTGGCGACGTGATCAATGTTGACGCCAAGTTTAAGCATAATCAGTGGGGGGCGGGGAGGACGGGAGCGCTGGCCCCCTTGGTGGACGGAGGCAGGTTCCGGACCCGGCGGGGCGGCGGCAACCGCAGGTCGCAGCCGGGAAAATTGGTCGCATCCAACCAGTTGGCCAGCGCGAACAGTTCCAGGGCCGTCAGACCGCCGGGAGCCCGGCGGGTGAAGGTGAGTTCGTTGGGCGCCGTCTGGGTAATTTCCGTGGTGCTGTTACCGAGTGTTGGGCCGACGTGATTCAGCCATTTGCCGGCGGCAGATTCGGTGTCGAACTGCTTATGCCGGGTGGCCATGAGCGTGAGCTGAGCGGGCTGCAGCAGCATTTCCAGCCGTTGGGCGGTGATTTCCCAGTGGTAAAGAACCAGGTTTGCAGTCGCAAGCCGGGCGAGCAATTCCGGCGGCAGCGGTTTTCCCCGGGGGGCATTTGGAAACAGCCCGCCCAGCAGGAAATCACCGGACGCCTCGCGCACTACCCGAACATGGGGTGCGACAAACGGCAGGCCGACCCAGGTGATCTCCCGGTCGGACAGGCTCATGGACATGGGGAGGGCCATCTGACTGTGCCAGTTCGTCGAACCGGCGGCGGCCCGCTCATGCAATTGCACCAGTGCGGCAGACGCGTCCGGCACCGGCACGGCGGCATACGTCTGGAACGGGATCCCTTGCAGCGCCCAGAAGAAAACCTGATTCGGCGCGGGCGAAATTAAATACGGCTGCGCCCAGGCTTGCCGCTGAAGCCAGGGCGCAAGGCCGCGCAGGGCGGTAAAGCTGATCACGGGCTGATGAATCGTATTGGTCGGCATCCGCCAGGAATCCAGCGTGAACGCGAACGGCTCCCCCGCAATTATCTTCCCATCCAATCGCAGATTGCCGTCGCGCCCCACCACCCGCAACCGGGTCTCTGGAATATCCAACGCGCTCAGCGCCGGAAATCTCGCCGAAAATCTTTTTGCCAAGCGCGGCCAGTCGACGTCCAGGCTCAGCCAATCCGAGCGGGCCCCCGGGGCGGACACCGCCGCCGCCGCCCCCTTGCTGAGGACGCCATCATCCGGCTCACAACTGAACACGCACCCATCGCCCGCGCGGACAAAACGGAGGGGATGGGATGCCGGGGATCGCTTCCACTGCCAGCCGCCCGGGATTTTTTGGGGGGCGATTTTAGTCTGCGCCTCCATGACGGCGGCGAGGGCATCCTGCCAGAAAGCGGCGCGGCCGGCTTCCAGCCGGAGAGCCAGAGCAAAGGCCAGGGAACCTTCTGGGCTGCTGCGCACATCCAAAAACCATTCCGCCCGGAACAGATCCTCCAGCAACGGCCGCAGTGACTCTGCCCCCGCCCCCGCGAATTCGGGGCCGTTCCCCCAGCGAACCAGCGCGCGGGAAAGCTTGTCCAGCGTCTGAGCCCGGACCGCCTGCGCCTCGGCAGAACAGAAAAAATTGGTGAAGGCGGCGGAATTCGTATCCGATAAAATCCGCTCAGCGCCAATGAAATGAAGGCGCACGAACGGATCCATCGCCGGAGAGGCGGGCACGGCAATCGCCCAAACCAGCACCAGACTGAAGAGTAACAACTTTTTCATCCAAGACTTTTTCTGCCAAAAAACTGCCGGCTTTGCAAATTGAATCACATTCTGATTGCCTCGCCATCCCGGTTCCGGTTTGCTTCGGGCGTGTCACAAGGACGCGTATTCTTCAAATACTGGCTGCCCGCGCTGGTGTGGATGGCCGTGATTTTCACCGCCTCTGGCGATACCGAGTCGGCGCACCGTTCCTCCACCCTGTTTGAGCCGCTGCTGCGCTGGCTGTTTCCGCACCTCCCCCTGCCACACATCGAGACGCTGCACTATATCTTTCGGAAAATTTGTCACCTCACGGAATACGCCCTGCTCGCGCTGCTGCTCTGGCGGGCATTGCATCATTCCCGCGACGGTCTGTCCTCCTGGTCCTGGCCGAAAGTCGGCGGCACACTGCTCCTTGTTTTTCTTTATTCCGCAACCGACGAGGTCCATCAGGGGTTCGTGCCGGGGCGGACGGCGCAGTTTTCAGATGTGCTGATCGACACCCTGGGGGGAGCCATCGGCCTGCTGACCTTTTGGCTTTACCGTCATTTTCGGAGGCGCTTCCGCTCGCCGCCGCCATGAAGCATCCGCTCGCCGCTTCGGTGATCTGGTACGCCGCCGGATTGATTCTGGCCGAAACGTTTTACCTGCCGCCCGTGGCGCTGTTTGCCGCCGCCTTCCTAATCCTCCTCCCCGCCCTCCTCCTCAAAAAACTCCGACCGCTGCTGATCGGGCCGCTGCTCGCCCTCGCAGGCTGGACCCATCTGACGGTTCAAAGCGGCGCCCTCTCGCCGCATGATTTGCGCGCGCGGGCCGGCGACTCCCCCGCCCTCGTGACCATTCGCGGGACGCTGGGAGACACCCCAGGCCTGAGAATTCTCGAACGCGACGGTCGGCAAACCGAACACACGCTGGCCGAGGTGCGCCTCAGCGAACTTCAAGGCACCAACGGCTGGCAACCCGCCCTCGGCAGCGTCTTGGTGACAACTCCCGGCACGCTCCCCCCACATTTTTTTGCCGGCCAGACGGTGGAGATTTCCGGCGTCCTCAGCCCTCCGCCGCGACCGCCGGCCCCGGGGCTTTTTGATTACCGCGCGTACCTGCAACGGCAGGGGATTTATTTCCAGCTCAAGACCGGTTCCGCCGCCGACTGGCAACTGCGTTCCACCCGCTCCTTGGCGCCGCCTTGGAGCGACCGTTTCCTGGCGTGGTCGCAGAAAACGCTTGCCTATGGATTGCCGGAGGAGGACGAACCGCTGCGCCTGCTCTGGGCCATGACGCTCGGCTGGAAAACGGCGCTCACCAGCGCCGTCACTGAACCCTTCATGCAGTCCGGGACGATAAACGACTACCTTTTTAGAAGAATGGATGAAATCCACTGTTTACAGCGGAATTTTGAAGTTTAGCCCTGCCGCTATGCGCTGCAATCTGCCACCCTCTGCCCGTTCGGTCAAGTTGGCAATCAAAACGCATCCTGCGCCGTCTGGCGAGCTTATGCGGCGGGAATTAAATTGACCACGGCAACTACATTTAGTCTGCTTACCGCATGAAAAATAAACGCATCGCAAAATTGAACCCCAAGGAAAATCACGCTTGGGAGTTTGCTTTTTGCTTTCACTTGGAAGACGGCAATTCCGATGCTAAAGCCGATAGGCTCGCATGGAAAGATTTGCAGGCAGACTTTCCTAGACTCAAAAAGTATCAGGGTTGCCGTTAAACTACCCGCTGGCATCCATATTGACCGATGAAAAAAGCCGCCAAGGTGGAAAATGCACCTGCCCCCAAGCTAATTAACCGCGTAGAAGTCTTGGACGATTGGCAACTAAAGCCAAAAGACACAGCAGAAGCTAACGCCAACATTCCATTGCCTGAGCTTTACCTTTCAAACGCCCAAAAAGGCGTCTGGCTTTACAAAGGCAACTGCTTAGAAGTAATGGATTCAATAATTGAGAAGCACAAAGACGGTTGCTTTGATGCTATTTTTGCAGACCCGCCTTACTTTCTATCTAATGGCGGCATTACTTGCCACGCGGGAAAAATGGTTAAAGTTCACAAGGGAGATTGGGACAAGTCACAAGGCTATGAATACAACCACGAATTTAACATGGAATGGTTACGGCGATGCCAGAGCTTGCTAAAGCCAAACGGGACTATCTGGGTAAGCGGAACGCATCATGTAATTTTCAGCATTGGCTATGCGATGCAGCAGCTTGGTTTCAAGATTCTAAATGATATAGCTTGGGAAAAGCCAAACCCCCCGCCAAACCTTTCTTGCCGCTACTTTACCCATTCAACCGAGACAGTGCTTTGGGCAGCTAAGAATGAGAAAAGCAAGCATCTGTTTAACTATGCAGATATGCGGAAAGCTAACGGCGGAAAGCAAATGAAGACAGTCTGGCGATTTACTGCGCCTTCAAAGTCTGAAAAAGCATCTGGCAAGCATCCAACGCAAAAGCCGATAGCTTTAATTGAGCGTTGCTTGCTCGCATCCACAAAACCAAACGATTTAGTGCTAGACCCATTTGCAGGGAGCGCGACAACTGCCATATCAGCAATGCGGATAGGCAGGCGTTGCGTAGTGGTTGAAGAAGACCCTAGCCATGTCAATCTAGCATCAAAGCGGATAGAGGCTGAGTCTAACAGCGCAAAAGATTTATTCGGAACAAAACTTGAAGGGAAATAATTATGCAAAGCCGTCTTCAATACATCACCAAGCCGCAAGAATTTGTCACCAAATTTTTGGAAACTATCATGCCAGGTGTAATCCCCCGCGCAAACTTCATTGATTGGGCAAGTATTGACAGCAAGACGGAAGGCTTAAAAGAATCACTGGAGTTTTACACAGTGATTGCAGCGAAGAAACTAAGCGAAGAATGTTTTTTGGTTGAACTAAGGGACGCAATTTTAGCCCATGATAACCCAACGCCATTAGTTAAATGCGCGTTTGAACTTCTTGGACATACCAATAATGATTTTGTCTCGCGCCAAGATGATTTGAATGTCGAAATCTTGGGGCTAGAGATTCAAAAAGGCTCACAGGAACAAGCGGCCTATCTTGCCAGCCTGCTAAATGACTTGGGATTTAGAAAGCTACTCGACAGGGAAGATTTACAAGACTTGCTCTTAGGTGTTCAAGTTGGACTCGAAACCAATCGGCGCAAGAACATCGGCGGCGAACAATTTCGGCTTGTGGTTGCTCCTATACTCAAACGGATAGCAACGCCGCTAGGTTTGACTGTCCTAGAAGAACAAGTCATGTATTACGGCGACGGCCTGAGCAAGAAAGTTGATTTTACATTAACCCGCGATGGCAAGCATATCATCGGCATTGAAATAAACTTCTACACTGTCAGCGGTTCAAAGCCAACGGAAATTAAACGGAGTTACGGCGGGATTCTGCATGGTATGCAGGAACATAAAACGGAGCTAGTTTGGATTACAGACGGCAAGGGTTATCGGTCTATGCTGCGCTCATTGCGCGATGCCGTCGTTATCTTCCCAAACATTTACAACATCAAAATGCTTGAAGAACATTTCGCGCAAGACGTGGCGGCGAAGTTGAAAGAGCTAGACAAATAAAAAACCCGCCACCATATCGGCGACGGGCTAGG
>CAILMI010000041.1 GCA_903835255.1 uncultured Verrucomicrobia subdivision 3 bacterium
CATTCAGGCATCGACTAAGTTACCCCTCAGCAAGCCCATGATGGACTGCGGCCAAGCCTCGTCGAGCAACGACGCGTAAAAAAACTTGCCCAGCGCCGCCGGCGTCGGGACGAAAACCAAAAGCAAAAAACCGGCCCACAAGAAACAAACAAAACAACAACGCCCGCCGTCCTTGTAGCGTAAGTATACCGCGCTGGAGGTCATTGATTCAAAAACGCGCCGAATCGCTGTCGTCAAAAGCTAAACGGGACAGTAGTGATATAAGCTATTTATTTTTTAAATTCGCGCCTAAAGCCGGGTTCAAAAATAATTGAAATAAAAGTTGACTGGTGACACGGTGTTTGCGATTGTGTCATTGCACACACGGTTCAAAACAACAAAAACACACTAAAAATGAAGACAAAAACACTACTGATTGCCGCAGCTGCGCTCGCTGCTGGCGTCATCTCGTCTCAGGCGCAAGTCTATTCCCAAAATATCGTAGGATATGCTAATCTGGCTTGCCCTACTGGTGGTAAAAATTATTTGATCACTTGCCCTTTCACGGTGGGCGTGAGCAATGGCATCAATGAAGTTTTTGGTTCTACCCTTCCTGTGGGTAGCTCTGTTCTTATCTGGAACGGGGTGAATAATTACATTACTGCCCTTTATGACAACACGGATCCGAATGGTGTCGGAGCCGGTGCGCCTGAATGGTATCAAGGCGATGGTGCTACCCCTTTGAGTCCTCTTCCCACCCTGCCTCCGGGACAAGGGTTCTTCCTGATTCCGGCAACTCCTCTCACAAATACGTTCACAGGGAGTGTTGCAGTGGCTCCTGGTACCAATTCTGTTATAAACATGGCAACGGGTGGTAAAAATTACTTGGTTGCTAGCACGGTTCCTTATGCAGGTGCGATCACTAATGGTAATTCTTCTGGCGGTGGCCCTAACCTAAACAATCTTTCTGTGGGAACATCTCTTTTGTTTTGGAATGGGGTAAATAATTACCGTGTTGCCCTTTATGATAACACGGATCCGAATGGTGTCGGAGCCGGTGCGCCTGAATGGTATCAAGGCGATGGTGCTACTCCTTACGTTGATCCTGGTACATCCGGAAATGTCCCTAATATTTCTGTGGGTCAGGGCTTTTTCGTAATTCCTGCAATACCTTATAATTGGACTAATGGCTTGGCTAACTAATAAAAATAAATCTAACCTAAATAAACAAAATGAAAAAAATAACAACAATCGTATCGGTCTTTGGTTTCGCTGCCTCTGTTTTCGCCCAAGGAACGATTAACTGGTCTGCGCCATTGACTGCCTTTATTGGTCAGACCAACGCCACGGTTTACTCTTCGTTTGTTGCCTCCACGGGTTCTCCCACGGGTGGTACATCGGGGAATACAGTGGGTGGTGCAACCAGCTTGTATTACTACGCGCTGCTCACCAGCACAGGACTTTCGGCCGCTCCGACAAGTCTGTCTGCGTTTACGGGTACTCTCGCCAATTCATGGATGAGCACCGGTTTGACGATGACCAACGGCACTGGAGCCAATGGTCGTGTTTCTCCGGTTGGCGGAGCAAACACAGCGGCTGTCTCCGCGAATTGGGCAGATGCATCGACCCAGAACATCATCATGGTGGGCTGGTCGGCTAACTTGGGTTCCACCTGGTCGGCCGCATTGGGTAACCTGAATAACTGGGCCGTAAATGGTGCTGGTATTTCCGGAAATGCTTACTTTGGCGTTTGTGCCTCAGTGGGCTCTCAAACCCTCAGCACGGCTAATCCCGGAGCTACCGTTATCGGTGTTAATGCCGGTCAAATCAATGGTTCACTTGCTGGCAGTCCGTTGGTTATGAACCTGCTCCAGGTGACTGCGGTTCCGGAACCCTCCACCATGGCGTTGGCTGGTTTGGCTGGCCTTGGCTTGCTCGCCCTGCGCCGTCGCAACAAATAATAGTAGGTTTTCACACAAAACCCCAGCCAATTGGCTGGGGTTTTTTTGTTATATATCTGTTTTTAATTGTGATAAAACGGATGGTGTGAGAGGCGTTTGCAGATTGCGAAGCGTGTCTTGATTGCGGCTCAATAAGTAAAAGTAAGGAGAATAAGCGGCAGGAAGGGTCACTAATAGCTAGTCGTTTCTGCCCAGCGCTGGGCGATCGGGGATTCATGGAACCGGCATTATCCAAAACTATCACGCTCCCCGGCGGCAGTTAGGGCAGCAACCCCTGCATAGTACAGATGTTAACCGCCGCAATGCTTGAATTGCCTTGAACGACAACGGGTGTGACCAGTTTGCCCTACTGAGAGGCTGAAATATACGGGTGCATTAGCTGGTGTCAGTCATCTGGGCATAAATCCGGTCATCTTTAGGGCGCACTATCATGCTGTTGATACAAGCGGGGATCACGCCACATTGATCGAGATAACTAACGGTTGGCCTCCTGGTGCTCGGGGTAGCGCGCCCAAATGAGCGGCTTTTAGCTAGCGTAACAGAACTCCAATCACAATCAGAGCGGCGGGCTACTACGAATTTGGAAACACTAACTGAAGGAATTTGACCACCCTTTCCCGCAAGTCTCATTGAATGAGGCCTTAGCAAAACCTCAGTTTCAGAGTCTATGGTTCTGGATTAGAATCTGGCGGCGGGCTAAATCCACGTATCGGAGGCATGATTACGTGTTTGGGATCCCCGGACAATCTCATTTTCTCTGTGTTGATTAAAATTTCAGCGGCAGAAAGAGCGGGGTCTTCGTTAGGAATGGTGGGCGGCTGATAGGTGCGCGTTGGAATAGACCGTAAGCTATCGTTGTTAGCTCCATCGGCATTGTTGTCAGTGCTGCGGAGGGTACTTCCGTCCCGTGCGCGCACGGGGAACCGGTTACCAAAGGGGCTTTCGGCTGAGGCGGTCCCCGGCATTCTGAGGGATCTGCCAGGGACGGTTGGAGCGGCTGCTGCAGAGGTGGAACTGGGCGGGGTGACCACCAGCGGCAATTCCTGCACCACGCCGTGATTGTTGAATGTCACACTCGCCGCTTTCTCGTCTATCTTGATGACTTCAATGTCGTCCTGGCTCTGGCCTTCAGTGAGCATGTAGGTGGCGTCTTTGCCGCCCGGTTTGGCAGCCACTTTGAACAGGACCTGCAGCTGGCCGAAGATGGACATAATGCCGTTGGGAACGACTTTCACCGGCGGTTCGGCGGGTTTATTGGCATTGGGATCCACGGGCGGGGGCGGGTTGAGCCCGAAAATGTTGCGCATCACCACGACGGCGTAGGGGTTGCCGGGCAGCGCCTCGTCCTGGGCCCGCAGGCTCGAATTCAAGAGGCATCCGGCCGCAAGACAGGTGGCAATGGTTCCGACGCGTTTCATGGGTTTAATATAGCGTTTGAAACACCGCGGGCAAAGAGAAGTTGCAGGGGAAAAATAGGCAGCAGCCAGACATGAATTTCACGAATGAACACGAATGACGGAAAGGGACGATCAACCGCTAAGCCAGCGGGTCGCTGGAGCCTGTTTTTAAGACCAGGACTTTTGACGCGAATTTCACGAATTCACACGAATGACGGAAAGGGACAATCAACTCCCAATCCAAGCGGGTCGCTGGAGCCCATTTTTAAGACCAGGACTTTGACACGAATTTCACGAATTGACGCGAATTTGGGCGGGGGAATTTTAAACCGATGTCACCGAGCGCATCAAAACCAGCCACTCTGAGGTAAGGGATTCCTATGAATCCAGTTTTTGAAATAAAGGATATTTCGCTTCGAGTGAGAACAAGCCGGGGCCGAGCGACGAGCCTTGGCTCGCGGCCCCGGCGGTCGCCGGGTCTGGGCACAAGCGCAACAAGAAAGATGCGTTCACGCTATGATCGCGGCCTGTTGGAAGCGGGATTTGACCTCCCAGATTTCCGCCGGGGACAGTACGCCGGCTCGGGTCTTGCCCCTTGGCGTCCTTGGCGCCTCGGCGGTTCATTCAAATTGCCGGGTTCTGGAAAAGCATTTCATGATTGGCGGGAATCGGCGCGAACCCCACAGAGAACCCAGTGCGGCCTCTCTGTTTATTGGGTGCCGTGCCACCCTCGCCCGCCTGAGAAAACTCCATTGACACGCCGGCTTTGTCAGACAATGTTGTCAGCATGAAAACAATTACCAGCAGGGAGCTGTCCCGGAAGCCGTCCGTGATCTCAAACATCAAGCCGGGGGAAGCCGTCCATGTGGCCGACCGCAAAGGTGGATTGATGATGACGCGCGCAAAGCGGATCGCGGTCACACCCCGCGAGATGATGGCGGAGCTTGGAAAAGTAACAGCAGGTTGTCCGCCCATGGATACCCAGGCCTTTTTGGAGGACGGTGAGTGAGGATTTACCCCGACACGTCGTTTTTGGTGTCGTTGCTTTATAGCGGTGACAGATCCCACGCGGCGTCGGAGGCCTTTTTTGTTGCCCAAACCACAGCCGAGTGGGTCACTTCCGAATGGCTTTTGTTTGAAACCAACAACAGCCTGCGTCAGCTATGCCTCGCCCGCAACGGCCCCGACAAAATCATGATCGAAGGCGTTCGGAGGTTGTTTAAACGCTGGCACGAGCGCGGGAATTTTACGCGGGTGGACGCCGACATGGCCGATGCGGTTACTGAATGCCAGCAGTTGAGCGCCGCACACGCCATCGCCTTGAGAATGAGAAGCGCCGATGTCCTGCACGTCGCCCTCCTGGAGCAAATCAATCCGGATCTGTTCGTCACACGCGATGCGGATCAATTCAAACTCGCCAGCCAGCGGGCTTTTCCGGCCCAGCTCCTTTCCTGAAACAGATTCCCCTCCACGCCAGCGTGATTTGAAGAGAAGGACTTTGACGCGAATTTCACGAATTGACGCGAATCAGGGGGGCAGGTTAACCGCAAAGCCAGCGTGACGCTGGACCCCATTAAAAGACCAGGATTTTGACACGAATTTCACGAATTAGCGCGAATCAGGGGGCAGGTTAACCGCAAAGAACGCAAAGTCATCGGGTCGCTGGAGCCTTTTTTAAGACCAGGACTTTGACACGAATTTCACGAATTAACGCGAATCAGAGGGGCTGCTTAACCGCAAAGAACGCAGAGAACGCAAAGTCGGCGGGGCCGGAGCCTGATCCAAAATCAAGTCCACGGGAACACTCTCTCAAAAAACGAAACTTATTCTGAAAGATAATCTAAAACCCCACGTATTAAAGGCGGAGCCCTTCTCGGTGAGCGGTTAGGTAACCTTGGGAATTGGAATGGCCAATGCCTATCCGCCTGAGCAGGGGGGCCGAGCTGTTGTCAATTCAGTGAATACTATGGAACTTATAAATCTTATGGAAGGATTCACTAAAAAGGCTCCGGCATGGACTGAAATTGCCGGAGCAGGGAACACCAAAGAAGCGAGGGTCGCTTATTTGTATTTTTTGAGGAAGGCGTCCGCGTTATTGCGAATTTTAAGAACAACCTTGTGCAAGTGCTCCCGCAACGATTGGATGACAATCTCGGTCTGTGTGTTTCCCGTCGCGTTGACCGCGTCTTCCAGCATGGACTTCACATCCTGGTACGCTTCCAAATCGATGGACAACCGTTTACGATCTTTAATCTTTTTTAACATAATCAAACTGAATATAAGCTACATCCTTCCATTTAAACAATAAGTTTTTTATGTATGATATCTGGGAATTATAAGGCTATGAAATCATAAAATAAACGCAGGCAATCACGGGTTTTGAACCTGGCAAAGTGCCCGAATATTTCTTCAAAAATATCTGAGCTGGAGCGAGATATGAGAATTCCGCAAAGCCGGCTGGCGGTGGGATGCCTCAGGAGAGGGCTCGGGAAAAAGTGAAATTGTACCTTCCCCCCTCCCGTGTGATCTATCTCAAGCTAGGTGTTTCATTCAGTTTTCTTTTGGAACGTCGGCAATTAACCCCTCTCCCTGCGCCGCGCTGATTGGGCCCAGTCAGATCTATCTTGGCGGATTTGCGGCGTGGAGTTGCTATTGTGCTTCCGGCTGGGGCCGCGTGACGTTATCCGGTTCCGTTCCCGTTCCTTATGGCAGCGTTAAACGGGCGTTACGTTAAACGGGCGAGAGCGAGGCTTGAAACCGGCATTGATCCCACCCCAATCACCGCCCGCATAGGATGGGACAGGTCGCAAATGACGGACGCTGGCCTAGCCTTGGCGCATTCAGATCAAAAATCGAGCGATGCGCTGGCATTTCTGGCGGTCTTTTTGGCTTTTGGCTTCATTTCACCTTCGTTATAGGTTTTTAAACCTAGGGTTTTCAAACCTGCGCCGTAGGTGACGCCCCGCCAAAAGCCAAAACCCTCGCCGCCCATTGCTCCACCTGTTCCCAGCCCTCCCAGCGACCCGGCTCATGTCAGGCCCATTGCGGATCCAGATCACGCGGCGAGGCTGAGTTGGAGAGGCGAGAGCGGGATCTGCCCATTATTCAGTGATTTTGAGCTGAAATTTCCGAGCTACCTATTCCGAAACCAGGTTGAAGGCTGTCGTTCCGCCCACGCCGGCGCCGGGCCTGTTGAAACGTCTCAAAAACCATAAAACCAATTCTATGCTGCTCGACATCGTCTTCCTCGACATCGATGGGGTTCTGAATCCGGATAAGGATCATCAGCCTGCCATTTTCGCCCCGGACTGCGTCCGCCACATGAAGCGCATTCTCAAGGAATGCCCTCAAGCGCAGGTGGTCTTCTCCACCACCTGGCGGACGGGGTTCACCTTCTTTGTTCTGGGTTGGGTTTGGAGCCAGCACGGGTTGCCTGTCCAGCGCGTGATCGGGCGGACCCCGGACATCCAGTTGGACCGGCGCGGGGAAGAGATTCGAAAATGGCTCGCCGAGGCCCCGACCCGCAGCCGGGAGCATCGGGTGCGCCGCTTTGTGGCCATCGACGATGAAGTGGCGCCCCTCTTGGAAGAAATTCCGCGGAAAGCGGTATTTGCCTGCGACCCTTACCACGGGTTAACGGAGGCGGTGGCGGAGGGGGTGATCCGCTATCTCAACGCCTGAATCCACGGTGGCAGCGGCGGTGCGGATTGAATTTTTCACAACCAAAATGAGCGCTAAAAAACCTAAAAAAAGTAACCCACGGACCCCCAAAAAACTCCCCCGGAAACAGCCCGCTCCGCCGCCGTTTGAGATCGAGTGGACGGTATGGCCGGAGCATCCCAATGGCCTTTTATATGACGGCGTGGAATATCGGGATCTGCACCGTCAAGAGGGCGATTATGTGGTCGCTTTTATTTGCGGATATTCCTCCTGGCTATGGCGTCCGCTGGAGGCGCCCGTCCGGGGCTTTCATATTGTGCCCGATGCCATCACAACGGCGGAAGATCTCGCCGTGTTTAAAAGTTTGATTGAGGACAATGTCCGGCGACGCGTTCAGCATTTCTGGCCCGGGCGCATGATGCTAGGTTCTGACCGTCTCGCCGCAACGAGCCACAATTTTGGCTGACCCGGCGTGGATCCTGGACGGATGAGAGCCGGCCGATTACGGGTGCCATCCGCGCCAGCCGTGCCATGCCATGAAGCAAGCCAGCCCCACGAGCAGCGAGCAGGAGACATAGGGGGCCCGCCGCATCGCTTCGCCAAACCCTTTGAATCGTTTTTCCGCATGCCGCACGCTCCACGCCGCCAGCGCGCCTGTCGCCACCATGGTCAGTGCGAGTCCCAAACTGAACGCCCCGACCACCGCGAATCCCAGCGCCACCTTCTTTAATTGCAGGCAGACCAGCAGCACCGTGAACGCCGCCGGACACGGCATCAACCCGCCCGTGACCCCAAACAGGATGATCTGGGGCGTGGTGACGGGCCGTCCCGCAAACCGCTGGGCGATGTCCTGGGCGTGCGCGCGTTCGTGCGCGTCCTGAAAATCCTGACTGTCGTCCTCTCCTGCAGGATGGGAGTGGGGGTGCTCATGCTCGCGAAACGTCACGCGGCAGACGTGGCAATGGGCGCCGTGACCGACCGTGAGGGTGGCGTCAAATTCATGCGGTTCGGGGATATCTGCGGTGGATTCCAGCCAGCCCTGTTTTTGGTCAAATTGAAATATCTGCCGTGTCCCATCGGGCCGCAGCGTTTCCAAGGACACAGCGTGAGCTGCCGGCAGGCGCTCGCCCGCGGGCGCTCGCAGCTGGAACACTGGCGGCACGCCCGTTTCAAACACGCTGAGCTCCAGTCTGCCGTGGCCCAAGTCCAATGTGAAGGATTCGCTATGGGCGTGAAGGTGTTCCGCGGCCGCCTGCAGATCCCGCCGCGTGCGCCAGAACATCCAGCCGGCCAAGCCCAGAATCATCGCGGCGGAACCCAGTTGCAGATAGGGTTCCAAGGTTTCCGTGTTCCATTGGTTCCCGAAATGCAGCGCGGCGGCCGCCAGCGCCCAGATGATCAGCGAATGCGCCAGGGCCGCTGACACCCCCAGCAGCACCGCCTGCCCGATCGTGCCGCGAATGGCGACGATGAAGGCCGCCATTAGGGTCTTGGAATGGCCGGGCTCCAGTCCGTGCAGGGCGCCCAGCAGAACGGCCGCGGGCAGGAACAGCCACGCATTGCCGTGAGCGAGGTAGGCTTGAAAAGAATCCATCCGCCATCTATATCCCCCACCCGCAGGCCCGGTCAATGCAAAGGCGTTCCCCGGAGCACGGGAGCGGTTTATAAAAAAGAATTCCGAAGCGAGCCTTTGCGGAAAATGGAAGGGACAGCAGCGCTGCGCTGTCCACGGCCGCGCGGAGCGGGCGGAACAAAGTGCGCCAGGTTTCACGCGCCACCACACTCGTTTCGTCGCCTGACGCTGCGCTCGGCGACGGGAGCGCCGCAGCGCGGCGGTCCCTACCACCCTGGCGCGAACTCCCATTTTGGAGTTCGGGTTCAACTGAGCCGTGGGACAGTGGCAGGTAGGGCGGGCAGTCCCTTGCCCGCCGCGGTTGCCAACCCACGTCACCTTAGGCCCCGGGCGGCGCGCACGGAGCGCCCCACCTGTCCCACAGTTGCCGAGAACGGATAGAGTTCAGAAGAGAGGACAGCCTTTCCAGATTTTGGACACCGGAACGCCGGATAATTGACTAGAAACCCCATTTTTTGGGTGTTTTAGCCCTGTCCGAATCTGGTCCGGTAAATGCTTTTAGCGGTTTACTATGTGGATTACAAAACTGTTTACGACGGCGATGGTGGCCTGGTTGGGTCTGATGCCCTCCAGTTGTTCCAAGTCGAAAACACCGGCCGCACAGAAACCCGCGAACGTGGAAGTGGTCGCCACTTCTCTCACCAATAAAAATTTGGGCGAATTGTCGCTGACCAATCACTATGAAACCTGCGTCCGTCTGGGCGAAGGGAAAAGCTGCACCATCCGCCCCACGCTGCTCAGCCGGGACAATCTAAAAATCACCCTGGCGTTGGAATCCAAAAATGCCAGCGGGAAAACTAGCGACCTAAGCGTCGTCCAAGTGGTCACTCCCTCGGGTAAGTCGTTTGAGGTGGCGGTAGGCGATATGAACCTCACGATGACGCCCCGGCTCTGCAACTGAGGGACAGCATCTTCAAAAACGTGGTCTCGTCTAGAATCTGAACGCCCAGAGCCTGGGCCTTAATAAATTTTGAGCCTGCGTCTGTGCCGGCGAGCAGGAAGTCAGTCTTCTTACTTAAGCTCCCGGCTACCTTGCCGCCGTGAGCTTCAATCTTCGTAGTGGCTTCCTCGCGCGACAGCGCTAGCAGGGTGCCGGTCAGTACAAACGTCTTGTCTGTAAAAAACCCAACTTGGTGATTAATCTTTCGAAGCGTTAAATCAAATCCCAAACCAGAATTACTTAACCGTCCAAATAATTTGCTGAGAACTTCGGTTGGCAAATCTTCCTGTAAAATCTGAAAAAGTATTGCTTGTTGCTTTCGCATTTCATCTAGTTCATTTCTTAACCGGATTGTTAGGTTGCTTTGTGATTGGCTCCCTAACTTAACTCTTTTTTCCTGGGATAATTCAGGGTTTTTTTGAAGGGCGTCAAGCCAGTATGCTTCGGATATTATTTTACAGTTGGCCCCAGTGCGCTTGGACTCCAGTGTTTTCTCTATCTTTCGTCCATAGCCTTCGTGTACCCATGAGCCCTCCGCAAAAGTTCCGATCACAAGGTAATCCAAGTCGTGATTGGGGTGTTGCCAACAAACGCCGCCACGAGCGCGGATCGCCTCTTCACAAAGGTCGCGATTACCGCCAGAATATTCAAAAACACCAGTCAGACAAAAAGAACGACCGTCAAAAGCAATTTCGGGAGTCGGTGTATCGCACAGTGAAAGATTTGTGCGCTGTAAATTCTTTGTAATAGACTTATGAGCCGATTTGACAGGCTTCAGAACATAATCAGTTTTTTCATTGTCTGTCATTTAGAACAATTCTGATTGTTTGGTCTTATGTGTTATTTTTTCCTCGGGTTTACTGGACTCGAGAAGTTTTAAAAAATCAGCTTCAAAAATGATTTTTACGCCTAGCTGTTTGGCTTTTTCAAGCTTTGAGCCGGCGCTTTCACCAGTTAAGAGAAAGTCAGTGTTTTTGCTAATCGAGCCAGTCACGCTGCCACCTGCATCACGAATCATGACTGAAGCTTCGTCGCGGGACATAGTTGGTAATGTGCCTGTCAAAACGAAGGTTTTGCCAAATAGTTTCTCATTAGTTGGGGCTTTAAGGGAAGATCTGGGATGGATTCCTAGTTGATGTAATTTGTGTAGCAAATTTTTTCCTAATTTGGATGCGAAATAAGCGAGAACATTTTCTGCGGGAACATAGTCGACGACAGGTAAGAATTTAGGAACTGCTTTACTGCCTTTTTCCTCAAGCTTTGTCCAATTTCCACTTTTCTGAACCCAGCCTTTTTTGACAAGCTGGTTTCCTAAATCAAGCAACTCCTGTTTTTTCTTTTTGAATAGTTCCTGCCGTAAGGACTTTTCATCTTCTGATATATTATCAACAAATGGTGAGGTTGCTAGAAGTGCTGCGTATAAATCGCCCAATGATTTAATTCCCTCTAGCATTTGTGACTCCGCAACTTTTTCTAAATCGTTGTGGTATTTTGCAATATCGATGGCAGTTACTTCGCCAACATTTGGAATGCCAATCGCAAAAATCCATCGGGATAGCGGGGCGGTTTTGGCGCGCTGGAGCGCCTCGAGAATCTTGGTGGCGTTCTTCTCCCCCAGCGTGCGCGGCTCGTCGTCCGTGCCCAAATTAAGTTTGCCCAGCCCCTCCCGCTTCAGGTCAAACAGGTCGAGCGGTTCCTTGACCAGGCCGCGTTCAACGAGTTTTTCCGCCACGATGCCGCCGAGCGATTCGATGTCGAGCGCCTTGCGCTGGGCGAAATACTCCACGCGCCGCGTCAGCTGCGCCGGGCAGCCGGCGATGTTCTGGCAGCGCCAGGCGACTTCGTCGTCAAGCGCCTCCTCTCCCCGTCCCTCACCCCCTCGGGTAGCGGGGGTGAGGGTGTCCGCAGGACGGGGGAGGGGTCGGTTCTCACCTCGAGAAGTTTGGGTTTTATCCTTCGCAATCGGGCCGCCGCACGCAGGGCAGCGTCCGCCCACGTGCCGGTACAGGTCGAATTCCTCGGCCCCAGCCGGGCGTTTGGTCTTCACCACCTCAAACACTTCCGGGATGACCATGCCAGCCTTGCGGATGACCACCGTATCGCCGATGCGGAGGTCTTTGCGGCGGATCTCGTCCTCGTTATGCAGGGTGGCGCGCGCCACGGTGGAGCCCTGCACGAAGACGGGTTCTAGCTCCGCCACCGGGGTGAGCACGCCGGTGCGCCCGACCTGGACGGTGATGGCTTTGAGCCGGGTCTCCGCCGGCGTGATCCAGGGCACGGGCTTGTGGACGATGGCGTAGCCCGGCGCCCGACTGCGGCCGGGGATGCGCGCCCAGTCCGCCAGCGTGTTCAGCTTGAGCACAATGCCGTCAATTTCATAGGGCAGCTGGCGGCGCAAATCCTTCGCCTCGTCGTAGTGGGCGACCACCTTGTCCTCGTAAATTTTTAGGACCTGCTCAATCCCGTCGCAGACCCACCACAGTTTTTGGGTGGGCAGCCCGAATCGGGCCAGCGCCTCGAGCATTTCCGAGTGCGTTTTGAATTGGAGTCCGTCCACCGCTCCGACCGCATAGAACACCGCGCGGAGCGGGCGCTGGTCGACCTGGCGCGGGTCGAGTTGCTTGAGTGTGCCGGCGGTGGCGTTGCGCGCATTGGGAAAGGCCTTCTCCCCGGCGGCGGCGGATTTCCGATTCATCGCCTCAAACTCCTGGATGGAGATGTAGGCCTCGCCGCGCACCTCCAGCAGAGCAGGGGGCGGCTGCAGATCTAATTCCAGCGGGATGCCCCGGACGGTTTTTAGGTTCGCGGTGATGTCGTCCCCTTCCGTCCCGTCGCCCCGCGTGACGCCCAGAGAGAACTTCCCCTGGCGGTAATGAACGCTCAGCGACACGCCGTCCACCTTGGGTTCGAGGATGTACTGGAGGGTGTCGCGCCCGAGTTGTTTGCGGAGCGTGGCGTCAAAGGCGCGCAAGGCGGCGAGGGTGTCCTGGTCCTGAAGCCGGTTCCGCCGGTCGCGGTCGGGTTCCTCTGCCGGTGTCGGGTGATCGCTGGCCTCGATCTTATCCAGCGAGAGCATCGGCTGGAGGTGCCTGACGCGCGTGAATTTTTCGCTGGGCGCGCCGCCGACCCGCTGGGTGGGGGATTCCGGTGTGGCCAGGTCAGGAAACTGTTTTTCCAGATCTTGTAATTCCTTGAAGAGCCGGTCGTATTCGCGGTCGGTGATCCGCTGCCGGCCCTCCACATAGTAGGCGTGGTCATGCCCCCGGATTTCGTTGGAGAGGGCAGTGTGCCGGATCTGGGCGGTGGCGTGTGTCACCCGGAAATTTTTATCCGCCTCCGGCCGGAAAGACAGTTTTATTTGCCTCCATTTTGCCGGCCCCGCCCCGGAAAACGGCCGCCGGTTTCTTCGCGCAATCCGGCACTCGTTTTGGACGAAGGGAGCCTTCCCTCTTCAGCGTGTGGCGGGGAAGGACGAAAACAACTTTGACCGCGGGCTTCCGCACTTCTACGCTGCTGTTGTGCGCGGAATTCCAACCAGAGCCAGCGACCCGATAAATCCCCCGGGGATTCCTCTCGCGCCGCTGCCGCCGTCGTACAGGGACTTTCTCGGCCATAAACTGCTTCTCTTCCTGCGAACGGTGCAGGGCCTGGGCGCCTTCGCCCTGATCACGCTCGGGGTCCTCCTGCAAAAAATAAACGTGGCCTCCAATGTTCTCCGTCCGCGTTTCCGTCAGGAGGTGGCGCGGTCGGGTGTGGCCCTGTTGCCCATGTTCGGGTTTGTGGCGCTGGGCCTGGGATTTCTCGTGGTCGGCCAGACGGTGGCCGCCCTGGCCAAAGTGGGGGCAATTCGTTACCTGGGCACGACCATGGTGATCGTGGTGGTGCGCGAGCTCGGACCCCTGCTGGCGGCGATGCTAGTCCTCGCCCGGGTGGGCACGGCGAATGTCATCGAGCTGGGCACCGCGCGCGCGCTGGGCGAGGTGGAGGCGCTGGAGGCGCTGGGCATCGACCCGGTCCATTACCTCATCGTGCCCCGGGTGGTCGGGATGGCACTGGGGGTTTTTTCGCTGACGGTGTATCTGATCCTGGGCGCGCTGGGCAGCGGGTATCTGTTCGCATTCCTGCAGGATGTCCCGCTGACGCCGGGGGATTATTTCCGGCAAATCACCGAGGCTCTCAGCTGGCTGGACTTTGCGCTGCTGGCGCTGAAGACGGTGGCGTTCGGGTTTTTTATCGCAATTGTCACCTGCTATCACGGACTGGCGCAGCCGCTGCGGCTGGAAGAGGTTTCGCGCGTGGCGGTGCGGGCCGTCACACAAGGGGTCGTCGTCTGCGTGTTCATCGACGCGCTGTTCATCCTTCTGTATCTGCTGGCATGAGCGATATCCCCCGCATCCCGGTCATCGAAATGTTTGGCGTGAGCGTCGCGGCCCTGCGCGGCGGCGGCGCCGTCACCGTCGCGGACGTGCACTGGTCGGTGGCCCCGGGGGAATTCTGGGTGGTCGCCGGTCCGGAACATTCCGGTAAAACCGATCTCCTGATGCTGGCCGCCGGCCTGACGTCGCCCGTTGCAGGCCGCTCCCAGCTGTTCGGCCGGGACCTGAGCGATTTGGGTGGGGGCGATCCGGCGGCGCGGCGGCGCGCGGGGTTTGTTTTTCAGGGCGGGCACCTTTTCAACCGGTTGACCGTCGCTGAAAACGTCGCCCTGCCGCTCCAATATGGCCGGAATCTGTCCCTTGCGGAGGCGGCTCCCGAGGTGCAGGCGTTGCTGGAGCTGCTGGAGCTCGCGCCGCTGGCAGAGGTCCTGCCGGCGCGTCTGGCGCCTCACTGGCGCCAGCGCGCGGCGCTCGCACGGGCGCTGATCCTCCGCCCGGAGCTGCTGCTGCTGGACAATCCGCTGTCCGGTCTGGGCGCGCGGCAGGCACAATGGTGGCTGCGTTTCCTCGACCGGCTGTCGGACGGAGAGGGGCTGCCGGGGGGGCTGCCGGGAGGGCGGCCGATGACTTTGGTGGTGGCGGCCGACGATTTGCGTCCTTGGCGGCACTCGCGGCGTCAGTACTCGCTACTGCGCGACCGGCGCTTCATTCCCCTGGGCGGCTGGAGCGGGGTGGAGTCCGCCGCCGACCCCGTTGTAAAAGAATTACTGGCGATCCCGCTGGAGACAACCCTCTGAACGACCCTCTGAACTTATGGCATTGCAAGATTTGACCCCTCAATTGCGGACGCGCCTGAGCCGGATGGAGCGCGCGGTGGGCGGCTTTGTATTTCTGGCCGCGGCGCTGCTGCTGTTTGGCTTTGGGTATTACATTTACCATACGGCGGAGCGCAAGGGCTGGTTCAAGATCAAGGCGGAATTCGTGACCTACCTGCAAAGCTCGGCCGGATTGAACGTGGGCGACCCGGTGGTGATGATGGGGTTTCAAGTCGGCCACATCATATCGGTGGAGCCGCAGCCGCCCCGCGACGCGCACAACGTCCAGGTGAAGTTTGAAATCCTGGAGCCGTATTTCCGCTATCTCTGGTCGGGGGGCTCCGTCGTGAAGGTGAACGCGGCGGATTTCCTCGGCAAACGCCAGCTGGAGGTCACCCGCGCGACCAATGGCCCCGCCTTCTGCGTCACCCAGCCGGTGACGGTGTTCACCAACCTCGCCGAGCTGGAACGGCGGGTCGCCACGGAGACCAACCAGTGGCAGCTTTCACAAAACATTTACGATAAAAAAACCAACCGCCTTTTCTCCGCCTACGCGATGCTGGACACGTCTCTGCTGGAGAAAATTGCCGGCCTGAAATTGGATGCCGTCCATGCCTACAACAACACCGTCAACCGTCAGCGCATTGTCGCCGTGTGGCGCGAGGAATTCCAGCGGTACGAAGCTTACCGCTTCGGGCAGAGTGCGCCGGTGGATTTGGCCGCCGCCGAATCGCCCGCCATCGGCGATCGGCTGGAAAAAATTGTCAGCCAGGTCGAGAACGCGGTGCCGAACTTCCTGGCGCTGACCAATCCGCTGGCCGTGGTGCTGGCAAACGCGGCGAATGCCACCTCGAACCTGAATGTCACCTTAGTGGAGGCGCGCCCGATGGTGACCAATTTCGCCCTCCTCAGCGGTCAGCTGCGCGAGCCGGGCGGGCTGGGCGTGTGGGCGCTGGGTGCCAATGGCAACGGCCAAATCCAGCTGGCCCTCACCAATGTGAACGCGCTGCTGTCGAACACCGACACGAACCTGGCCGCCTTGCTCATCAACCTCGCCGGCATCACTGGCGGCCTGAACGCGCAGGTCCAGGCCCATTCCAATCTCCTAGGGGGAATCTACCAGACGGTCGTGGATGCGGATGACATGGTGCAGGGACTCAAACGGCACTGGCTGTTGCGCTCGGCGTTCAAGGTAAAAGCCACCAACCTGCCGCCCGCCACCGTGACGCCCCTGCTGCCGCCCCGATTGCGCTAAGTTCGAACTCTGAAGTGGGCAGGGGCATCGCGCGGCGATGCCCCCCGCCCGGCAGGGCGGAACGAAGGGGATAAGACACCCGCCTTGCCTCATGGATTTCCGTCGCCGGATGCTGCCCGCGGCGACGGTGGGCCAGGTAGGGCGTGTCACTCCGTGCGCGCCGTCGTGGTCAACCCGGACGCGTGGGTTGGTAATCGTGGCGTGCAGACGATTGCCCGCCCTACCCGCGTAAATGCGTTAGACCTCGCTTTTGGCACATTCCAAAAAATCGTGTTCAATCGCGTCATTCGTGTCTCAGTCTTGGTCTTCATAAGTGGGTCCGGCGTCACGCTGGAATTCGCGTCACAGTTTAGATCCGGGGGCGCTATTTGTGGGAGTGGCGGTAGGGCGTGTCACTCCGTGCGCGCCGTCGTGGTCAACCCGGACGCGTGGGTTGGCAATCGTGGCGTGCAG